>JBDZUY010000026.1:41564-44904 GCA_040255365.1 Hyphomicrobiales bacterium
GCGACCATAAAATTTGTGAGTAGTAGTTCGGAACTAGCTACCCATCGAACGTATAGGGCGTGGTCCGACATGTCCGGGATACGATGAGGCAAAAATGTTTCAGAAGAATTGGCAGGAATTGATCAAGCCGCAAAAGCTCCGCGTTGAAGCAGAGCCCGATGCCGGCAATACCGCGACCATCGTTGCCGAACCGCTGGAACGCGGTTTTGGTTTGACGCTCGGCAATGCGCTGCGCCGCGTGCTGTTGTCCTCTTTGCAGGGCGCGGCCGTGACTTCGATCCAGATCGAAGGCGTGCTGCACGAATTTTCGTCCATTCCGGGCGTGCGTGAAGACGTCACCGATCTGGTGTTGAACGTCAAACAGATTGCGCTGCGCATGCATGCCGAAGGGCCCAAGCGTCTTTCGTTGCGGGCCGAAGGCCCGTGCGAAGTCACCGCTGGCCAGATTGCGGCGATTGCCGATGTTGAAATCCTCAACCCGGATCTGGTGCTGTGCACCCTGGATGACAAGGTGGATTTCCGCATGGAACTGACCGTTGCCACGGGCAAGGGCTATGTTCAGGCAGATCGCAACCGTCCCGAAGATGCGCCTATCGGGTTGATCCCGGTGGATTCGCTGTTCTCGCCGGTGAAGAAAGTCTCCTACAAGGTCGAGCACACGCGCGAAGGTCAGATTCTGGATTACGACAAGCTGACCATGAATGTGGAAACCAATGGCGCCGTATCGCCCGACAATGCCGTGGCCTATGCCGCGCGCATTCTTCAGGATCAGCTCCAGGTCTTCATCAATTTCGAAGAGCCGCGCGAGCGCGTTGCCGAAGAAACCAAGCCGGACCTGGCCTTCAACCCTGTTCTGTTGAAGAAGGTGGACGAGCTGGAACTCTCGGTGCGTTCGGCCAACTGCCTGAAGAACGACAACATCGTTTACATCGGCGATCTGATTCAGAAGACCGAAGGCGAAATGCTGCGCACACCGAATTTCGGGCGCAAATCGCTGAACGAGATCAAGGCCGTGCTGGCGGAAATGGGTCTGCATCTGGGCATGGAAGTGCCGGGCTGGCCGCCAGAGAATATCGAAGACCTCGCAAAGCGTTACGAGGATCAGTACTGATCCGCCTTTAATCGAAAGCTGAAGTGTTATGCGCCATCGCAATCAAGGCCGGAAGCTCAACCGGACAAGCTCGCACCGCACCGCCATGTTCGCGAACATGGCCGCCGCGCTGATCAAGCATGAGCAGATCAAGACTACCTTGCCCAAGGCAAAGGAGCTGCGCCCCTTTGTTGAAAAGCTGGTGACGCTGTCGCGCCGCGGTGCCGACAATCTGCATGCGCGCCGTCTGGCGATTTCTCAGGTGCGCGATGAAACGCAGGTCAAGAAATTGTTTGATGTGCTTGGCCCGCGTTATGCCGAACGGCCCGGCGGTTACATTCGCGTGCTGAAGGCGGGCTTCCGCCACGGCGACAATGCGCCGATGGCGTTTGTGGAATTTGTGGATCGCGATCTGGATGCCAAGGGGCTGGATTCCGGTCCGGTGATGCAGGACGAAGAAGAAACAGACGCGTAATCTACAGGACAGATTCACGTGTTAGGGTTTGGGGGCGGTTCGGGATCGAGCCGCCCTTTATTTTTGCCGCCGCCTCTTTTGACGCCACTTTGTATGCGAAGGACATAATGATGATCCGTTCCTCACATTTTGCCGCTGCGTTTGGTCTTGCTGCCGCGCTTACATTCTCATTCGCCTCTGGCCCGGCGCTTGCCAAAGATCTGGTGCCGCAATCGATGGGCCAGGTGAATCTCACCTTCGCGCCGATCGTGAAAAAGGTGCAGCCCGCAGTCGTGAATGTGTATGCGCGCACGGTGGTGCGCCAACAGGTCAATCCGTTCTTCAACGACCCGTTCTTTCGCCAATTCTTTGGCGCATCGCCGCAAATGCGCAAACGGGTACAGCAATCGCTCGGCTCCGGCGTGATCGTGCGCAGCGATGGTGTCATCCTGACCAACAATCATGTGGTGCAGGGTGGGCAGGATATTGTCGTCGCGCTTTCCGACAAGCGTGAGTTCAAGGCCAAGGTGTTGCTGGCGGACAAGCGCACCGATCTTGCGGTTTTGAAGATCGACACCAAGGGCGAAAAACTGCCGACCATTCCGTTCGGCAACAGCGACAAACTGGAAGTTGGTGATCTTGTGCTGGCGCTGGGCAATCCGTTCGGTGTCGGGCAAACCGTGACGATGGGCATTGTCTCGGCCCTTGCGCGCAGCGCCGACACGGCCAGTGATTATCATTTCTTTATTCAAACCGATGCGGCGATCAATCCGGGCAATTCCGGCGGCGCGCTGATTACAACCGATGGCAAACTGGCTGGCGTCAATTCGGCGATCTATTCGCGCACCGGTGAATCCATCGGCATCGGGTTTGCGATCCCCGCCAATCTGGCCAAGCGCGTTGTCGAAGGCGCGCTGGGCGGCGGTGTAAAAATTCCCTGGATGGGCGCGGAAGGCCAAGCGGTAACCGCCGAACTGGCCGACAGTATGGGGCTGGACCGCCCGGCCGGTGTGCTTCTGAAAGAAATTTATCCGAACGGTCCCGCCGCAAAAGCCGGATTGAAAACCGGCGATGTTGTGCTGGCGGTCGATGGCATCGCGGTCAATGACATGCAGGCACTGAACTATCGCATCGCCACACACAAAGCGGGCGACGGCCCAAGCTTCAAAGTGTCGAAGCGCGGCAAGATTGAGGACGTGACGATCAAGCTGGAATTGCCGCCGGAAAATCCGCCGCGCGATACCACGACGATTGCGGGCCGCAATCCGATGACGGGTGCGAAAGTGGCAAACCTGTCGCCCGCCGTCGCCACCGATCTGCAGATGAACATCATGGCCAAGGGTGTGGTTGTGATTTCGCGCGGGGATTCCATCGCCGCGCAACAGGGCTTCCAACCCGGCGATATTGTGGAAAGCATCAACGGGCAGGATGTCACCTCGGTTCGCCAGCTTAAAACCTTGCTGGAGGCGGCACGCGGTCATTGGGTGATGAGCGTCAACCGCGGCGGCCAGAAACTGACCCTGCGTGTGGATGGCTAGACGCGTCCGGTAGCGTTAGGCTGCTCGCATGAGCGACCTGTTTGAAGCCGGTGGATTGCCCGATGACGCGCCGCGCCCGCTGGCCGACCGGCTGCGTCCGCAAACGCTGGGCGAGGTGGTGGGGCAGGATCATCTGATCGCCGCGCCATCCGATACGGGCGAAGGCGGCGGGCCGCTGGGCCGCATGGTGGCGCGCGGCCGCGCCCAATCCATCATCCTGTGGGGCCCGCCCGGCACCGGCAAAACCACCATCGCGCG
>JBDZUY010000055.1:0-8684 GCA_040255365.1 Hyphomicrobiales bacterium
CGCTGGTTGGTGTGGCGGGCAGCTTTCTGGGTTTGAACTTCCAAACCTATTCGCGGCTGACCTATGAAGCACCGGTGGCGGAGGTGAGTGTGCAGGCGGTGAACCCCGCGCAAAGCATTTACGATGTCACGGTGAAACATCTGGACGGGCCGGGCGAGACGATTACCTGCCGCTTGCAGGGCGATGAATGGGCGCTCAGCGCGCGTGTGCAGAAATGGAAACCCTGGGCCAATATTCTGGGCCTCGACACGACCTATACACTCGATCAGATCCAGAACAAATATCGCGATGCGTTGCACGGCAATGGCAAGACCATCACGGCGTGTGATCTGACCGCGCCGCCGCCGCCGGTCAATGAATATGTGCCGCGCTCTTGGCTGTTCTGGGTTGTGAAGCACTCCTATACCGAAGACCGCAATTTCGGTTCCGCCGCTTACATGCCGCTGCACGATGGCGCGCGTTACAAAGTCATCATGACCCAGTCCGGCCTCAATGCCGAACCGGATAATGTAGCGTCGTAAAGGGCCTAACAGAAGATGAAGTGCGCTTTGCTAGCTGAACTTATCAACAAGCAAGAGGCTAAGAAATCCGTAGCCTGTTGAGTAATTTCCGCAAAGACTCTTCTGAGCGATCAGCATTTGTAAAGTCGGCGTAGAGTTTGCCACTTAGGAATACTGGAAGTTCGCATTCCTCGTACAATATGGGTAAAACTACTACTTGGCCTTTTGTAATTTCAGTATTCATGGCGATTTCGAGCTCTTTTTGCACCCAAGGAGCTTTGACAGAATTTTTCGACAGTATAACAGCGACGTACTTTGACGTTTTCATCCCCTCTTCAATTTTCTTCATTAAAGAGTCGCCGACCTGAATTTCGGCTTCATCAATCCATATTTCTTCAACGCCATGAGCATTTAGTTGGTTTTGCAGTTCACGCACAAAAGGTTTGTCATCATGCGTGTGACTAAGAAATATGCTGTGATACTTTTCTAGCTTCGTATCACTCTTCTTGATCTTGGCGCAGCAGTTAACTAGCGCGTTGGCGGCTTCCTCTGAAGTTGGTGGCGTCAAGAGCCATCCTAGAGCAGTATCGAATTCGATTGATCCTCCCAGACTATAGCCCTCCGGTGTGTCAACAATATTTGTGTATGTAGCGGGATATTCAGAAAGACATAATCTCCATCCTGCTGCTGCGATGGCCTCGAAATAAGCTTTGAATGGCTCGCATCCCGGCATTGTCTTCAATGCACGACTCTTTTTTTTGTGTAATGCTGAGGCATCAAGGATTTTCGAGACCTTAGAATTTGCATATCCAATATTTATTGTCCGCAAACCAAAGAAATGAGTTGGTTTAGGTTCTGCCATGCACCACACGACTACAGTCCCATTTTTAATTGCGGCATCTAATTCCAGCCGCCTGTCCTCCTTGTCAAAAATGGTATCCAAGTCGTAGTCGTTGTTTTCTTTCTTGAGGGAAAAAAGTTCGTTGTCACTTTCAGAGTGCTTTGTGGTTGTGCCAAATATAAAGTGAGAATAGCTGCAGGGATTGATGATTATAGCGTCATATTCATACAATGAATACGCCGCTTTTTCATCGCAAATTTCTGCCCGGCATAGTCCGAGTGATTCAATCTCAACGCCCTCAATTTTGGGTCCTGTATATGTTATCCCAACCGTCAAAATGCGCTTCATAAGAGTTTCCTATTGCCTCACTCAAACGCCATGATGGTTTCGCTGCCTGCCTGAATGCGTTCGAACAGCATCGGGCATTCTGGGATCATGCGTTCCATCCAGTAGCGTGCAGAGACGAGCTTGGCTTCATAAAACGCCTTGTTGCCTGTGCCCGCATCCAGTCTGGCTTGCGCCACCTTGGCCATGCGCGCCCACATCCAGCCCGTCACGACAATGCCCATCAGGCGCAGATAATCCACCGCGCCCGCGCCCGCATCATTCGGGTTCTTCATGCCGTGCTGTGCCAGCCACATCGTCGCCTGTTGCAGAATGTCGAGCCCGCGCTGCACCGGCTTTGTATAAGGCGCCATCTTGTCGTCGCCAGCATTTTCACCCAGCCAGCCAGTGATCAGTTGCAACAGCGCCATGGGTGCCGCGCCGCCCTTGCGCGCCAGCTTGCGCCCGACAAGGTCCATCGCCTGCACACCGTTGGCGCCTTCATAGGTCTGATTGATGCGGCCATCGCGCACAAATTGTTCCACGCCATTGTCGCGGATATAGCCGTGCCCGCCATAGACCTGCATCGCCATGTTGGCGGCTTCAAAACCCATGTCGGTGAAGAACGCCTTGATGACCGGCGTCATCAGGTCGGACAAAAGACCAGCAGTGTCTTTTTCTGGGCGCTCGGAATCGGCAATCGCCATGTTCAATGTCGTCCACATCGCAATCGCGCGCGCCCCTTCGATAAAGGAGCGGCAATGCAACAACATGCGCCGCACATCAGGATGCACGATTGCCAAATCGGCGGGTTTGTCCGGCTCCATCGAGCCGGTCAGCGCGCGGCCCACCCGGCGTTCATGCGCATAGGCATAGGCGTTCTGATAGGCGACTTCGGCAATGCCGATCCCCTGCACACCAACGCCAAGCCGCGCGGCATTCATCATGCCGAACATGCCGGCCATACCGGCAGAGGAAGAGCGTTTTTCGCCCGGCTTTGGCGGGGTGGGTTTGGGCCCCAGCCGCCAGGCGACGGCATCATCAAAATTCAGCACACAGGTCGCCTGTGCCTTGATGCCCATTTTCTTTTCAATGCCGCCGGTATTCACCGCATTGCGTTTGCCCATCGTGCCGTCTTCGCTGACGATGAATTTCGGCACCATGAAAAAATTCACAGTCGAAAGATCATCGGCAATGTGGCCGTTCTCGTCCGGGATTTTCGCGATCACCATATGCACAATGTTGTCGGTCAAATCCTGATCGCCGCCGGAGATGAAAATCTTTGTGCCGCTCATGCGATAGGTGCCATCGGGCTGTTCCACCGCGCGCGTTTTCATCAGGCGCAAATCGGTGCCGCAATGCGGCTCGGTCAGGCACATCGTGCCCGCCCATTCGCCGGAAATCATTTTGGGAAGGATCGCGTCCTTCATCCATTTTTCGCCCGTGGCGCCTAATGCGCTGGCCGCGGCACCCGTAAGGCCGGGATACATGGCAAAAGACTGGTTCGCGCTTTGCGCCATTTCGGCGACCGCAATGCCCACCGTCATGGGAAGGCCCGCGCCGCCATATTTCTGTGGCGCCGTCAGTGCGCCCCAGCCGGATTCGCAGTAGGCGTCATAGGCTTCCTTGAAACCTTTGGGCGTGCGCACGACGCCGTTTTCAAAATGCGCGCCTTCTTCGTCGCCGCTCTGATTGATCGGCTGCAAAACTTCTTCGCAGAATTTGCCCGCATTGCTCAGAATGTCGTCCAGAAGGTCGGGCGTCAGTTCGCCGAAATCGGGCAGGTCGCGATGTGCCTCCACCTCCAGAAGCTCGTTGAGAACAAAGCGGTAATCGTCGATCGGGGCACGATAGATAGGCATGAAGCTGTCCTGTTCCTGAATTCTGGCGGGTGCGAATCTGCGCCGCTGATTGGCACTCTAGCCCAGCTTCCGGGGCAGGTGGATAAGGAAAATATGTCTGCCCGCAAAAACAAAGCCTTACCCCGCGTTCTGTGCGGGATAAGGCTTTGCCGGATGATCGGATGGGTTCAAATCTGTTTTTTCAGGGTCACGGTCACATCGTGCGTTTCGTCACCATGTTTGACGGTGAACACCACTTTTGTGCCTGGCGCATCATTGCGCAGACGTTGACGCAGATCATAAAGGTGCATGTCCGTCGCCGGTTTGCCATCCACTTTGGTAATGACATCGCCTTTCTTCAGGCCTGCGGTTTCTGCGGGACCTTTGGCCGTGATGTCGGCGATGACGAAATCGCCCGCATCTTTGCCGGTCGTGTCGTTGATCCACATGCCAGAGCGATCAAAGGTGCCGACATCTGCAATTTTGTCCGTGCGCGGTTTCAGATACATCACCATGTTGTCGTAATCGAAGGTCACGGTGAAGCGCTTCAGAATGCCGCCGCCGACATTGCCGGAATAATCCGCGCCAGCGAATGCGCCCTTGTCCTGTGTTGCGAGTGAGGTGACAATATTGTCCAGCTTCACATCGCCAAGCGTCATGCTTTTGCCCATGGTGACGTAACCGCGGCTGGGCCCGCCCACGCCCCAACCATCTGCCGCTTCAACACCTTTGGGGTGTGTGGCGCGCAGCTTATTTTTCTCTGCGAACGGTTTGGTTAGGGTCAGTTCGGAACGCGCACCTGTATCGATATCGAATTTTGCGGGGATGCCTTCAAACGTGCCCATCACTTCGGGAATGCTGCCATTGAAGGTAAACTTGACCGGCGTGCCAGCATCTTTCGCATCGAACTTTTTGGGATCGATCAGGGTCATGGTTTTCGCGCCGTAATCGATGCGCGTGACGAAGCGGCGAAACACTTCATAGCCGATCATGCCGGGCATCTTTGTGCCTTCGACATGGGCGAGGGTATCCAGAGGCAGAACCATGATGAGCTGGTTTTTCACCGTGGCATCGGCGACCGAGATGGATTTGGCGTGGGTAAAACCGCCTTCCATAATTTTTTCGCCCGCGCCGGAAACCGGCAATTTGCCTTCGACCTTCAGGCCCAGTTCCTTTGCCGTGTCAGGCACGACAATGTTGTGACCACCCGTATCGAAGATAAAGGTAAAGGGCCCTTTGCCGTTGACCTTGGCCTGCGCGTAAATGTGATTGTTGATGAGCTGAATGGGGAATGTGGTTTCGCTTTTGCCGCCAGCGATGGAGAAATCTGTTACCTGAACTTTTGGCGGGTCATACGCGGTTGCGGGCTGCGCGGGCAGGAATTCGGCTTTGGTCAGCGTGATCGTCTGAATGTATTTTGCGCCCACGCCAGAATCGACTGTTGTGGTCTTGGGCAACATCACGCCGCCTTCGGATTTATAACCGGACATTTTGGTGGTTACGGTGTTCGGTCCTTGCTTTTCGGTAATGCGGACCAGTTGATGTGTTTTCGTGTCGAACCATGCGTCGAAATTTTTGCCGCCCTTTGGCGTCACGCTCAGCACGTCATAGGTTTTGCCGTCCGCAGTTTTCTGTGCCGCAGTAATCGTTGCGCCGCCGCGGTCCGGTTGCCACCACAGATTGGCGCGGCGATAGGCTTCGTTCACGGCCAATTCGCGCTGTTCACCGCCCTGTTGCAGGGTGACAGTGCCGGACGAATCCTTTGCCCAGGCATTTTTGCCGTTGAAACCATTGGCGCCTGTTGCCGGACCAATATGGAAGGAATCGACGTAATGGCCGGTCTTCAGATCGGTCAGCGACTGCGTCGTGCCGGTCATGCCCATGCCCTGAAACGCGGTGGCGGTTTTGATCGTGGCTTTTCCGGTTAATGCCGCCTGACCTGCAGCCTTGGCGTTGGCATTTAGAATGTCGGCTGCACTGGGCGCGGCCAGTGCTGGCGCGGAGGCGGTGAGTGCCGCCAGCGCGAAAATTGCGAATGTGGTGCGCATATATCTCCCCTTTGTGGTAGGGCAGATTTGGGTTGTGGATGCTGAATAATCAATATGCGTTTTAAACATAGCTGGCCTGCTTTGGCCCTTTTGGCGGGAATATTATTGGCGCAGCCGGGATTTGCGGCGCCGCAGCACGTCGTCTCCGCCTTTTTGTGCACGGATGAATATGTCTTTCGTCTGCTGCCGCGCGAACGAATCGCGGCGCTGTCTTATCTGGCGGGCGATACAAACCCGGTCGTCTCCACCATTGCGGACAAGGTGCGCGGTATCGATCTGATCCGGCCCAGCGCGGAAACCGTGTTCGCGCGCCATCCCGATCTGGTGGTGATGTATGCGGGCACCAATCCGCATTTACGCGAACATCTGAAAGCCGCAAACATTGCCGTGCTGGATGTGCCATGGGCGAAATCGCTGGCCGATGTGCGCAAGATCACGCTGATGCTGGGTGAAAAACTTGGCGCGGTGGATAAGGCCAAAGCGATGCTGGCGCGGATGGATGCGCGGTTGAACGCGGCACGCATAGCAGCCCCGCATCCGCCAATTGGCACACTGATTTATGAGCCCAATGGCTATGCAACAGCGGGCGGTATGTCCGATGAATTGATGCGTATTGCAGGGCTAAAAAACCTCGCGCCCAGCATGGGGCAAACACGGCTTGGCACCATTGCGGTGGAAAGTGTGGTGGCGGCCGCGCCTGCGCTGCTCATTTTGAATGGCTCGCATGAGCGCGCGCCCGCCCGCGCCGACGCGGTGTTAAAACATCCCGCATTGGCGGCGCTGAAGGGGCATTCGCTCATCACGCGCGCCAACCTCACGCCGCTGTTGTGCCCTGGTCCGTGGTCGGCGCAAACCGCGCAAACCTTTGCAAAACTGGGTCAACGGGCCGCTGCGCTTGCGAAGCGGGCGCCCGCGCCGTAAGACTATGCCCACGCGACGGTGCCCTTCGATAGGCGAAGGGAAAAGGGAATGTGGTCAGGCTTTTTGTTGAAGCCAAATCCACAGCTGCCCCCGCAACTGTAGGCGGCGATGCGCGCTTTCACAGGCCACTGGGAAACCGGGAAGGCGAAAGCGCTGCGCTTGAGCCGCTGAGCCAGGAAACCTGCCGGCGCACGTCGTCCTTCCAATGGCCGGGCGGGCCTTTGGGCGCGGGTTTTCCGCTTCGAGACGACGGCTAAGGCCGAAGTGGGAAGCGGAGATGGACGGCGCGTTACACGATACGACTCCCAATGTTCGCAAAGCGGCGCGGCTGCGCATCGCGCTGGCGCATGTTGCGCGGCTGGATCGTGCGCGTTGCACCACCATCGCGCTGGCGGCCATTGCGTTTGCTTGCGCCACGGTTTCATTTTTTGTCGGGCCGTCTGGCATGTCGATGGGCCAGATCGCGGGCGGCTTGTTTTCCGGTCACGGTTTGCCGTCGATCATTGCACAGGATGTGCGTCTGCCGCGCGCGCTGCTGGCGCTGGTAGTGGGCGGCGCATTGGGTGCAAGCGGTGCGGCGTTGCAGGGTTTGTTCCGCAATCCTTTGGCAGAGCCCGGTGTAACGGGCGTGACATCGTCGGCCGGGTTTGGCGCAGTGATCGCGATTTATTTCGGGCTGACGGCGGTGAGCGCGGCGCTGCTTCCCGCCTTTGCCATTGCTGGTGCGCTGGCCGCGGCCGCCATTCTTTATGCGTTGTCGCGCGCGGGCGCCAGCGTGATGGCGCTGATATTGGCCGGTGTTGCAATTGCCAGTCTGGCAACGGCGCTGACCGCACTGGCGCTTTCATTCGCGCCCAATCCATACGCAATGAGCGAGATGGTGTTGTGGATGTTGGGTTCGCTGAAGGATCGCACAATGAGCGATCTTTACTTTGCAGCGCCGCTGACATTGGCCGGTATCGCATTGTTGATGAGCGCGGCGCGCGGGTTGGATGCGCTGACGCTTGGCGAAGAAGCCGCGCACAGTCTTGGCATCAATGTGCACAGCGTACGGCGCAAAGTTGTGGTCGGTGTGGCGTTGGCAACGGGCGCGGCGACGGCGGCGGCGGGCGCGGTGAGTTTTGTCGGGCTTGTGGTGCCGCATATTTTGCGCCCGTTTTATGGCTATGAACCGGCGCGGTTGATTGTGCCATCCGCGCTTGGCGGTGCGGCGCTTGTCGCGGCCGCCGATGTCGCGGTGCGTGTGCTGGCACCGGATGGCCAGTTGTTGCTTGGCGTACTGACAGCGATGCTGGGCGCACCGTTTTTCATCTGGCTGATTTTGCAAATGCGGCGCGAACCATGAGCGCGGTTTTAAGCCTCGACAATGTTACGGCTGCCTATGGCGGGCGCGTTGCGCTGAATGCCGTGACGGCAGCTTTTCAAAAGGGGCAGGTGACGGGATTGGTCGGCCCCAATGGCGCGGGCAAAACCACGCTGCTGCGCGTGGCACTCAATCTTCTACCCGTAAAAAGTGGTGAGGTGCGTGTGCTGGATCGCGTCTTGGCTGATTGGCCGCGCGAAGAGCTGGCCCGCAAACTGGCCTATCTGCCGCAAGGTGCACAGGCGCATTGGCCGGTGAAAGTGCGCCGCATTGTGGCGCTGGGCCGTTTGCCACATCGCACAAGTTTGGCACCGCTGAGTGATGCGGATTTGGCGGCGGTGGATGATGCCCTGGCGCGGTGCGATGCGACCCGCTTTGCCGAACGCAGGCTGGACGAGCTTTCCGCCGGTGAGCGCGCGCGTGTGTTGATGGCGCGTGCGCTGGCAACAAAGGCATCGGTGCTGCTGGCCGATGAACCGGCGGCGCATCTGGACCCGGCGCATCAATTGCGATTGATGGAATTGTTGCGTGATGAGGCGGCGCGCGGTGTTGCGGTGATTGTGACGTTGCATGATCTGGCGCTGGCCTCACGCTATTGCGACAATGTGTTGGTGCTTCGCAATGGCGCGGTGGCCGCCAGCGGTGCGCCGCATGAAGCTCTGTCTGACGAAGCACTGGCGCGTGTGTTTGAAATTTCCGCACTGCGCATGGGCAATGGCCGCAGCACCATCGTGCCGTGGCAGCGGCTTTAGCTGCGCGCCGGGTTGGCCGGCGGCGGCGCGCAGACAAAATGGCGACCCCGAGAGGATTCGAACCTCTGGCCCCCAGATTAGGAATCTGGTGCTC
>JBDZUY010000027.1:0-15565 GCA_040255365.1 Hyphomicrobiales bacterium
ACCAGCCATTTGGCAAGCGTGCCCTCTTCCATCGTGGGCGACAAAGCGGGCATGAGAATTTGAGTAGCCATATCTATGCCAAAACGTCCGTGTAAAGTTCGTCCGCGTGGGGTTCGGCGCTTTCGGTTGCAAATTCGGCCGCATGATTGACGATTTGCCGGATCTCTTTGTCCATGGCTTTTAGATCGTCTTCCGTAGCGAGTTTGCGCGCGATCAGCTTTTGCCCGAAATGCTCAATCGGGTCGCGCTTGTCGCGCACCGACTGCACCTCTTCGCGGCTACGGTATTTCGCCGGATCAGACATCGAATGCCCACGATAGCGATAGGTCTTCATCTCCAGGATGGTCGGGCCATTGCCATCGCGGCATGATTTCACTGCCTTTTGCCCTGCGGCATAAACCGCTTCGACATCCATGCCATCCACCTGTTCGCCGGGAATGTTGAACGATGCGCCGCGCTTGTAAAATTCTGTTTCGGCGCTGGAGCGTTCTACCGATGTGCCCATCGCGTATTGGTTGTTCTCGATCACATAGACGACCGGCAGCTTCCAAAGCTCGGCCATGTTGAAGCTTTCGTACACCTGGCCTTGATTGGCCGCGCCATCACCAAAATAGGTCAGGGTCACCGCGCCGGTCTTTTTGTATTTGCTTGCGAAGGCCAGCCCCGTTCCAAGCGGCACCTGCGCGCCAACAATGCCATGCCCGCCATAGAAATACTTCTCGGCAGAGAACATGTGCATCGAGCCGCCCTTGCCCTTTGAGTAGCCCGTCTCGCGGCCCGTCAATTCGGCCATCACGCCTTTGGGGTCCATGCCGGTCACCAGCATATGGCCGTGGTCGCGATAGGCGGTGATGACCTGATCGCCCTCGGTCAGCGCGGCCTGCATGCCGACAACGACGGCCTCCTGCCCAATATAAAGGTGACAGAAACCGCCGATCAGCCCCATGCCATAAAGCTGGCCCGCCTTCTCCTCGAAGCGGCGGATCAGCAGCATGTCGTGATAGAATTTCTTTTGCAGTGCAGCATCTTCGCCCTTGGGCGCTGATTTCTGCGATGTGGACCCTTGGCCGGCTTTCGCCTCTGCCATGTCTGATATCTCCTGTCCGGAGTTAATAAGCGTGGACGCACCCGGTTTTGGCAAGAGCCCGGACGTTTGGCAAGCTGTGACGAAATATCAGCTTTGCACGGATGATAGCATAGGGCGCGAAACGGCTATGGGGTTTTGCGCGGCACCACAATCTGGCCCTGCACGCCATCGAGCAATTGCTGACGTGCTACCTCTTCCAAAAGGTCGGGATCGACCGAACCCGGTTCCAGCAATTTGATGCGCCGTTCAAGATGCGCCCGCTGTGACTTCAACGCTGTGAGTTGCTCGGTGCGTATGGCCAGATGCGCGTTTGTATCGTTCAGCACCAAAAGCCCGCGTGTGCCCCAGACGGTGTAATAGCCGAAATAAACGATAGCGGCCCCGCAGATTGCAGGGAAGACAAGAGCGCTGAACATGCGCGTAACGCTACGTCTGATTCGCATGAGGCCAACGAATCACATGGTGATTCGCAAGGTCAAGACAAATCGATTCGCAACCCCGAAATTAAGATTTTTTCGGCCGCGCCGTTAAGATTTAGCGCCGCGCAAAGCACCCCGCCCGGCATAGATTGCCTGGTCGCCCAACTCGCCTTCAATGCACAAAAGCTGGTTGTATTTGGCAACACGTTCGGAGCGCGCCAGCGAGCCCGTCTTGATCTGCCCGCAATTCGTCGCGACCGCCAGATCGGCAATTGTGGAATCTTCCGTTTCGCCGGAACGGTGGCTCATCACGGCTGTATAAGACGCGCGATGCGCCATATCCACGGCCTCAAGAGTCTGCGTCAACGTGCCGATCTGATTGACCTTTACCAGAATGGAGTTGGCGATGCGTTTGTCGATACCCGTCTTCAGGCGTTTGGTATTGGTGACAAACAAATCGTCGCCGACGAGTTGGATTTTGTTGCCCAGCGCTTTGGTCAGCGCAGCCCAGCCATCCCAATCATCTTCGGCCATGCCATCTTCGATGGACAGGATCGGATAGCGGCTACAAAGGTCTTCATAGAGCTTGACCATGCCATGGGTATCCAGCGTTTTACCTTCACCTTCAAGCACATACTTGCCATCTTTGAAGAATTCAGTTGAGGCCGCATCCAGCGCCAACCCGACATCATCGCCCGGTTTGTAGCCGGCCTTTTCGATGGCACGCATCACAAAACCCAGCGCCTCATCCGCGCTTTTCAGTGCCGGGGCAAAGCCGCCCTCGTCGCCGACATTGGTGTTGTGCCCGGCGGCCGACAATTCTTTTTTCAGCGCGTGGAAAATTTCCGCGCCCATGCGCAGACCTTCGGCAAAACTGGGCGCACCGACCGGCATGATCATGAATTCCTGAATGTCGATGGCGTTGTCCGCATGGGCACCGCCATTGACGATGTTCATCATCGGCACCGGCAGCACGCGGGCCTGTGCCCCGCCGACATAGCGATAAAGCGGCAGGCCAGAAGCCTCCGCCGCCGCCTTCGCGACCGCCAGCGACACACCAAGAATGGCATTCGCGCCAAGGCGGGATTTGTTGTCTGTGCCGTCAAGCCTGCACATCAGTTCGTCGATGCGTGTCTGATCTTCGGCGTCCAGGCCGCTCAGCACGTCAAATATCTCGGTGTTGACGGCAGCAACCGCTTTTTCGACACCCTTGCCGCCATAGCGTGCGCCGCCATCGCGTAGCTCCACCGCTTCGTGTGCGCCCGTGGATGCGCCGGACGGCACGCCCGCGCGACCATACGCCCCATCTTCCAGTAGAACCTCAACCTCAACGGTCGGGTTTCCCCGGCTATCCAGGATTTCGCGGGCGGTAATATCGACAATGGCGGTCATTTTTGGCTCCTGCACAGGGCCGCGGTTCTAAGCGAAGCGGCGCGCGCCTTCAAGCGCGTCACATTCTCGCCACAAAATTCGCAGATCAGCGCCGCGCTGGCGGGGGGATCGTTTGAGCACACAACATGGAGTTCCGTCCCCCAATGCCAAACCAGACCAAAGACCAAGCCACCCCAGACTTAACCCCCAAAGACCGCCTGCCGGCCTCGGCCTTTTCGGCCCTGTTCTTTGCCATCCCACACGGCCTTGATGCCGCGCGCGCACCGAGCCCCGCCCGCACCCAGCCAAAAGACGAGCGCAAGCTGGCCGAAGAAGTGGCCCGGCTTGACGCAATTTTGATGGCCGCTGAATAGGCAGCACGCATAAATCCGCTACGCTAGCCCTGAGGGGCCGGTTTTGAGTCGGCCTGCCACCAAACCCTTGGGGGGACATGATGTCGATTGCCGCACCGGACATGCTTTACACCGCGCTTGTTACGCTGCTCGCGCTGGTTCTTTACATGTACATGATTATCCGCGTCGGTCAGGTGCGCGGAAAATGCGGGATTGCCGCGCCTGCGCAAACCGGCGATCCCATGCTGGAACGTGCGATCCGCGTACATCTCAATACGTTGGAAGCAATGCCAGTGTTTCTCGGTAGCCTGTGGCTGGCGGCGCTGTATTTCGGCGGTTACATCCCAGCCATTCTGGGTGCTGTCTGGATCATCGCACGCATCATCTACATGCAGGGCTATATGGCCGACCCGAAAAAACGCAGCGTCGGGTTTTCGATTGGCGCAGTAGCGATGTTGCTGAACCTGCTGCTGGCGTTCTTTGGCGTGATCTCCGCGCTGGCGATGTAAGCGGCGCTTACCACGCGCT
The DNA here is from genome assembly GCA_040255365.1 of Hyphomicrobiales bacterium. Lineage (GTDB taxonomy): Bacteria > Pseudomonadota > Alphaproteobacteria > Micropepsales > Micropepsaceae > Rhizomicrobium. The sequence continues at coordinate 3,759 of JBDZUY010000027.1, forward strand.
TCACCCTTTGCTGTAATGGCCAGCAAATGCGGGCCATCCAATTACACACTATCTGTCATCCCCGGCCCTGTGCCGGGGATCCATGATCACGAACCCGGAAAACTTTGACGCCATCTGTGTTTATGGATGGCCGCCACAAGGACGGCCATGACGCATAAAGCGCGAATCAATGCCTGCTACTGCGCCCGTTTCACAATCGCGTCGATGGCGATGAGATCATCAAGCAGCGCGGGCACGGTTTTGATATCCAGCATGTTCGGCCCGTCCGACGGCGCATGATCGGGGTCTTCATGCACTTCGATGAACACACCGGCCACGCCAGCCGCCACCGCGGCGCGCGCAATATAGGGCGCCATTTCGCGATTGCCGCCCGATGACGTGCCCTGCCCGCCGGGTTTTTGCACCGCATGGGTCGCGTCGATCACCACCGGCGCGCCAAAGCTGGCCAGCACCGGCAGCCCGGTCATGTCCACCACCAAGGTGTTGTAACCAAAGCTGGCGCCGCGTTCGGTCACCAGCACCTTTGCATTGCCCGCGCCCGTAATCTTGGCGATCACGTTTTTCATATCCCACGGCGCGAGGAACTGGCCTTTCTTTACATTCACAATCTTGCCGGTCTCAGCCGCCGCAATCAGCAAATCCGTCTGGCGGCAGAGGAAGGCCGGTATCTGCAACACGTCCACCACTTCGGCGACAGGCGCGCATTGTTCGCGCTCATGCACATCGGTCAGCACGGCTAGACCCAGGCTCTCGCGGATTTCGGCAAAGATCGGCAGCGATGCCTTCAGCCCCAAGCCGCGTTTGCCCGACTGGCTGGTGCGGTTCGCCTTGTCGAAACTGGTTTTGTAAACCAGCCCAACACCAGCCTTGGCCGCGATCTCTTTCAGCGCCGATGCCATCTCCAGCGCATGCGCCCGGCTTTCGAGCTGGCACGGCCCGGCAATGATGGCGAGCTTCTCGGCATTGCCAAAACGCACCTGCGCCTTTGCATCGGGGCCGAAACTGAGCGCCGCATCCGGCGCGGCGTACTGTGAGGTCATATCGTTCATGGCGTTCTTATAACACGGCCCCAAGGGGGCGTGGATAGCGCGAACGGGAACGCAGGCACGCCCTAATCTTCTTCGCCGATTTCGGTGAGTAGCGGTTTCAGCAACGGCGTCAGACGGCGCAATTCATCGCGGTGCGCCGCAGTCAGCGTGGCCAGCGCGCGTTCCGCCTTTGCTGTCAGTACCAATGTGGCGCGCCGCCCATCCGCCGGATCGGGACGCCGCTGCAAAAGCCGGGCGGCCGCCAGCCGGTTGACCAGCCCGACAGCGCTATTGTGATGAATACCCAATTGAGCGGCCAGCGCACCCACCGTGACCGGCGCATCACCCGGCATCGCTTTGAGCGCAAGAAGCGCCTGATGCTGCTGTGCGGTCAAACCCGCGTCATGGGCCGCCGCCTCACTGAACGCCAAAAATTGGCGCAACACGCCGCGAAATTGCGCCAGAAGCTGATAATCGCCCTGCGCCAGCGCTTTGTTCATATGTGCCTTGCCCATCAGTGCTTTGCCGGAACGGTTCGGTGCTTTGCGCCGGGTCATACCACCTCGCGTCTTTTTCGCGCAAAAACAGCGCGTTGATTTATATCGCGGCACGATATAAACAGCGCCAACTCTCATTCAACAAGCGATAAAACCATGACAGGCGCGTCTAAAACTCCAACGCCCGGCAAAGACACCTTACGCGATTTCACCACGACGCCGCGTATTTTGCTGCTCAGCCTGATGGCGGTCGTCACGGGCGGCTTTGGCACGGCCGCCGCCTGGGTGCTTTTGAAGCTGATCGCGGTGGTGACGAATTTCGCCTATTTTCAGACCTTCGACACACACCTGCCCTCATTCTCTGACGTATCGCTTCCCGCCTGGACAATTGCGATCCCGGTCGTAGGCGGTCTGATCGTCGGGCTGATGGCACGGTTTGGCTCGGACAAAATTCGTGGCCACGGTATTCCCGAAGCGATCGAAGCCATTTTGATTGGCCGCAGCCGCATTGAACCCAAAGTGGCCATTCTGAAACCGCTGTCGTCTGCCATCGCGATTGGTAGTGGTGGGCCGTTCGGTGCCGAAGGCCCGATCATCATGACGGGCGGTGCGCTCGGCTCGTTGTTCGCGCAAATGTTTCAACTGAGTTCTCCGGAACGCAAAACGCTTCTGGTGGCCGGTGCCGCCGCGGGCATGACCGCCGTTTTCAACACGCCCATCGCCGCCATTCTTCTGGCGGTTGAATTGCTGTTGTTTGAATGGAAGCCGCGCAGCTTTGTGCCCGTCGCTGTCGCCTCGCTTGTCGCCAGCCTGCTGCGCCCGCTGGTTTTGGGCGGCGGTGCCATTTTTCCGTATGACGGTCTGGCGATTATGCCGTGGTGGGGTCTTGCCCTGTGTGCCGTGGCCGGAGTTGTTGCCGGGCTGCAATCAGCATTGATGACCATCTGCCTTTATGGCGTGGAAGACGGGTTCCGCAAATTACCTGTTCACTGGATGTGGTGGCCGGCCATTGGCGGCATTGTTGTGGGTATTGGCGGCTGGATTGATCCGTCCATATTGGGTGTGGGTTACGACAGCATTCGCGAGCTGCTGCACAGTTCGGTCGGCCTGCATGCCGCGACCTCACTGCTGATCGGCAAGATGGTGATCTGGATTGTCGCGCTCTCCTCCGGCACGTCGGGCGGTGTTCTGGCCCCGCTTCTGATCATGGGTGGCGCACTGGGTGCCATCGCCGCGCATATTCTTCCGTTTGGCGATCCCGGTTTTTGGGCACTGATCGGCATGACGGCCATTCTGGGCGGCACCATGCGCGCACCATTGACGGCCACGATGTTCGCCGTGGAACTGACGGGCAATATGCACATCATGCCCGCGGTGATGACGGCCTCGGTTGCTGCGTTTGTCGTGACCGTGCTGTTGATGCGCCGTTCCATCCTGACCGAGCGGATTGCCCGGCGCGGTCTGCACCTGACCCGCGAATATACTGTTGATCCGTTCGACGTGATGCGCGTTGCTGACATTATGGCCAAACCGGCGGACAGTCTTTCGAGTTCCATCACAATCCGCGAAGCCATCAATTTTTTCGAGCATGCTGAAGAGAAAAAGCGCCACAAAAGCTATCCCGTCGTGGATGATGCACAGCGCGTTACGGGCATGATTTCGCGTGCCGATGTTTTGCGCTGGACCCGTGAAGGCTTTGATGAAAACGAGAAAATCGCGGGCCATCAGCACCCCGACACTACGCTGATTGGTTATAGCGACGAATTGGTGGGCGTCCTCGCGGATCGCATGGCAGTCGCCAATGTTGGCCGCGTGCCGGTTATCGACCGCACAACCAAGGCCCTGGTGGGGCTGGTGGCGCGCCGTGATCTGCTGCGGGTGCGTGCCCACACATTCCAGGACGAACGCGAACGGGCAAGCAGTTTTCACTTTTTCGGATAAGGCTGTTTGTGATAAGTGGCGGACATGGCTACGTCACGCAAGAAAGATTTGATCCGCGAATACAAGGAACGCGAGATCCGTCAGGGCATCGTCGCCGTGCGCTATGCGGCAAGCGGGGATTCCTGGATCGCGGCATCACGCAATGTGGATAGCCAGGCAAACGGCATCTGGTTTCAGCTAAAGTAGGGAAACCATCACAATCGTGCATTGCAGGATGCGTGGAACACGCATGGCGAATCCGGCCTCACCTTCGAGGTTCTGGAGGTGGTGAACGACGACAATGCGCTGCTTATTCCCGTGCTGCTGAAAGAACGGCTGGCCCATTGGACGGCGCAACTGAACGCGCAAAAACTGATCGGCTAAGCGTTACGACGCCATCGCTGTCTGATGGCGCGCCTTGATGATCGCCACCGTGGCTTCGATTTCCTTCAAATGTTCAGCCGAGGATTTTTCGGTATCGAACACCCGGTTCAGGCCCAGCGCAGCATGCCCCAGAAGATGCATCGCCGCATTGCGGTCTTCGCCTTCGCGCAGATTGTCCACCGCGGAGAGAATGGAATCGCACCATTCCACCGCTGCCTCATAATCGGTATCAAGGCAGCGCTTGGAGATGTTGCTCGCGATGATTTTCAACTTCTCCATTTCGCCATCATATTTGCGGCTTTTGGGGGCCGCGTCCTGAACCAGGCGCCACAGAATACAAACCTGAAACGCATCACGGCGCAGCTTCTCGCTTGTCAGCTTGTGACGTGCTGTTTTCAATTCGCTATCCAGCCGCTGCATCGCGGCGTTTTCGGTTAGCCGTTCCTTTGCCTTCATCTGCAGCGAATTTGGCGGTGTAAACAGCTCCACATCGGAGGGGCGTGCAGAATCCGCACGCCGGTCGGGGCCGACATATTCGGACGTGATGACAAAGCCTTTGCGCCGTTCGATATGCGCCCAGATGCGCTGTGCCAGAATGGCCGCGGAGAACGGCCGCAGCAAAAGATCATCCGCGCCAGAATTCAAAACGCGGTGCACAAGCGCGTTGGAATTGTCCCACGCCGTCACGATCACAACGATGAACGGGTTATAGCCTTCTGCGCTTTGGCGCATGTTCTGAATCATCGTGCACAATTCGGTATCGGCGCCTTGCGCTTCACACAACACCAAATCGGGCGGTTTGCGCCGCAGTGACGAGGCAAACGCATCCAGTGCGCCGACCGTTTCAATTTTACGGAAACCAAGATTGTACAACGCTGCGCGTGTGGCCGTGCGGTTGCCCGTCACGGGGTCGTACACAAGAACTTCCGCCGTATCGTAGGAAAGTCGAGACATCCCGTCGAAGCCACCCACCAATGCCACATTGCTGGCACCAAGATCGCATCCACGGATTAAGAAATTGTGGGAAGAATTGGTTAACTTTTCCCGGTTACAGCCGCGATAATTGAATGAAAATCTGTGGCTTTCAGACTGGCGCCACCGACCAGCGCGCCGCCGACCTCTGCAATTTTTAATATCTCGGCAGCATTGCCCGGCTTTACCGAACCGCCATAAAGGATGCGCATGTCCGCTCCCTCGGAATCCATATGCGCTTCGAGCCGGGCACGGATATGACCATGCATGGCCTCGATTTCTTCCAGGGTCGGCGTTTTTCCCGTGCCGATGGCCCAGACCGGCTCATAGGCGATGGCGGTCAGCGCGGCCAGCGCCCCTTGCGGCACCGAGCCGGCAATCTGACCGGCCACGACATCCAATGCCTTGCCCGCATCGCGCTCGGCCTCTGTCTCACCCACACAGATAATGACGCCAAGCCCGCCCCGCCAGCCGGCCTTTGCCTTGGCAGCGACGATGGCATCTGTTTCGCCATGCGCCTGACGGCGTTCGGAATGGCCAACAATCACATGGCTTGCGCCCGCATCCTTCAACATTTCGGCGCTGATATCGCCCGTAAAGGGGCCGCCATCCTCGGTATGGCAATCTTGTCCACCAATGAGAATGTGTTCACCAGCGGCTTCTGCGGCGCGCGTCAGCAGGCTGGCTGGCGGGCAGATCAGCACATCGCACTCAGCTGGCGTGGCCGCCAAAGTGCTGGCCAATTTCTCGATCTCGGCCAGGCTTTTTGCCAGTCCGTGCATTTTCCAGTTACCGGCGATCAGTGGGCGCATTGCCATCCTCTTCGTGGTCGTGCAAACAGCCTCAAATCAGGAGAAAAGCCGGGGCTGCCTTGCTGTATTTGGGGCCTCTCCCTATCATCCGCCGCCGTTTACCGCCACATATCGTCTTAAACACGTCTGGATTTAGTCATGCTTCAGCAAATGCGCAAAATGTCGAAGTCCTGGGTTTCATCCATATTCCTGGGTCTGCTGGCGTTGAGCTTTGGCATGTGGGGTATTGCCGACATTTTCACCGGCAATACTGATACGGCGGTTGCCAGCGTGGGCAAGGTCAAGATCTCGGTCGAGCAGTTCCGCACCGAATACCAGAACCGCATTCGCAATGAGAGCAACCAGCGCGGCACCACGATCACCAATGAACAGGCCCACGCCATGGGATTGGGGCAGGATACCCTGCAAAGCCTGATCAGCCGCGCCGCACTGGATCAGATTGTGCAACGCCACGGCCTGACCCTGAGCGATGAAGCCGTGGCCAGCCAAATTCGCGGAGTCGCAGCCTTTAATGGCCCGCTTGGCACGTTTGACCGGCAAACCTTTCAGCGCATCATTGCCGATTCCGGTTTTACCGAGCAGACCTTTATTGCCGCAATCCGCTCCGATGGCGCCCGCGAACAGCTTTTGAGTGCCGTTCGTAATGGCTTCAAGATGCCAGCGGGTTATGTCAGAGCCCTGTTTTCGTATCTCAACGAAGCGCGCGCGGTGCATTACGTTGTTATGCCAGCCAGCGCCGCAGGAAGCGTAAGTGATCCCGACGACAAAACACTTGCCGCGTACGAAAAAGCGCATGCCAATATTTTCAGCACGCCGGAATATCGCCAGCTAACCTATGCAAGCGTCTCTCCGGCGGACGTAAGGGACCAGGTCAAGGTCACCGACGAGCAGATCAAACAGGAATACGAAGTGCGCCGTTCGCAATATCGCATTCCCGAAAAGCGCGATATCGAACAGATTACCTTTAAAGACGAAGCATCTGCCAAAGCGGCCAAGGCCAAGATTGACGCGGGCACCAGCTTTGAAACCATCGCCACCGAACGCAAGCTGAAGCCTGACGACATAAAGCTGGGCACTTTGGTGCAAGCCGATCTTGGCGAAGATCGCGGCAAGGCCGCCTTTGCCCTGAACGAAGGCGGGGTCAGTGCGCCAATCAAAAGCAGCTTTGGCTATGTGCTTCTGCATGTCACGAAAATTACGCCCGAAAAAATCACCACACTGGAAGAAGCAACGCCCGCTCTGAAAAAAGAGATCGCCGATCAATTGGCGGCCGCAAAAATCGTCGATGTGACGAATGCGTATGAAGATGCAGCCTCAGGCGGTGCAAATTTGGCAGAAGCGGCGCAGAAGGCGGGTATGCATGTTCACAAAATCCCGGCCGTGGATGCACAAGGCATGACGCCCGATGGCAAAAAAGCCGACGTGCCCGATAATGCAGAATTTATGAAACAGGTCTTCGCCGCCGATATCGGCATGGAAGGCGATCCATTCCAGGTCAAGGATGGCACAAGTTTCGTGTTGAAGGTCGATGGCGTAACGCCGCCAAAACTGAAACCGCTGGATAGTGTGCGTGTGAAAGTTGCCGCGATGTGGCAGGCCGAACAGCGCAAAAAGCAACTCGAAGACCTTGCCAAAAAATTGTCAACCGAAGCAGAAAAGTCAGGCAGTCTTGAAAGCGCCGCCAAAACACTTGGCGTCAAGGTGCAACAAAGTGATGGCATGTTGCGCAATACACAAAGCGCAAATTTCTCGCCCGAATTGATGGAGAAAATTTTTGCCGTCAAACCTGCCAGCGCAATTTATGGCAACACGGCGGATGGTGAGAATTTCGTCATTGCTCTGGTTACAGGTGTTGCACACCCCAATATTCAGATTGATTCGCCAGAATTGCAGAGCGGCATTGACCAACTCAGCCAGCAGATGGCTGGCGACTTTGCGGTTCTGCTTGCGACGGCCTCGCGTAACAAATTGGGCGTAACCATAAACCAGAAAAATGTTGAAACCGTCATCGGCGAAAATTCGTGAGGACATGTTGAGTAAAGACCGATGGCCATCGAACCCGATTTTACAGGCTTCGCGGATGTTTATGCCGCCGGTAAGCCGCAGGTTGTCTATGCGCGGCTGATTGCCGATCTGGAAACGCCTGTCTCGGCCTATTTGAAATTGGGCGAAGGGCGCGACAATTCATTTTTGTTCGAAAGCGTGCAAGGCGGCGAAACCCGCGGACGTTATTCGATCATCGGCTTGAAACCCGATCTGGTCTGGCGTTGCATCAATGGTGCGGCGCAAATCAACCGCAATGCGCGCAGCCACCCGGGTGTGTTTGTGCCCGCGCCGGACGCGGACGCACCGCTTAAATCCTTGCGCGCGCTTTTGGCTGAAACAAAAATGGATTTGCCTGACGCGCTGCCGCCGATGGCGGTGGGGCTGTTCGGCTATCTGGGTTACGACACGGTGCGGTTTATCGAGACATTGGGCGCTGCCCCGCCCGATCCGCTGAACCTGCCCGATGCAATTTTGGCCCGCCCGTCGATTACCGCGATTTTCGATACGATTCGCGACGAGATCATCATCGTCTCGCCGGTCTGGCCGGAAGACGGGCTGGATGCACGCGCTGCCTATGCACGGGCTTGCGAACGGGTGATGGACACAATCGCCGATATTGAACGGCCCACGCCCGCCGCGCCGCATGTGCCGGACAATCTGCCCGCCAATGCGGCCATCGAATCCAACACCAGCCATGACGAATATCTCGCCATTGTGGAGCGCGCGAAGGAATACATCCGCGCAGGCGATATTTTTCAGGTGGTGCCGAGCCAGCGTTTTCGCCGTCCGTTCACCCTGCCGCCGCTGTCGTTGTATCGCGCGCTGCGCCGTCTCAACCCGTCGCCATTTCTCTACCACCTCGCGTTTCCCGGTTTTGCGATTGTCGGTTCCAGCCCGGAAATTCTGGTGCGCTTGCGCGATGGTGTGGTGACGATCCGCCCCATCGCGGGCACGCGCAAACGCGGACGCGACGCAGCCGAAGACGCGGCATTGGCCGCTGATCTGATGGCCGATCCCAAGGAACGCGCCGAACATCTGATGCTGCTAGATCTGGGGCGCAATGATGTGGGCCGTGTCGCACAGACCGGCGATGTGCGTGTGACCGACAGTTTTTTCATCGAACGCTACAGCCATGTGATGCATCTGGTGTCCAATGTGGAGGGGCACATTCGTGATGGCCTGGACGCGGTGGATGCGCTGGCGGCGGGCCTGCCCGCGGGCACGCTATCCGGTGCGCCAAAAATCCGTGCGATGCAGATCATCGACGAGTTTGAAAAGGAAAAGCGCGGCGCGGTTTATGCCGGTGCCGTGGGCTATTTCGCGGCCAATGGGTCGATGGATACCTGCATCGTTCTGCGCACCGCCGTTGTCAAAGACGGCATGATGTATGTGCAGGCGGGCGGCGGCGTTGTCGCCGACAGCGATCCCGAAGCCGAATATCAGGAGAGCGTCAACAAGGCCAAAGCCTTGATGGCAGCCGCCGAAGAAGCGGTGCGCTATGCCTCCATCGCCAAACGCGGGCAGTGATTATTTCACAGCAAGCTGTTTCAGGGCCGCGCGCCGCGTCTTCAGGCGGATCGCTTCGCTGACCGGCACCAATGTCAGCCCCTGCGCTGCCGTCCTGCTGGCCCATTCTGCCAGCACATCAAGCGTCACATCATGCGGATGACCAATGGCGATGGCCACGCCCTGATGGCGCGCAATGGCCGCCAGTTCTGCAAGCTGCACCTCAACCGCATCTGTGGTTTGCACGTCATCCAGAAACACATCGCGCCCTTCGCTGGCGACGCCAAAGGCATGCGCCAGCGGCACCACGACCGAGCGCGGCGATGTGACCGAATCGAAAAAGAACAAATGCCTGTCCGCCAATGTCTCCATCACCGGAACAAGAGCGCGTGCATCGGCGGTAAATTTGCTGCCCATGTGATTGTTGATGCCGGCATGGCCGGGCACACGCGCCAGCGCCCAATCCAGCCGCTGTACAATTTGTTGCGCGTCCTGCGCGGTGGTCAGTGCCATTGGGCCGGGATCTTCGCGGCCAATGGGCTGCATCGGCACATGCACGATCACTTCATGGCCTGCCCGGCTTGCGGCACGTGCCAGCGCGGGCGTGGTTTGCGCATAGGGCAAAAACGAAAGCGTTACCGCTTTGGGTAGCGCGATGGCGCGGCGCGTTGCCGCCGGGTTTGTGCCCAGATCATCAATGACAATGGCGATGACGGGTTTGCGCGCGGGCGCATCACTGCCCGATCCGGCAGACCAATCCTTTGCAAAGCGGATGCGCGCCGTCAGCCATGCGGGATAGCCGCGCCCGGAAACCGGGCTCAGCACCGCCGGGGAATAGCGGCTTGTCATGCCATCCAGTTTAAGTGGTACGACCATATGCGACACCGGCACAATTGGCCCCGCCTCGGCCGCCATCAGACCAGAGGGAACCAGCACACCCACAAGTGCGGGTAGCCCGCTGACGGCGCGATACCCGCCCACCGTGACGGCCAGCACCACAACCAGCCAGAACACAATACCGGCCCGGCTCTGTCCTGTGTCAGGCCGCCTGTCCTGCTTTGCGCGTCTGGCGCGGGGAATCACTTTCGTGCGCAACATAGGCCAATAGGAAAGCGCCCCCACCTGCTGTCAACGATACGATGCGTAAGCGCCGCGAAAATGCACAAAAATCGCGGAAATCAGGCTTTGGGCTTGTATTGCCTGTGCACTCAGCAATTATGGCTGCTGCCGGAAATGAGAGGGGCATCATGGCCGACGATAATGACACCAACAGCGCCAATGCATCGCAGTTGCGCCGCAAGGCATGGCTCAAAGTCGTAGCAGGGGGCGGTCTTTATGCTGCCATCTATGCGCTGGTGCAGCTTGTGGATCCGGCAACCAATCCACTTGTCATGGCCTTTGGCATACTCGCATTGGCTGCTGGCGGCGCCTTGCTGGCGTGGGACGGTTTGCGCAAAGCCACACACATGAGCGGCAAGATGGCCGCTGTCACGGTCTTCGCCACGACCTTAATCGCCGGGCCAATTCTTGGCATGCTTGTTGGTTCACCCCAACCTGACGACAGCAAAATAATCCAAGCCGCCAAAACGCCATCCCCCAGCAAAGCCCAACCCGTCAAAACGGTTGAAAAGGGGCCCGGCCCCTTCACCCGCATACAGACTGCGTGGGAAACCACATTGCCGCAAACATTCCTTCCACTCGCCACGACTGCCGGTCCCGATGGCGGGCTGGTAATTGCTGGTTCGACAGGCGCACATCGCGGCCAGCATGGCATGGTGAAGAAACTTGATCGCGACGGTGCGGTCATTTGGACTTGGGATGGATATAACGGCACCTATGTGACACGGGCGCTTCGCGACATCGTGCCAATTCCGGGCGGCGGATATTTCGCCGTCAGCGAAAACAAGGGCTGGATTGTCAGGCTTGATGAAAATGGCGAGCTTGTATGGCAGCACAACATCTACGAAAAGCCGGACCCAACGTTTTTTTGGGCGGCGGCGATAGACGATGACCAGCGCCTTGTTGCTGCCGGATCGCGAATGACCGGCGGTCAATTGTGCGGTTATCTGGTCTGGCTGGATGACAAGGGCGATGCCCAGGCGGAAAGCAGCTACTGCACCAAGAACAAGCAGGTAGAAGTGCATCACCTGTTAAAAACCGCAGATGGATTGATCGCGCAATTCAGCGTGAAAGACGGCTACGCACACGACACGCATGTCAGCTATGTGCGTCCCGGCCAGACGCTGACCAAGGCAGAGATAAAGGTAAAAGTCTCGCACAAGCCCTATCCGATGGCGGTGGCGGACGATGGTGTTGTTCGCATCAGTGGAAGATATAGCTGGCGTTCTTTTGCTCAGGAAAAATACCAGGGCGGGCAATTTTCCGCGCCCACCAAACTGAAAATTACTGATCTCTACGACGCGCGCGCGCTTCGCGGCGGCGGTAGCCTTCTTCTTGGCAGTCAATATCGCCAGATGCAGGTCATGCTTCATGCACCCGATGGCAAGCTGATCGACAGCATCATCAAGCCGGTTCAGAGCATCAGCATGACAAAGGCAGTACGGGACGCTGATCGTATTCTGTTTGCCGGTATCATTCAGGAAGACCAGAACTTCAGTTCCCGGCGTGTTTTCGCAACGGCA
>JBDZUY010000027.1:15665-22822 GCA_040255365.1 Hyphomicrobiales bacterium
CGGTATCATTCAGGAAGACCAGAACTTCAGTTCCCGGCGTGTTTTCGCAACGGCATTAACCCTGGACTGAGGCTTGAGTGCCTGCCCGTAACTGATTGAAACCAGCGGCTTTTCCAGCAGGCGCCTGATCAGCCATGCTTAATTCGTGGCAACCAAGTCCAAAATACCGAATCGACCCGCACAGCCCGGTATTGTACAATTCAGGCTCTGGGGGGCTGCCGCTGGCAGCCTGCAATGTGAACAATTACGGAACGGCGAATGTCTGCTGTTGGCCAGGACATCATTCCCGATAACGAACCGGCGCGCATCGCGGCGGTGAAGCGCTATGACATTCTCGATACACCGGCGGACGGGGAGTTCGACCGTATCACTGCCATCGCCGCGCGGCGTTTCAACGTGCCAATTGCGATTATCAGCATCGTTGATGAAGACCGTATCTGGTTCAAATCCCATCACGGGGTTGATGTCCGTGAAATCGGGCGCGATCCGGGACTGTGCGCATCCGCCATACTGAAAACCAGTCCCTACATCCTGACCAATGCGAAAACAGATGCGCGCGCGCTGGCCAATCCGCTTGTCGCGGGTGAATTCGGTTTGCGCTTCTATGCCAGCGTGCCGCTGCGAACGCGCGATGGGCACAATCTGGGCACGCTCTGCGTTATCGACAAGAAGCCGCGTACGATCACTCAGGACGAGATCGACGAACTCCGTGACTTGGCATCCATCGTCATGGATCAGCTTGAGTACCGGCTCGAAGCCAGACAGGCACTGGAACAGGCCCGTATTCTGTCCCAGGAAATCGACCATCGGGTGATGAACAGTTTGAGCTTTGTCTCCTCGCTGCTTCAGATGCAGCAGCGCGAAGCAAGTTCACCTGAAATTGCCGAACAATTGGAAGATGCCGCCAACCGTGTGGCTGCCATTGCCCGCGTTCACCGCCATTTTCATCTTGATCCCGATGTTGAAAATACACCCGCGTTGCCCTATTTGCGGGCACTCAGCGAAGATATCTCGGCCTTCCTCGAAGTGCCGATTGTGGTTGAAGGCGATGACGGGCTTTTGCCCATGACGGCGATTCAGTCGATTGGTCTTATCTTCAACGAGCTTGTCATTAACGCAGGAAAACATGGGGCCAAACACATCAGTGTAAATTTCACGCGAACGGAAATGTGCAAATTGGTGGTCTGCGATGATGGCGAAGGTCTTCCTGAAAATTTTTCACCCAACGCCAAAAGCGGCCGTCTGGGCATGAAAATTGTCAGCGTGCTGGCGCGGCAATTGGATGGCGAACTGACGGTGGGCCGCAACCCCGCCGGCCGCGGCACCTGCTTCAGCGTCACCTTCAACGTCTGAAGCCTTTCGCCGCGCTAGCGTCTTGCTATTTGCGCCGTTTGATGCGTACACAAATCGTAACATCACACGCATCATGGGTAGGCGCCTTTGCTTCTGCTGATCGATAATTATGACAGCTTTACCTACAACCTCTTCCATTATCTGGGAGAGTTGGGGGCGGATGTGCGCGTGGAGCGCAATGATGCGCTGAGCGCCGAAGCGGCTCTGGCGCTGAACGCCGATGCCATCGTGCTGTCGCCCGGCCCGTGCACGCCGAACGAGGCGGCCATCTGTCTGGATCTGATCGCAAAGGCCGGTGGCCGCGTGCCGATTTTGGGTGTGTGTCTGGGTCATCAAGCCATCGCACAGGCTTATGGCGGCGATGTGGTGCGCGCAAACATGCCCATGCATGGCAAACTCAGCGCGGTGCATCACACAGACCAAAGCGTGTTTCGCGGCCTTGAGAATGATTTTCAGGCGACGCGATACCATTCGCTGACTGTCGCGCCACAAAGCGTGCCCGCCGTGCTCGATGTAACCGCCACCACCGATGACGGCACCATTATGGGCATCATGCACAAAACCCATCCGGTGCATGGCGTGCAATTTCACCCTGAAAGCATTGCCTCCGAACATGGCCATGCGCTTTTGAAAAACTTCCTCGACATCGCGCGCGATTTTGCCCGCGTAGCATCGCCGGTATGAGTGAGATCGTTTCTTTTGCGCAATTGTTGGCGCGCGTGAACGGCGGCGAGGTTTTGAGCGCGGCGGATTCCACGCTCGCTGTCGGCGCCATCATGGCGGGCGATGTGACGCCGCCAGACATGGCCGCGTTCCTGACCGCGCTGGCAAAGCGCAGCCCCAGCGTGGACGAAATTACCGGCGGCGCCCGCGCAATGCGCGCCGCGATGCGCACCATCACCGCGCCGGATGATGCGATTGATCTTTGCGGAACCGGCGGCGATGGCCACGGCACAGTAAACATTTCCACCGCTTGCGCCTTTGTCGTTGCTGCCTGCGGTGTGCCGGTCGCCAAGCATGGCAATCGCAGCGCGTCATCGCGTACCGGCACCGCCGATGTTCTGGAAACGCTGGGCGTAAAAATTGACCAGACACCAGAAGGCGCACAAGCCTGTTTGAAAGAATCCGGCCTGTGCTTTTTGTTTGCACCCGCCTATCACACCGCGATGAAACACGTGGCCCCCGTGCGCAAAGAACTTGGCTTTCGTACCCTGTTCAACCTATTGGGGCCGGTGTGCAATCCGGCGCATGTGCGCCGCCAGCTTTTGGGCGTGTATGCGAAGGAATGGGTGGAACCGATTGCACATGTTCTGGCCGGGCTGGGGGCGGAGCGTGCTTGGGTCGTGCATGGCAGCGACGGGCTGGACGAGCTGACCACTACCGGAATCACGCATGCCGCCATTCTGGAAAATGGTGCCATCACGTTGCGCGATATAGCGCCGGAGGATGCGGGCCTGCGTCGCGCGCAACTCAACGAATTGAAAGGCGGGGAGCGCGATGAAAACGCCGCCGCCCTGACCCGCGTGTTGAACGGCGAACACGGCGCATTCCGCGATATTGTTTTGCTCAATGCCGCCGCCGCACTGAACATCGCGGGCAAAGCCAACAATTTGCGCGATGGCGCGGCGCTGGCGGCAAACGCCATCGACAGCGGGGCTGCCAAAGCGACATTGGAAAAACTGGTACGCGCATCGCAAAGTGTGACGGCATGAATATTCTGGAAAAAATCGCGGCTTATAAGCGCGAAGAAATTGCGCAAGCAAAAGCCGCAATACCGGAAAAAGAGATTGCAGCATTGGCGCGTGATGCCGCCCCGCCGCGCGGCTTTCGCGATGCGCTGCTGAAAAAGCGCGCGGGCGGCGCCTACGGCCTGATTGCGGAGATCAAACGCGCCAGCCCCTCCAAGGGTTTGATCCGCGAAGATTTTGACCCGCCATCGCTGGCCCGCGCTTACGAACAAGGCGGGGCCGCATGTCTCTCGGTTCTGACGGATGGGCCATCATTTCAGGGCGCGCCGTCTTATCTGCGCGCCGCGCGCGCCGCTACTGCCCTGCCTGTTTTGCGCAAAGATTTCCTCTTCGAGCCCTATCAGGTGGCGGAGGCACGAAGCTGGGGCGCCGATTGCATTCTCATCATCATGGCTGCGGTGAACAATGCCGAGGCGCGCGCGCTGTTCGATGCCGCACGCAACTGGCACATGGATGCGCTGGTCGAGGTGCATGACGCGGACGAGCTAACCCGCGCCATCGCGCTGGGCGCCGACATGATCGGTATCAACAATCGTGACCTGACCAGCTTTGTCACCGACATCGCGGTGACAAAAACGCTTGCCCCAAAAATCGCGGCCGACACATTGGTGGTCGCAGAAAGCGGCCTGTCCACCCCGGCTGATTTGAAGGCACTGGCGGATACTGGCGTCACCAGCTTTCTGATCGGCGAAAGCCTGATGCGCCAGAACGATGTGGCCGCTGCAACGGCGGCCCTGCTGCGGCGCTGAGACCCGCCATTCGCCAAAACTGGGGCGGACAAGCAGCCACGTTTTGCCTATTATGCCGGCATGAGCAAACTCACTCATCTGGACGATACTGGCGCGGCGCGCATGGTCGATGTTTCGGCCAAGGACGCGACGGCGCGCGAAGCAGTTGCCGAAGCGATCATTGTGCTGTCGGCGCAGGCGTTTGACGCCGCCAATTCCGGCACCGCGAAAAAGGGCGACGTGCTGGCCACCGCGCGCATTGCCGGGATCATGGCGGCCAAGAAAACATCCGAGCTTATTCCGCTGTGCCATCCGCTTCCCATTTCCAAGGCAGAGATTCATTTTGTACCACTGGAAACGCAGCCCGGCTATCGCATTACCGCGACGGTCAAAACCGTTTCGCAAACCGGCGTGGAGATGGAAGCACTAACCGCCGCCAGCGTCGCGGCGCTGACAATCTATGACATGTTGAAGGCGGTTGATAAGGGTGCGCATATCGAAGGTGTGCGACTTATATCTAAAACCGGCGGCAAATCCGGCAGCTATCATGCGCCGCGCGAAAGCACGCAGGATGCACCCAAACCAACACCGGCACCGCGACGTTCCGCACCATCCGCATCCCCGCTCAAGCTCAACCCCAAACGCGCCAGCCCCGCCGCCTTGATGAGCGAGGTTTCTGCACCGCGCCCCACCACCACGCTGGACCGCGAAGCCTTTCGCAGCTTCATGGTCGATCATCGCCTGCGCGCAACCGATTGGGCCAAAAAGGCTGATGTTCCCGTCTCACAACTTTACGCTTTTCTGACCGGGCGCGCGCGGGGCTTGCCCGCCGATCTGGCAGAGCGTCTTGCAAGCGCCGCTGGCGTACGGGTGGATGACATGTTCGGACGCAAGAAATGATCTCCGTCGAAGATGCAATTGCGCGCATCACAGCAGCATTCGCGCCGTTAAGTTCCGAAACCGTACCCATAGGCGAATGCGCGGGCCGCACCTTGGCCGAAAATGCAATTGCGCGTGTCACACAGCCGCCCTTTGCCGTGTCGGCGATGGATGGCTACGCATTGAAATGCGCGGATGCGCAAAAGGGCGCAACATTGCGTGTGATTGGTTCGTCGCCCGCCGGGCATCCCTTTGCCGGAAAAATCAGCACGGGCGAAGCGGTGCGTATTTTCACCGGCGCGGTGGTACCGGACGGTGCGGACACGGTTTTGATGCAGGAAAACACCAGCGCCGATGGCGACAGCGTGACCATCAACGAGGCCGCAGAACCGAACCGCCATATTCGCGCCGCCGGTCTGGATTTCAAAACCGGGCAAACACTTGCCAAAACCGGGCGTCGCCTGACCGCGCGCGATGTTGCGCTTTTGGCGGCGGGCGATTTGCCCACGCTGACCGTGCGGCGCAAACCTGTCATTGCGATTGCCGCGACGGGCGACGAGCTGACATTGCCGGGCGTGGCGCGCGCGCCGGGCAGCATTGTTGCCTCATCCGGTTACGCACTGACACAGATGATTACGCAATGCGGCGGCGGCGTGCTCAATCTTGGCATTGTGCCCGACAATGTGGAGGCCATTGCCGCCATCGCGAAGCGCGCAAAAGATGCTGATCTGATTGTCACGCTTGGCGGTGCATCGGTTGGTGAACACGATCTCATTCAACGCGCGCTGGGGCCGCAAGGGTTCACACTCGATTTCTGGAAAATTGCGATGCGTCCCGGCAAGCCGCTGATCTTTGGCCGTCTTGGCAACACCCCGCTGCTTGGTTTGCCCGGCAATCCGGTTTCCACCTTTGTGTGTGCATTGCTGTTTGTGAAACCGGCCATCGCGGCCATGCTTGGCCGCAGCGACACGCACCAGGAGCACAGCGCGAAACTGGCGCGCGCCCTGCCCGCCAACGGGACGCGGCAGGATTATATCCGTGCACAGATTATCAGCCGCGACGGCGAAGCCTTTGCCGATCCTTTCGACATACAGGATTCCTCCATGCAATCGCTTCTGGCGGCCGCCGATGCGTTGATTGTGCGCAAGCCCCATGCGCCCGCCGCCGATGCCGGGGCCCGCGTGCAAATCCTGCCACTGGGCAACTAAAACCCGCCCAAACCCTAGATATTGCGCATTGACGGGTCTTGAGAACTAAAGTAGAACGATTCTCCATGTTTCGGATTTGTTCGGGTGCCGTCTTTGCCCGCCCCAATGGGAGTTTCGCCAATGCTGACGCGCAAGCAATATGAGCTTTTGATGTTCATCCATGAGCGTGTGCGCGAAAGCGGCATTCCGCCATCCTTTGACGAAATGAAAGACGCGCTGGATCTGAAATCCAAATCCGGCATTCACCGGCTGATCACGGCGCTGGAAGAACGCGGTTATCTGCGCCGTATGGAAAAGCGCGCGCGCGCACTGGAAATCATCAAGCTGCCGGAGAACATGGCCGATGCCATGCGCCCCGCCACCACGCGCAGCCAGGCACAGCGCCCCACAGCCCTGCCCGGCGGACGCCCGGCGCGCGACACACGCATTCCCGCAGATACACGAAGCGCCGGTGCAAATCTGCGACGCGGCAGCGACAATGAGGCATCCGTTGGCGTGCCCGTATTGGGGCGCATCGCGGCGGGCACACCGATTGAGGCGTTGCAGAACAAGATTTCCGAAATGCCGGTGCCCGGTTCCATGCTGTCACGGGGCGAGCATTACGCGCTCGAAGTCACCGGCGATTCCATGATCAATGCCGGCATCCTTGATGGCGATACGGTCATCATCAACCGAGCCGATACCGCCAATACCGGCGACATCGTGGTTGCGCTGGTCGATGAAAGCGAAGCGACATTGAAACGCCTGCGCCGCCGCGGCGATTCCATCGCGCTGGAAGCGGCCAACCCGGCTTACGAGACGCGGCTTTATGGTGCGGATCGTGTGCGCGTGCAGGGCCGTCTTGTCGGATTGATCCGGCGTTATTGAGAATTGTAGCTACGAATACTTTTTCAAAGGACAGCATCCATGCCTGGAAAAAAGATAGCCAAAAGCCCCAAACCAAAAATTTCTAAAAAGATAAAACATATTGCAGGCGAAGGCTTGGCGCGGCCGAGCGCTTTAAAAGCCAATGAAGTCCGCGAGCTTGCAGCAGAAGTTTTACGGCAAATAGAACCACGTAATGGAAAAATTAAATAGCCAACTTACTTAGCTAACGGATCATTCCAGAAGTTTGTTTAAGTCATATGTAGCGGACTAATGTTTGCCCTGTGAATGATAATGTTTGCGCATACTCCACGGCCGCTCGCCGCGCACATCGCGCGCGGTTTTGATTGTGGGTGTGCCGCTACCCAGCCATAGCG
>JBDZUY010000027.1:22922-44209 GCA_040255365.1 Hyphomicrobiales bacterium
CCGCGCACATCGCGCGCGGTTTTGATTGTGGGTGTGCCGCTACCCAGCCATAGCGCTGTGGCGCCATTGCGCGCCACATCAAAACGGTCGATCACCAGTTGCGGTCCCTTGCAGCGATGCCGCGTTGGAAATGACGCAATAACAATCTGTGCCGCTGCGCAATCCTCCGCCATCGCATCAAGGCGGCGCGGAGCTGCAATCAACACATCACCGCCCCGGCGGACCACGCAGCTATAGCCGTCGCACATCACACCATCTTCCGGTTTGGCCATTGCGGTATCTGGCGCGCGCGCATCGCCATCGCGCTTCAGCCAGCTTTGCGCCGTGTAATCGTCTTTGATCGCGTGCAAGAAGCCGAGTTTCCCGTTCCCATTGCGCACAGCAATCGTCGCGCCATCACGGGAAATCAGCACATCCGGCGGCACATTTGTAAATGCCAGCACAAGCCCCAGAGCCACTGGTGCAATGCCGAGCCAGCGCCAGTTCCCGCGCCAGATCGCCATCCACAACCCGCCAAACACCACACACAGCAACGCCGCGAGTGGCCACGCCGCAACCATGCTGGCCGCGCCGGGCAACCCCGCCACCCAATGGGCGATGGACAGCATCAAGCCGACACCCTTGCCCATCACAATAAGCGCCCACTGATCCAGTCCGAACGGCATCAACACCATCGCTGCGGTGGCGGCTGGCATGATGACAAAACCGACCACCGGCATCGCCAGAACATTGGCCAGAAGGCCGTATTGTGTGGCGCGGTCGAAATGGAAAATTGCAAACGGCGCGGTTGCCATCCCGGCGACAAGACTGGCTACGGCAATACCGCCGATGTAACGGCGCGCCCGCGCGAACGCCGTCATCTGCTCACCGCTGCGGTGGCGCGCGCGCCATGCCGCCTCCCATTCTGCCACCGCGATCAGGCCGGTCACGGCAGAGAATGACATTTCAAAACCCGGCTGGATCAGGCTGTTTGGCGCGCTAAGCAATATCAGCGCCGCGGCCAGCGCCACCGCGCGCATTGTCAGCGCCGGACGGTCGAACATCACCGCCGTAAACATCACCGTCAGCATGATGTAGGAGCGCAAGGCCGGTGTGCCGCAGCCCGAAATCAGCAAATATGCGCCCGCGCCCGCCAGCGCCGCCACTGCCGCCCATTTCTTGATTGGGTAATTCAGCGCGATGACCGGAAACAGCGCCAACAGCGCGCGCACCACCCAGAAGAAAAATCCGCCCGCCAACGCCAAATGCAAACCTGAAATGGAAAGCACATGCGCCAGACCGGAATCGCGAAACGCATCGCGGTCGGCATCATCAATCGCGCCGCGTTCGCCGGTAATCAGCGCGGCAGCGATGGCGCCGTTCGGGCCAGGAATGGCGTGCCGAATATGCGCCGTCATCGTGCTGCGCAATTGCGTCAGCCGTGCCGCTATCGCATCGCCCCATGATGGCGCATGCCGCGACGCAATGGCTTTGGGTTTGCCATAGGCATAGCCCACCGCGCCGATGCGTTGATAATACGCCCAGCGGCCAAAATCATAATCGCCGGGGCTGGCCGGTGCGGGCGGCGGCATCAACACAACCAATGCGTTGACCCATGTACCAGGCGCAGGTAACGCCGTCATGTTGCGCACCGAAAACCGGATATGCGCGGGCGTTTGGTCGGCAGTCAAACGTTTGGCCATTACATCGCGCAGCAGGA
Source organism: Hyphomicrobiales bacterium (assembly GCA_040255365.1). Taxonomy (GTDB): domain Bacteria; phylum Pseudomonadota; class Alphaproteobacteria; order Micropepsales; family Micropepsaceae; genus Rhizomicrobium. The sequence continues at coordinate 24,622 of JBDZUY010000027.1, forward strand.
TGCGCACCCCCTTGCCATGCGGCGTTGCCTCTACCACTTCGCCGCTGAGGTGAATGGGGCCCATCTTTTTCGCCAGAACCGGGGCCGCAACATTGTTTGTGTGAATACACGCCGCCGAAAAGCCGATGGCCAGTGACGCCAGCGCCGCAAAAAACGTTTTGCGGGTCAGATTTGCACCAATGCAGGCATAGCCCAGTGCGATACCGCCAATCAGCAAAACGATGGCCAGCCACAAAGGCGGCTCGACCGGCATCGCGAAATAAAGCCCGATCCCGGCCGCCAACCCGACAGGCAGCCACAGCGCCCAGCGATCCCGCTCCGCCAATGCGGCATTTCGGGCGCCATTGCGGATGGCGGCGAAAAGGGCGCGCGGATGAGCCTGCGCCAGCGAAAAATCGCGCACAGCAGAGTGGATTGACGGATACGGACCTACCCCCACGCCAGCCGGTTTGCTAGAAGCCTGTGCAAGCATTATGGCCGCGAAAACAGGCGGCCCCCCTAACGCAACATTGGTTATCATGACGCAAGATCAAAAGCCTGTCCTGCGCTTTGCGCCCTCGCCCACCGGTTTTTTGCATATTGGCGGCGCGCGCACTGCGTTGTTCAACTGGCTTTATGCCCGCCATACGGGTGGCCAGTTCCTGCTGCGCATCGAAGATACTGACCGGGCCCGCTCCACCCCCGAAGCGATCGCCGCGATTCTGGCCGGCATGGAGTGGCTGGGCCTGAACTGGGATGGCCAGACGATCTATCAATTCGCCCGCGCTGAACGCCACCGCGAAGTGGCCGAAAAGCTGCTGGCCGACGGCAAAGCCTACCGCTGTTATGCGACGCCTGAAGAATTGACCGCAATGCGCGCCGAACAACGCGCCGCCGGAAAACCCATGCGCTATGACGGGCGCTGGCGCGACCGCGAGCCGGGCCCGGCTGAAAAAGGCAAACTCTTTGTCGTGCGATTGCGCAGCGAGCAGACCGGCGAGACGATTGTGCACGACAAGGTGCAGGGCGATGTGCGCTTTGCCAATGACCAGCTCGATGACATGATTTTGCTACGCTCCGATGGCACGCCCACCTATATGCTGGCCGTGGTGGTGGATGATGCGGATATGGGCGTCACCCACGTGATCCGCGGCGACGACCATCTGAACAATGCGGCGCGCCAGCTTCAGATCATTACTGCGATGGGCTGGCCAGAGCCGGTATATGGCCATGTACCGCTGATTCATGGGCCCGACGGCGCCAAACTATCCAAGCGGCACGGCGCATTGGCCGTGGAGGCCTATCGCGACATGGGCTATCTGCCCGAAACCATGCGCAATTATTTGCTGCGACTGGGGTGGAGCCATGGTGATGACGAGATTATCTCCACCGAACAGGCGATTGCCTGGTTCAATCTGGACAATATCGGCCGCAGTCCCGCCCGCTTTGATTTCAAAAAGCTGGACAATCTGAACGGCCATTACATTCGTGAATCCGATGACGCAAAGCTGGCCGCAGATGTGGTGGAGATGGCAGGCCGCCGCGAGCCGCCCGTGGCCATTGACGAGGCGGCCAAGCTGCGCCTTGTTGCCGCGATGGGCGGGCTGAAAGCGCGCGCCAAAACACTGGTCGAGCTGACCGAAGCCGCCGAATTCCTGTTTGCCGATGGCGCCCCGCCGCTGGATGCCAAGGCAGAGAAAACCCTCACCCCTCAGGCGCGGGCAGTTCTGGGCAAGCTCGTCCCGCTTTTCAGCGCACTGAACGACTGGAACGCAACCACGCTGGAGCAGACAACACGATCGTTCGCCGAGGCCGAAGGGCTGAAGCTGGGCGATGCGGCGCAACCCATGCGTGCGGCCCTGACAGGCAAAGGCACCAGCCCGCCAGTGTTCGAGGTTCTGGCGGTCCTGGGCCGCTCGGAATCCCTGTCCAGACTAGGGATTTATGCCCAATAAACCGGGTTTTCGGGCGCGGAAATTACAGCGAATTAGGTGACGTCGTTAACCGCAACGCGATATACTTGCTGCAGCGCATATAAGGGCGAGCCGGCACAAAACGGCCCCCGAACCAGGAGCCTCCAATGACGATAAGAGAAAGCAAAGCAAAGCCCGCTGGCAGCGCGCGACTGAGCTATGACAACAAGGATTATGAGCTGCCGGTCTTTGCAGGCACAGAAGGGCCGAACGTGCTCGACGTTCGCAAGCTTTATGCCGAAGCCGACATTTTCACCTATGATCCGGGCTTTACGTCAACGGCAAGTTGTGAGAGCGAAATTACCTTTATCGATGGCGAAAAAGGCGTGCTGCTCTATCGCGGGTACCCCATCGGACAACTCGCCGAACATTCGAATTTTCTGGAGGTCTGCTTCCTGTTGATGCATGGCAATTTGCCAAGCAAGGAAGAGAAAAAGAAATTCGATAACGCCATCACCATACACACAATGGTGCACGAACAACTGGCCACATTTTTCCGCGGCTTCAGGCGTGATGCACACCCGATGGCGATCATGTGTGGCGTGGTTGGCGCGCTGTCGGCATTTTATCACGACTCAACCGACATCAACGATCCGCGTCAGCGCGAAATCGCCAGTCACCGCCTGATTGCAAAATTGCCAACCATCGCGGCGATGGCTTTCAAATATCATATCGGTCAGCCCTTCGTGTATCCGCTGAACAGTTTGGGCTACACCGAAAATTTCCTGCGCATGTGCTTTGCCGTGCCGGCAGAGGAATACAAAATCAATCCGGTTCTGGCCAAGGCGCTCGACACCATTTTCATCCTGCATGCCGATCACGAACAAAACGCCTCCACCTCGACGGTGCGGTTGGCCGGTTCATCGGGCGCCAACCCGTTTGCGTGCATTGCGGCGGGCATTGCGTGTCTGTGGGGGCCTGCTCATGGCGGCGCCAATGAAGCGGCGTTGAAAATGCTGGAAGAAATCGGCACGGTGGATCGCATCCCAGAATTCGTTGCCCGCGCCAAAGACAAGGATGATCCGTTCCGTCTGATGGGCTTTGGCCATCGCGTTTACAAAAACTATGACCCGCGCGCCAAGGCGATGCAGATTCAGTGTCACGCCGTTCTTGATGAACTGGGCGTGCATGATGATCCGCTGTTGAACGTGGCGATGGAATTGGAAAAAATCGCACTTCACGACGAATATTTCATCGAGAAAAAGCTCTATCCGAATATCGATTTTTATTCGGGTATCACGCTAAAGGCGCTTGGCTTTCCCACATCGATGTTCACCGCGCTGTTCGCGCTGGCCCGCACGGTCGGCTGGATCGCGCAATGGAACGAGATGCTGCAAGATCCGCACCAGAAAATCGGCCGCCCGCGCCAGATTTATACCGGCGAAGGCCCGCGCGATTACGTTGCGCTCGCCAAGCGCTAACACAAGCGTACCAATTCAGCTTTCAAAAGCCCTCATGAGATTTGCATGGGGGCTTTTTCTTTGCGCGCCCACGCAAAATCCAGCAGGGCGCGCGCGGCGCGCTGGCTCGGCGGCTGCCCGTCCTTGCCCAAGGCGTGCATCGCTTCACTCATGTCACGCAATTGGGCATTGTAGGCCGCCCTGTCGCGGAACAGATTCAGCAGCGCAGAAGATAGCAAGTGCGGCGTACAACGGCGCTGGATGAACTCCGGTATCGCTTCACGCTCCAAAATAATGTTTACGAGCGTCACGAACGGCGCAGAGATCAACGGACGCATCAGCGTGTGGGTCAGCCAACCCAAACGATAGGCCACAACCATTGGCGTTTGCGAAAGTGCAAGCTCTGTTGTCACTGTTCCGGATGCGGCCAGCGCCACATTTGCGGCATCAAAGGCCGCGAATTTGTCCGCTTCACTTTCCACGATGTGTAATGGCACCGGCCAATCCTGTGCTGCCGCACGCACACGCGCAGAAACATGGGCCACCGTTGGTAACACGCACACAAGGCCCGGTACATCGCGCGCCAATTCCGCCACCGCCAGTTTGAACGGTTCCATCAGCAAAGTGACCTCGGACACCCGGCTGCCCGGCAAAACCGCAAGCAATGGTGCATCCGGCGCAATGCCCAACCGCGTGCGCAACGCCGCGCCGCCTGTCATGCGCGCGGCACGTTCCACCACCGGATGACCAACAAATTTGCACGCCAGCCCATAGGTTTCGAAAAACGGAACCTCAAACGGCAGAAGCGCCAGCACGAGATCGAAATACCGCGCCATCTTCCGTGCGCGATATTGACGCGACGCCCACACCTGCGGCGCGACATAATTCACGGTCGCGATATCTGGCGCCAATTTCTTTACGCGGCGCGCAATGCGATGCGTAAAATCCGGGCTGTCGATCAACACCACTGCATCGGGCTTTGTTGTTACCGCAAAATCGGCGGCTTCACGCACACGCGCCAGAATTTTTGGAATGCGCGGCACAACTTCGCGCAGACCCATCACCGCGGTATCATCTAGCGGAAACAGGCTTTGCAAGCCTTCGCGCTCCATCGCCGCACCGCCAACGCCGGAAAACTTTACCGCCCCCGGTGCCAACGCATTCAAGGCCGCCATTAATTCGGCACCGAGTTGATCGCCCGACGGTTCGCCGCACACCAGCATCAGCGAAAGCGGCGGCGTCGCAATTGCGCCCGCACTCATGCGTCACTCGCAAAGCCGGTGACAAACACCCCGGCTTTATCCGCCACAGCAATCACTGCGCTGCGGTTCACAATCAGGGAGCGGCCCGCCTCCACTGCGATACCGGCCAGCCCTGCCGCCGCCACACGTTCTACCGTTGCCACGCCGATTACCGGTAGATCGGTCTTGCCGTCCTGCACAGGCTTCAATGCCTTCACCAAAACCCCGCGCAGTTTTCCCGGCCGGCCGCGCAATGTATCTGGCAAAGCAGCGACGCGTTCGATCATCAGGTCTGTGCCTTCGGCAGCTTCCACCGCCAGCACCAACCCGTCGCATACGGCAACCGCTTGACCCACATCCAGCGCGCCAAGTGTGCGCACGACTTTTATGCCAAGCGCGATGTCAGCATTGTTTGCATCATCGGGTTTGCGTGCCGTTATTGTGCCCTCGGTGGCCAAAAGGCCCGGCGCGGCTTGCGCAACGCCACAAACCTTAAACCCTTCGCTCTCAAACAATTCGACAAACACGCGCAAAAGCGCGTCGTCGCCTTTGGCTGCCGCCTTGATGACTTTGGGCAGCATCAGCGCGCCGCGCGCATCGAGCTTGAGCGCATTCCATTTCGGACGTGCGACCCTGCCCGCCAACAATACGGGATCACATTTATTCGCGTGCAAATACTTCAGCGCCTTGCCAAGCTCGCCCAGTGCCGTCCATTCATGCGCAAAATCTTCAACCCAGGGATCGGTAAGACCGCGCAACGCGACAACGAAAACCTTGCCGCCGCTTTCGTGCACGCTCTGTGCAATGGCAAATGGCAAATCGCCGCCGCCCGCAACAATGCCGAGCATGCCCATACTCAATTCTCGCCCGGTGTGGGCCCGCGAAGGCGCGCACGGCAGATGGGCCGTTTGGCATCGGCAAGAATGAAGGCAACGACTTCCGCCACCTCTGGCATGCCGGGGTATTGTTCTTGCGCGCGTTTCGCCCTGTCTTCCAGCGAGCCGTCTGTCTCGTGAAAAATGCGGCGGAACGCACCGCGTAACGCATGAATGTTGGCGCGCGGTATTCCGCGCCGTTTCAGACCGACAAGATTGAGCCCGGTCAGTTGCGCACGTTCACCAATTACCATGCCATAAGGAATGACATCTTCATTTACGCCCGTGACACCGCCAACAAAGGCATAGCGCCCGACCCGGCCAAATTGTTGAATGGCCGACAACCCGCCAAAGATTACGCCATCGCCGATTTCCACATGGCCGGCCATCTGCACACCATTGGCGAACGTCACGTCGTTGCCGATGCGGCAATCATGCGCCACATGGCTATAGGCCATGAAATATCCACGGTCGCCGACAATGGTGGTAGTGGTGGAACGCGCGCTGCCCGCGCTCATCGTTACGCTTTCGCGGATCACATTGTCCGCACCAATTTTCAAACTGGTACCTTTGGGATCTGCGCCGCGAATTTGTGCATCCCCGCCCAGCACCGCATGGGCATGTACGATTGTGCGCGGGCCAATTTGTGTTGTGCCGCCGATTACGACATGGGAATGAAGAATGACGCCTTGGCCAAGCTGTGCGCCGGCCCGCACAATGCAGAACGGGCCAACATCTACACCGTGCGCAAGCCCGGCCCCGTCTTCAATGATCGCCGTTGGATGTATCGCCATCGCCACCCTGAGGTTTGTCCTGGATCATGGCGCTGAATTCGGCCTCGGCACACAGCGCATCGCCGACATAAGCCTTGCCTTCAAATTTCCACACCGGCCCGCGGCGGCGCAATGCCTTGACCGGAAAACGCAGCATGTCGCCCGGTGTTACGGGGCGGCGAAAGCGTGCTTTGTCAATCGTCATAAAATACACAAGACGTTTGTCGTTGGTGAAGCCCATCGAATGAACAACCAGCGCACCGGCGGCTTGCGCCATAGCCTCCACGATCAGTACACCGGGCATCACGGCGAAGTCGGGGAAATGCCCCATGAAATGCGGCTCGTTGAACGAGACGGCCTTGTGCCCCACAGCGCTTTCATTCGGCACAATGTCGGTCAGCCGTTCGACAAACAGGAACGGCGCGCGATGCGGCAACAGCTTTTTGATGTACTCAACATCGAAAACCAGATCGGTAGAATGCGTTGTATCCATCTTATTTCGTCTTCTTCTTTCGCCGCGCCAACAAAGCCAGTGCCGCCACTTCACGGCGCCAATCCTGCGCCGGGCGGGCGGGTATCCCGCCATAATCGCGACCACCGGGTAATATACCCGGTGTCACACCGCTTTTTCCGGCAATGCGCGCGCCATCGCCGATATGTGCATGATCGGCAACGCCAACCTGTCCCCCCAGCACAACAAAATCACCCAGTGCGCAACTGCCAGATATGCCAGCTTGTGAAACAATGATGCAGTGTCGGCCAACATGTGTGTTGTGACCGATCTGGACAAGATTGTCGATTTTTGTGCCTTCGCCAATCACCGTATCGCCCAATGCGCCACGATCAATCGTGGAATTCGAGCCGATCTCAACGCGATCCTGCACAATCACCCGGCCAAGCTGCGGGACTTTGGTGTGCCCCTTGGCACTGGAATTAAAACCAAAGCCTGGCGTACCAATCCGCACACCAGGGAAAATCAACACGCGATCACCGATATAGGCATGCGTGATTGTGACGTTGCTGCCGATTTCACAATCGCGCCCGATGGCAACACCACGGCCGATCACGGTGTTCGGGCCAATGCGTGTGCCTTCACCGATCTCGGCACCCGGCCCGATGACCACACCCGGTGCCAGCATTACGCCCGCACCGATTTGTGCGCTGGGATCAACCGGCGTTTGCTGCGACCATGCCGCCAACCCATTATCGGGATAGAAATGACCGGCGCATGCGGCAAACGCCACAGCGGGCATTGCGCATTCAATCAGAACCATACCGGCTGGTGCGTGCACGCCAGCGCCAGGCTCAACAAAGCAAAACCCGGCCTTGCTTTGTGCCAGTTCTGCCTTGCCTGTCGCAAATGCAACATGCTCAGGCCCTGCACCATCAAGCGCGGCCACGCCACGAACCAGCGCTGCACCATTTGAACCGGTGGGCACATCCGCGACCGCCAGAGCACAGAGCGCACTTAACGCGAAAGGTCCCTTGTTGTCATAAAACCGGGGATCGGCCATCGCTGTTCAGGGCGGTGCCGCGCCATTGCGCAGCACCATGCACGCCCTATTGTCCTTGTTGTTGAGAATTGGCTGGCGGGTTTACCAGTTCGACCTTCACGGTGGTCATCTTCTGATCCAAACGTTGAATGGCAACGCCCGTGATGTCCACGTCGATGGTGCCAAAGATCACCGCTCCGCGATCCAGCAGAAGGTTGGCGCCACGTTCAGCCATGATCCCTTGCAGAATTGGGCCAAGCGCCTGTTCCACTTTTTGACGCGCCTGCAAAACGCCGCCCTGAATCTGGTTCTGGCGTTTCTCAACCTTTGCCTGGAATGCAGTCTCTTTGTTCTGGAAGGCCTTTACCTTCTGCGCCTTCACGTTTGCCGAAAGAATGGCAATCTGCTGCTGCAATTGCTGACCTTCGCGCTGTAACGCGTCGCTCTCGCTTTTGAAGTCGGTCTGCGCTTTCTTTGTGTACTCATTGACCTGGCGAACAATATCCTTGCCGACTTTTGAGTTGGCCAAAATTGCATTGCGGTCAATTACCAGAATTTTCGGCGAAGGCGTCGGCTCCGCAGCGGCGGCCGCTTTCATATTGTTGGCCGGCTTTGGTGCGGCGTTGTCCTGCGCATTGGCAGTGCCAAGCGACAATGCGGCGCCGATGGCCAATGCAGCCGATATGCCCGCAGCGCGGGAGAACATCTTGAGTGTGCTCATGGTCTTTACAGTCCTGTTGCTGTGCTGAAGCGGATAATTTGTGACTTGTCGTAATCTTCTTTCATGATCGGGATACCGAAGTCGATCTGAACCGGCCCAAACGGCGATTTCCAGCCAACGGAAATACCGGCAGACGCACGGAACGCCATATTGTCTTTTACACAACTGGTCGCGGTGCAAGGCGGAACGCCGGCATCAATATGCCCCAGTGTTCCAAAATCCGAGAACAGAGAGAAGCTCATCCCATAACTGGCGGGCAGCATATCGGGAAGGCGCAGTTCAGCAGTGCCGATCAGGAATGCATCGCCACCAATGGCACCCTGTCCACCGCGCGCACGAATATCGCGTGGACCAATTCCGGCCAATTTAAACCCGCGGAAACTGTCACCGCCCTTGAAGAAACGTTCGTTCAACCGTACCCGCTGGCCACCATAGCTGTTGATATAGCCGCCCTGGAATGTGAGTGAGCCGACAAGATCATCCCAGATGATTGGATGATAAAAACCCAAACTGCCAGTCGTGCGCAGATATTTGAGCGTGCCACCAAAACCCGCAAAATCCTGACTGAAATTGAAGTTGAACCCTTTGCTAGGCTTGATCGGATCATCAACATCCACATAGCTGTAGCTATAGCCGAGCGCCGAGGTATTGGCGCTGCCCGCCGCGAGTTGAATGGCGATCGGCGAATTCAAAAACGGGGTGATCTTTTGAATGCTGTATGTGTAGCGCAAGCCCACACTGCCGTACTCAGATGTCGGAAAGCCCAGACGCAAGGTCGCGGCTGTTGTATCGCCGCGATAACTGGCTTGCTCGAAATCGGTCAGATATTTGTAAAGATCGAAGCCGGCAGAAAGCGGCCGGTCAAGAAAATACGGCTCGGTAAAGCTGAGCTGAAATTCCTTGCTGATCGACGAAACTGACACGCTGCTGCGAAGGAACTGCCCACGGCCAAACAAATTGCGCTCGGTATAGCTGAACTGACCGACCAGCGAACTGGTGGACGAATAGCCGGCACCAAGCGAAAGCTCGCCCGATGATTGTTCGGTCACCGCCACATTCAACACCGTGCGATCTGGCGATGAACCTTGCACCGGCTTGATGTTCACATCACTGAAGAAGCCCAGCGCGCGTATGCGATTGCGTGAGCGATCCACAAGCACGCGGTTGAAGGCATCCCCCTCGGTAAGCCGGAACTCGCGGCGGATCACCTTGTCCAACGTGCGGTTGTTGCCCGTAATGTTGATCTTTTCGATATAAACGCGGCTGCCTTGTTCGATATTGAATACAACGTCGATGGTCTGGGTTGAGCGCTCGCGGCGAATACGCGGATGCACCTGTGCGAACGCATATCCCTTGACGCCCACGGCATTTGTCAGCGCATCAATCGATTTGTCGATCAGCTCTGCATTGTAGGTTTCACCATTTCTGATCGGAACATCGGCGCGTAATGACGATGCCGGCAATTCCTTCACCTTGGAATTAATTTGAACATTGCCGAAGTGATAAAGTTTGCCCTCGTCAACGGTGAACGTGATGTAGAAGCGGCGCCGGTCGGGTGTCAGTTCTGCAACAGCAGACAGAACCTTGAAATCCGCATAGCCACGCTTCAGATAAAAGCGGCGCAATTGCTCTTTGTCGAAGGTCAGACGGTCAGGATCGTAATTGTCGTTCGACGAAAGGAATTTCCACCATTCTGTTTCTTCTGTGGCAATTTGGGCGGCTAGCGTCGAATCATCAAAAACCTTGTTCCCAATGAACGAGATGCGCGCGACGCCGGTTGTCGGGCCCTCATTGATAGAGAAAATCAGGTCCACGCGGTTTTGCGGCCGCTGGATGATCTGCGGTTCGACGGTGGCTGCAAAATGGCCGCTGCGGCGGTAAAGCTCGATGATGCGCTGAACGTCGGCCTGAACCTTGGATCGCGTAAAGACCATGCGCGGCTTCAACTGCACTTCTTTCTTCAGGTCTTTTTCGGTGACATCGTCTTCGCCTTCAAACACGACCTGGTTGATGATCGGGTTTTCCACGACGTTGACGGTCAGAACGGAACCGCTCCAGTCCATCTTCACATCGGAAAACAGGCCCGTGGCAAACAGCGTCTTCAGCGAACGGTCAATGGATTGTTCGTCGTAACGCTCCCCCACATGCACTGTCATGTAAGACAGAACCGTGGCCGGCTCGATGCGCTGTGTCCCGTGGACAATGATCTGTTGAATGGGCGGCCCAAGATCCTGATAGGAAATGGTTGGTGACGCCGCAGTGCTGCCAAGATCCTTGGCCTGTGCCAGTGCGCTCACGGGCATGGCAATAAAGGCCACGCAGGTTGCGGTCAGTGCCGCACGCCAATACCGGGCGATAAGGAAAGCGATCAGGCTCATCCGCTCGTCTCAATGCTCGCGTCGCAGGTTGGGGGGTAGGCCAGCGACGCCCAAGGGTTTTCAGAAAAGATTCAGCCGGGAAAGGTCATTCCAGGTCGCAAGTACCATTAACCCAAGCATAACCGCCAACCCCAGCCGGAATCCAACGTCCTGAGCCCGCGCATTCAACGGCCGACCCAAAATCGCTTCGCATCCATAATACAGAAGGTGCCCCCCGTCGAGGATAGGAACGGGAAAAAGGTTTATTAAGCCGATGCTTACGGAAATGAGAGCCGCCAGATTGATTAAGGCAAGAAAGCTTATTTCAGCCACCTGCCCCGAAATCTTGGCTATGCCCACCGGCCCGGATAGCTGGCTGGCATCCTCGCGGCCTGAAACCATGCGCCACAGATAGGTCATCGTGGTATCGACCACGAACCAGGTCTGCGCGGTCGCCTCACCCACCGCCTGGAACGGGCCATAGCGGACCATTCGCACCTCTTTGGGGTCGATCCGGTTCACAATGCCCAGCATGCCGATTCTGTGGCTGTCGCCGAAGCGGTCCTTGGTTTCCAGCAATTGAGGAGTGGCGTGCAGTGTGATCGTCTTGCCGCCACGTTCCACGCCCAGGGTCAGGCTCTCACCCGCGCTCATCGCGACGATGCTCTGCAATTCTGAAAAGCCGTCGATATGGCTTCCATTCACCGTGGCAATCACATCACCGGGCAGCAACCCGGCATGAGCCGCCGCGCTGTCCGGTTTAACCTGATCCACCACAGAGGGAATGATCTGCCGGCCAACAAACATGAACACGACCGCGAAGATTGCAATTGCCAGAATGAAATTTGCCAGCGGCCCGGCAAAAACGATCAGCGCACGCTGATAAAGCGGTTTGAAGGCAAAGGTGTTGCGGCGTGCTTCCTCGTCCATGCCTTCGATCTGTTCGCGATCCGGCACAGAGGCTGCATTCATGTCGCCCAGGAATTTCACATAGCCGCCAAATGGAAGCCACGAGACTTTCCATTGCGTGCCTTTGGAATCCACCCAGCCAAAAATCTTGGAGCCGAAGCCGATGGAGAAGGTTTCCACCTTCACGCCAAAGGCCCGCGCCATCGCGAAGTGACCAAGCTCATGGAAGAAAACCACGACGGATATGACAAACAAGAAGGCCGGGATCCCAATGGGGGCCCATGAAGCCAAACCTTGCATTGCTGAAAACATGTACGCTCCCTGTCGCGATACGCGGTGCTTACGCCGCGATCTTGTTGCAAATACCGCCAGCCACGTCGCGCGCGCGCGCATCGACAGACATCACGGCATTCAGATCGGGCATTTCGCCCGGTGTGTTCTCGCGGTCGGTCGCAAGTGTCTCTTCGACGACACGCGGAATATCCAGGAACCGAATGCGGCGGCCCAGAAAGGCGGCAACCGCCACTTCGTTCGCGGCGTTAAGGATCGTAGGAGCCCGGCCGCCCCCGCGCAAGCAATCCAGCGCCAGGGACAGGCACGGAAACCGCTGTAAATCCGGGCTTTCAAAGGTCAAATTGCCCACCGCCGCAAGGTCCAACCGCCTTGACGGCGAGGACATGCGTTCCGGCCAGGCCAAGGCGTGCGCGATGGGGGTGCGCATATCCGGCGCCGAAAGATGGGCAAGCGTCGAACCATCCGCATAAGAGACCAGGCAATGAATAATTGATTGCGGATGAACCACCACGCCCAGCCGCTCGGCCGGCAGCGCAAACAGGAAATGCGCCTCGATCAGCTCCAGCCCCTTGTTCATCAGGCTTGCGCTATCGACGGAAATCTTGGCCCCCATCGACCAGTTGGGATGTGCCACCGCCTGTTCGGGGCTGACGCTTTGCATCTGTTCATAGCTTAATTGCCGGAACGGCCCGCCCGAAGCGGTCAGTGTGACCTTGTCGATGGCATGGCTTTGCGCAAAATCCAGAAGCTGGAACGCGGCATTGTGTTCGGAATCCACCGGGATCACCGTTGCGCGCGACGCATCCAGCGCACGGCGAAACACATCGCCCGCCGCCACCACACATTCCTTGTTGGCCAGCGCCAGAATGGCTCCGCGGCGCACCGCCGCCAAGGCTGGTTCCAATCCAGCGGCACCAACAATTGCAGCCATCACCGTATCGGAGGGACGCGCGGCCGCATCCACGACCGCCGCACGGCCCGCCGCAACCTCGATGCCGCTTCCCGCCAGCGCCTCTCTCAACACGGCGAATTTGGTTTCGTCGCCAATGACGGCGAGCTTCGGTTTCAGTGCACGGGCCTGTTCAATAAGTTTTTCAACATTGGATTGCGCCGTCAGCGCAACAAGCGGCATTGCGTGTTCGCCATATTGCTGGCGGGCATGGGCGACGACATCCAGCGTGCTGATACCGATAGAACCGGTTGAGCCCAGCACCGTCAGCGAGCGCGTGATTGCGCGCGAAATATTGGGCCGCGTCATATCTGATATCGTCATGGGTGCGCTCCAAACAAGGGATCCAGCCCGATCAAGAATATCAGGACCGCCGCCGCCGGGGCGACAAGCAATGCCGAATCAATACGGTCCAGCACGCCGCCATGACCGGGGATCAGGCTGCCGCTGTTTTTCCGGCCTACGCGGCGCTTTAACCACGATTCGAACAGATCACCGGCATGACCCACAAAGGCCAGACCGGCGCCCAGAATAGCGCCACCTGTGACATTCCCGCCGAGCCAGGCCACATAGCCGCCCATCACCACGGCTGGCAGGGCCAACCCACCGATAAACCCGGCCCATGTCTTGTTCGGCGAAAGCACCGGCACGATCTTGGGCCCGCCAATCAGACGCCCCGTCAGTAGCGCGCCGGTATCGGCGGTCCACACGATCAGGAACAGCGCGATGGCCACCCACATGCCGTTCGGGGCTGCGATGCGAAGTGCAAGCGCGCACAGAACGGGGATACCCACATAAAAAGCCCCTGCCCCATCCCAAAGTGGAGAGACGCGGCGCATCAATGCAGATATCGCCGCAAGCGCACTGCCCGCAACGATCAAGGCCCACGGCCACAATGTTTGCGGCTGTAATACGAACAGCGCCAATGCACCAACAATGGCCACCGCGGTGATTACAATTTCGCGGCCATATTGCGCGCGGCCTATCATGCGGTGCCATTCGCGTGATGCTGCGATTGCAACAAGCGCGAGAAAGCCGGCAAAATAAAAACCGCCAGCAATCGTGGCCGCAATCGCAAACCCGGCCAGCAATACGCCAAAGAAAATGCGCGTCGGCCATTCCAGCCAATGCTGCCAATCCAGTGCATGACGGCGCGGCGTTTGGCCATTGTTGTCCAGAGGCGCGTTGCTGGCCATGTCCTGCGGCGCGGTCACGTCGCGGGCTCCGCGGGAACCGCACCGAACCGCCGCTCGCGCCGGGCAAATTCATTCAGCGCGGTCATAAAATCTTCGCGCGTAAAGTCCGGCCACAATTTGTCAACAAACATGAATTCGGAATAGGCCGACTGCCACAACAAGAAATTGCTCAACCTGTATTCCCCGCTGGTGCGGATCACCATATCGGGGTCGGGAATACCGGCAGTGGACAGCTTTGATGCAAAATACTCTTTCGAGATGTCGTCGGGATCAAGCTCGCCGCGTGCTGCGGCACGGGCCATTTCTTGCGCGGCGGCCACGATCTCTTCCTGTGCGCCATAATCAAACGCCAGGGTAAGATTGAGACCCGTGTTCATTTCTGTGCGTTTTTCGCTCTCCTCCATCAACGCCAAAATATCATCGCTGGCACGATAGCGATTGCCGATAAAGCGAAGCCGCGCATTGTTCTTGACCAGCTCGGAAACATCATCGCGCACATAGGCACGAAACAGAGTCATCAAATGGCTGACTTCGGTAACTGGCCGTTTCCAGTTTTCAGAAGAAAACGCATAGAGCGTCAAATTCGTCAGGCCGATATCATTGGCAGCGCGCACGATATTGCGCACGGTTGTGACGCCCGCCACATGACCGGCGGCGCGTGGCATCAGGCGTTTCTTCGCCCAACGGCCATTGCCATCCATGACAATGGCGACATGGCGCGGCAGGCTGCTCTTTGGCGGCTGTTCAGTGGCCGTGGCCATCGCCATTCCTCAACTCGGTGTGCGCGAAACCGGAACGATCAAACCTGCATGATCTCTTGCTCTTTGGCGCTGAGCGCCTGATCAACTTCAGCGATATGCGCATCGGTCGTCTTCTGCAATTCTTCGCCAAGTTTATGGTATTCGTCCTGGCCAATCTTGTGGTCTTTTTCGAGCTTTTTCAGCGTTTCCATACCGTCGCGGCGCACATTGCGCACGGCCACCCGCGCCTGCTCCGCATATTTCGACGCCAGCTTGACCATTTCTTTGCGGCGCTCTTCGTTCAGTTCGGGAATCGGAATGCGCAAAAGCTGGCCATCCACTTGCGGGTTCAGACCGATACCGGAATCGCGAATCGCCTTGTCCACCGCCTTGACCAGGGATTTATCCCAGACCTGCACCGTCAAAAGCCGCGGCTCAGGCGTTGCGATCGTGCCAAGCTGGGCAATGGGCATGGGATTGCCATAGGCATCGACCATCACCGGATCGAGCAGCATCGGGCTGGCCCGGCCGGTACGCAGCCCGGCGAATTCCGACTTTACCGTGGTCACCGCGCCCTTCATGCGCCGGATCATGCCCTCTTTGTCGAATGTGTCGCTCATTGCGTTTCCTCCAAAAGGACGGAGCCGATCTTAGCTCTGTTCCTCAATTATCGTGCAGCGGCCCCGGCCCTGCAGAACAGCGGCCAACGCCCCGCGGTCGTGGATAGAGAACACCACGATGGGGATACGGTTCTCGCGCGACAGGCTGATGGCCGATGCATCCATTACCTGAAGATCGCGCGTTAACACCTCGTGATAACTCAAAGAATCGTAACGCTTCGCATCCGGCACTTTTTTGGGATCGGCGCTGTAAACACCGTCAACTTGAGTACCCTTCAGCATCGCATCGCAGTTCATTTCGGCAGCGCGCAAGGCGGCCGCGGTATCGGTCGTGAAGAACGGATTGCCCGTGCCCGCGGCAAAGATGACGACCCGGCCCTTTTCCATATGGCGGATCGCGCGGCGGCGGATATAGGGTTCGGATACCGAAGTCATGGGAATGGCCGATTGCACCCGCGTCGGCACGCCCATGCGCTCCAGCGCCGCCTGCATGGCCAGCGCATTCATCACAGTGGCCAGCATGCCCATATAGTCGGCGGTGGCGCGGTCAATGCCCTTGGCAGCCCCGGCAAGGCCGCGAAAAATATTGCCGCCACCGATAACCAGGCAAACCTGCGTGCCCGCCGTTGCCGCCTCTTTCACATCCGCGGCGATCCTGTCCACGGTTTCGACATCAATGCCGTAGGACTGACTGCCCATCAACGCCTCGCCAGAGACTTTCAGCAGAACCCGGCGATACTTTGGTGTCGATGGCATAGGCTGCGCCTCCTGACCGCGCGCGTAACGTGCGCTTATACGGACGTGTCATCCCCATTGCCCCGCCACAATGGCGGGACGAAGCAGCCGGATTACCGGCCGCTCATGGCCTTCACTTCATCGGCGAAGTCCACATCCTCTTTCTCGATGCCCTCGCCCACCTGGAAGCGCACAAAGCCTTCGATCGCAACAGGCGTGCCCAATTCCTTGGAGGCTTTTTCCAGCACCTTGGAAATCTGCGTCTCGCCGTCGATCACAAAGGTTTGCGACAACAGAACCGATTCCTCAAAGAATTTGCGCATCCGCCCTTCGATCATCTTTTCGATGACGTTTTCCGGCTTGCCGGACTGACGTGCAGCATCGGCGTGGATGGCGCGCTCACGCTCCACCACGTCCACCGACAGATGCTCCGGCGTCAGCGCCAGCGGCGCAGCGGCCGCGATATGCATCGCGATTTGCTTACCAAGCGCAGCCAGCTTGTCCTTGTCACCTTCGGATTTCAGCGCGACCAGCACACCGATCTTGCCCAGTTCGGGAGCTTCGGAATTGTGCACATAGGCCGCCACAATGCCCGGCGACACCGAAATGGCGGCGGCGCGGCGCACGCTCATATTCTCGCCGATCTTGGCAACCAGTTCGGTGATGGCTTCGCCAACCGGCTTGCCGCCTTCGGCTGGCGCCTTCAGCAGCTTGTCCATGTCGCCACCAGCTTCCAGCGCCAGTTCGGCGGCCTTTTTCACAAAGCCTTTGAATTGGTCGTTGCGAGCCACAAAATCGGTTTCGGAATTGATTTCGACCAGCGCGCCCGCATCGCTTTTCACGGCAATACCGATCAAACCTTCAGCGGCAACCCGGCTCGATTTCTTCGCGGCTTTGGAAAGCCCCTTCTTGCGCAGCCAATCCACCGCGGCTTCGGTATCGCCATCGGTTTCCTGCAACGCATTCTTGCAATCCATCATCCCTGCGCCGGTCATGTCGCGCAGTTCCTTCACCATGCTTGCGGTGACATTCGCCATTCGTCTTACTCCAGTCTTGGCGTGAAATCAGGCTGATGCGTCAGCGGCTTCTGCCGGCACCGCTTCGAGCACGGTGTCGGGCACCGACTCCGATTCGCCGATATCAATACCGGCTGCAACCTGACTTTCGGACAACCCATCGATGATCGCGCGCGCTATCAGATCGCAATACAGCGCCAGCGAACGGGCCGCGTCGTCATTGCCGGGGATCGGATAGGCGATGCCATCGGGATCGCAATTGGAATCCAGAATCGCGGTCACCGGAATGCCCAGCTTGCGGGCCTCGGCAATGGCGATGGCTTCCTTGTTGGTGTCGATCACAAACAGCATGTTGGGCAGACCGCCCATTTCCTTGATCCCGCCCAGCGAACGTTCCAGCTTGTCTTGCTCGCGCAAAAGCTGCAGCAGCTCTTTCTTGGTCAAGCCCGACCCTTCGGCGGCACCAAGGGTTTCTTCGATCGTGCGCAGGCGCTTGATCGAATGCGAAATCGTCTGCCAGTTGGTCAAGGTGCCGCCCAGCCAGCGATGGTTCACATAGTACTGAGCGCAGCGTTTGGCGGCAGCGGCCACCGGCTCGGATGCCTGGCGCTTTGTGCCGACAAACAGAATGCGCCCGCCCTTGGCGGCGACTTCGCGCAAATTGACCAGCGCCTGATGCAACAAAGGCACCGTCTGCGTCAGGTCCATGATATGAATGTCGTTGCGGGAGCCATAAATATACGGCGCCATTTTGGGGTTCCAGCGCTGTGTGCGGTGACCGAAATGAACACCAGCTTCAAGCAACTGACGCATGGAAAAATCAGGCAATGCCATGTGGAAACGTCTCCTTTTCCGGTTCTGGCCTAACGCGAGGAGATCACCCCTTGGCGCGCACGTGGCGACGCTTCCGGGGCACCGGACGGGGATGAGGCAACACACCTCATAACCCACCCTCGCGTGTGGAATGGGCCGGGTTATAGGTAGTTGACTTGACGGACGCAAGTCACTGATATCGAAACAAGCCATGAACACCGCAACACCGCCCAAATCACCCATCCGCCAGACCATCCGCGACCTCCAGCCCAATGGCATCGGGGCCGTCGCCCTGCTTGGTTTGGGCGAGCCGGACCTCATCCCCCTGTGGTTCGGGGAGACCGATCTGGTCACCCCCGCCTTCATCCGCGATGCCGCCAAACAGGCCTTGGACGAAGGCAAGACCTTCTATTCCAACGCCCGCGGTATTCCGCCCCTGCGCGCCGCGATTGCCGCCTTCCATCAGCGCACCCTGGGGGTGGATGTGGGGCAGAACCGCATCACCGTGCCGGGGGCCGCCATGCTGGCGGTCGTGGCCGCCCTGCAATGCGTGGTCGAGACCGGCGACAATGTGGTGGTGGTCTCTCCGGTCTGGCCGAACATTTTTCAGGCCGCACAGATTGTCGGCGCCGAGGTGCGGTTTACCAGTCTGGAAGACGAATGGGATGCCAGCCCGCCGCGCTGGCGGCTGGATATGGAAAAACTGTTCGCCGCATGCGATGCGCGCACCAAGGCGATCTTCATTTCCTCGCCCGGCAACCCCACGGGTTGGATCATGAACCGCGAAGAACAACTGGCCGTTCTGGAATTTGCGCGGGCGCGCGGCATCGCCATCATCTCCGACGAGGTCTATGGCACCCTGACCTATGACGGCTCGGTGCATGCGCCGTCGTTTTTGCAGATCGCAGACCCAGACGACGCGGTGTTTGTCATCAATTCTTTTTCCAAACCCTGGGCGATGACCGGATGGCGCATCGGCTGGCTGGTGCATCCCGCCTCGCTTGATAATCAGATGTGGATGATAGCGGCGGCGAACAACACCGGCGCCACCGTGTTCGCGCAATATGGCGCCGTGGCGGCCCTGACGCCGCAAGGCGATGCTTTTCGCGAGACGATGCGCGAACGCTGCCGCACGGGGCGCGGCATTGTTCAGGCCTATCTTGACGGGCAAAACCGCGTGCGTTGGATCCGGCCCGAGGGCGCGTTTTACGGCTTCCTGCATGTGGACGGCATGACGGATTCGCTTGGCTTTGCAAAAAGACTTGTGCTGGAAGCGCGCGTCGGCGTCTCACCGGGGTCGGCGTTCAGCGGCGAAGGCGACGCTAAGGCCGATAGCTATTTGCGCATCTGCTTTGCGCAGAGCCCAAAAAATCTGGGCATCGGGTTGGAGCGGCTGACCACAGCCATCGCGAAGATTTAAGCCGGCCCCATCGTTGTAACGCCGGGCAGCTAGAGCAACGTGCGGGCAAGTGGGCACCGGTTGCCCGCGGAAAGTTGCGGCCAA
>JBDZUY010000028.1:0-20828 GCA_040255365.1 Hyphomicrobiales bacterium
AACCCGCGCGCTGATGGCGCGCTATGCCACGCTTTGTTTGCTGCTGCATTCCTCTGTCATGTCAGGCTCATCTTCGGCCTGAATACGCCGCACGATGCCGGTTGTACCATCCACTTCAACCATATCGCCGGTCTTCAATTCACTGGCTGCGCCAGCGATACCTATGACAACAGGAAGGCCATATTCGCGGCCAAGCACGGTGGCGTGTGAAAGAATACCACCCTCTTCGGAAATAACGCCGCCGATAATGCCAAACACCGGCGTCCACGCCGGATCAATGGCATGGGTGACAAGTATGTCGCCATCGGTCACGGAGCCCAGCTCCGCCAGGGTTTCCACCAACCGAACCGGCCCGGTGACCACACCGGGCGCACCACCCACGCCACCAAAATCACCCTCGCCCAGATCGCGTTTCACCGCATCGCGTTGATGCGGCAGATTGCCTTTCAGCATCGGCGCCGGGGCCTGCTCTTTAACGCGGTTCCACCAATCATGACGCCATTTCGCGCGCGCGCATAAGCGGTCCGCGGCAAGACGCGCATCCAGATGATCGTAGATTTCCGTTTTCGCCGCGAAGAAAACATCATCTGCGGCGTTAAGTGCGCCTTCTTCCACAAACCGCTCTCCAAGCGCACGATAGGCGTTGCGTAGCTCATAGAAGTAGCGATCAAACGAATGACGCTGATTGTCGCGATAGATCCAATAGCGCTGCGTCGCGCGCATCACGCGCTTGAACACGGCACGGCGGATGGGCCCAAAAATTCCGCGCCCAACCTGACGCAACACCTCGTCTTCGCGCTGTATCCGTTTGGCAGCGGTGCGCGCATGAGCGGTATGCGGATCAACGCGCCGGCTGAGGCTCAGGATTGAGGCCACCTGATTGAGAAGGATTTTGCGGTCATCGCCCCAGCGCGACTGGTACAAATCGCGATCCGAACACCCGCGATGCGGGCGGCGCGCGCGAAAAGCATCCAGCTTTTGTAGAAACACGCGGCCATCCTCACTGTTTTCAAGCTGCGCATAGGCGCCCTTCAAAATAAGTTCGCGCACCTCTTGTGTTGCAGTTGCCGCGTCTGCCAATTCGCCGACCTCAAGATTTTCGTCATGAGTCAGGGAATCGGGCACTCCACTGGTGAGAACGCCGACCGTGTCGGCCGCTGAATCATCTGTCCAACGTTCCAAAAGATGCATCAAAAGGCCGAGAAAATTGCTGGCATAGGCAACGCCAAGCGCCGCGAAAATGCTGCGCTCGCGACGCTGATCTTCGATGAAGTCGATAAATTTTCGGATTTCGTGCGGCTTTGCCGTCGCATAATCCGGGCGCTGCGCCTCGATGGCTGGCAGCCATTTGCCATACCAGTTACGATAATAGGCGCCGATGTTGCACCAGAACGCGAGCGTGGCCGGATAGCGCAGCCCCAACATCACATTGGAACGCCACTCAGGACCAAATAGCGAAATTGGCTGAATTTCACCAGACGGGTCTGCAACGCTGGAAAAAGTTACATCGGAATAGGTGTAACCCTTGAAATAGCGAAAGCTTTTGCGCGCCGCCGCCGCCGCGCCATGCAATTGCGCAACCCGGGGGAACATGTCGGAAAAAAACGCTGCCATTTCCGAATAATAAAGTGGTGAAACAGGCAGGCCCGAAAGCGGTGAACCGCGCGCCCATATGGCCTCGGGATCAAATTCAAGGCCGCGGTCGCGTGCCCATTGGTCCAGCAGATCGGTGTAATAGGCTTCCAGCCCCGTGGTCACGGGTCGTGCCTGAAGCAGATGCAGCACACCGTCTTCAAACGCCCATTCCGCATCCATCGGCATGTCGTAATGCGCTTCGAGTTTTCGCGCCACATCAGCCAGCTCACGCACCTGTCCGGCACTCAAACAAAATTCCGTGCGCAACGCCGGGTCGTTCTCAACCTCAATTACACCGCGATCGGTTTGGCGCGAGACAAGCGCTTTTGCGCCCAAAGTGGATTCTACAATCTCGCCGGAGGCTTTGCTGGCAATATAGGTGTCCGGTTCGGCACGCCCCGATACAACCGATTCGCCGATTCCGTAATTGGCATTCACGACAATCTGGTCGACCCGGTCGGTAACGGGATGCAAGGTGAACAGGACGCCAGCCTGCGTGGCGGGGATAAGCTGTTGTACTACCACAGCCATTTCCACGTCGGCTTCAGCGCCCTGAACCTTGCGATATGCCAGCGCACCTTGCGAGGATGTCGATTCCCAGCAAGTTTCCAGCGCGGCAAAAAATTCGTCTTCTGTGCGTACGCCAAGCACCGTTTTGTATTGCCCGGCGAACGACGCATCAGCGCGATCTTCAGCCGGTGACGATGAACGCACGGCCAATGGCGGCTTCACGCTTGCAAAGGCGCGTTTCAGCTCCGCGCGCATCTCGTCGGAAAGCGCCCCGCCCCGGCGCCACTGCGAATACACATCCGTTGTTACGCAAAAGCCGTTGGGAACGCGAAAACCGGCAACAATCAGGTTCGCCAGACCGGCTGCCTTGTTGCCAATAATCGGGGCCTGCTGCGGGGTCGCCTCACGTAGCGGGATGATAAAACGCACTATTTGCTCCTTTTTCTCACGCCGGACCGCCTCTAAATTTAGCGTCCCTTGCGATCACTTGCATAAAATAGCTACTCTGGTTTTTTTATGCGACTGTGGTATCATTTGCAAGAGAGCAAACCCCTTCGCCTGTGAGGAACCATGAAAATAACTGCAGCAATCGCCCGCCATGTTGGCGGCGACTTTGAAATCGCCGAACTTGATCTGGACAAGCCGCGCGAAGACGAAATTCTGGTGCGCATCGAAGGCGTCGGGCTTTGCCATACCGATATGATCGCGGTTGAAGGGCGTATGCCGTTTGCGCTGCCGGCTGTGCTTGGCCATGAGGGTTCAGGCATTGTCGAACAGGTAGGTGCCGCGGTGCACAAGGTTAAAGTTGGCGATGCCGTGGGGCTGACCTTCCGCTCTTGTGGAACCTGCACCCGATGCAAACGCGGCGATCCCGCCTATTGCCACACCATGCCGGAGCTTAATTATGCCGGCATGCGGCCCGATGGTTCCAAAGCGCTGCATGAAAATGGCCAAGCCATCGTCAGCAATTTCTTCGGCCAATCATCGCTTGCAACGCATGCGATTGCCTATGAACGCAACGTCGTCAAATTGCCCAAAGATGTTCCGGTGGAATTGATGGGCCCATTGGGCTGCGGCATTCAAACCGGCGCGGGCGGTATCATGCGTTCGCTGGCTTGCGAAGAAGGCTCAACCCTTTTGGTGCTGGGTGGCGGCGCGGTGGGATTGAGCGCCGTAATGGGTGCCGCCGTGCAAAAATGCGCGACCATCATTCTGGTTGAACCGCATGAAGCGCGACGCAAAATCGCCATGGAACTGGGCGCAACCCACACCATCGACCCAAAGGATGCACCCGACCTTGCCGCGGCTGTGCGCGCAATCATTCCCATCGGTGTCGATTACGCGTTTGATACGACCGGAATACCGTCCGTTCTGCAAGCGGTGATGGGCTGCCTTGGCCCACACGGTGTTTTTGGTATTGTCGGCGTGCCGCCCGCAGATGCGCCAGTGCCGGGCAATTTGCTGAGCATGATTACCTTCGGCCACACCGTCAAAGGCATCATCGAAGGCGATAGCGACCCGGATGAATTCATTCCCGAATTGCTGGCGCTTTACAAAGAGGGACGCTTTCCCTTTGACCGGCTTATCAAAACATATCCGATGCGCGAGATTAATCGCGCCATCAAGGATCAGCACGACGGCAAGTGTGTGAAAATTGTTCTGCTACCGCACGCCCGCTAGGCAAATGTAAAGTATCCGCCCGTTGCACAATCAGGAGAAAACCCGTGAGTGAATTCAAACTGCTTATCGATGGCCACCTCGTCGCGGGCGATGCAACGATGCCCATTATCAATCCCGCAACAGAAGAAACATTTGCCCAATGCCCGCGTGCATCTAAAGCCCAGCTCGACAAGGCCGTTGCCGCGGCCAAGGCTGCGTTTCCGGCATGGAGCAACACTCCGATTGCAAAACGCCAAGCCGCATTGGCCGCCATCGCTCAGCGCATAGTGGAACATACCGATGAACTCGCGCGCATCCTGACCCAGGAGCAAGGCAAGCCCCTTGGCGACGCCACGGCCGAAGTGCAAGGCGCGGCGGCGTTCTTCCAATATTTTTCCGGGGTCGATCTGTCCTCCAAAATTCTTGAAGACAGCGCGGGGCGAAAGGTAGAGGCGCATCGCAAACCGCTTGGCGTTGTCGGTGCAATCGTGCCGTGGAATTTCCCGTTGGTTCTGATGGCATTCAAAGTGCCCGCCGCGCTCCTTGCCGGTAACACCATTGTTCTGAAGCCCGCGGCCACCACACCGCTCTCCACGCTGAAATTGTGCGAATTGATTCACGATCTGCTGCCCGCGGGGGTGTTGAACGTCATTGCGGACGCCAATGATCTGGGCGGCGCGCTTGTGCAGCATCCCGACATCCGCAAAATTTCTTTCACTGGCTCAACCGCCACCGGCAAAAAGGTGATGGCGGGCGCGGCCGATAGTTTGAAACGCGTAACCCTTGAACTGGGCGGCAATGATGCGGGCATCGTTCTGGATGATGTAGATCCCAAAACCGTTGCGCCAAAACTTTTCCAAAGCGCATTTCAGAACAGCGGACAGGTTTGCATCGCGCTGAAACGGCTTTATGTGCACGAAACAATCTATGATGACATTTGCAACGAGCTTGTAACCCTTGCAGAGGCAGCCGTGGTGGGCAATGGCCTGCATCAGGGCAGCCAGCTTGGGCCGCTGCAAAACCGGATGCAATTCGACAAGGTCAAGGCGCTGATTGCCGATGCGCACAATCATGGCACCGTGCTTGCCGGCGGCAGCGCGCCACAAAAGGGATATTTCATTCGCCCCACAATCGTGCGCGACATTGAAGACGGCACAGCGCTGGTTGATGAGGAACAATTCGGCCCCGTGTTGCCGCTGATAAAATTCAGCGACACGGACGACGCAATAGCGCGCGCCAATGCCTCCCCCTATGGGCTTGGCGCTTCGGTATGGTCATCCAATCTGGAACGGGCGCATGACGTGGCCATGCAGATGGATGCCGGAACGGTATGGGTGAACAAACATCTTGATCTGACGCCGAACATTCCGTTTGGCGGTTCAAAACAATCGGGGCTGGGAACGGAACTCGGCGAAGAAGGATTGGCTGAGTTTACGCAGCTACAAGTCATAAATATCGCGCTGGATGGCTAAGCGCAGGATCTATTAAAGGGGATTTATATCGTCGCGTTTCTTCTTGAAGCGGCCGGATGGTCTTGGCCGCTCATGCAAGGACGCTCATGCAAGGACGATATTGCCGGTCACTGATTTGCGCGAATTGCTTGCTGGCGGGCTTTGCGGATCGGATCGCAATATCTGACAAGGCCATTGGGGGTATCGCTCCGAGGGTTAGTCAAAGTGACCCCCAAAAAGACCCCCAGCGCCCCCGAATTCAGGCGAACACCAGCGACCGTCAGCGAAGCCACGGTGCCGATTATACCTTATTTTTCAGGGTTTTGTAGACGTTGGCGGTCAATTGCGAACAGCCAACTGGTGCCCAGAAGAGGACTCGAACCTCCACACCCTTGCGAGTACCAGCACCTGAAGCTGGCGCGTCTACCATTCCGCCATCTGGGCACGGCTTGGGCCGGGATGTTTAGGTGCGCAGGCCCGCGAAGTCAACGCGCAAACGCGTGGCCCGCGCCTGACCTGCCCCCGCCACGCCAAGGACACGATATTGGCGGATCAGCCCCCTGCCGAGGGACAATTTGCGGGCTTTGCGGCGGCGTGCCGGTTCGCTAGAACGGCACTCGAATCCATCCCAGCGGGGCGCGACATCCATGGCCAAACTTGTCACCATTTTCGGCGGCTCCGGCTTTTTGGGCCGCCACACCGTGCGCGCCTTTGCCAGAGCCGCATCGAACGCGGGCTATCGCATGCGCGTTGTGACGCGCAGCCCCAATCTTTGCCATTACCTGCCGCCGATGGGTCAGGTCGGCCAGATCCAGCTCTTCAAAGGCAATGTGACCGATGCGGCCAGCGTGGCCGCCGCCGTGCGCGGGGCGGACATTGTGGTCAACCTTGTTGGCATTCTGAGTGAAAGCGGCAAGCAGAATTTTGACGCAATCCAAAGCGAAGCGCCGGGCACAATCGCCCGTGCCGCGCGCGATGCAGGCGTGACCAGCCTGATCCAGGTTTCAGCCATCGGTGCGGATGCACTATCCGACAGCCACTACGCGCGCAGCAAAGCCGAGGGCGAAGCGGCGGTGCGCGACGCCTTTCCGGGCGCCGTGATTTTGCGCCCGTCGCTGTTGTTCGGACCGGAAGACAGTTTCTTCAACCGCTTTGCGGCGCTGGCGCGTTTGTTGCCAATGCTGCCTTTGATCGGCGGCGGCAAGACGCGGTTTCAGCCGGTGTTTGTTGGCGATGTGGCCAAAGCCATTGTGACATGCACACAGGATGAATCCGCCGCTGGCAAAACCTATGAGCTTGGCGGGCCCGGCATTTATACATTCAAAGAATTGATGCAATTGATCCTGCGCGAAATCGGGCGCACACGGCTGTTGCTGCCGGTGCCGTTTGCGCTGGCCAAATTTCAGGCGATGTTTTTGCAAATCCTGCCGGGCAAACTTTTGACCGTGGATCAGGTGCGCCAATTGGCCCGCGATAATGTGGTCAGCCCCGGCGCATTGGGCCTGTCTGATTTGGGCATTGTGCCGCAATCGGTAGAGGCAAAAGTGCCCGCCTATTTGTGGCGCTTCCGCCGCGAGGGGCAGTATCAGCCCGTGATCAGTGACAAGATCAATGCAGCGCCAGAAACGCGATAATCGCCGCGCCCGCAAAAATGCGGTACCAACCGAACGGCCGCAAACCATAGCGCCCGATAAAAGCGATGAACGCTTTTACCACCAATAGTGCGACGACAAACGCGACGACGAAACCAATTGCAATCTGCACGCCCGCATCGAAATTCATGATCGCGCGGTTTTTGTAGAGATCGAACACGGTCGCGCCCAGCATGGTGGGCACTGCGAGATAGAAAGTGAATTCTGCCGCGGCCTTGCGCTCTACGCCCAAAAGCTCGCCGCCCAGAATCGTGGCACCGGATCGCGACACGCCGGGAATGATCGCCAGCACCTGACAAAAGCCGATCTGCAATGCCTTCTTCAGCGGCAGATGATCGGCGTCGAGATAGCGCGGCTTGGGCGCGATGCGTTCAAACACCAGAATAATGACACCGCCCAAAATCAGACTGATGGCGATGACCATGGGCGCGATTTCGGGACGGAACAGCACATCCTTGATAAAGCCGTGCAGAGCCGCACCAAACACAGCCGCCGGCAAAAATGCGACAAGCACCGCCAGCGCGAACTGGCGTGCCTTGGGATCAGACGGCAGCCCCACCGTCACATCCCAGAATTTGCGCCAGTACACCGCGACCACCGCCAGGATGGCGCCGAACTGGATGACGATGGGAAACACCTCCCCCGGCGGGTGGAAGCCCAGCAAATCCTGCACAATCAGAAGATGGGCGGTGGAGGAAACCGGCAAAAACTCGGTCACCCCCTCCACAATGCCGAGAAGGATCGCATTAAGAATATCGTGCATGTGGGCGCCCTGAAATGACGGGGCACACAATCACTGAGTTGTGGTCAAATTCAAGAGCGCCTTGGCCTTTTCGATGTCCGGATCACGGCCGGAGCACAAATCGCCCGGCTTCCATGTCACGTTAATATCCGGCGGCGTGGGCCGGTCGCGGTAATCCGTGCCATCTGCAGCCCACAAACCGCTGACCGGAACCACCAGTTGCCAGCCATCAGACAGATCGAAATGTTCTGAACTTAAAAGCGCCCCCTCGGTCTCGCGCCCCACCAATTTGGCCGTGGTCATGCGATGCATCATCGCGGCAAAACCTTCGGCCGCGCTACCCGTGTCGCCGCCAATAAGCACGACGACCGGCTTTGTGTATTCTTTGTCATGCAAATTTTCGGTCATAAAGGCCGCGCCGCCGCCATTCTTCGAAACCGCTTCGAACACTTGTGGGGTCGTATAGGCACCAATCACTTTGGGTGCCGCGCGAACATCAGCGGCGGTAACGGGATGGCCAAGCTTTTCCAGATAGGGCCGTGAGAACAGCGCAATGGCGATTTGCGAGGGACCGGAGAAATAGCTTATCAGCCGGGCAGCGGAAAAATTGCCGCCGCTATTTTCACGCACATCGATGATCAGGCCATCGGTGTCCTTTAATTCCTCCATCGCCTGATCTATCAGCGGCGCAGCGCCGTCATCGAAGCGATCAATACGCAGATAGCCGATGGAACGATCCGGCCCAACGCGCACAGCATGCCAGGCAAAGCCGGGATGAACAGGCGGCCAATAGGCACCTTCGCGCACCACCTTCAGCGTGCGCACCGCGCCGGTGCAGGTTTTCAGTTTGACATCAGCCATTGTGCCGGGCGCACCGCGCAGCGCCTTTGCCGGCGAAAGCAATCTGTCGCCGATCTTTATGCCCTTGGCACGCGCATCCGACAGCGGATCGACGTCGCTGACAATGGACACGCCGGAAAAATCGCGGAACTGCACGCCGATACCAACACCCGACGCCGCCGAACTGTGCGGTGGCACAATGTAAAGATGCGAGGCACCCAGTTCGTCCAGCATCTGGCCCGTCAGTCTGGCAAATTCCTCGTCGGTGTGAACCGAACCCAGCCTGGCGCGGTAGCGCGCGCCAATGGCTTTCCAGTCATGGCCCAGGAAATGGGGATCGTAGAAATTCTTGTTGGTGGTGGACCACACGGATTCAAACAATTTGGCGTATTTGGACGCCGGTTGGGGCGCAGGTGCCGGTTCTGCCGCGCGGGCCGGTAGCGCCATCAACAATCCCGCCACAACCAAACCACTTACGATACGCATATCGGCCTCCCCGCTTGTCTTGCCACACATGGCGACGGACGCGGAATGGATCAAGGCGTAATGGCAGCGCATCTAGGCGAATCGCGCCCACTGCATGGCCTCAGAATTTCGGCTCACAGATTCAGTATAGTCAGTAATTATGACCTATATGTCGGATGTAAGCGGTCATAACCGCGAATGCGGCAATATATCAAAAGCTATTGAGACAGTATTGCTGCCATACAAGCTATTTTATTCTCGATTCCTGCCGAAAAAGTCCGTAGGAAATATTCTCCGTAATCAAACATTGCTTGGAATTCTCCATGGCAGAACGAATGTTACGCTTCGTAACGGTAGGCAAGGAAATGCCGGAAAAGCGCCCGGCAGAAACCCGCGCGCAGGATTTCCACGAAATCTATGCCGATTACATCGCCAAAAAGGCAGAGGAACAGGCCTCACGCTGTTCGCAATGCGGCGTGCCGTTCTGTCAGGTGCATTGCCCCCTGCATAACAACATTCCCGATTGGCTGAAGCTGACCGCCGAGGGGCGGCTGGAAGAAGCCTATGAACTTTCGCAGGCCACCAACAACATGCCGGAAATCTGTGGCCGCATCTGCCCGCAGGACCGTTTGTGTGAAGGCAATTGCGTGATCGAGCAATCCGGCCACGGCACAGTGACAATTGGCGCGGTCGAAAAATATATCACCGACACCGCCTGGGATCGCGGTTGGGTCAAACCGTTGAAGCCGCGCCGCGAACGCAAACAAAGCGTCGGCATTATTGGTGCGGGCCCCGCAGGACTGGCGGCCGCCGAAGAAATGCGCCGCAAGGGTTACAAGGTCACGATCTATGACCGGCACGACCGCGCGGGCGGGTTGATGATTTACGGCATTCCTAATTTCAAGCTGGAAAAAGATGTCGTGACACGGCGTGTGAAGCGGCTGGAAGATGGCGGCATTGTTTTCAAAATGAATTTTGAAGTGGGCAAGGATGCGACACTTGCCGATCTGCGTGCAAAGCATGACGCAGTGATGATTGCCACCGGCGTTTACAAACCGCGCGAGATCGAAGCGCCGGGCGTAGGCCTCAGCCGTATTGTTGCGGCGCTGGATTATCTGATCGCCTCCAACCGCAAGGGGCTTGGCGACAGCGTGCCCGATTTTGAAAATGGCCATCTGGATGCAAAAAACAAAGACGTTGCCGTGATCGGCGGCGGCGACACCGCAATGGATTGCGTGCGCACCGCCATGCGTCAGGGCGCAAATTCGGTCTCCTGTATCTATCGCCGCGACCGGGACAACATGCCCGGTTCGTTGCGCGAAGTCGCCAATGCCGAAGAAGAAGGCATTGATTTTCAATGGCTGACATTGCCAAAGGCCTTTTTGGGCCAAAAAGATGTGGAGGGCGTGCGCATTGCGCGTATGCGTCTTGGCATGCCCGATGCAACGGGCCGCAAAACGCCGGAGGAAATCAAGGATGCAGATTTCACGCTTGATTCCGATCTTGTCATCAAGGCACTCGGCTTTGATCCCGAAGATCTACCCGCTTTGTTTCGCGAACCGGAGCTAAAGGTTTCACGCTGGGGCACGGTGCAAGTTGCACCGAAAACAAAGGCCAGCAATCTGGATGGCGTATTTGCCGGCGGCGATATTGTGCGCGGTGCATCGCTGGTGGTTTGGGCCATTCGCGACGGGCGCGATGCCGCTGCCGCCATGCATGAATATTTGCAGGAAAAAGTGGATGCTGCCATGCGGGAGGCCGCGGAATGAACGCGTTGGAACCGGGCACCGATCTGTTGATCCGTTCAATCCGCGACGATGATGCCGCCGCGATGATCGCGCTGATCCAAACCGTGTTTGCCGAATATCCGGACTGCGTGCTTGCGGTTGACGATGAAATGCCGGAATTGAAAACACCGGCCAGCGCCGCACACGCCGAAGATGGCCGCTGGTGGGTGGCCGAAGATGACGACCAAGTCGTCGCCTCCGTCGCGGCGGTGCCCGGCCCCTCCGCCACAATGGAGTTGAAAAAACTCTATGTCGCCAAACATGCGCGCCGTCACGGCCTTGCCGCGCAATTGGTTGGTCTGGTCGAAGAAAGCGCGCGGGAACGCAACGCGCATCGCATCTATCTGTGGACCGATACACGCTTTGAAGATGCGCACCGTTTGTATGAACGCCTTGGCTACCGGCGCGGCACGCAAAGCCGTGCCTTGAACGATTTGGGCAACACCATTGAATTTTATTACACCAAGGATCTGACGCCATGAGCGAGATGGATCACCTGCTGAACGATGGCGAACGCGAGATTGCGCGCTTCATCGCCAATGCCAAAAAGCTGGAAGACGGCCACGCCTACTCCCCCGATCAGGAACATGATGCCTGTGGCGTCGGTCTGGTTGCCGCGATTGACGGCAAGCCGCGACGCGAGGTTGTGACCGGCGCAGTAGAAGCGCTGAAAGCGGTGTGGCACCGCGGTGCTGTGGACGCCGATGGCAAAACCGGCGATGGCGCGGGTATTCATTTGCAGGTTCCGCAGGATTTTTTCCGTGATGCCGTCACCGAAACGGGCCACAAAATTCGCTCCGGGCGCATTGCGGTGGGGCAAATCTTTTTGCCGCGCACCGATTACAACGCACAGGAAACATGCCGCACGATCGTGGAATCCGAAATTCTGCGCTTCGGCTTTTACATCTATGGCTGGCGTCAGGTGCCGGTGAACATCTCAATCATCGGCGAAAAGGCCAATGCAACCCGGCCCGAAATTGAACAGATCATGTTCGATGTCGGCGATGCCGAAGACATGGAGGCGCTGGACCGGCGCATCTATCTTTGCCGCCGCCGTATCGAGGGACGTGTGCGCGAAGCCGCGATTGCTGATTTTTATATCTGTTCGCTGTCGTCACGTTCCTTGATCTATAAGGGCATGTTTTTGGCCGAACAGCTTTCCAATTTCTATCCCGACCTGAAAGACGAACGGTTTATCTCTGCGTTCGCCATTTTTCATCAGCGTTATTCGACCAACACGTTCCCCACATGGCGGCTGGCCCAACCCTTCCGCATGCTCGCGCACAATGGCGAGATCAATACGCTAAAGGGCAACGTCAACTGGATGAAGAACCACGAGTTCAAGATGGCCAGCCAGTTGTTCGGTGAACATGGCGACGACATCAAACCGATCATCCAGCCTGGCAGTTCGGATTCCGCCGCGCTGGATGCAGTGTTTGAAGTTTTGGCGCGCGCCGGACGCAGCGCACCGCTGGCCAAAACATTGTTGATCCCCGAAGCGTGGTCGAAAAAAGCATCAACGATGCCAGAGGCGCACCGCGCGATGTACGCCTATGCCAATGCGGTTATGGAACCGTGGGACGGCCCCGCCGCGCTGGCCATAACCGATGGCCGCTGGGTGGTTGCGGGCATGGACCGCAATGGTTTGCGCCCGCAACGCTATGCGGTGACGCAAGATGGTTTGCTGTTTGTCGGGTCGGAAACCGGCATGGTCGTGCTGGACGAAACCACAATCATCCGCAAAGGCCGCGTCGGACCGGGCCAAATGATTGCACTCGATCTGGCCGAGGGGAAATTCTACGAAGACCGCGCCATCAAGGACAAACTGGCCAGCGAATATCCGTACGAAGAATGGACGAAAAACATTGTCGAACTGGAGCCGATCATCGGCCCCGGCCCGGAACCGCGCCTGTATGACAAGGACAATTTGCGCCGCCGTCAGGTTGCGGCCGGTCTGACCATCGAAGATCTGGAACTGATCCTGCATCCGATGGTGGAGAATGCAAAAGAAGCCATCGGCTCGATGGGTGATGATACACCGCTGGCCGTGTTGTCTGATACGTATCGTCCGCAATCACATTATTTCCGGCAAAATTTCAGCCAGGTGACGAACCCGCCGATTGATCCGCTGCGTGAAGAACGCGTGATGAGTTTGAAAACGCGCTTTCGCAATCTGGGCAATGTGCTGGCGCAGGAACAAAAGCAAACCGATGTGTTTGTTCTGGAAAGCCCGGCCATTTCCACCGGTATGTTCCAGCGCATGAAGGAACATCTGGAAGGCAATTTCTACGAAATTGATTGCGTGTTCCGCGTGCGTGACGGCAAATCGCAAACCGGCGCCTTGCGCGATGCGATTGCGCGCATCCGTGCCGAGGCCGAAGACGCGGTGCGTCAGGGTTACAATCATCTGGTTCTGACGGATGAGCGCATCGACCACGACCTTGCCGCGATCCCGATGATTATGGCGACCGGCGCGGTGCACTCCCATCTTTTGCGTCAGGGTTTGCGCAGCTACACCTCCATCAATGTACGCGCCGCCGAATGCCTGGATACGCATTATTTCGCGGTGTTGATCGGCGTAGGCGCCACAACTGTGAACGCCTATATGGCACAGGATTGCATCGCTGACCGCCATGCGCGCGGACTGTTCGGGGACATCACGATTGGTACGGCAGTAAAACGCTATCTAGATGCGGTGGATGCCGGCCTTTTGAAGATCATGTCGAAGATGGGCATCTCGGTCATCTCGTCTTATCGCGGCGCGTATTTGTTTGAAGCGGTTGGTCTGTCGCGCTCGATGGTGGCCGATATTTTCCCCGGCATGCCATCTCGCATTTCCGGCATCGGCTTTCCCGGCATTGCCGCAAAGGTTGCACGCCAGCATGGCCGCGCCTTTGATGAAGATGTTATCGCCTTGCCCGTTGGCGGCTTTTACAAGGCGCGCACGGGCGGTGAAACGCATGGTCATGCCGCCGATCTGATTCACACCTTGCAACTGGCCGTCGCCAATGATTCTTACGGCACCTACAAACGCTATTCCGAAGGCGTGTGGGCGTTGCCGCCGGTATCATTGCGCCATTTGATGAATTTCCGCCCCGCGGGCGAACCCGTGCCGCATGAGGAAGTGGAAAGCATCACCGAAATCCGCAAGCGGTTTGTGACGCCGGGCATGAGTTTGGGCGCGCTGTCACCCGAAGCGCATGAAACGCTGAACATCGCGATGAACCGCATCGGCGCAAAATCGGATTCCGGAGAAGGCGGCGAAGACCCCGCGCGCTTCCGCCCCAAACCCAATGGCGACAACCCGAACAGCGCGATCAAACAAATCGCATCGGGCCGCTTTGGCGTGACGGCGGAATATCTGAACCAGTGCCGCGAGATTGAAATCAAGGTTGCGCAAGGGGCCAAGCCCGGCGAAGGCGGACAGCTTCCCGGTTTCAAGGTCACCGCGTTTATCGCGCGGCTGCGTCACGCCACCGAAGGGGTGATGCTGATCTCGCCGCCGCCGCATCACGACATTTATTCCATCGAAGATCTGGCACAGCTCATCTATGATCTGAAACAGATCAATCCGGATGCGCGCGTCTGTGTGAAGCTGGTCTCGGCCACCGGCATCGGCACCATCGCGGCGGGCGTGGCCAAAGCCAAAGCCGATGTGATTTTGATTTCCGGTCACAATGGCGGCACAGGCGCGAGCCCGCAAACCTCCATCAAATATGCCGGTGTGCCGTGGGAAATGGGGCTGACCGAAGCCAACCAGATTCTGACGCTGAACAATCTGCGCCATCGCGTAACGTTGCGCACCGATGGCGGCATACGCACAGGCCGCGATGTGGTGATGGCGGCGATGATGGGCGCGGAGGAATTTGGCGTCGGCACGGCGGGGCTTGTGGCGATGGGCTGCATCATGGTGCGCCAATGCCATTCCAATACCTGCCCCGTCGGTATCTGCACACAGAACGAAGTGCTGCGCCAAAAATTCACCGGCACAGCAGAAAAAGTCGTGAACCTGTTCAGCTTCATCGCCGAGGAGGTGCGCGAAATTCTGGCGTCGCTGGGTTTTCGCAAGCTGGAAGATGTGATCGGCCGTACCGATCTTCTTTATCAGATGAGCCGCGGCGCCGAAGAACTCGACGATCTCGATCTCAACCCGCTTCTGGTGCAGGCCGACCCCGGCAATCACGCGCGCTATTCCACACAGAAGGGCCGCAACGAAGTCACCGACACGCTGGACGCGCAGATTGAAAAAGATGCGCCCGCCTTGCTGCGTGACGGCGAGAAGATGCAGCTAACCTATAATGTGCGCAACACGATGCGTTCTATCGGTGCGCGCACATCCTCGCGCATTGTGCGCAAATGGGGGCTTGATGGGTTGCCGCCCGGCCACCTGACCTTGCGCTTGCGCGGATCGTGCGGCCAATCGCTGGGCGCATTTTCGGTGCAGGGTATCAAAATTGAAGTGTTCGGCGATGCCAATGATTATGTCGGCAAAGGATTGTCCGGCGCGACGATTGTGGTCCGGCCCATGACATCATCGCCGCTTGTTGCAAACGAAAATACAATTATCGGCAACACGGTGTTGTATGGCGCGACATCCGGAAAATTGTTTGCCGCAGGTCAGGCGGGCGAACGCTTTGCCGTGCGCAATTCCGGCGCGGTTGCGGTGATCGAAGGCTGTGGTTCCAACGGCTGCGAATATATGACGGGCGGCACCACCGTGATCCTGGGTGCGATTGGCGACAATTTTGCCGCTGGCATGACGGGCGGCATGGCGTTTGTTTATGATGCCGATGGCCGTTTTGAAGATCATGTGAACCCGGACAGTGTGATCTGGCAGCGTGTTGCCACCGATCATTGGCAAAGCGTGTTGCGTGATCTGGTTGTCGAACATCGCGCCGAATCCGGTTCGGCCTTTGCCGACCAGTTGCTGACCCAATGGGATCGCGAATTGGGCCGCTTCTGGCAGGTGGTGCCGAAAGAAATGCTGGGCCGCATTGCCCAGCCGCTGTCTGACGAAGCCGAGGCGATCCCGGCGGAGTAACCCGTCGCGCGAACACGTGAAGTGATTGTTTCGATTGCGTCTTTGCAAAAGCCGCGCATGGAAATCGCTGTGCGCGGTTGACAGCGTGACGCTGCCACCCCATCTCTGCCCTATCTCAACAATTGTGCGGCAAACGCAGCGCAAACTGGCGCGTTGCCAGTTTTGCGGGCTTTTTACGTGTTTGTGCCCTCTTGTGGTAGATACCCTATAGGGGTATACAACGTGCATGGCTCACGAACATGCGCACCCGGCAGCGCCACAGGCCGGTGAAAAGACGGAACGCGATCCTGTTTGCGGCATGATGGTTGACCCGGCCGCCGCAACGGCCAAGGGCAATCATCTTGTTCATCAGCATACGGATTATTATTTCTGCAATCCGAAATGCAAAACAAAGTTCGAGGCCGATCCAGACGCCTATCTGAACCCGCGCGAAGAAAGCGCAGGCGAAAAGGCGGCGAACGCGCAAGCCATCTATACCTGCCCGATGCATCCGGAGGTGCGTCAGCTTGGCCCCGGCTCCTGCCCCATTTGCGGCATGGCGCTGGAACCGGCGGACCCCGCCGCAGAAGCCGACGACAGCGAATATCGCGACATGCGTTTGCGGTTTTGGGTATCGCTGTTTTTTACGCTGCCGGTCTTCATCCTCAGCATGGTGGGAGAAACGGGCGCGCTGGACAGCCTTGTCACGCCACATGCGAGTGGCTGGATTCAATTTGTGCTGGCAACGCCCGTGGTGTTGTGGGCGGCTGCGCCATTTTTTGTGCGCGGCTGGCAGGGCGCGCGCAGCGGCAATGCCAACATGTTTACCCTGATCGCAATCGGCGTCGGCGTTGCCTATGTCTATTCGGTCTTTGCGCTTTTGCTGCCCGATCTGGTTCCGGCCGAATATCACATGGCCGGTATGCCGCCAGTTTATTTTGAAGCCGCCGCCGTCATCATTGCATTGGTGCTGCTTGGTCAGCTTCTGGAACTGCGCGCCCGCGCCCGCACAGGTGCAGCGGTGCGCTCCCTGCTGGATCTCGCACCTAAGACCGTGCGCCGCAAAACCGGCGACACGATCGAGGAAGTGCCACTGGACGCAGTGAATGTTGACGACATTCTGATTGTGCGGCCCGGCGATTCCGTGCCGACCGATGGCGAAGTCATCGAGGGGCAAAGCGTCGTCGATGAATCGCTTTTGACCGGCGAGGCGATGCCCGTTGCCAAAACCAAAGACGATATGGTGACGGGCGGCACGTTAAACGGCGACGGCACCCTGACCATCCGCGCAACGAAAATCGGCGCCGATACCATGTTATCGCGCATAGTCTCTCTGGTGGCCGAAGCGCAGCGCAGCCGCGCACCAACACAAGCGCTGGCCGACACCGTCGCCGCATGGTTTGTGCCGCTGGTTGTGGCCATATCTGTCGCGGCCTTTGCCGCGTGGTATATGTTCGGGCCGCAGCCCGCATTTTCTTACGCGTTGATGGCCGCGGTTTCGGTGCTGATTATCGCATGCCCATGCGCACTTGGTCTGGCGACGCCGATGTCCGTCATGGTGGCGGTGGGGCGCGGCGCGCATAATGGTGTACTTGTGAAAAACGCTGTCTCGCTGGAGCGGCTGGCTGCGGCGGATACGCTGGTCATCGACAAGACCGGCACCGTGACCGAAGGCAAACCAGTGCTCAGCGACATTCGCAGCGTCGATGGCGTGACTGATGACGATGTGTTGCTTGCCGCCGCCTCACTGGAAGCGACCAGCGCGCATCCGCTGGCCCATGCCATCGAGACAGCGGCCAGAGAAAAAAATCTGACCCTGCTCAAGGTCGAGGATTTTGAGAGTGTCACCGGCATGGGTCTGCGCGGACATGCAGAGGGCGAAGAGATTCTGGTTGGCCGCTCCGAGCTTTTGAACGATGCGGGCATAGACACCGCATCACTGGCAGACGCCGCCGAAGAAATGCGCGAAAAAGGCGCCACCGCCATTTTTGTGGCGCGCAATGGCAAATTGCTTGGCCTTGTCGCCGCCGCCGATCCGCTGAAGAAAAACGCACGCGAGCTTTTGCGGGCGCTGGCAGATGATGGTTTGGCGATCACCATGGCCACCGGCGATGCGGAAACCACCGCGCGCGCCGTCGCCAAACAGGCGGGACTTGAACATTATGCCGCCGGGATGAGCCCGGAAGACAAAGCCAAACTGGTGAATGATTTGCGCGACAAGGGCAGCATTGTCGCTATGGCGGGTGACGGGGTGAATGATGCCCCTGCCCTCGCCTCTGCCGATGTGTCCATCGCGATGGGGTCCGGCTCCGACGCGGCCATTGAAACGGCCGGGCTGACCTTGCTGAACGGTGATCTGTCCGCGCTTTTGCGGGCACGCAAACTGGCGCGCGCCACCGTGGGCAACATGAAACAGAATTTGTTCTTTGCCTTTGTCTATAACGCGGTCGGCGTGCCGGTGGCGGCGGGCGTGCTGTTCCCCATTACAGGCTGGGTGTTGTCGCCGATGATCGCGGCGGCGGCGATGAGCCTGTCGTCGGTTTCGGTGATTTCCAATGCGCTCAGGCTTCGCAACGCAAAGCTCTGACCTGACCAAGCCCGCATCTCCTCTGTCATCGCCCGCGTCCTTCGTGTCACAAAATCCCTTCATCCTGAGCCCGTCGAAGGACGAAGGGATTTTGGTCTCAGGATGAGGCGCCGGTGATCCAGTTGAAATCTGGCGAACCCTTCGCGGTTTTATGTAATGTCACCTAGATGGCCCGCATTGGCGGGCCATGACAGTCTGTGGGTGTAACCCAGGATGAGACGCGATGGCGTGGTTCGGTAAATTTTGCCATTGGTATTGGCATGGTCGGGGCGCGCGCAGGCCGTGGGTCCGGCGCATTTTTGCGATGCTGGTATTCTATGTGCTCATCGTGCCCGCCGGGATCATTTTGATCTTCCGCTTTGTGCCGGTGCCGACAACGCCGCAAATGGTCATTGCAACTTTGAGCGGCGATCCGGTGAATTATCATTGGCGCGGCTATTGGCAGATCTCGCCCTATCTGGGCCGCGCCGTTATCGGGGCGGAGGACCAACGCTTTTGCAGTCATCATGGCTTTGACTGGAAATCCATCGACAAGGTCATAAAAACACATGAGCGCCACCCGAACCGGCGCATGCGCGGGGCCAGCACGATCAGCCAGCAGGCGGCGCGCAGCCTGTTCGCAACCCCGGTGCGAAGCTGGGTGCGCAAAGGCACCGAAGCCTATTTCACCGTGCTGATTGAATTTCTCTGGCCCAAGCAGCGCATTTTGACGGCCTATCTTAATCTGGTGGATTGGGGGCACGGTAATTTCGGTGCCGAGGCGGCGGCGCAAAGCTATTTCGGCAAACCGGCATCCGCGCTTTCGCGTACCGAAGCGGCCCGGCTGGCCGCCATTTTGCCCAACCCGGATGGCTGGCGCGCGGTGAATCCCGGGCCCTATGTGGCATCCCGCACCGGCACATTAACCGGGCGCATCGCCCAGGTTTCGCGTGACGGGCTGGATTTCTGTTTGCCGCGTTAGAGTTTCGCGGAACCAGACTTGCGATGCCGTTTTGCTTCGCGTATTCCCGGCGGGAGGCATGTTTTACTATGGCCGCACAAGACGCGTGGACATTTGCGAGGTTTTTTTCTTCATGCGCCGTCTTACCCATTTGATGATGTCACCGCCTTCGCGCTTTGTTCGCCTGCTGATTGGCGAAAAGCGGCTGACCTGTGATGCCACAAATGCCGAAGACATGTTTGCGCATTTGCCCGTCTTCACCGATCTGGACGGCACGAAATGCGAAGGGCTGTGGGCCATCGTCGATCATCTGGAGGGCAGCTATCCCGATCACCCCATGGTGCCGGAAGACGCAAACCAGCGCGGCGAAACCCTGCGCCTGCTCGACTGGGCGCTTGGCCCATTTCAAGAGAATGTCACGCGGCGCATCGTCTATGAAAAAGCCGCGCAGAAATTTACCGGCGCACCGGCGCGGCGCGCGCCCGACATGGAGGTGATCCGCATGGGCCGCGACATGCTCAGAACCGCGTTGACGCAACTGGGCGAAGCAGCCGAACGCAATGGCTATCTTGTCAGCCGCGATTGCACGATGGGCGATCTGGCGGTTGCCGCGCATCTGTCCGCGCTGGATTATTTTGGCGAGGTGCCGTGGAAAGATTTCTCCCCCGCCGCGGAATGGTATTTGCGCATAAAATCGCGGCCGTCTTTCCGCACGCTTTTATCCGACCGCTTGCCCGGTCAACCGCCAGTTTCATATTATGCCGAACTTGATGACTGATACCGGCATCCGCACCGCCATCGCAGACCGCGCAAAGGCCGAAGGTTTCGACGTGATGCGCATTACGCCGGCGCGCGAACCCGAAAAGGCCAGCCAGCATCTTTCGCACTATGTCGAACAAGGCCGTCACGGCTCGATGGAATGGATGGTGCGCAACGCGGAAAAGCGCGCCGACCCGCAAAAACTTTGGCCCGAAGCAAACAGCATCATCATGCTGGCCGCCAATTACGGACCAGATGGCGATGTGCCCGCGCCGCCCCCGCTTGGCAAGCACGGCACGATTTCTGTTTATGCGCGCAACAAGGATTATCACGACACGCTGAAAAAGCGGCTGAAACGTATCGCCTCGCATATTGTGGAAACATTTGGCGGCGATGTGAAAGTGTTTATCGACACAGCACCGGTGATGGAAAAACCGCTGGCGCAGGCCGCTGGGATCGGCTGGCAAGGCAAACACACCAATCTTATCAGCCGCGAATATGGTTCATGGTTGTTTCTGGGTTCGATCTTCACAACGCTTGAACTGGAACCGGACGAACCGGAGCGCGATCATTGCGGGCAATGCCGGCGCTGTCTTGATGCCTGTCCCACAAACGCGTTTCCCGCGCCCTATCAGCTGGATGCGCGGCGCTGCATTTCCTATCTCACCATCGAATACAAAGATCATATTGCGCTGGAATTTCGTGAGGCCATCGGCAGCCGCATCTATGGCTGTGATGATTGTCTGGCCGTCTGTCCGTGGAACAAATTTGCGCAGCGTTC
>JBDZUY010000028.1:20928-25006 GCA_040255365.1 Hyphomicrobiales bacterium
GCAAACGCCCAACATGAAACCGACGCAGCCGTTCTCAGCGAATGGCGCAACGCTATTTCTTGAGTGCCGCGGCTTGTGCGTCTTTGATACGCTGTTGCGCGGCCTTTCCCGCCGAACTGCGCGGCGATGCAGCAACAGCGGATTCCCAATCAGCTTGCGAACCGATCATGTCGCCATCGTCATATTTCATGTTGCCGCGTTCCAGCAACGCATTGGCATTGCGTGAATCCAGTTGCAGTGCGCGGTTCACATCGGCCATCGCCGCGTCTTTTTTGCCTTGCGCGTGGCGAGCGCTGGCTCGCAGGACCAGCATTTCGGTATTGCTTGGCGCGACTGCTATGGCCTTGGTCAGATCGGCTTCTGCCGCCGCCCAATTTTTGGCCATCGCGCTGGCGCGCGCGCGATCTGTCAAAATATCCGGATCGCCGGGCGCCAATTGCAAAGCCGCAGAAAACGCTGTGTGTGCGTTGCTCGCTTGCTTGCCAAGCAGCCAGGCATTGCCCGCCTGATCGAACAATGTCGCACGCCGTCCCGCATCCCCCGATTTGGGATTGCTGGCCATCACATTCAACTTCACAGCTGCCTCGCTATAGCGGCGCATGGCGACCAGCGACAGAGCAGCACAATGGGTGGCCGCCGCGCCGCCGCCAGCATTTTCCCATTCGGAGGCCGCGCCATAGGCGGCGCTGGCGTTCTTTTGGCTGAGCGAAAGGCAGCGTTGATAGCGGTTGGCACCGGACAGGCTGGAATCATCCAGCGCGGAGCCGCCCGCCGCCAGCACGGGCGTGGCAAATATCGCCGTGGCCATCGTAAGGGTGAAAATGCACTTGCGCATGGATGCAACAAAGCCCGAAGACCGCCCGATTGCAAGACGCAGCTCAGCAGATGCATTTCAGGCTTTGCGCCGCGCGGCAAATGCGCGAAGGTGCGGTGCCTTGTTCTATTCTTTGGTCACCGGCTTTCGGCCGGTGTGCGAATTTCGTGTCAGCAATAGATAAAAATCGACCCTCTGCGTGCGCCGCCATATTACAGGTCATCCCGGCATTGGGGGCTGGCGGTGCCGAACGCACCACGATCGACATCGCCGCCGCGCTGGCCCGCGAAGGGTTTTTGCCGCTTGTCGCCTCTGAAGGCGGGCGTCTGGAGCCGGAACTTCTAGCCGCAGGCGGCGAAGCCTTGCGCATGGATGCGGCCACAAAAGCGCCGCACCGGATTGTTGCGAACGCGTTTGCGCTTCGCAGCATCATCACGGCCCGCAATGTCAAATTGGTGCATGCGCGTTCGCGCGCCCCGGCGTGGAGTGCTCTATTAGCCGCGCGCATGGCGCGTGTACCGTTCGTCACCACCTATCATGGCATTTACAACGCAACAAACGCGTTCAAGCGCATGTACAATTCGGTGATGGTGCGCAGCGATGCGGTGATCGCAAATTCCGAGTGGACAGCCGCGCATATCCGCCGCGAATATCAGCATGTGCCGGAGCATCTGGAAATTATTCCACGCGGTGTCGATCTTATGGCGTTCGATCCCGCAGGGATCGCGCCAGACAAAATCTCAACCCTGCGCGCGCAATGGGGTGCGATGGCAAACGATATTGTGTTGCTGTTGCCCGGCCGGCTCACGCGCTGGAAAGGCCAATTGGTATTGATCGAAGCCTTGGCCGATCTGAAACGCAATGGCGGCATTGGCAATATCCGTGCGGTTTTGGCAGGCGATGCGCAAGGCCGCCACTCTTACGAAAAGGAATTGAACGCGGCCATAGCTGCCGCAGATATTGATGGTGTCGTTCATATCAGCGGTCATGTTGGTGACATGGCCACGGCCTATCTGGCGGCAGATGTCGTCATTTCAGCATCAACCGAGCCAGAAGGATTTGGCCGCGTCGCCGCAGAGGCCGGCGCCATGGCCCGGCCCGTTATCGCCACCGATCATGGCGGCGCCCGCGAAACTGTGTTGCCGGACATATCCGGCCTGCTGACCCCGCCGGGCGATGCGGGCGCATTGCGTGCTGCCATTGCATGGATGGCCGCCATGGGGACAGAGGCGCGTATAAAAATGGGGCAACGCGGACGCGCACATATCATTGCCCATTATACCAAGGAAAAAATGTGCGCCGACACGCTTGGCCTGTATCGCAAATTGATCCAGCGTTAAGCCTGTGCTCATCTACAAACGGCATCAGGCGATCAATGCAAGGCGGGGAAAACATGACCGGAACAAAAGCGAAGACATTTGCGGGCACCATGCGCGGCGCGGTTCTGTGTCTTTTGGTTGCGCTGTTATGGAGCACTCCAGCGGCAGCCCAAAGCACGCCATCAGCGGCCCCCACCACCACAATCGCCGTGCAAAAATTGCCACCGGCTGGTCACACCCAGAATTTTGATCCCGACAAGGCAACCAATGCCTATCTGGCGACGGTGAGCGGGCCAGCGCGCGAACGCTCCGATTCCTATTTCGAAGGCGGCTATGTGCTGTTGTTTGTCGATGCGCTTTATGCCGTTGCGGTCGCCGCATTCCTGTTATGGCTGCGCATTTCGGCGCGCATGCGCAACATCGCGCAAGGCATTACGCGCCACCGTTTTTTGCAAGTTCCCATCTATGCCGTGCAATACATTATTATCACCACGATCCTGTTATTCCCCCTGACCCTTTATGAAGAGTTCTTCCGCGAACACACCTATGGCCTTTCCAATCAAAATTTCATGGAATGGTTCGGTGATTTTGGAAAAGGATTTGGTGTTGAAATTATTGCCGTGACGATATTCCTGACCATAGTCTATGCGGTTGTTCGCGCTTCCAAAGAACGTTGGTGGGCATGGGGCAGCATCATCGCGGTGCTGTTCATGGCCGTCGGCATGATGATCGCACCAGTGTTCATTGCACCCCTGTTCAATCATTACGAGCCGTTGAAAGAAAGCCCGATCAAGACACAAATTCTTTCCATGGCGCGGGCGCAAGGTATTCCCGTCAATAATGTCTATATGAACGATGCCTCGCGGCAGTCTAAACGCATTTCAGCCAATGTTTCGGGCTTTCTGGGCACGACACGCGTGACCTTGAACGACAATTTGCTGAACCGTTCAACGCCGGGCGAAATCAAGGCGGTGATGGGTCACGAGATGGGCCATTACGTGCTGGGCCATTCAACCATG
The DNA here is from genome assembly GCA_040255365.1 of Hyphomicrobiales bacterium. GTDB lineage: Bacteria > Pseudomonadota > Alphaproteobacteria > Micropepsales > Micropepsaceae > Rhizomicrobium. The sequence goes on from JBDZUY010000028.1 coordinate 24,081, forward strand.
TTGCTGATCCGGTTTGGCCTTGTGATCCTCGTTGGCTTCTGGTTCGTGAATTGGGGGTTTCGCATCCTTGCAGGAATCTTTGGCGGCAATTGGGATGTGCGCACCATAGACGACCCCGCGGGATTGCCGGTTGTCGTGGCGTTGTTCTCTGTTTACATGCTAGCGATGACGCCCGTAACCAACACGATCGTTCGCACCGCCGAAGCACAGGCCGATATTTTCGGTCTGAATGCCGCGCGCGAACCGGATGGCTTTGCAATAGTTTCTCTAAAGCTCAGTGAATATCGCAAACTCGATCCCGGTCATTGGGAAGAAATCATATTCTATGACCACCCGTCGGGACGCAGCCGCATTTCCATGGCGATGCATTGGAAGGCCGAACATCTGGGTGATCCGGATATTCAGGCCGGGCCGGTATCCCCGCAATAGGAGATGGCGATGCCGGGTTTTGACAAAACATTTGCCGGACATGCGCCCAAACATTTTGCGGCGCATAGTCATCACCCATGGCCCGATGTCAGCTTTGCGGCGCAACAGCGTGCATGGACGGATTCGGCGCGTCTGCTCGACAAAAAATGGGATCATGTCTTCGGCGAGATCATTCCCAAGGCGCAAGGCCATATTGCACGCCAGCTTGCCCTGCCAGATCCGGCGGCGATTACCTTCGGCCCCAACACGCACAGCTTTGTCGGGCGCATATTGTCGTGCCTGCCAACGACGCGGCCGCCGCGTATTCTGACCACCGGTTCGGAGTTTATGAGCTTTGCACGCCAACTATCGCGGCTGGAAGAAGACGGTCTGGTCATCGTCACGCGCATTGATACCGAGCCGTTCGACAGTTTTGCACAGCGCTTTGCCGATGCCGCCGCGAAAGGCGGGCATGATCTGGTGTTCTTCAGCCAGGCGTTTTTTGATTCCGGTTTCCG
>JBDZUY010000028.1:25106-43877 GCA_040255365.1 Hyphomicrobiales bacterium
CACCTTTCTGGACGCACTAAAAAAGCATCCCGGCCCCATCACGATCGATCAATTGATTGTGCCGGATGAGAATTGCCGGGCACGCTTCCTCGCCTTTCGCACACAAGATGCGGGCGCTATCGCCGCCGATCTGTCGGCGCGCGGCATCATTGTGGATTACCGCAATGACCGGCTGCGCATCGGCTTTGGTATTTATCACAGCCCGGATGATGCACGCGCATTGGCGCATGAATTGGCAGCTTAGCCGCCAATCATGTCTTCAAACGCGGCGACCAGCGGGTCTTCGGTTTCAAACACATAATCCACGCTTTGCGCACTGACCGCGCCGCCGCCGCCCTGACGGCGCAAAATTGTGATTGCTTCCATTAGATGCGCACGCGGACAAAGCAGTGAATATTCGCCCGCACTGTTGCCCGCCGCAGGCCGCGACAGCAGCGAAACACCCGCCTCTTTCGCCAATACGGCCAACACAGCATCGGGGTCTGCCTCCAGCCTTGCGCGCAACACATGGCTGGCCTTTGCCCGTTCGCGCGCGGCCAGCCGTGACAACAATGTTTTGGCGGCGGCGCGTGCGGGCTTGCTCCATTGCGCGGTCAGGCTGGCGGCCAATTGCGCCTGGCTTTCCAGAATGGTTCCGTCTTCCAGCAGCTTCAAACCATTGGCCGCAAGCGTGGCGCCCGTGCTTGTAATATCGACAATCGCTTCGGCTGTGCCGGCGGCGGGGGCACCTTCGGTCGCGCCCGCACTTTCAACGATGCGATAATCCCAGATGCCGGCTTTTGCAAAAAAGCCGCGCGTCAGCGTGACGTATTTTGTCGCGATGCGCAGACGGCGGCGATGACGCTGAAAAAATGCGGCACACACATCATCAAGATCGGCCATCGTGCTGACATCGATCCAGCTTTGCGGAACCGCCACGACAACATCGGCAAACCCGAGGCCCAGCTTTTTTACCAGTGCAATACGGCCATCCAGATCGGGTGCGGCCTCGCGCATCAGATCTTCGCCGGTCACACCCAGATGCGCCTCGCCCGACAAAAGCGCGGCGGCAATTTCAGATGCCGATAGCAGACGCACATCAATATCGGCAAATCCATCCAGCTCGGCGCGATAACCACGCGAACCATTTTTTTTCAGCGCGATACCCGCATCGGCAAAATAGGCCTGCACCTGTTCCTGCAAGCGGCCCTTTGAGGGAACGGCGAAAATCAGCGCGCTCATGCCGCAACTCCTTGCGCGGCGACCGCAGCCAATACGCGCTCGGTACGAATGGCACAGCCGATGGCTGGCGTAGGCTCAGCACAGCCCAGATTTTCGAGCAGGGAATCATAACGCCCGCCACCGGCAATCTGTACCGGGCCTTCGGCATCGTGCGCCCAAAGCTCGAACACAAAGCCGGTATAATATTCCATGTTACGGCCGAAGCGCGCGGCAAAGGAAACCTGTTCGGGCGCAACGCCCAATGTTTCCAATGTGGCGAGACGTTGCTCCATTGCCGCCAACGGTGCATCCATCACAACATTCGCCGCTTTGGTCAGTGCACGAATTTGACCGATAGCCGTTGATGCAGAGCCCGTCACAGACAGAAATTTTCCGATGAGTTCGGCAATTTTTGGATCAAGGCGCAGCGCCGCCGCATCGGCAGCTTGTTCGATCAAACGGTCAATAATTTCATCACGTGTGCGCGCGCCCTGCGGTGCTTCGCCCAGCATATCCATCAGCCCTTCAAAGGCGCTGTGCGCTTCGTCCGATTCCAGAGTGCCCAAATGCGCCATCAAACGCTGCGTGTCGGTGGATGCCCCGCGCGACAACCGCTTCAAAAGCGCCTCAAAATAGCCCGCGCGCCAGAAATGGCGTTTCAACCGCCCGCGCCATTGCGCCGGAATATCCAGCGCATCGACGAAAGCCGAGAACAGGCCGAGATCACCAATCTTCATATCAAAACTGTTCAACCCCGCCGCGCGCAGCGCCTCCACCGTTAGTGTCAGCACTTCGGTTTCGGCTGCGGCGTGATCACGCAAACCCAACAGCTCGATACCAGCCTGAAAAAATTGTGTTGGACGCTGCGGCTCTGCCGGTTGATAGCGGAACGCCAGCCCGTGATAACAAAGCCGGGCCGGAAACGCGCCACCTGCATTCACATGCGCGTGACAAATGGGAATCGTCAGATCGGGACGCAGGCAAAGTTCGCGCCCACCCGGATCGGCCAGCACAAAGGTGCGGCGGCGTATTTCCTCGCCCGAACGGTCCAGAAAAATATCGGCGGGTTGCAAGATGGATGGCTCAACGCGCACATAATTTTGCGCGCCGAGCACCGCCAAAATCGCAGCAGCCTGTGCCTCAAGCGCGGCCAAATATGGTGCATCATATACCGGTAGCGCGGCCATGGCTCATACCTCCTTGCGCGCCAGCATGACTTTAACTTCATCGATCAGCGCATCGCGTTTGACCGAAATCTGCGCTGGGCGATCTTTTACCCATTCGGCGCGGCTTTCGATGGATTTGGCCATCTCTGCACCCAGTGCCAAATCCTTCAATGTGACTTCGCCGCGTTCGCGCTCGTCCGATCCTTCCATGATCGCAATCGCGGCGCCGCGCTTGTCCGCATATTTGAACTGATCGCCGAATTTTTTGGTGCCGACATAGGTTTCAGCGCGGATGCCCGCATCGCGCAATTGGCGCGCCATCGCAAAACTGCGTGCCGGATCATCTATCGACAACACCACGACCAGCGGTTCCATTTCCACCTGCCCACGCCCGCGCAAAGCGGATAGCAAACGGCTGACACCGATGGAAACGCCCGTCGCCGGAACCGTCTGGCCGGTGAAGCGCGACACCAGATCATCATAGCGCCCGCCGCCCGCGACGGAGCCGAAGATCACCTCTTCGCCCTTTTCGTTTTTCACGGGGAAAGTGAGCTGCGCTTCGAACACGACGCCGGTGTAATAGTCGAGGCCACGCACGACACCGGAATCGATTGACGCGCGATCCGCATAACCCGCGTCCTTCAGCAACGCCGAGATATTGCGCAGATCGTCCACGCCCTCTTCGCCGATTCTGCTGCCGCGTACCGCATCCGCCAACGCATCCAGAAGATTGTCGCCGCTACCGGCTTCAACGAAAGCAAGAACGCGCGACACCTGCTCGTTATCAAGGCCAGCGCCTTCGGTGAAATCACCGCTTTCATCTTTGCGGCCTTCGCCCAAAAGCGCGCGCACACCGTCCGTTCCCAAACGATCCAGCTTGTCGATTGCGCGCAAAACAATGCCACGTTTCGATGGGTCAATCGCGGCCGCCTCCAGCACACCATCCAGCAATTTGCGGCTGTTGATCTTGATCGCGTATTGCCCAGCCAGCCCCAGCGCATCCAGCGCATCGGCGAGCATCATCAAAAGTTCGGCATCGGCGGCGGGCGAATTGCTGCCCACTGTGTCGGCATCGAATTGCGTAAATTCGCGAAAGCGGCCCGGCCCCGGCTTTTCGTTGCGCCACACCGGCCCCACCTGATAACGGCGAAACGGTTTGGCCAATTCCTGAAAATTCTCTGCCACATAACGAGCCAGCGGCGCGGTCAGATCGTAGCGCAGGCTCATCCATTGTTCGTCATCATCGCGCAGCGAGAACACGCCCGCATTGGGCCGGTCCACATCGGGCAAAAATTTGCCCAGCGCATCGGTAAATTCAAAGGCCGGGGTTTCCAGCGGCTCAAAGCCATAGCTTTCATAGACGCGCCGGATCGTCTCCAGACAGGCGCGCTCGGCAGCAATCTCGGCCCCGCTGCGGTCGCGAAAACCGCGCGGAAGCCGCGCCTTTGGGCGTTTTGCCTTTTCCTTCGCCATGGTGACCCAGTAATCCTTGAAATCTGCGGCTTTGATAGCCGCATCGCCCCATCGCGGCAAGGAATGGTGGGCGGCGAGGAATGCGCAGCACCCAAAATCTGTTTCAGGGTGCCGGCTTGGCGCCCGGCAGGCCGGTATAGGAAATTTCGACCGGCAGCCCCGCCTTGCGCAAACCTTCGACACAGGCCTGGGTGACTGGCACATCCATCTGCCAGCGGGCGAAATAATACGCCGCATGATCGGTGAATTGCGGATCGATCGCGATTAATTCCTTGAGCGCGCCAGCAGCCATCGGAACACCGCCCAATTGCCCAAGCGTCATCACGCGATAAACAGCGGTGCGGACGCCGTTGATTGGCCCCAGCTTTTCCAGCAGATCGCGGGCGCGTTTATACTTTCCGGTGCGATAAGCTTCCAGAAACTCGATCGTGTGATACCAGGACGGCGCAGCCGGGCTCATGGCCAGCGCGCGCTTCACCATGCCCAATCCTTTCTGATACTGGCCGATATAGAAATATTTGTTTCCAAAATCAGCGAGCAGAAGCGGATTGTCGGGGTTCAGGGCCAGCCCGCGCTTGGCGCTTGTCTCAAAATCCGCATATTCGCCGCGCCGGAAATGAACGGTGGCCAGCGCCTCATGGGCAAATGCATCCTGCGGCAAAAGCTGCACAGCTTTGCCAGCCTGTAGCAACGCTGCATCTTGCATCGCGTGCAAAGCATCCGGCTCCAAGAAATTTATCATCGGAATGGTAGCATTGAGCAGCGCAAGCGATGCCCATGCCCCGGCATAACCCGGATCTATCTTCACCGTTTTATGCAAGCAGGCCTGTAATGGCGATATGGCCTTGGGATCAAGACTGCGGAAAAAAGCCCCAGCGGCCAGCACACATTCATAACCATTCAGATTGGCCACTTTTCTTATGGGCAACCGTGCGGTCTCGTTCGCCGAAATCACGCCATAGGGCGCACCCAGAACGATGGCGATATTCTTTGCAATATCGCTTTGAATATCCAGAAGACCATCGACCGACAAATCGCGCACATAGGATTGTGACCACACCGTCAGGCCCTGCCTTATATCCAGAAACTGTGCGATCACATGAAGAGAGTTTTTCTCCTGCTGGACGGTTCCCGTCACGGCATAGGCCGCACCGGCAACAGCGAGCGTTTTCATGATGCGGCCCGTATCTGCGCTCGCATCTGGATAGGCCGCATAGACATGAAACCCGTCGAACCGCGAGAGCCGCGAGGTGATGTCGGCAGCCAGACCTTCGCCCAGGCCCGGTGGAGCCACACTATCGGTAACCGAAAACGGTACCACCGCTACACGCGGCAAAACTGCCCCGGCATCGCGCGCGGTCAGCGATCCGGTTGTAGCCAGCACCCACGCCACGACGCCCGCCAGCACAACAACAGCGACAAGAGAGATGATCTGCGCCAAATGGGGGCGTACACGTCCCCAACCCGTTTGCGCCGCAGTTTCAGCATCGCTCGCGCCTTGATGATCGGTACGGCGCACGAACAACGGCATATAGCCGCCGCGGGGCATTTCGATGATGACAGGGTCGTCTGCCCCAGCGCCCGAATAATAATCGTTCAGCGCACGGCGCAACCGCGTGCCCTCTGCGCGTACAGCACTATCGGATTCGGGCTCGGCCACCACATCTTTTGAATAGACGGCCTCGGCAATCGACAGGCCCTTAAGCCGGTCACCCCGGCCAGCAAGGGTTTCAGTCACCACATAACGCAAGAATTCCTGTAGCCGCGGCGACCCCGAAAAAGACGTACTGGCGGCGACGCGCGCGAACGCTGCGCGAATTTCGGTTTCGCCGATATCGGCGTTTTGCGCGCGTTGGTTGTCCATCACTTGCAGGACCCGCTCACATCCTGCCCCTTCATTGCGATTTGCAGGCCAAGACTGGCAGGCCAAAGTAAAGAATTCATGTTTCTAAGTCATTGAAATCTTTGATCCTGCCCGCAGATTGCGCAGGCTCACGGCACCCTGCCCCTGTGGATAGCGCGAAGGATGCCCGCTAAGACATTGTATTGTCGCAAAATGTGCCTAAATCACCGGGATCAGAATGGGTCCTGTTCGCAGCCATGTGTGCGCAGCGAACATTGGGAGGAAGGACGCCGCGTTGGAACTGGAACTGGTTATGACACGCAAGCCCGACTCAAAGCCCGATCCCAATATCAATATGCTCGATACCATCCATGCCCGGCTGGCCATTGCCGTTCGCGAATTGCGCGAAGCGGCACAATCAGGCCAAGCCACCGACCAGAACGCGGCCTTGCAAATCGCCGACAGGCTAGACCGGATTGTGGAAGACATCCCCCACAAACCCGCAATCAAGATCGCCAGTTAGAGCATTAATGCGTTCCTCTAGAATCGCATTGATGCTCTAAACTCTTTATTTGGCCGCAACTTTCCGCGGGCAACCGGTGCCCACTTGCCCGCACGTTGCTCTAAGACACCGCACTGCTGCGCCCCGTCAGTGGAGGCGCCAGTAAGTACGGTTGGTCAGTTCGCCTTTTTCTCTGCCATCTTGGATGCGTAAAGCGCTTGCGCCTGTTGCAGGGCATAGGCGCGAATGGCCGCCACATCATCCTTGTTCAAAATATCCTTGAACGAGGCCATGCCGCCATCCGAAAGCACGCCGTCGAGAACGATGGCATCATATTGGCCCCAGATTTCCGGCGAAACAGTCCGCAAATCCGGCACCACGCCCGTCGCCTGCATCAACACGCCGTGGCATACCGCGCAATTGCGGTTGAATGCATCAAAGCCCCTTGCCGCCATTTTCGGATCGACTTTTTCTTCTGGCGGCTTGGGCACGGTTTGCGGAATTTCGGCGGCAATGGGCTCAACGTTCTGCACACCGCCCAGCTTGAAGGCAAAAATGCGCCCTTCATTGTTGCCCCATTTTTCAACAGCGGTTTTGGTATCGCCCGTGGCGCCCAATCCGCCCGAACCGCCCCAAGCCGCGGCAATCGCCACATATTGTTCGCCATCGACGGTGTAGGTGATAGCCGGTGCGGTCATGCCGGTTTTCAGATCAAGTGACCACAATTTGTCACCCGTCTTCGCATTATAGGCGGCAAAAATCCCGTCCGATCCACCGGCAAACAGCAAGCCGCCAGCCGTCGTCAACATGCCGCTGTTCCACGCGCCGGTCATCGGCACCTGCCAGGCCATTTTCTGCGTTACCGGATTCCAGGCGCGGATATAGCCCTTGGTCGGAGGCGGCGGATTGCCCGCCTTGATGGCCTTCAGCACCACATCGCCCATTTCAGCGAAATCATTGCCGGTGTTCCACGCGCCGGGTTTGTAATGCAACGGCGTTTGCGGCGTATAGACGAACGCGCCGTCCATCACCGGGATGTATACAAGGCCGGTCTGCGGATCATAGGACATGGGCTGCCAATTGTGCCCGCCGATAGGTCCGGGTTTTAGGAGTGTCGGTCCCTTGGCATAGCGCGCATCGGGATTTTCGATGGGCCGGCCCGTCTTCATGTCGATGCCCTTGGCCCATGTCACCGTGGTGTAGGCCTTGGCGGAAATCAGCTTTCCATTGGTGCGGTCGATGACATAGAAAAAGCCGTTTTTCGGCGCCTGCATGATGACTTTACGGGGTTTGCCATCAATCGTCAGGTCGGCCAGAATCATGTGCTGGGTTGCGGTGTAGTCCCAGCTTTCGCCCGGTGTCTCCTGATAATACCAGATCATTTTTCCGGTCTCAGGCTTCAGCGCGACAATGGACGACAGATAAAGGTTGTCGCCGCCGCCCGGAGAACGCAGGTTGCGATTCCACGACGCGCCATTGCCGGTGCCCAGATAAAGCAAATCGAGATCGGGGTCATAGGCCATCGAATCCCACGGATTGCCGCCGCCGCCAATAACCCACCATTTGTGATCCGTACCGCCGGTGGACCATGTTTTCAGCGCGTGTGCCATCGCCGGATTTTCCGGTGGCTTGTTGGGATCGCCCGGCACGACCCAGAACCGCCAGTCCTGTTTGCCGGTGTCCGCATCATAAGCGGTGAGATAACCACGGCTACCATATTCAGCGCCGCCATTGCCGATCAGCACACGGCCTTTGACGATACGCGGTGCACCCGTGATGGTCAGCGGCTTGGTCTTGTCAATCGTGTTGACGGACCAGATCTCTTTGCCGGTTTTTGCATCCAGCTTTACAAGACGGCCATCCAGCGTGCCGACAAACACGCCACCTTTCCACACCGCGACGCCGCGATTGACGACATCGCAGCACGCATACCGTGCCCATTGGCCGGGCACTTTGGGATCATAGGCCCAAATCTCTTGGCCGGTTTTCGCATCCAGCGCCCACACCTTGCTCCATGAGCCGGTGACGAACATCACGCCGTCTGAAACGATCGGCGTAGATTCCAGACCGCGGATTGTGTGCGTGCGAAACTGCCACGCCACGCCAAGTTTGCTGACATTGGTTTGATTGATTTGTTTCAGCGGCGAATGGCGTTGTTCGGAATAGGTGCGGCCATGCGCGAGCCAGTCACCCGGCGTTGCATCGGCATTGATGATGCGTGCGCCGTCAATATCTGCGGCTTTTGCAATCTGCGCGGCATCAATGGTGTGCGCCATCTCTGTTTTGGTTTTGGCTTGCGCCTTCGTCTCCGCATCGGCATCGCGCGTGTACAAAAACACCGGCAAAATTAGAAACAACACAATGACAATGGCCGCTTCCAGCCAACCATAAATACGCGCTTGCATGTTTGTGCTCCCCAATCCGCCGCTCTGCCCAAACAGGCGTGGCTTGAACGAAGGTTAAGCGGACACGGCGCATCCGACAACATGTCAGTTGTTCTTTTGCACGCAGGCGCAAGCGATGTGTGCGCGCATGCAAAAAGTCTTCCGCTACGGAAAGATATGTCCTGCCGGGTCAATGTTCACTAAGGGAGCGAGGACGGTACAGAGCGCACATACATCGAACCGCGCTCTGCGCACTTTACCTACTGCGGAGCATGCTGCGTTGCAACATTCAGGTTGACGTGTTCACACCGAATTGTCGGCAAGTTCTTGTCACATGCCCGGACGTCTCAGCGCGACTGAGCACCATGCGCTTACGGACGATATCATGCTCTTCTTTGGCCGCCGGGTACATCCTCCTTTGCTGCCTGCCGGCATCATGAAGGATGTCCCGCGCGCCTGAAATGTCCGGCACGGGACATGCCCGGCGTGCATGTTGGAAACCGGATTTGTCTTTATGCGTAGGTGCTGAATTTACAAGCGGGGGTTAACGCCCGAACTTGCTCCAGTCTTCATCCGTCTCTTCGACCAGAATATAGACATAGCAATAGTTGAGCTTGTAATCGAACACGCGAGTCTTCACCCGGCCCTTGACGTTGATATGGCGAAAGTCATTCTCACCAACCATGTCCACATAGTCGCCGACGTTTGGAATCAGTGCAAAATGGCCGTCATCAACCTCAACATCCACAGGCCGGTGCATCGTTGTGTTGTCAACCGGTGTGGTCGCGCCTTTCTGAAGAATGCGGTAATCAATGCCGTATTTCATGGTCTTTTCCCCTAACGCCTGTTCTGCCCACATTTAATGCGAAAACCATCCGGCGTCCAGCGCCGACATGGGGCCGCGGCCGGGTTTCGGCCGTACTTGTCAACCAAGCCCGGTGCGGCCCACGATAGGGTGCCCACCGCGTTACCGCTTTGCAGGAAACATATATGAACCCCCATTCTTTGCTGATTGCGCTTCTGGCCTTTCAGGCCAAGCATTTTCTCTGTGACTTTGTGCTGCAGAGCAAATGGCAGATCGAGGCCAAGAAAACCTATGGGGATGCGGGCGGCATCGTCCATGCCGGGCTGCACAGCCTGTTCACTGTTCCCGTGCTGCTGATTTTGACGAAGGCCCCGGCCTATCTCATAGCCATCCCGGTGGCGGAATTTGTGATTCACTATCATCTGGACTGGGCGAAGATGCGGATCGACATGGCGACCGGCTGGACCCAGGCCGATCAGCCTTATTGGGTGGTGTTCGGCCTCGACCAGTTCCTGCATCAGACGACGTATCTGGCGATCATTGCGCTTTTTGCACTGGCGCCCTGAATACTCAGGACGATGTGCCCAGTGCATGCGCGAAAAAATCTTTCATGCGCGCAAGAATGTCTTTTTGCCGGGTTGCGTTGCGGGCCGCGTGATCGGCCACCTCGTCGAGCTTGCGCTGACGCTGGGAGAGAATTTCACTGAAGCGCACCGCCAGATGCGGTGATTTTTCCAGCAACGCTGCGATGCCGGGCTTGGTGATTTCCAACAATAGCAGGGACGAAAGGGCTGTGGCTGTGGCGGTGCGTGGCGCACCGGTCATCAACGACATTTCCCCGACAACATCGCCCGCGGCTGATACTGCCACCTCTTGTGCCTGGCTATCCGCATTGGCCACTGTGATGCTGATCGCACCTTCCAGAATGATAAACATGGGGCCGGGTTCATCGCCCTGTTTCATCAATACACGGCCACGTTCAAGCTGAACGACGTTACAATAGGCGGCAAGATCGGCAATCTGCTCTTCATCCAGCGCGTCGGCAAACAGCGGTGAACGCGCCAGAATGGCCCGCGTTTCCTTTTCGCCCAGCGTGAAATCCAGATTGGGCGGCGGCTGAATTTCAAGCTGTTGCACAGGCGAGGCGAAATCGTTCTGGATCACCACATCCTGTATGGCGGTGAGCATGATGGATCTGCAGCGTGCAACGCTAATCCGGTCAGGATAGGCATAGAAGCGCACATGGTAATAACAGCCATCTTCCCCCAGCCGGTCGAACACAACGCTGGGTTCCGGGGTGCGCGCAAACCCATATTTTGTCACCACCTTGAACGCCTCGCCCAACAGCGCATCATTCAGCCGCTTGAAGGGGATGCGGTTATCTGCACTCACCTCGACGATATAGCGTTTGGGGCCCGCGGGGCGGCTGTGATTGAGTACCGGCTGCGATGTCATCATGTGATTTGGCACCATCAAGCGGCGGCCATCTTCCAGAGTCAGAAAGGTGGTGCGCCAGGTAATGCCACTGACACATCCGTAAAGCGGCTCGGGCATTTGATCGGTGTAAAAGGTCAACCAATCACCAATCGCATACGATCCATCAAGATTGACCGACAGGCCACTGAACAGATCCTGAATGACAACTTGTAATGCGATGCCCAGAATAATCGCGGTGGCGCCTGATGCAGTGACCAGGCCGGTGACAGACATGCCCTCTTCAAAATACAGGCCGAGCGAAATACCCAGAACGACCAATGCAATGGTGACAATGTCTTCGATCAGAGCTGGCGTATTCTGGCCGCGGCGATGACGCAGATAGCCGTTCCAGAACAATGCCCGGATCAGCCGGTCCAGCAGGAAGGCGCCAGCGACAAGCAGGGCCACACCGATCGCATGCAGAACAAAAAGGCCATAGGGCGCGGGCACATGCGCGACAATCGCCGCGTCTGCCCAAAAACGCAGCAGCGCAAAAAATATTGTAGCGATCAGCGCAAAAATCATGGAAATCGTACCCCGGCCCCGAGGGGACATGGCACCATGGAATCACGGGTCGCGTGGAAAGACAAATCGCTCATTTTTCGTCCATCACAATTACGGCGCCGCTGATACCCTGCCCAAGCCGCCCGCGATGCAGGGCAACAAGGGGGTCATCCGGCGCGGCATCCGCCAAGGCGTCAAACAGGCCCGCGGCCGCAGGCTCGCCCGCCTTCAACGCACGATAGGCGGCATCATAGCGGCCCAGATAGGCCGGGTTGAACGCATCATCATGCAAGGGCTCCCAAACTTCGATGGGTGCCGTTTTGCCCTTCAAGGTGACTTCGGCGATGGGCCGGAAGGCGATGCCTTTACACAAATCTTTTGTCGCGCCGCTGACGCAAAGTCGCGTGTGAAAATGCTTGTTGAGGGATTCCAGCCGGGCGGCAACGTTCACCGCATCGCCCTGTGCTGTATAGTTGAAACGTGAGCGCGAGCCGAAATTGCCGATCACGGCTGGGCCGGTATGCACACCAATGCGCGTGATGCCAAAGGGGATGCCGCGCGCTCTCTGTTCCTGACTAAATGCGAGTGTGAACTTGTCCATCGCCAACGCACACCGCACCGCGGCCCCTGCGTGATCTTCCATATCCACGGGCGCATTGAAAATCGCGAACACCGCATCGCCGATGAATTTGTCCACCATGCCGTCAAAGCGCAGAACCTCCTCGGTCGCGCCATCGAGATAGGAATTGAGCAGTTTGGCCAGCTCTTTGGAATCCATTGTCTCGGACATCGTCGTGAAACCTTCGATGTCACTGAACAGATAGGTCATCACGCGGCGCTCACCCTCCAGCGACATGCGCGAGGGATCATGCACCATCGCTTCAACTACTTTTGGCGCGACGTAGTGCGAAAATGCGCCGTGAATGAACTCGCGTTGCTTGCGCGCCTCGCGCCCGGTCAACGATTCGGTGGCCCACAGTGCCAATGCCATCGCAAGGCTGGGGGCGATAAGCATGATTTGATAGCCACCGAAATGGAACAGCGCAGCGCCGCCAGCCCACAATGCAATGACAAAGCCGATGCCGCCACCCACGCGCGCAAGCAACGCAATGTTCATCGCACCCAATCGCGCACCCATTGCTGCGCACATAAATATGATCAGCAAATTCATAATCCAACCGACACCGGGCGAAAAGCGCCCGTGCAAAAGTTGCGACACGGCATGGGCCTGAATCTCTATGCCTGCCATTTGCACCGGATTGACCACATCAAAAGGCGTGCGATGCCGGTCAGTCAGGCTGAGGTCGGACCCGATCAAAACGACTTTGTTTTTGAACCATGCCGCTGGCAGGATCGAAACCAGATGCGCAGGGTATTTGCGGAATGCCGGCACGCCATTGCCGGGGTGTCCATGCCAGACGATAGGGATCTGTGCCGTGGACGTGTGCGCACCTAGCTTGCCCGCGATTGCGCGCGCAAAGCCGGGAATATATTGGCCATCATGACTGATCGCGCCGGGAAAAATCCAACGCACAACATTGAGTTGATCCTCTGCCAGTGTTGCATAGGCGCGCAAATGTGACGGCACAAAATTATCGAGCGCTTCCCGCTGCGCTTTGGTGACAACGCGTGGATCATCGCTATAGGCCACAGCCATCGGCACCTTGACAGCACGCAATGCTTTTTTCAGGGCTGCGTCTTTGTCCGCCTCGGTCGGCTGGTCGAACAGAAAATCTATGCCTATGGCGCGCGGCCCGCGTTTCGCAAGGGTGGTGACAAGATTGGCAAGGAATGCGCGGTCCACCGGCGAGCGATAGGCAAAACGCGATAGTGTATCTTCGTTAACCGCGACAATAACGATGTCGGGGTCTTGTGGTTTGGGCGGTGACAGGGCCGCCACTTCCCAATCGCTGACAAATTGTTCTGCGTTGGCCAGCAGCGCCAAATTGTGCACCGCTTCAATGGCTATAAAACTTGCTACAACAGCCACGGACAATGCCGTGGCTTGCGCGACCCAGGTCTTATGTGTGTTGAGCCATGCCAAAAATCTGGAAATCATTTCACCGTTCGCAGCAGGGCCTCGGCCTGCGCCTCGCACCCTTTTTGTGCGAGCCATGCCGCTTGCATGCGCGCATTACTCAGGCTTTCCGGCACGGGATAAATGCTGATCGCATGGCGTTCGCCGCCTGCGCTCACATAATAAGTATTGCCAGAATGTAGTGGCACATCGCTGGTGGCAGCCATTTGTGCGCGGTTGGCAGGCCAGCGCAATGTGGCACGCCAGCTACGGTCATCCGGCATGATGGTGATGTTGGCCGGTTTGATTGATGCGGGGCGCCACATGACCGGATTTGCGTCGCTGTCGCGCATGCAGACCGCGCCCGAATGGCTGATGTCGAGCAGCCAGGGCGACGGCAGTTTCACAATCGCCGTGCGTCGCGTTGTGCCGACTTCGGAAAAGCGCTGCCCGCCTGCACCAAGCGCGGCAAGTTTGGCGGACAACCCGGCCCCCTTCGCCGTGCTGGAAGATGGGGCCTTGTCGAACGGGCCATCGAGTTGAAGCGTAGTGCCATCGGCTGCGATCAGGGTGAGATGCTGGCCTGCTTTCAGGTTGATCGGCTTGTCAGAATCCAGTGTTGCACCTTGTGCCAATGCCACGCCGCGCGCTTCGACGACAACAAGCTGGCCGGCCTGCGCCATCATGGGCCAGCACAAGGCGGCACCGGCAAGAAGCGCAATGTTCCGTTTGGTCATTTCATCGCTCCGGTTTGCGCTGGTCCGCCCGCTTCTTTGGTGCGCGCCGCGGCATCGCCATCACCAATCAGTGTGAACGCAGCCCAGTTAAAGGGATGGGCGCTGGTCGGATTGGCAATCAGCGTAAGCTGCGCCTGCCGCAACGCCTGCGCCAGACCCTCGCTGCGATGGGCACCGTAATTTGTGAACAGATCGCTCATCAGGCTTGCTGTTCTGGTGGATGGCACTTCCCAATGGCTGGCCAGAACGGCGCGCGCGCCCGCTTCAAAAAACGCGTCGGCCAGACCTTCCAACGCGCCGCCACCAAAGCGCCCGCCACCACCCGCCGCGGTGTTGCAGGCCGAAAGCACGACCAAATCGGCATTGAGGTTGAGCCCGGCCACTTCACTGGCGGTCAAAAGCCCGTCGGTATCAGTGGACGTGGCGCGTGTTGGTGGTGCCAACGCCAGGGCGGGCTGGCTCTGGCAATGAAGCTCGCCCGGCAACAAGCCATGCGTTGCGAAATAGAGCACGGCGTAATCAGATAAATTGCGCGCGCGCACATTGGCTTCGCTGGCTTGTGCGCCCAGCAACACCGAACCGGGCCCTGCGCCCAATGCCTGTGCCACGTGCCTGACCTCGCTTGCCGTCTCGGGAAGCGGCGGCAGCGCGCGTAACATCGCCGGATTAAGCGGGCCCGCGCCGATGCAGGCCCCGGCCAGCGTATCAAGCCGCGCATTCTTGCCGCCTGAGAAACCCGGCGCGCCAAACGCCAGCATGGGCTGCGGCGCAGGCTTGCGCGCCTTCAAGGCCGCGTCGAGCGCAAGAAAGGCGCGCGCTGACGGCACTTCGGACACCGCCATGCTGCGGATCAGCCAGGCCGCATCCGCATAATCGCCATCAGCGGACGAAGGCGCGGTGACCAGCAGCGACAGCGGCAGGCTGGCCAATTCCGCAGACGGTGCAACGGTCAGCGTTTGCAAGCCGTCCAGATCGGTGCTGAATGGTCCCAGCAATTTTGTATAGAGGGTGTAAGACGTTTTCAGATCAAAGCGCGGCACCTGACCCAGCGATGGTACGAACGCCTTGCGCAATTCGGCAATGTCGGCCCCAAGCGCGGTGGCATTGGTATCGATCGGGCGCACGATCAATGCACGTTTCGTGACCAGCAGCGCATAACCACCCTTTACACCGATCACGAAAGACAAAAGCCCCGCATCGGGTGCCAACGCTTTCTGTACTGCACCAAGCGACGCTGGTCCCGGCGCGGAAAGCCGCGTATAGGCCGGAAAACTCTTTGCGAGTTTCGCTGCAAGCGCGTCGTAACGCGCTGAGGAGGCGTCAAGTTCGCTGCGCAAACCTGCAACGCGTTTGGCGCTACGGTCCTGATCTGCCTTGGAGTTTTCTGCTGCCAATTCAATACGTGCGGTATCGCGCGCGCGTTCGGCTGCTTGCAGATCACGCACAGCCTTGGCCAGTGCTGGCGTAGCTGCGGCCTGGCGCGCGGCCATGCGCGCAATGGTCTGATCGTTAACCCCGCCACCAGCCAGTTGCGCAGCCGTAAACATCTCGCTTTGCAAATCTGGCGTTACACTGCCGTGCGCAAGTGCTGCCTGGAAATAGGGCAGCAATTGGTCGGCCACAACATGGCTGCGCGCCACCTTGTTCAGGGCAAGGATACGAAAGGCTTCGCGATAGGCGCTAAGCGCCGCGGGATAAAGCTGCTGCTGCGCATAGAATGCTCCCAGATGCATATTCGCTGCGGCTGTGCGCGCGGTATCGCCAAACAATTTGTGGTCCAGATCCACCGCGTCTTTCAAATTGCGTTCGGCGGCCAGCACGCGCCCGCTTGCGGCATTGATGTCGGCAACCAGCGACAGCGTATCGGGCCGCCACCACAAAGGCAGGCCCGGTTCCTGAAACACGATCCACAAGGCTTCATCGCCAGCGGCACGGGCGGTGGGCAAATCGCCCAAACGCAGCGCCATGTCAGCCTCTAGTCTGAGGCTGTGCGAGAGTTCGCCTTCGGCTTGCGCTTCGCTGCTGTCGTCCAAACCGGCGGCGGCCGTTACCGCGGCACGGCGCTGTGCCGTGGCCTGATGTGCCAGCTTCAGAGCATCTTCAAATTTGCGCTGATTGGCGGCGTGCAGTGCTAGATAAGAAGAAAGCCGCGCCCGCGCTGAATCATCGCCCGTGCTTTGCAAGATTGGCGTGGCGCGCGCGAACAGCGCATCGGCTTCGTCGAAGCGGCCCTGATTGCTGACCTGCAAAGCCAATTCGGCCAGGGTTTGGCCCACTGGATTGGAATCAGCGCCGAACAATCTGGTTTCAACTTCGAGGGCCTGACGATAGGACGCCTCAGCACCGGCATAATCCTGTGCGCCGCCTGCCAGCCGTCCGACCTCGACATAATCTTTGTAACTGGCCGTATCGCGCGCACTGGCATGCAGCACGCCAGCAGGTACCCGTGCAGCGAGCAATTTGGTGCCAGCCGCGATGGCCGCATCACCGTTTGTGTTGCCTGTCAGCGCGGCAAGCGCTTTGATCAGCACCGGCAGCATTGCGGGCAGACCATCCGCCTCATAAAGCATTCCGTTTGCTGTTGCTGCCACCACAACATGCGGCCAGCCATTGCCCGTTAACGTGCAAACGGACAGCACCATCGTGTGCGCGCCGCCAATATTCTCTGCGCCGCTACAGGCTGCATCTTCAGCTTCCTCACGGCGCAGCGCGTTCGCGTGCGTGGCAATCGCCTTCAATTGTGCTGCGGGATCTGCGGGCAGAGCGGGCAATGCGGAAGCACGCACCGCACCAGCCTCGGTCTTTGTGTCGCCGCAGAAAATTTTTGCACTTTTCACCAGTGATGGCGGTGCCTGCATCTGGCAGGTTTCCCCGGCCAGATTGCGCGCACTCATGGCATCAGCCGCATGGGCCGCGGCAGTGCCAAAAACCGGCAGAACAAGAAACAGGAGCGCGGCGCTGATTTTCCTCATTGCCAGAAAGCCTCGTTGCCCCAGCTGGAATAATCCGCATCCGCAGGCGGCACACCGCGCGGGCGCTGCGAAGGCGGCATGGGAACAACCCGGCGCAGCATGCCGCCAAGGAAGATTTCGGTGCCCGCCTTCTTCTTTGAACCATCCAGTGAGTTGCCGACTGCATCGGCCACTTTGTCGGATTTGCTTTCTGCTTTTTTATTGCCGCCGTCGCCCATCAAATCTTCCAGTGGCGTGCTTTGCACGGTGTTGTTGCTGGTCAGGGAGACGACTTGACCTTGTGCGCCACGATCATCAACCACGACAAACAGGTTTTGTATGGCCGTCACAGTATTGGTGTAGGGGGTTGTGGTGTTGGTGTTCGTCAGGGTGGCGATGACGCCGTTGTTGATTGTTGATGGCGGCGTATAGCCTGCTATTACACCGGCGATTGTGCCCTTGCCGGTGGCGTTACCGATGGAGCCGCCGGAATTTGGTGCTGTGCCCGGTATGATTGTGATCGGCCCGCCGCCGGTATCAATTTTGATGTCGCCGGAAATGCTGCCGATGGAGGTTTTGCTGGCATCGCCATTACCAACCTGTGAATAGGCGTTGGCACCACCATTGCCGCCCTGCAACAAAAGGTCGGTCAGGATGACATTGCCGCTAATTGTAAAGTTGGCGGGAAGGCCCGCGCCGAATGCGTTCATGCCATAACCGCCATTGCCGACCTGGGCATAGGCGTTCGCACCCAGCCCGGCGATCAGATTGGCGGCACCCGCCGCGCCGTTCGGCGCGATCACCGTGACGGAGCCCGAAGTGGTGCCGTGTGCGCTGGCTGCGGGGTTGGAATTGGCCTGATCGCCGCCATTGCCGATTTGTGCATAGGCGTCATCGCCGCTGCCACCCGTAAGATTGACGGTGTGGCCGCTGGTGACAGAGACATCGCCGCCCAGCGTGGCGGTGCCGGTAAGCCCGGTGCCGATCAGATAACCGCCATGGCCGATTTGCGCATAGGCGCCCTTGCCGCCGCCCGCCTTTAGATTGGCATTGGTGGCGCTTGCCGTAATTGTTCCGGTTTCGCTATAGCCGGTGGAGTTCGCATTCCCGGTGCCGCCGCCATGACCGATCTGGGCATAGGTGTTGGCTGCCGAACCGCCGTTGAGGTTTAGATCTCCGCCCGCCGCTATTGTAATTGCGCCCGCATTGGTACCCGCAAGACCGGCGCCGCCATGACCGATCTGGGCATAATACCCGGCGCTGCCGCCGCCATTGAGCGTGACATTGTTTTTCGCAGCCACGGTCAGGTTACCTGCGCCGCTGCCGTGTGTGCCGAATTGCGCGTATCCGTTCACGGCGGACAGGGTGACATTCGCGCCAGCCAAAACGGCAATGCCCGAAGCGCCGACGGCCACACCACCGGTCGCACCATTGCCACCGATCAGGATATCGCCGCCATTATTGCCATAGGCCGTGCTGACGCTGGCTGCCGTAGTACTGGCAGTGGTGCCGTCCCAACCGGCAACCGCCGTCAATGCGCCGGATGCAATCTGAACGGCCGAGGTAAACGTCACGCTGCCAGTGCTCAGCAATGTCAGTCCGCCATTGGCCGTCACGCTGTTCACTGCTAGCGAAGTGGAATCGTAAAGCGATGCATTATTGTTGCCGGCGTTCAGAACAAGCTGGCTGATCGCGTTTGCCGCATTGGTCAGG
>JBDZUY010000056.1:0-8379 GCA_040255365.1 Hyphomicrobiales bacterium
TGGTGGAGCTGAGCGGAATCGAACCGCTGACCTCCTCATTGCGAACGAGGCGCTCTCCCAACTGAGCTACAGCCCCAAAGCATGTATCCATGCCTGGGCCCGGCGGGAACCGGGCTTAAGCCGCGGTATCTAGGGGCGGCCACCAACCCTGTCAAGCGGCGCACCAGGCTGGTAGTTTTCCGGGTAGTGTCACAACGCACTTGATCTTGATCTGTGAGGGATGCGGCCGCTGCCCGGCGCTGTCTGCGAAACATGAACGATTTTCTGGACAGATTGAAACTGGGCCTGCCCATCGTGCAGGCGCCGATGGCCGGTGTGTCCACGCCCGAACTCGCCGCCGCAGTCAGCAATGCGGGCGCGCTCGGTTCCATCTCGGTGGGGGCCAGTGATGTGGCCTCTGCACGCGCCGCCATCGCCAAACTCGGCGGCCTTGCGCGCGGCCCGTTCAATGTGAATGTGTTCTGCCATCGCCCGGCGCACCCCGATGGGCTGCGTGAGGCAGCATGGCTGGAGGCGCTGCGCCCCATATTCGCGAGTTTTGATGCGCGCCCGCCCGAAAACCTGCGCGAGATTTATACCAGCTTCGCTACTGATCGCGCGATGCTGGCGGTTTTGCTCGACGCGCGGCCCGCAATGGTCAGTTTTCATTTTGGCCTGCCGCCGGATGATGTCATTGCGGCCCTGAAAAAGGCGGGCTGTCTTTTGTTGGCGACCGTCACCAATCTGACCGAAGGCAAAGCGGCCGCGCGCGCCGGGGTCGATGTACTGGTGGCGCAGGGCACAGAAGCCGGTGGCCATCGCGGCGTGTTTGATGAGCACGCACCGGACGATCATCTGGGCATTTTTGCCCTCACCCGTCTTTTGGTGCGCCGTCTTGATCTGCCAATCATCGCGGCGGGTGGCATTATGGATGGTGCGGGCATTGCCGCGGCGCTCGATCTGGGTGCGGTGGCGGTGCAAATGGGCACCGCCTTTGTCGGTTGTCCCGAATCCTCTGCCAAGGACGCGCATCGCGCCGCGCTGTTCGGCCCCGATGCCGCGCATACGATGATGACGACAGCCATTTCCGGCCGCCCGGCCCGCTGTTTGGCAAACCGCTTTACCGCGCTTGGCACCGATCTGGCGGGGCTGCCGCGCCCTGATTATCCGATTGCCTATGATGCGGGAAAAGCCCTGAATGCCGCCGCTTCGGCGCGCGGCGAAGGCGGGTTTGGCGCCCATTGGGCGGGTCAGGGTGCGCTCTTGGCCCGCGCCATGCCCGCGGGCGAACTGGTGCGCACCCTGCAAACCGAGCTGGAAGACGCCCTGCGCCACCGCCATTAGGGCTAGCGCCACCGGCATGGCGGCTCTTAATTGCGCTTTGGGGCTCACGCTGGCAAAAGAGGGACAGATTCGATCCTAACTTCGCGCGGAGCGGCCTGGCCCCCATGTATCCCAATCCTATTATCTGGCTTCTTCTCCAGCTTCTGTCGATTTACACATGGGTCGTGATTGCCGCCGTGGTGGTCAGCTGGCTGGTCGCCTTTGGCGTACTCAATACCTACAACGCGTTTGCGCGTTCGATCGTTCAGGCGCTCGACGCGCTGACCGAGCCGGTGTTCCGCCAGGTGCGCCGGATCATTCCGCCGCTGGGCGGGCTCGATATTTCGCCGCTGATCGTGCTGATCGGGCTACAATTTTTGCGCTATGTGATCGAGTGGGCGACGATCCGCTACGGCCTCTGAACGGGGGCACACGCTTTGCGCTGCGCCTGACGCCGAAATCATCGCGCGATTGTGTTGAAGGCTGGGCGCAAGATGCAAACGGCAAACCCTATTTGAAAGCGCGCGTGCGCGCGGTGCCCGAAGACGGCAAAGCGAACACCGCGCTGATAAGGTGCCTTGCCAAAACGCTCGGCATTGCCAAAACAGACATCCGGATTGTTGCCGGTCATACCGCGCGGCTGAAAACGATAGAGATCGCTGGCGGCGAAGATGTGCGCCGCGCATTGCAAAATGTGGGAGAGGCGTAAATGAGCGCAACCATCATTGACGGAAAAGGCTTTGCTGCTGGCTTGCGCGCACGCATCGCCGACGCAGCGGCAAAGCTGAAAACCGCGCATGGTCTGGTGCCCGGCCTTGCCACGGTACTGGTCGGCGCCGATCCGGCCAGCGAGGTTTATGTCCGCAACAAGAACAAGACTGCCGAAGCGTTGGGCTTCCAATCGTTCAGCCATCATCTGCCCGCCGATGCGTCCGAAGCCGATGTTTTGGGGATCGTCAAAACGCTCAATGCCGATAAATCCGTGCACGGAATATTGGTGCAGATGCCGCTGCCAAAACAGGTTCGTGAAGCCGCGGTGCTCGATTGCCTTGATCCGGCAAAGGATGTTGATGCGCTGACGCCGTACAATGCGGGACTGTTGTTGTCGGGGCGCGCGCATCTGGTGTCGTGCACACCGGCTGGCGTGATGATGCTGCTGAAAGAATATGTTGGCGACATTGCGGGGCTGGATGCGCTGGTGATTGGCCGCTCGCTGTTGTTCGGCAAACCCGCCGCGCAATTGCTGCTCGCCGCCAATGCGACCGTGACGATGGCCCATTCGCGCACGCGCGATTTGCCGGGTCTGGCGCGGCGCGCCGATATTCTGGTCGCCGCCATTGGCAAGCCCGGTTTTGTGAAAGCTGATTGGGTCAAGCCCGGCGCCACCGTGATTGATGTCGGCATCAACCGCGTTGATGCGGGCGGCGGCAAACACAAGATTGTTGGCGATGTCGCCTATGACGAGGCGGCAAAGATTGCGGGCGCGATTACCCCGGTGCCCGGCGGGGTTGGCGCGATGACGATTGTCTGTTTGATGCGCAACACCCTGATCGCGGCGTGCACGATTGAAGGCGTCGCGGTGCCTGCGATTTAGACTCTGCTTACCTACCACTGTCATGGCCCGCAAATGCGGGCCATCCAGGTGATGCCGCACAATCCTTGAAAATCTCGCCACGCTTCAACTGGATCACCCGCATGCGCGGGTGATGACAGAATGTGGGGAGGGACGATTTGCGGCGCCGGAAATTTAAAGGTCTTTGCGCAAGCGTTCGGCCATCTTGTCCGGCCCCAATGTCTCGTCGAAATTATCGACAAAGGACCCATCCGGTCCCATCACATAGATCGTGTTGGAATGGTTCACCGCGTAATCGCCGCCGGGCATCGGCTGCTTTTCGGAATAGACGTGGTATTCCTTTTTGATCAAGCCAATCTCCTGCGCATTGCCGGTCAACCCGACAAAGTGTGGCCCAAAGGCAGCAAGATAAGCTTTCAGAATCTGCGGCGTGTCGCGCTCTGGGTCCACTGTCACAAAAATCGGCACGATGCGTTTTTCATCATCGCCCAGCTTGGACAGCGCCTCGGCGATCACGCTCAAGGTCACGGGGCAAATGTCAGGGCAATGGGTATAGCCGAAATAGATCACCATCGTGCGGCCGCTATAATCGGCATTGGTGACGCGTTTGCCGTTCTGGTCGATCAGCGAGAACGGCCCGCCTATTGTGGCCGTGCCGGTTGAAACGCTGCGCGCGGAACCGGCCATCCGGTCGCCCACCATCCACAATGCGCCACTGGCGACCAGTGCGGCCAAAAGCAGATAGATCAGAAGAGTAGGGCTTCGTTTCATCGCCGCTCTTGATAGACTGTGGCTGCGCCCATGCGAAGGGGCGAATGGTCCCGTATAAAATTCTTCAAAATGGGGCCGGGTTGGGACAAAACGGGCGCGTCTGGGCAAACACAGCCAGAACCGGCCCGCATTGGGCGCCAAAACAGGGGAGCACGCCATGACGATCAGTGAATCTGTGCCGCCTGATGAGGCGCTGCTGTCGCAAATTTCCAGCCCGCATTTGCCCGGCCTTGTCCCCAAAATCGCGCCGCGCGGGCGGGTACGCCTGCGTACGCTTTCCAATTTGCGCTGGCTGGCGGTTGGCGGCCAGTCGGCGGCGTTGTTCATCGTCTATTTCGGGCTCGGCTATCAATTGCCGATCCTGCGCTGCATCGCCGCCATTGTTGCCAGCGCGGGGTTGAATGTTGTGCTGGCGATCCGCTATCCGGCCACGCACCGGCTGACCAACCGCGAAGCCACCGTGCATCTGGGTTTTGATGTGGTGCAATTGGCGGCGCTTTTGTATCTGACGGGCGGAATCGAAAACCCGTTTGCGCTGATGTTTATCGCACCGGTTGTGATCGGGGCGGCCACACTCAATCTGTCCAACACGCTGATCCTGGCGGGGCTGGCCTTTGCCGGGGTCTGCCTGATTGCGGTATTCCATGTGCCGCTGCCCTGGGCGGCGCACGAAACCTTCAGCCTGCCCGTGCTTTACAAGGGCGGCATCTGGACCTCGCTGGTTCTGAGCATCGGCTTTACCTCGGTTTATGCCTGGCGCATCGCGTCCGAAGCGGCGCGGATGCAGGCTGGGCTGGCCGCCACACAATTGGCGCTGGCGCGTGAGCACCGCATGGCCGCCATCGGCGCGCTGGCCGCTGCTGCCGCACATGAATTGGGCACACCGCTTGGCACCATTGCCGTGGTCAGCCGCGAGCTGGAGCGCAGCCTGCCGCCCGGCTCACCTGAATCCGAAGACGCAAAATTGCTGCATCAGGAGGCGATGCGCTGCCGCACCATTCTGACCCAGCTATCGCGGCCCGAAGAAAGCGTGCTGGGCGCGACCGAGCGTTTGCCGCTGGGCGCATTGCTGGATGACATCGCCGCCAAACATCGCGGTAGTGATATCGACATCACAATTGCGTGCGACAGCGATTTTGCCAAAGGCCCGGAACCAAAGGTCTGGCGCGCGCCCGAAGTGCTGCATGCGCTGGACAATCTCATTGCCAATGCCACCGATTTTGCAAAAACGCGCGTACGGGTGCGTGCCCATTGGGATGACAAGCGGCTTCGCGTTTCGGTTGAAGATGATGGCACCGGCTTTTCGCCTGAAATTCTCGAACGTATCGGTGAGCCTTACGTTACGTCGCGGCCTGGCAATTCGGCACTGGGCGACAGCGAGCTTGGCCCCTCATCCGACAAAATGGCCAACGAAGAGGGCATGGGGCTGGGTTTTTTCATTGCCAAAACACTTGTCGAACAGACCGGCGGCACGTTGCGCGCGTTCAATGTGGAAGGCGGCGGCGCACATGTGCGCGTGTCATGGCCGCGCGGCGCGGTGGATGGCGTGGCCCGTCCGGGTGCCATCATCCGCAATGTTTGAAGGGTTATTAAGCCTGAAAGCTTGCCCCCAAAGCTTGCCCCATCGCGCGCGGCGGTCTATCGACACATTCATAAGGATGACAGGACGATGACTCTTCAAGAAAACCAAACCGCGGACGACCGTTCGCTTCTCATAGTCGAAGATGACCGGCCCTTGCGCGAGCGTTTGGGCCGCGCCATGGAAAGCCGCGGCTTCACCGTGACGATCGCAGAATCGGTCGCGCAAGGTATTGCCCATGCCAAGGACAATCCGCCCGCCTATGCGGTGGTCGATCTGAAACTGGATGACGGCAATGGCCTGGATGTTGTTGAGGTGTTGCACGCAACGCGGCCTGATGCGCGTGTTGTGGTGCTGACCGGGTTCGGCAATATCGCAACCGCAGTTGCTGCCGTAAAATATGGCGCGGTCGATTATCTGCCCAAGCCCGCCGATGCGGACGACATTGCCGCTGCGCTGCAGGCGCCGCCGGGTTCCAAACCCAAGCCGCCGGAAAATCCGATGTCGGCCGACCGGGTGCGCTGGGAACATATTCAGCGCGTCTATGAATTGTGCGGCCACAATGTTTCGGAAACCGCGCGCCGGCTCAACATGCACCGGCGCACGCTTCAGCGCATTCTGGCCAAACGCAGCCCGCGCTAGATTTGATCGCGTGGCAGGACGGAAAACCGCTCTGCACTTTTCCTGGCCATCGCGCGCTTCCTATTTGCCCGAAAGATCACCTGACAGATCAATAGAGGGCGGGCGATCATTCAGCGCATTCAGCGTTGCCAATCGGTCAGCGGCGATTTTGGCAAAGCGCAAGGTCACCGCTTTGCGGCGGCTGGCATGAATGGTTGCGCGCGGCGAGGGGCGCACAATCGCGCCGCCATAACGATCCGCCACAATCAGCCCGGTGGATTCGGGCACCAGTTCTTCTGGAAAATCCGGCGGGATGGCGAAATAGAACAGCTCGCAAAAATCCAGATAATCCGGCCATTTCAGATCGCCGCGCAGATCAGGTATCGCGACCTTGATTTCCACGCCCGCAATCGTGCCGTCATTGCCCAGCGCCGCCACATCCAGTCTGCGCCCATTGGTCAGCGTGAATTCCAGAATGGGTGAATACCCGCCCTGCAACAAAAGGCGGCAAACCCCGCGGGCAACATCGGCGGCGTTGTGTGTGCTCATGCACAAAGCGGAACATGGACGGAACGCATAATCAATCGCGCAACGACCGCTGTGCCGCAATCAACAGGAATGTTGGTCTGTCCCGTTCCTCGGCCAGTGCGGGCATGGCCGCCAATTGCGCGTCGCTCGGCCCCCATTCCTCAATCTGGCTGATCTGGAAACCCTGTTGCACAAGCAGGTTGAGATAGGTCGCGAACGTACGGTGCTGCTTGATTACGCCTTGCGCCAGCCAGTTGGTTTCGCGCGGGCCTTCGTCGAGATAGCGATTAACCGGCCAGGCTTTTTTGCCGTTTGCGGTATCGATCCATTCCGGCTGTGACGGTGCCGTGAACATCGGGTGTTCGACGGAAAAGACCAGATGGCCGCCGGGGCGCAAGGCCCTGTGGATGGCAGCGATCACGCCATCCAGATGTTCGAGGTAGTGAAAAACAAGCGAGGCATAAACCAGATCGAAGGCGCTGTGGTCGAGCTGCAAATCGTCGAGGTCGGCACGGCGATAATTTATTGCGGGATCGGTTGTCATTTGCCGCGCGACGCCCAGCATTTTTTCTGAAATGTCGATGCCAAGTATTTGGGCCGCGCCCTGTTCGCGCGCAAAGCGGCAGAACCAGCCAAAGCCGCACCCCAGATCCAGCACGCGTGCCGCTTTCAGGTCGGGCAACATGGCACGCAGGCGCGGCCATTCCGGTGCGCCGTCCAGGCCATCGCGCGAACGCTTCAGTGCGCGATAGGCATCAAAGAAATGGGCATCGTCATAAATGTTCTGGGCCATGGGCCAGCATGCCTGTGAAGGGTGTTGTCTTCAATCTGTTGCGAACGCGCGCTACAACAGGCGTTCGTAGAAGCCGCCATATGTGCGCGCCTTGTCCACCAGATGAATTTCCAAAATCCAGTGGCGTTCGGTTCCGTCCGGTGCGCACTCACGCATGCGTGTGTGATTGCCCGGCGCGATCAGGCGGCCCGCAGGTGGTATGGGCGGATGGGGAAATTTTCCCTCGATCGTATGTCCGGCAATGATACCGCCGAACGACCAGCCCGCTTCACGCGCTGCATTTTGCGCAAACGCATAAAGTTCATCGCAGGTGATATCCGCCGTTGCGTGATAATGGGCCTGAACATGCGCGAACAGGCGCGGCAGATCAGCGACCAGACGATGCTTTTGCGGATCATCGCCCAGCGCATAGGACCGGCCCAGATCGGCTTCCCAATCTTCGAGCACGGGCCCGAAATCAAGATAGACAATGTCGTCCGGTTCAATCATGCGCACCGGCGGATCATCGGTAAAAATGCAAAGCGTGTTTGCGCCGGCCCGCACAATGCGTTTGTGCCAATGGCGGGTGACGCCGAAATGCGCGGCTGCAAATTCGTGAATTTCGTCGCTGAGGTCAGTTTCGCTTTTGCCCGGCACGATCAGCCCGGCGCGTTCCACGGCATCGAACAACGCGTTGCCCCGCGCTTCGGCGGCTTCCAGTTGGGCGCGGCGGGCATCGTCTGTCATGGGTGAAATCTGGCACAGCCACGCACAAACAAAAAGGCCCGGATTTGCGACCGGGCCTTTTCGCATTCTGTATAAGAAAAATTACTCCGCGGCGAGCAGCGCGGCCCCACCTTTGGAATCGCTGAAATTGATGGTCTGCAAAAACCGGATGCCCTCTTCGGCAATGTCGTCGCCGACCATGCGTTCGCCTTCGTTCTTCAGTGCATCCATATCGACATACATCGCATAGAAGGATTTTGTGCGCTCGGTGATGATGCCGGCATTGACCAGTGTCTTGATAAGAACGCGGAAAATGTTGGCGCCCTCTTTCATCTGTTCGCGGCGGTCATCATCGGTAAAGGCTTCCTGCATCGCAGCCATCGCGTCCTGCCAGTCAATGCCGACCTGTTGATAGACGACTTTCATCTGTTCCGGGTTCATCAGGTTGAACAGCAAAGTCTGGAAGCATTGCGCCGCCCAATCTTCGACGATGTTGTGCTCTTCCTT
>JBDZUY010000029.1:0-11491 GCA_040255365.1 Hyphomicrobiales bacterium
ACCGCGATGTCTTCGGCCACGTCCAGCGGTGCACCGGCTTCTTGCAGTTCGGCAATGCGCGCTTCGGTGCCGCTCGCTTCAAATTCGGAGACGAGCGAGGAGAACGTGCCGCGCAAACTGTTCACGCCGTCGCGATGCCGCGCAACGATTTCGGAAAGGTCGGCATTGGCTGGCACATTGCTAAGGAACCACAAACCAAGACGGCGCAACAATTCGGTGATGTCCGCATACATGCGGATTTGAACACCTGCGTCCACTTTCAGATCCAGCGCATCAATGCGCGCTTTCATGTGTGAAAAGCCGAATGCGCCATCGGCAATGGTAAAGGCACGCGCAACCCGTGCGCCCGGCGCGCTGGAAACCTCTTTCATGCGGTGCACGAAAACGGGCCCGGCAATGTTGACGATGTGGTTGCACAGAACGGCAGTGATGATTTCACGGCGCAGGCGATGGTTTTCCATTTCATGGCGGAATTTTTCCACCGCCTGTTTGGGGAAATAGCTTACCAGGGTCTGCTCGAAATAGGGCTTGTCGGGCAAATCACTGGCCGCAATTTCGGCGCTGAGGTCCAGTTTTGCATAGGCCAGAAGCACGGCCAGTTCGGGCCGCGTCAACCCGCGATCATCCTGTGCGCGTTTGCGAAGGGCTTCGTCGCCCGGAAGATATTCGACCGCGCGGTCCAGCTTGCCGCGCCGTTCCAGATCGCGGATGAAGCGGCCATGCGCGTCCAGATCGGCAAGGGCGCGCGATTGCGCAACAGAAAGGGCCAGCGTCTGATCGTAATTGTCTTGCAGAACATGCGCCGCGACATCATCCGTCATGGCGCTCAGCATGGTGTCACGTTCGTCTTGCGTTATCTCATTGCGGCGCATCGGGCCGCTGAACAGGATTTTCAGATTCACTTCATGGTCGGATGTGTCCACACCGGCCGAATTGTCGATCGCATCGGTGTTGATGCGCCCGCCGGTCAATGCGTATTCCACGCGGCCAAGCTGTGTGGTGCCAAGATTGGCACCTTCGCCTACCACTTTGGCACGAACGTCGCTGCCATTGATGCGCACTGCATCATTGGCGCGGTCGCCAACATCCAGATTGTTCTGTTCCTTGGCTTTGATGAAGGTACCGATGCCGCCAAACCACAACAGATCGATCTCGGCTTTCAGCAATGCCTTGATAAGTTCGGCCGGTGTTGCCTTGTCCGCGTCCAGGCCGGTCAGCGCTTTCATTTCGGCGCTCAGTGCAATCTCTTTTGCCGTGCGCGGGAAAACGCCGCCGCCTTCCGAGATAAGCTGGGTGTTGTAATCGGCCCAGCTGGAACGCGGCAGATCAAACAGGCGTTTGCGTTCATCCCAGCTTTTCGCTGCATCCGGCGCGGGGTCGATAAAGATGTGGCGGTGGTCAAAGGCGGCGTGCAGCAAGGTCTGTTTGGAAAGCAGCATGCCATTGCCGAACACGTCGCCCGACATGTCACCCACACCGATGGCGGTGAACGGTTCGTTTTGAATGTCGCGGCCCATTTCGCGGAAATGGCGTTTGACCGCTTCCCATCCACCGCGTGCTGTGATGCCCATCTTCTTGTGGTCATAGCCGTGACTGCCGCCGGATGCGAACGCATCACCCAGCCAATAGCCGCGCGCCTGTGCAAGTCCGTTTGCGGTGTCAGAGAAGCTGGCCGTGCCCTTGTCAGCGGCAACAACGAGATAGGGATCGTCATTATCGTGGCGCACCATATCGGGCGGCGCGACGATGGAGCCGTCGTGATCAATGTTGTCGGTCAGGTCCAGCAACGCGTTGATGAAGGTTTTATAGGCCTCAATAGCTGCGGCCTGCACCTCTTCGCGCGGTGCATTGGCGGGCAATTGTTTAGGAAAGAAACCGCCCTTCGCGCCAACCGGAACGATGACGGCATTTTTTACCTGTTGGGCTTTGACCAGGCCCAGAATTTCGGTACGGAAATCTTCGCGCCGGTCGGACCAGCGGATACCACCGCGCGCCACTTTGCCAAAGCGCAGATGCACGCCTTCGACCTGCGGGCTATAGACGAAAATTTCGACATGCGGTCGCGGTGCCGGCAAATCGTCCAGCTTTGTGCTGTCCAGCTTGAAGGCGAGATAGGACGGGTGTTCGCCGTTTGCATCGCGCTGATAGAAATTTGTGCGCAGCACATTCTGTACCACATTGCGCAGGCGGCGGATGATGCGATCATCATCAAGGCTGGGCACATCGTTCAGCGCCGCATCCATGCGATTGTGCAACGCGGCGGTGTTCTGTTTGCGCGTTTCGCTACTGACATCCGGTGCGTTCAGTGTGTGGAACAATTCAACGATCATGGCCGCAAGATCGGGATTGCGCGCCAATGTGTCTTCGACATAATCCTGACTGAAAGAGAACCCGGCCTGACGCAGGTATTTTGCGGCGGCGCGCAATATGGTGATGTCGCGCCATTCCAGCCCGGCGGCCAGCACCAGCCGGTTGAAGCCGTCGCTTTCTGCCCGCCCGGCCACAATCGCATGAAACGCGTCTTCCAGCCTTTGTTTGATTTCAGAGACTTCAGCCGCGCCTTCGTCCGCGCGCTCGAGCAACAAATCGAGCACGGAAGCGTCGCTTTGCCAATCGCCGTTCATGCGCAATGTGATGGGATAGGAATCTTCGGCGATCACTTTGAAGCCAAGATTTTCAAACACCGGCAGGCTGGCCGAAAGCGGCAACACCGCGCCGAGTACATAAAGTTTCAGTCTGAGGGCCGCATGGGCGTCATCGCTGTGGCGATAGACGCGTGCATGAATGGCCGGGTCGTTTTCGCTTTTTGCGAGAGTCAGCAGTTCGTCCAGATCGCGCACTGCTTCTTCGGGCGTGAAGGCGTCGCGATAGCGTACGGGAAAGGCGTTATGCTGACGCTGGAACAGGATGGCACCATCGGCTTCGCCATGTTCATCGCCAAGCGCAGTGGCAAACCCGTCGTCCCAGGTGCGGATGGCGGCACGAATATCGGCCTCAAGCGCATGGACATCCACTTGCGGGCGCGGGCCGTCATTGCGCCCTACGATATAATGAACGCGCGCCAGAACGGATTGGTCCAACGCGGGCGTTGCTGCCGACATGCGTCCGTCAAACGCCTTGGCAAGAATGGCGTGAATTTTTTCGCGGGCATGGGTGTCATAACGGTCGCGCGGCACATAAACGAGCGCAGAGACAAAGCGGTCAAACCGGTCCACGCGCACGAACACGCGCACCTTGGGCCGTTCGCCAAGGCGCAAAATGCCCATGGCGGTCGCGCAAAGTTCATCTTCGCTGACCTGAAACATTTCATCGCGCGGATAGGAATCCAGAATATGCGCCAGCGCCTTGCCATCATGGCTGCCCGGCTCAAGATTGGCCCGCTCGCTGACATGTTTGACCTTCAGTCGCAAAAGCGGGATGTCGCCGGGGCGTCGGCTGTAGGCGCCAGACGTAAACAAGCCGACAAAGCGGCGCTCGCCCAAAAGCTGGCCATTGTCATCAAAGCGTTTGACGCCAACATAATCCATGTGCACGCGGCGATGGATCAACGACCGCTCATTCGATTTCGTGATGATCAGCGGTTGCGGTTGATTCAGAAATGCCAACACTTCCGGCGTCAGTTGTCCACGATCGGCGCCGCGGCGGATAACACGCGCCTCCACATCGGACAAAACACCCAGCCCGGATTCCAGGACCGGGTCGAGATGACCACCATTTTCCGTGCTGAAGGTATAATCGCGGCAGCCCAGGAAGGTGAAATGATTGTCGGCGAGCCAGCCCAGAAAGGCGATACTTTCGCTCAATTCTTCCGGTGCAATCTGCGGCGGATGCTGTTTCAGGCCGCTGATCGTCTCTTGCAAAGCGACGACCATTTTTTTCCAGTCGCGCACGGCCACACGGACTTGTGCAAATACGTCATGCGCACCATTGACCAGTGTTTCGAGCTGGGCTTCATCACTGATCGATTCCAGAACAGCGACAATCGTGCTTTCGCGTATTGTGGTGCCGGTTTCGCTGCGTACCCCGTTTTCGTCACGCGCGACATCAAAAATGGGATGAAACAATGCATGCACGCGCGCGCCATTGGCTGTCAGTTCGGCAATCAGCGAATCGAACAGAAACGGCTTGTCATCATTGACGGCAATCAGCACCGTTTCGTTGTGCGTGTGTTGCGGGCCTTGGGCGCGAAAGCCAAAAGCGGTGACAAGCGTTTCACCGGCCTTGCGCGTTGCCGATTTTGCGAAAGCCTCCATCGCCAATGCGGCCAGCGATTCGGGCGCGTAATGCGTCACGTCTTCGGCCGGCGCGCCGTCGAACAAGGCATCGAAAAAAACCTGCAAAGCCGGGTCGGTATTGGCGGATTTTACAATCGCGGCAGCGGCGGCAATGATTTGTGCGGCTTTGGCGTCATCATCATGGGCAGAGGCGAGTGCGCCCGCCGGATCGGCTTTGGCGCTGCGGGTAGCAGGTGCAGACATGTTGTTCCATTCGCAAGAACGCGGCGCACAGCATGGCTGCGCGGGCAGGTTAAGCCGAGACGTCTCAGACTAATGGCAATGGGCGATAATACCGTTAACGGCCTCATGGCAAGCCGAGCCTATCGCCATGCTGATCTGGGCGAAAGGCTGGTATCGCGGTTTCACACGGATGCGTTATTGCGGCGCGGTGAAATTGCGGCCAAACGCAATGCTGTTCAATGCGGGAGTGCGGTTGGCGCGTGTCATTAAAGTCTCTGCGGCATAAAGCGCGCCAGCAATGGCGGCGCACCCGATCAGCACCAGAGCAGAGGCAAGGGCGCCATCTTGCAGCGGCCGCAAAACGGCGGCAAAGGCGCTCATGCCCGCGACTGGCGCAAGAAATGCGATGGCCGTCCCTTTATTGCGCAACGTGATGGCGAAAAGCGCCGCAGCCCCAGCCGAAAACATCAAGATGCCAGTAAGTCCGGTATCGGCGGGCAGTGCAAGATAGGCGCCCGCGCCCCAGGCAAAGCCGCAATAGAGCATGATTGCCTTGAGGTCCTCGGCGAAGGCGCGCAGCGGCACCAGTTCGAACGGTGCGCGGATCGCCTGGCGGTAACTTTTGGCCAATGCACCGCAGCCGGCCAGCATCAAAAGCAGCCAGGCAGCAATTTCGGCAATGGGCGCATGGCCAAAGGCAAAACCGGCAACGCATGCCGAGGCAGCAATCAAAGCGGCGCCCAGAAGCGGGCCACGACCCAGAAGATTGGCAAAATGTGCGGTCATCGCCGCTTCGGCGTGAAGCCCGGCAAGCCGGACCATATCGGCGTGCGGGCCGGATTCAGGCGCTGGCTGAGGCTGGATTTGAGATGGAGGTTGCGGCGTGGCGGCGCCTGTCTCATGTGCCAGTGGAGTTGCTGCCATGGCGGCCTCGCGGAATCCTTGTTATCCGTGTTTAGGCTCTGCTTGCGGCGTTAATATTGTCTTAACGGTACAGCGCCCGCTTCGGTTCCATGCGCTGCTGATTTTGCCCGGTTGATTATAAATGGAAAATGCTTTGCCAAGCTCTGTGCCGCATGTCGTGGTGTTTGATCTGGAATTTACGGCATGGGAGGGCTCGATGGCCCGACGCTGGCTGGGTCCAGGCGAGTTCACCGAGCTGGTCCAGATCGGGGCCGTAAAACTGGACACCGAAAGCCTGAACGAAATTGATTCGCTGAACCTGCTGGTGCGCCCGCGTATCAATCCGGTGCTTTCGGATTATCTGCAAACGCTCACGGGCATTACCAACGCAAGGCTGGTCGATGAAGGCATCGATTTTGACGAAGCCTATCGCCACTTTGTGAGATTTGCCGATGGCGGCATGATTGTAGCTTTCGGCCGGGACGACCTGATTTTCGAAACCAATATAGATCTCTATGGCATCAAGAATGCGCCACTCATGCCGAATTATGTGAATGTTACCCCTTGGCTTCGCGAACATGGTGTCGAGCCAAAGGGCTATCATGCCTGTGATGTCGCAAAATTATGCGGCGCAACCTATGTGGCGCGCGAACATGATGCGCTGGATGATGCGCGTTCTGTGGCGCTAGGCGCTCGCACCTTGATCGCAAAGGGCGCACGCAATCTTTTTTTACCGCATGACATGCGAGGTACAGGATGAAAGAGCCCGGACCCGATCAAGGATCATCTCGCATTTATGCGGACAAACTGGAAATTCGGCGCGGCACATGACAAAATTGAGCAATGCTGACCGGCTGATCCGCCGTTTGAAACTGGCGCCGCATCCTGAAGGCGGGCATTTTCGCGAGACCTGGCGCGATGGGCCGGGCGGTGATGCGCGCGCCTATTCCACGGCGATCTATTTTTTGTTGAAGCGCGGCGAGGCTTCGCATTGGCACCGGGTTGATGCGGCTGAAATCTGGCATTGGTACCGTGGTGCGGCGCTGGATTTGTGGATTGCCGGGGCGAGACAAAAGCCCAAAAAACATGTGCTGGGTGGCAAAATCGAAAACGGTGAACAGCCGCAGATCGTGGTGCCGCCGGGCGCCTGGCAGGCGGCGCGTTCACGCGGCGCCTATACGCTTGCGGGCTGCACGGTTGCGCCGGGATTTGAATTTTCGAAATTTGAGCTGGCCCCGCCCGATTTTGTACCGGGGTCTCAGCCAAGTAAGATTTAACGATGCTTTATCGGCACGTGAAACACTTTCGAAAGCGCGCGTGCAATCGCGCGTGAAGACGCGCGCCCGGCGTAATATTTGGCCGGGTTAAAGGTTACGATAATGGTGCCGTCTTTAAATGCCAGGGTCGGCTTTGCGGCGGCCACAATGTAAACTGCCTTCACTTTATCCGCGAGCGCGGCACGCCCTTTTGCATTATTGGCGAACCGGTCGATGCCACGAACGGCATTTTCCATGGCATCAAAAGCGAGTGCGCGCTGGTCCGCATCATTGGCCAGCGCCTTCCAATCCGCCGTGAAAGAAATGTGCAGGCGGTGAATATAAGCCAGATGCTGCATTTCGTCTTTCGCAGCTTTCTCCATGGCTTTGAGCGAAACGCTTTGCGGCGTGGGAGTGGTCGCATCACCCGTGCGAACGGCAGGCAGCCCGCCCGGTCTTTCATCGGTGTAAAGCGTAATGCCGCCCCAACCGGCCACGCGCAACGCGGTTTCACCGGAATCAAATTTCAGAACACGCCCACCCAGCGAAGCGTTGCCGGGATACAGCACAAACACTTCCGGCTTGCCTGTAATTTGCATGAGATAATGGCTATTCAACATTTCGATGATGAATTGAACATCATCGCCCGCCTGATAGGCGCCGGGCCGTATTTGCGCCAGCCGATCCGACGCCAGACGGTCAGCAAATGACGATTGGGCATGCGCCATGTGTGGCAGCGCGCAAAACGATATCGCCGCCATTGCCAAAATCATGGCTGAAAGAGGTTGCTTACCAAACAAACTATTCTCTTTTTCCGAACATTTTGCGTGAGAAAATTTTCGTTCTTCACGCAAGCCCCCTCAGGCTCTTATCCGTTACAAAGGGAATAGGGCAAGAATAAGGAACTGCGGCGCTTGTTTGCGCAGTTTAGAGTTCATCAAAACGTCCGCCGCGGCCCTTGCCACCTGCAAAGCGTGCGGCTCCGCGGCCCGCTTCACCACTCGCGAGTGTTGCGCGGCCGCTTTCGAATTCCCCGGCCATGGCGTGGGCAAAATCCGCACCGAATTGGTCATAGACAGAAGCCCTGTCACTGCGCAGACAGATTTGCGGCATGCGCGCAATTTCATGCGCCAGCTCTTGCGCGGCATTGCGCGCTTCACCCGTTGGCACCACCCGGTTGGCAAGCCCCATGGCAAACGCCTCGGTGGCGCCAACGGGCCGGCCGGTCAAAATCATGTCGAGTGCGCGGCTTTGGCCGATCAGCCTTGGCAGGCGCACGGTGCCGCCATCGATCAGTGGCACGCCCCAGCGCCGGCAGAACACGCCAAAAATCGCGCCCTCTTCGGCCACGCGCAAATCGCACCAGCAGGCCAGCTCCAGCCCGCCGGCCACCGCATAGCCTGATATTGCGGCAATCACGGGTTTGGACAGACGCATGCGCGTCGGCCCCATCGGGCCTTCCTTGGCCAAAGGCTCCAAATGTTCGGGGTCTATCGGCACGGTGCGGTTGCCGCGGTTATTTGCGACGGCTTTCAGATCGGCGCCCGCGCAAAAATTGCCGCCCGCACCCCACAGAACCGCGACGGATGCCGCCTCATCCTGCTCAAACGCGGCAAACGCATCGGCCAATGCATCCGCAGCCGGCCGGTCCACTGCATTGCGCACGTTCGGCCGGTCCAGAACAATTGTCGTGACCGGGCCGTCGCGTTCAATCCGCACAGGCGCGTCATTCATGAGCGTTTCTCCTTGGCTTTGGCGAGGAATCTTACTAAACCACGCTCACTCATTCAGACCCAGCGCAACCGCACCGCGAGGGATATTCCCGTGACCCGCAGCCTCGACAGTTTCAAATCCCGCCGCACGATGACGGTGGGTGGCAAAAAATACGTCTATTTCAGCCTGCCCGCAGCAGAGAAGAACGGCCTGACCGGCATTTCCCGGCTGCCCTATTCCATGAAGGTGCTGCTGGAAAATCTTTTGCGCCATGAAGACGGCAAGACCGTCACGAAAGATGACATCAAGGCGGTCGCGAATTGGGTGAAAAAGCGCAAAGCCTCACGCGAAATCGCATTCCGCCCGGCGCGCGTGCTGATGCAGGATCTGACCGGCGTTCCCGCCGTTGTTGATCTGGCGGCCATGCGCGATGCGATGAAGAATCTTGGCGGTGATCCGGAAAAGATCAATCCGCTGGCCGAAGTCGATCTGGTGATCGACCATTCGGTGATGGTCGATAGTTTTGGCCTTGCCAGCTCATTCAAAAAAAATGTGAAGATCGAATATCAGCGCAATCAGGAGCGTTACGGTTTCTTGCGCTGGGGCCAACAGGCTTTTGCGAATTTCCGCGTAGTGCCGCCCGGCACGGGTATCTGCCATCAGGTTAATCTGGAATATCTGGGCCAGACCGTGTGGTCGCGCAAAATAAAAGACGAAAAGACCAAGAAGATGGTCGAGTTCGCCTTCCCCGATACGCTGGTTGGCACCGACAGCCACACCACGATGATCAACGGGCTTTCCGTTCTGGGTTGGGGCGTGGGCGGAATTGAAGCCGAAGCGGCGATGCTGGGTCAGCCAATTTCGATGTTGATCCCCGAAGTGATCGGCTTTCGTGTGACCGGCAAATTGCGCGAAGGCGTGACGGCAACCGATCTGGTGCTGACCGTCACCGAGATGCTGCGCCAAAAAGGCGTGGTCGGAAAATTCGTCGAATTTTATGGCCCCGGCCTCGACGATATGACGTTGGAAGATCGTGCGACGATCGCCAATATGTCTCCGGAATATGGTGCGACCTGCGGCTTCTTCCCCATTGATATCGAGACGCTGCGCTATCTCAAAGCCACGGCGCGCAAGCCCGCGCGTCTCGCACTGGTTGAAAAATATGCAAAGGCACAGGGCCTCTATCGCACCGCCAAAAGCTCTGATCCGGTGTTTACCGACAAGCTGTCGCTCGATCTTTCCAAGGTGGTGCCCAGCATTGCTGGTCCGCGCCGACCGCAGGACCGCGTGCCGCTTTCGTCGGCGGCAACCGAATTTGCCAGTGCACTGATCGATACATTCAAAAAAGAAAACGATGCGAACCGCCGTGCGCCGGTCGAGGGCACAGATTATTCCATCGGACATGGCGATGTGGTGATTGCCGCAATCACGTCATGCACAAACACCTCCAACCCTAACGTGATGATCGGTGCCGGTCTTGTCGCCAAAAAGGCGATTGAACGGGGCTTGAACGTGCGGCCCTGGGTGAAAACATCGCTTGCACCGGGCAGCCAGGTGGTGACCGACTATCTCGAAAAATCGGGCCTCAATGTTTATCTCGACAAATTGGGCTTCCAGCTTGTTGGGTATGGCTGCACCACCTGCATCGGTAATTCTGGTCCGCTGCCCGAAGCTGTGGCCAAGGCGGTGACCGATGCCGATCTGGTGGCGGCAGCCGTGCTGTCTGGCAATCGCAATTTCGAAGGCCGTGTGCATGCGCAAGTGCGCGCAAATTATCTGGCCTCGCCAATGCTGGTTGTGGCCTATGCGTTGGCCGGTTCGGTCAATGTGGATTTGACGCGTGAACCGATTGGCTATGACCGCGCCAACAAGCCGGTCTATCTGAAAGATATCTGGCCAAGCCCGAAAGAAATTGCCGAAACGATCCGCAAATCGGTCAAGGCATCGAGCTTCCGCACGCATTATGGCAATGTGTTTGAAGGTGGGCCGGAATGGCGCAAGATCAAAATACGCAAGGGTAAAACCTATGCCTGGGCACCTGATTCCACCTATGTGAAGAACCCGCCCTATTTTGAGGGCATGGGCAAAGAGCCCGATCCCGTTGAAGACGTGAAAGGTGCACGCATTCTGGCGCTGTTCGGCGATTCCATCACCACTGACCACATCAGCCCGGCTGGTGCGATCAAGAAAGATGGCCCGGCTGGAAAATATCTGATCGAACGTGGCGTGCCGCATGGCGAGTTCAATTCCTATGGCTCGCGGCGCGGCAATCACGAAGTGATGATGCGCGGCACCTTTGCCAACATTCGCATCCGCAACGAGATGATGGGCGGGCGTGAAGGCGGCAACACGGTGCATCAGCCATCGGGCGAAGAAATGTCGATTTTCGATGCGGCGATGAAATACCGCGATGACGGCGTTCCGGTCGTGGTGATCGGCGGCAAGGAATATGGCACCGGCTCGTCGCGTGACTGGGCCGCCAAGGGGCCGCTGCTTTTGGGTGTGCGCGCTGTCATTACCGAAAGCTTCGAGCGTATTCACCGCTCCAATCTGATCGGCATGGGTGTTGCGCCTTTGTGCTTTGACACGGGCAAGACCCGCAAGGACTACAACCTCACTGGCAAGGAACGGATCGACATTTCTGGCCTTTCGGGTGCGATCAAGCCGAAAATGAAGTTGGCGGGAACCATCCATTACGAAGATGGCACGACCGCCGATCTGCCCCTCAATCTGATGATTGTGACCGAGGATGAGGTCGCCTATTTCCGCAATTCCGGCATCCTGCAATATGTTCTGCGCAAGCTGCTGACGGCCTGAGGCCTGAATTAAGGCACGTCCACCGGCCCCTGCTATTTTGTGACCACGCGCTTCAAAGCCCCTGTCCTTTTGGGACGGGGGCTGCGACACTTGTTGTTATCAAGTTGAAGTGACTGGAGAGGGCAGGCAGGGGGGCCTATTTTCCGGCCATGGGTTTCACACGATCTCCACACAGGGTTCTGTGCCGGTTTTTGGCCTCGCTGTGCCTCATGGCTACGGCGGCCGCGGCGTTTGGCCCGGAAGCATATGCGGGCGATACGCACCGTCCGGTTGTGGTCGAGCTTTATACCAGCCAGGGCTGTAGCTCCTGCCCGCCCGCCGACGCACTTTTGGCGCGGCTGGCGA
>JBDZUY010000029.1:11591-22793 GCA_040255365.1 Hyphomicrobiales bacterium
GTCAGCCTGAATTATTCC
Organism: Hyphomicrobiales bacterium; assembly: GCA_040255365.1. Taxonomy (GTDB): domain Bacteria; phylum Pseudomonadota; class Alphaproteobacteria; order Micropepsales; family Micropepsaceae; genus Rhizomicrobium. Next base: position 11,610 of record JBDZUY010000029.1, read on the forward strand.
TCTGGCGAATTGCATGTGCGTGTTGGGGCCGCGCCAAAAGTAGCGGCGCAAAAGTCCGCCCATGGCGCCACAATCTGGTTGTTGCGCATCCGCGGGCATGCACAGGTGAAAATCGGCGCTGGCGAAAATGGTGGGCGCAGCATGGCCTATCGCAATATTGTGCATGAAATACGCGCCATCGGCATCTGGAAGGGGCAGCCCGTTTCGCTCGATCTGCCATATCCGGCCGCGCCGGGCGGCGATGAATCTGCCGCCATCCTTGTGCAGCAGGGCGGCTATGGCCGCATTGTCGGTGCGGCGGTCACGCCATAAGCAAAGTTTCGGGGTTTGCCCGAATCCGCGTATTTTGCTGCGCATGGCACTGTTCTTCGATTCAGAGTGGTTTGACGCAAAGCTGAAAATTGCGGGGCTTTCGCGCGCCACATTGGCGGCGGCGCTGGGCCTTGGTGATGACGAGATCGCCGACATCTGGAAAGATCAGCGCGAAATAAGCGCGCGCGAAGTTGCGTTGATCGCTGCGCTGCTGGGCGTGTCGGCCAAAGATGTTGCGACCTATGCCGGTGTTTCCACGCCAGTACCGCTAGCACAGAATGAAAGCGCATCAACAGATGATGCGCGCGTGATTGGCAATGCCTTGCGTGATCTGTCCACACGGCTTTGCCATGTCGAAACCACCCTGGATGAATTGAAGGCGCTGCTTACCGATTTGAAGCGCGGCAAAACATGAGCGCATGGCCCCACATTGCCTTTGCTCCCCACATTGCTTTTGCAGTTGTGCTCGGCCTTTCTGCTGGTGCTGGTGTGATGTTGTCACGGCGCGCACGCGCCAATGCGCGGCTTTATATGCAATTTGCCGCCAGTCTTTATGTGGCGTTTGCCATCGCCAATGGTATCGCCGCGGTTGAAGGCGGGGTAATCGCCGGGTTCTTCGCAGGCGGGCTTGGCCTGTTCGTATCGGCCTTGGCGCCGCTTGCGCTTGTTCTTGGTGTTGCCAGTGCGCAATTCGCGCCGCCCCGCACACTGCCTGCCACAATCATTTTGCTTTTGGGTCTGTGCGCGGCATTGATGGCCGCGGCCACGGCGGCGCCTGCGCTGGCATTTGTACCTTTGTTTGTTGCGGCCTGCGCCATGGCGGTAATGGCCTCGCGTCTTTGGGTGCGCAATCGGCGCGCCGCATTGAACCTGATCGTGTCGGCCTGTTCGCTGGTGGCCGGGGCCGCCGCGTTTATGAGCGGGGGCGCGGAAGGGCGCACGGCAATGGGTCTGTTCGCAGCGGCGGCGCTATTGGGTGTTGCGACAATTCTTGGCGAGCGCGCAAAGAAACGCTTACACAAGCGTGCTGAACCGACACCCGGTACTGATCTGCGCAGCGCGATGGCAGAGCGGCTTGTGATACGCCGCGGCCGGTGAGAGTGCTGTTTTTTTCTCATCATGCATCATCTGACCCAGCACCTGTGCGACAAAAGCGGCGCGCAAACGCGGCCCGTGCCAAACTGGGGCACGCATATCTGTGTCATTCTGAGACGATGCATGGCGCGTGCACGCAAGTTGTGAACCGGGGCTGGTAAAATCTTCGGCCCGCGCCTCATTGTGCAAAGTGTTGGACGCACTGGCTTTTTCGACACGCGCATAGGCCGCCCGCAGGCTGTGCGCCGATGCGTTGGCAACAATTGCGAATGTGCCTGTGCCGCTCATAACCAGTTCTTAAGGCAAAGAGCGGACCACACGGGTTTGCTCCGTACATTGCATCAAAAGTTTCGAGTTTTTTAATTTCCTCAGCCCATCATCGCTGCATAAGGCCGAAAACGGCCAAGGAATGGTGGGTACAGTGCTGAGTCAAACGCTTCCAAAGAAGCCCGTTGACGGCATTCGCGCGTTGGCTGCTGCGCAAGACGTTGAACGTCTGCGCCTTGCAGTGGCCGGAGCACGCGAAGCCGCTTTCGACTGGACAATGCCGGATGATCGCATCGCCTGGGATGGCGATTTCGATGTGCTGTCACAACACACCGATCCCGGCCGCTTGCAACGCGGTGATTCCTTTCGCGCCTGGATGGGCGAGAAGGGCCGCAACGCATTGAGCAATGCGCTTGAGCGCCTGAACAACAAAGATACTGCCTTTGAATTCGAGTTTGAAACCGTCTCGCCGATGGGCGCAGTGTGGTTTGAAATGCGCGGCGTCGCCTTTGCCGGGCGCGACGGCGATGCCGAACGCGTGACGGGCATTTTGCGCGTTATTACCGAACGCCACCGCGACGCGCAGCGCCTGACCTATCTGGCCACGCGTGATGAACTGACCGGCCATTTGAACCGCACATCCTTGCGCTCCGAATTGTCCGAGGTGCTGGAAGCGGCCAGAGCTGGCGGTCATGAATGCGCCTATTTCGTCGCCTCGATTGACCGCCTTGCAATGATCAACGAGGCCTATGGGTTTGGTGCGTCCGACGAAGTGATTGTCGAAGTGGGCGAACGGCTGGCCGCCTCCTTGCGCGGCAGCGATGTGATCGGACGGACCGCGGGCAACAAATTCGGTGTGGTCCTGCGCAATTGTTCGCAGCGCGAAATTGCACTGGTTGCCGAACGTCTGCGCGCGGCGGTGCGCAGCGCGGTGATTTCCACACGCGGCGGAACCGTTGCCGCAACGATTTCTGTCGGCGGCATTTTGCTGCCAACCGAGGCGGGCTCCGGTCAGGAAGCCATGCTGCGCGCCGAAGAGGCACTGGACCGCGCACGCAGCGCCGGGCGTGACGGTTTTGCCGCCTATATGCGCTCGCAACAGCGCGAGACCGCGCGTCTGCGTCTGATGGGCATCGCCGATGAAGTGGTCGCGGCGTTGCAGGATAACCGGCTGATGTTCGCCTATCAGCCCATCATTCATGCCAAAACACGGCAGGTACATCATCACGAATGTCTTTTGCGCATGGCGCGCACCGATGGCTCGATTGCTGGTGCGGGCGAGTTTATTCCCGCCACCGAACAGCTTGGCCTTGTGCGTCTTGTTGACCGGCGCGCGCTGGAAATGATGGTGGCGCAGCTTCATGCCAATCCGGAACTTTCACTGGCGGTGAATGTGTCCGGCACGACGGCGGGTGATCCAAGCTGGCTGCAATCCTTCATCAATTATGTGCAATCGCATAGCGAAGTGGCCAGCCGCATGCAGGTGGAGTTGACCGAAACCGCGGCGCTGAATGATTTTGAAGAAAGCGCGCGCTTTGTTTCGCAATTGCGCGAGCTTGGCTGTCAGGTCGCGATTGACGATTTCGGTGCGGGCTTCACCTCGTTCCGCAATTTGCAGATGTTGCATGTCGATATGGTCAAGATCGATGGCACCTATGTGCGTGATCTGTCGGCCTCACCCGACAATCAGATTTTTGTGCGCACGCTTGTGGATCTGGCCAAGAACTTCAATCTGCAAACCATTGCCGAATGGGTTGGCTCGGAAGAAGATGCAAGATTGCTGGAACAATTCGGCGTCGATTATTTCCAGGGCTTCTTCTTTGGCGAACCGACATTGGATCCGGACTGGCAAAAGACCGGCTGATGCGAAGCGCACAAATGCGCGGCGCATAAGGGATAGGCATGAACGGCTGTCCTTTTTTGCAAATCAAAACAAGGCGCAAAGAAAAACCCGCTGGCGAATAACACCGGCGGGTTTGTTGTAAGCGCAATTTCTCAGATAGGGCAGATATGGGGTCGCAGCGTCACGCTTCAAGAGCTGCGCCGCAAAAAATTGAAACCTGTCTATTTGCGCTCGCGCGCCAGTTCGGCAAGCTGTTTGCGCATTGCCTCAATCTCGCTTTTCAGCTCGTTGATATCTTCGTTTGGTTGCGCTTTGGCGGCTTGCGCTTTTGGCGCTTCGCCCTGATCCGCGCCCTTACCGCTTGTGCCCGGCTGGCCGGTAAACGGCGTGAACATTTTCATTGCGCGTTCAAACATCTGCAGATTCTGGCGTGTCAACGCTTCCAGGGTTTGGCTGCTGCCGCCAAAGGCCTCGGCCATTTTGGTGCGCATCGCGTCCTGGTTCTTGGAGAAGCTGTCCATCGACATGTTGAGATAGCCCGGCACAAAGCTTTGCAGGCTATCGCCATAAAACCCGATCAGCTTGCGCAGAAATTGTATCGGCAACAACGATTGACCCTTGGCCTCTTCTTCAAAGATGATCTGGGTCAGGACTGAACGGGTGATGTCGTCACCGCTGCGCGCATCGCGCACTTCAAATTCCACACCCTCTTTGACCATTTGCGCCAGATGATCGAGCGTCACATAACTCGAAGTCTGTGTGTTGTAGAGGCGCCGGTTTGCATATTTTTTGATGATGACGGGGCCGTCCGCCTTGCTGCGTTCTTCGCTCACAAATTCCAACCATTTCGGGGCGGCCACGCCTTTTGGGCGGGCGATTTCGAAATCCTAGATCATCAGTACATTCCGCGTCATGTCCAGCGCTTTTGCCCGGTATGGTTGCCCTGCAACACAGGCGCTTATGTATAAGCAATTGATAGTAAACAATAAATAGACACAGTTTACCGCTGCTCGCATTCGCGGCACTTTATGCGCAGCGCAACACAACATTGGATAAGGACTGGGCTGATGGAAGACGTGGTGATTGTTTCGGGTGTCAGAACCCCGGTGGGGTCGTTCAATGGGGTGTTTGGCGCGGTTCCCGCGCATGAGCTTGGCCGCACCGCGATCAAAGAGGCGCTGGTGCGCGCCGGTGTTGCGCCGGGTGATGTGTCCGAAGTTGTGATGGGCCAGATCCTGACCGCGGGTCAGGGCCAGAACCCGGCACGTCAGGCCGCGGTCAATGCCGGTATCCCGGTCGAGGTTCCGGGCTGGGTCGTCAATCAGCTTTGCGGTTCGGGACTGCGCGCGGTCGCGCTTGGTTATCAGGCGATTGTGAACGGTGATGCCAGTGTGGTTGTCGCCGGTGGTCAGGAATCCATGAGCCAGGCACCGCATGCCGCCTATTTGCGCGGCGGGCAAAAGATGGGCGCGATGGAATTTACCGACACAATGTTGAAGGACGGTTTGTGGGACGCCTTCCACGGTTATCACATGGGCAATACGGCCGAGAACGTGGCGCAGCAATGGCAAATCACTCGCGAAGAACAGGACAAATTCGCTGTCGCTTCTCAGAACAAGGCCGAGGCCGCGCGTAAATCCGGTCGCTTCAAGGATGAGATCGTGCCCGTCACGGTGAAGTCGCGCAAAAGCGAAACCATTGTCGATACCGATGAATATATCCGCGACGGCGTGACGTATGAGGGCATTTCGGGTTTGCGCCCGGCGTTCCTGAAAGACGGCACGGTCACCGCCGCCAATGCATCGGGCATCAATGACGGCGCGGCGGCGCTGGTGTTGATGAGCGCGAAAGATGCCAAGGCGCGCGGGCTGACCCCGCTGGCGCGTATCGCCTCATGGGCGCATGCCGGTGTCGATCCGGCGGTGATGGGGTCGGGGCCCATTCCGGCCAGTCGCGCCGCGCTGAAAAAAGCGGGCTGGACGGCCGCTGATCTTGATCTGATCGAAGCCAATGAAGCCTTTGCCGCGCAAGCCTGTGCGGTGAACAAGGACATGGGCTGGGATGTTTCCAAGGTGAATGTGAACGGCGGTGCCATCGCCATCGGTCACCCCATTGGTGCGTCGGGCGCGCGCGTGCTGGTGACATTGCTGCACGAAATGCAAAAGCGCGATTCCAAAAAAGGTCTGGCCACACTTTGCATCGGCGGCGGCATGGGCATTGCCATGTGCGTGGAGCGCTAACGCTCCACTGGGGCCATGTGCGTGGAACACTAGTCCTGAGCGCAAGTTTACGCATGTTCCTTGATCGAATCCTGTAACAGGCTTTCAAAACTATGCGCGGGAATGCTATGACGGACGCAACCAAAAAGACCAACAGGGAGCGGATAATCATGGCGCGGGTTGCAATCGTCACGGGCGGTACGCGGGGCATCGGAGAAGCGATCTCTATCGCCCTGAAAGAAGCGGGTTATAAAGTGGCCGCCAATTACGCGGGCAATGATGAACGCGCGCAGGCGTTCAGCAAAAAAACCGGCATCGCCGCTTACAAATGGGATGTCGCCGATTTCGAGGCGTGTCAGGCCGGCGTCGCCAAGGTCGTGGCTGATCTGGGTCCGGTGGACATCATCGTCAACAATGCCGGCATCACCCGCGATGGCACGATGAAGCGGATGGATCGCACAAGCTGGGATGATGTGGTGCACACCAATCTCGGCGGCTGTTTCAATATGTGCAAGGCCGCGTGGGAAGGCATGCTGGAACGCGGCTTTGGCCGTGTCGTGAACATTGGTTCGATCAATGGTCAGGCCGGGCAATATGGTCAGGTCAATTACGCCGCCGCCAAATCCGGCATCCACGGCTTTACAAAGGCGCTGGCACAGGAAGGCGCATCAAAGGGCATCACCGTCAATGCAATTGCGCCCGGCTACATCGACACCGATATGGTCGCCGCCGTGCCGCCCAATGTGCTGGAAAAAATTGTTGCGAAGATTCCGGTCGGCCGTCTTGGCAAGGCGCACGAAATCGCGCGCGGCGTGTTGTTCCTTGTGGCCGATGATGGCGGCTTTGTCACCGGCTCGACGATGTCGATCAATGGCGGCCAGCATATGTATTGAGCGCAATCCGGAAAAGTGGAAACCGGTTTTCCGTTAGATTGCGCGACAAAGAAATGTATTGAGCGCAATCCGGAAAAGTGGAAACCGGTTTTCCGTTAGATTGCGCGACAAAGAAATGTATTGAGCACCGGGATTGGTGCTTTGTATTGACGCGGGGGGCCGTGCGGCGAATATGTGCGCGTGACGGGCTTGGTCAAACTTTCAGCGGATAATCTCACCTGCATTCGCGGGGAGCGCGTTCTGTTTCGCGGGCTTGGCTTTGCACTGGCGGCGGGCGGCGCGCTGAGTGTGGAAGGCGCGAACGGCGCGGGCAAAACCTCGCTTTTGCGGATGCTGGCGGGTTTTTTGATCCCGCAATCGGGCACGATCTGTTTACACCATAACGGCTCCGATAGCTTCGATCCCGAAGATCGGCGTCATACGATTGGCTGGCTTGGTCATGCTGATGGTGCCAAGCCGCAAATGAGCCCGCGCGAAACGCTTTCCTTCTATGCAAGATTTTATCGCGGCAATGCTGACAGCACCGCCGGTATTGATGCGGCGCTTGATGCAGTGGGCCTTGGCCGCGCCGCCGATCTGCCATCGCAATATCTTTCCGCCGGTCAGAAAAAGCGGCTTGCCCTGGCGCGGCTCAAAATATCTGCGCGTCCGCTCTGGCTCTTGGATGAACCGCTGGCCGCGCTTGATACAAACGGCAAGGCATTGTTGCGCGATGCGATTGCGGCGCATTGCGCGGGCGGCGGCATGGCGATTTTTGCAACCCATGATCCGCTGGGGCTGGATTGCCAAACGCTGACATTGGGCGCGCCATGAGTGCGGCCTTCGCGCTTCTTATGCGTGACATGCGTCTTGCCACGCGTGCTGGCGGCAGCGCGGCGCTTGCGCTGGCGTTCTTTGCCGCGGTAGCCGCGCTGGTGCCGTTGGGCGTTGGTGCGGATCCGGTTTTGCTGGCGCGCATCGCGGGCGGCGTGTTGTGGGTCGGCGCGGTGCTGGCGGCGCTGTTGTCGCTTGATCGTTTGTTCCAGACCGATTTTGAAGATGGCTCTCTGGATTTGCTGGTGCTGGGCCCGCTGTCGCTGGAAAGTGTGGCGGCCACCAAAATTGCGGGCCATTGGCTGACCACCGGCCTGCCGCTGACGCTTTTGTCGCCGCTGCTGGCGCTGCTCTTTAATCTGCCGCCATCCGGCACGCTCGCGCTGGTGGCCTCGCTGGCCATTGGCACGCCCGCGATCAGCGCGATTGGCGCCATCGGTGCGGGGCTGACGCTTTCGGTGCGCCGGGGCGGGCTCATTGTGCCGCTGATTGTGCTGCCGCTGCTCTCGCCTGCCGTGATATTTGGGGCGGGCGCGGTGATTGGCGCGCTGGACGGGCTGGCCAATGGGGCGATGTGGCTCTTGGCCGCGTTTTCCTTTGCCGCCGTGCTGTTATCCCCGTTCGCCGTGGCCGCTACGCTGCGGCTTAATCTCTCCAGCTAGAGTGGCGAACTTGCTGACCCGCGCCACAGGGACTAGACGAGGCCGCGATGCCCACGATCTTTGAATTTGCCAACCCCAAGCGTTTCATGACGCTCTCTGCGCGGCTTCTGCCGTGGGTCAGCGGTGTGGCGGTGCTGGCCATCGCGGCGGGGCTGTGGCTGGGCTTTACCGCGCCGCCCGATTATCAGCAGGGCGATACGGTGCGCATCATGTTTGTGCATGTGCCCGCCGCCTGGGTGGCGATGATGGCCTATGGCCTGATGGCGGTGGCATCCCTGTTCGGGCTGGTGTGGCACCATCCGCTGGCCGATGTGGCGGCGAAATCGGCGGCACCGCTGGGCGCGCTGTTCACCGCGCTGGCGCTGATTACGGGCTCGCTGTGGGGCAAGCCGATGTGGGGCACCTATTGGGCGTGGGATGCGCGGCTGACCTCGTTTTTGATCCTGCTGTTTTTGTATCTGGGTTACATCGCGCTGTGGAACGCGATCGAAGATGAAGTGCGCGCCGCGCGCGCCACCGCCATTCTGGCGCTGGTCGGCGTGGTCAATCTGCCGATTATTGAGTTTTCCGTCGATTGGTGGACCACTTTGCATCAGGGTGAAAGCATTATCCGCAAGGGCGGGCCGCTGATTGCGCCGGTCTTTTTGTGGCCGCTGTTTGCAATGGCGATTGGCTACACCGCTTTGTTCTTTGCGCTGTGGATGCTGCGGATGCGCACCGAAATCATACAGCGCCGCACGCGCACATTGTTGCTGCGTGAGGCCGCATCATGAGCGCATTTTTGGCACAGGGCGGTTATGCCGCCTTTATCTGGCCGGCCTATGGCGCAAGTGTCGTGGGCATTCTGTGCGCTGTGTGGCTGGTCGTTTCGCAATATCGCGCGGCCAGGACGCGGCTGGCATTGCTGGAAAAACCGAAGCCGTGAAACGCCTGATTTACATTGTGCCGGTTCTGGCGTTCGCGGTGCTGGCCTATGTGCTGTTCGCCAGCCTGATTGCGCCCGCGCCCGATACATTGCCATCGGCCTTGCTCAACAAGCCGGTGCCCGACATCGCGCTGCCCGCGCTCGATAAAAATGTGAAAGGGTTTGCGCGCGCTGATTTCGCATCCGGCCATGTCACGGTGGTGAATGTCTGGGCGTCATGGTGCGCCCCCTGCCGGGCCGAGGCGCCGCTGTTGGCTGCCATCTCCGGGCTTCAGGGCGTGAAGCTTTATGGCTTTGTCTATAAGGACACGCCGGCCAATGCGCGCGGTTTTCTGGCGCAATATGGCAACCCGTTTGACCGGCTGGGGCTGGATAGTGACGGCCGCGCAGGCATTGAATGGGGCGTCTATGGCGTGCCGGAAACCTATGTCATTGACGGGCGCGGTATCATCCGGGCGCGCTTTGTCGGCCCGCTGACCCCGCAAAGCCTGGCTGGCACCTTGCTGCCCGAAATCGAGCGTGCCCGCAGCGGAAGCTGAACGGGCTTCGCGATCTTCAGTCTTTGGAAACCTTGTTTCGGCAGAATTTGCCGATGCAGATCAGCGGCAACAATCTTCTAATTGCGTCAGGTGCCACCCAGCCTGCGGGCGGGGCCGGTGATGCGGCGGCCCGTGCCAGCTTTCGCGCAGCGCTTGCTGGCGGCGGCGTAGCGGGCGGAACCGCGGCGGCAAAGCCCCAAACGGTGCAGCCGCCAAAGGATATTGCCGAAACCAAAAAGCCCCAGGCCTTTACCCCTGCCAGTTTCGAGGCGGACATCACATCTGCGGCCACGGCGCAAAAGCCTGCCGCACCGGCGCCGATTGCGGGCAATGCGGTGGCCACGCCCTATGCGCCCATCCTGCCGCCGGGCAGTCAGTTGAACATCGTCATCTGAAAGTTGCTTTTTGGATCAGGCGCGCCGCTTGGCCCGTTTGCGCCGGGGCGGGGCGGTCCCATTGCTCACCAATTCCTCACCGGCGGTGGCAATTGCGGCCAGTGCCTTGATGAAACGCTGGCGTTCGGGCGGCGGCAGAGCCTCCAAAAGCCGCTCCTCCGCCCGGCCCGCGGCGGCCCGTGCCGTGCGCAAGGATTTGCGGCCAGCCGGCGCAATCGCCACGGCGTTGGCCCGCATATCCGTTTCCGTCCGTTCACGGATGATCAGCCCACGGTCCAGCATGCGGCGCATCATGTCGGCAAGAGTCGAACGATCGATGCCGGTCATTTCGACCAATGCGGTCTGACTTGCACCATCATTGTGTTCCAGCGCGCACAACACGGTGAATTGTTGTTTGGTCAAATTGCTGGTGCCGGATTCGCGCGAATAAAGATCGCCATACAATTGCTGGCACCGGCGCATGAGATGCGATGGCGTTTCGGCGAGATCAAATCCCCCGTTTGCCTTTCGCGGCCCCTTTGACGTCATTGAGACACCCCTGCTTGAGACACCCCTGATCTCGTGTGTGATCTGGAAAGTAGAATTGTATTTTCCGATCATGTTCTTTTTGAGAACCATCCCGGTTGGTGCCGGGAAAATTCTTTGGCCGGAGATTACCGGCCGCATGGTCAAAGACTAAACGCGGAAAATGAAAGCGACAAGGTTCGATCTCATCTTTTGCAGTTGCGTGCAAGCGCATTATTTTTTTTACCGCACCTGCGATCTTTCAAAGCGTGTCCGAAATGGGCACAATCATTTTACGATGTCCGATAAAACCAAGCCCCTCCCGCCGCCACCGGCGCCGCATTTTACGCGCGGCGTTCCCGATGGCGATACACATGAACGCTATGTCTGCGGCAAATGCGGACACATCCATTACACCAATCCAAAGATTGTTGTTGGCTCGGTCGTGATGCATGAAAACCGTATCTTGTTATGCAAGCGCGCGATTGAACCACGCATAGGGTTTTGGACCTTGCCTGCGGGCTATCTGGAAGAACATGAAACGCCCGAAGATGGTGCGCGGCGCGAAGCGCGCGAGGAAGCCTGTGCGAATATTGCGCTTGATGCGCTTCTGGCGGTTTATACAATGAGCCATATTTCGCAGGTGCAATTGATGTATCGCGGGCACCTGATAGCGCCCGGCATTGCCGCAGGCCCCGAAAGCCTGGAGGTACGGCT
>JBDZUY010000029.1:22893-31666 GCA_040255365.1 Hyphomicrobiales bacterium
GGCACCTGATAGCGCCCGGCATTGCCGCAGGCCCCGAAAGCCTGGAGGTACGGCTATTCGCGTGGGATGAGATTCCGTGGGGCGAATTGGCCTTTCCCTCTGTAAAATGGGCGCTGGATCATTTTCGCGATGTCGAGGGCAAATCGGTTTTCGCGCCCTTTGGCAATCCGCAACCCTCACGCCCGCCTGAAGGCATGTAAATTTGGGGCGTGTAAGTCTGGCATAACGCGCGCGGTCGATATTTTGTTATGACGAATGGTCTATTGTCTTGGCGCTGGCGTTATCCGGCTCGTCATCTTTATCGCTTGCCGCCTTGTCTTCAATCTGATGTTTCAGAACCAGCGGTGCTTGCGATAGCGCAAACAGGAACGTCAGCGGGATCACGCCCCAAACCTTGAAGCTGACCCATATCTCGGTCGAAAAATTGCGCCACACAATTTCATTGACAATGGCCAATGCAAAAAAGAACAGGCCCCAGCGCAAGGTCAGCTTGCGCCAGCCCAGCGGCGTCAATTCATAAGCCTGCGCAAAAATATATTTCAGAAAGATGCGGTCGAAAAAAAGCCCGCCCAGAAGAATGGCACCAAAGGCGGTGTAAAGAATTGTCGGCTTGATCTTGATGAACGTGTCGTCCTGCAAATACAGCGTCAGCCCGCCAAACACCGTCACCAGAACGGCGGTGAAAAGCGGCATCGGCGAGATGCGCTTTTCCAGCACATAACCGATGGCCAGTGCGATCAGGACCGCCGCCATGAACACGCCTGTGGCCGCGAAAATGCCAAGAAATTCAAAGGACACGAAAAAGATGACGAGCGGGCCCAGATCCAGCCCCAGCCGGATCAGCGGCGAAAGGGGGGGCGCCGGTGTTTTGGTTTGCTCGCTCATGAAGACCCTTTGATTGTTTTTGCGCCGGTAAGGGCGCGGGCAAAGGCCTCTGCGGAAAAGACCTGTAGATCGCCAGCCTGTTCGCCGACGCCAATAAAATGAACCGGCAGCGAAAATCTGTCCGTCAGTGCTACCAGGATGCCGCCTCTGGCGGTGCCGTCCAGCTTGGTCATCACCAGACCGCTCAGCGGAATGGATTTTTGGAAGGCTTCTACTTGCGACAGCGCGTTTTGGCCGGTTGTCGCATCCAGCACCAAAAGGGCGGCATGGGGGGCGGCCGCGTCCAGCTTTTTGATGACGCGAACAATTTTTTCCAGCTCGGCCATCAGCCCGGTCTTGTTCTGCAATCGTCCCGCCGTATCAATCAATAGAATGTCTGCGTTTGTTGCGCGTGCGCGTTCCAGTGCATCAAAGGCCAATCCGGCCGCATCCGCACCGGCTGCGCGCGACACAACTTCGGCACCCGTGCGCGTTCCCCAAACCTGTAATTGTTCAATCGCGGCGGCGCGGAATGTATCGCCCGCGGCCATCACCACCTTGTTGCCGCTATCTGTGAAATGCTGCGCGATCTTGCCGATGGTGGTGGTTTTGCCGGTGCCGTTCACGCCCGCCACCAACACGACAAAGGGTTTGTGTGCGGGATCAATGCTTAGCGGCTTTTCGACCGGTTTCAGAATGGCGGCGATTTCACCGGCCAGCACATTGCGCAACTCGTCTTCGCCGATTTCCTTGTCATAGCGGCCCTTGGCCACCGCACCCGCCAGCCTTGCGGCCAGCCCGGCGCCCATATCAGCGGCGATCAGCGCTTCTTCCAATTCTTCGATGGTGGCGGCGTCCAGCTTCTTTTTGGTGAAGATGCCGGTCAGGTTTTCGCCAAGCGCGCCTGCGCTGCGCGACAAACCTTTGGTCAGCCGGGCAAAGAAGCCCGGTTTTGCGTCTTCGGTTTTATCGCTCATGCAACAGGGTCTGCCAGCAAATGGGTTGGGCTCGCGCCACGAATGCGTGCGCGCACAATCTGGCCGGGCTCGCTATGCCCGGAAAAATGCGCAGATGCAAAGCTGCGCGTGCGGCCCATGCCAGTTTTCTCGATCAACAGGTTTTGCTCGCTGCTGATAAGCCCTTGCAAATAGGTGTAAAGCGCATCCTCACCCTTTTTGCGAAGCCGGGCGGCGCGCGGTTTGGCAAAGGCGCGCGCGGTTTGCGGCATGCGGGCTGCGGGTGTGCCCGTGCGCGGCGAAAACGGAAAGACATGCAGATAGGTCAGCCCAGCATCGTCCACCAATGCCAGCGTGTTTTCAAACATCGCATCGGTTTCGGTGGGAAAGCCGCAAATGAAATCGGCACCAAACACCGCATCGGGGCGAATGCGCCGCACCGCATCACAAAACGCAATCGTATCGGCGCGGGCATGGCGGCGTTTCATGCGCTTCAAAATCATGTCATCGCCCGATTGCGCGGACAGATGAAAATGCGGCATCAGCCGTTCTTCTTCGGCAATGGCGCGCATGAAATCTGTATCGGCCTCGATGGAATCGATGGAAGATATGCGCAGGCGCTTCAGATCGGGCACCAGCTTCAGGATTTTGCGTACCAATTTGCCCAGGCTGGGCGCACCGGGCAAATCCGGCCCGTACGAGGTCAGATCCACGCCGGTCAAAACAATTTCGGGAAACCCCGCCTCGGTCAGGCGCTGCGCCTCGCGCACCACATCGCCCATCGCAACGCTGCGCGAATTGCCCCGCCCATAGGGAATGATGCAAAAGGTGCAGCGATGATCGCAGCCATTTTGCACCTGTAAAAAAGCGCGGGCGCGGCCATCGAAACTGTCCACCATCTGCGATGCGGTTTCGGTCACGCTCATAATGTCGTTGACCAGCACCTTTTCATTGCGGCCCATGCCGAACCCGGCATAGCTTTCGGTCTTCAGCTTTTCGATATTGCCGAGAACCAGATCAACCTCGCTCATCGCGGCATAGGTGTCGGGTTCGGTCTGCGCCGCGCAGCCGGTGACAATGATTTTTGCACGCGGATTTTCGCGCCGCGCTTTTCGGATGGCCTGACGCGACTGGCGCACCGCCTCACCCGTTACCGCGCAGGTGTTGATGATGATCGCGTCTTTCAAACCGGCTTCGTTTGCGCGATCGCGCATCGCCTCGCTTTCATAGGCGTTGAGACGGCAGCCAAAGGTGATGATCTCAAAATCATCTTTATTCGGCGTGGGCGCGCTCATGGCGCACCATCCAGCGCATGCAGATCAATCTCGCCGCGCCAGGCCAGCGCGGTCGGTCCAGTCATGAATACCGGCGCATCGCCGCCGCCCCATGAAATGCGCAACGGCCCGCCGTCCAGCACCACTTCGCTGTCGATGCCGGTAAGCCCGCGCCGGTGCGCCGCCACCGCGGCGGCGCAGGCGCCCGTGCCACAGGCGCGCGTAATCCCTGCGCCGCGTTCCCACACCCGCATGCGCAAGCGATTTGGCCCCAGCACATGGACAAATTCGACATTGGTGCGTTCGGGAAACATCGGGTGGCGCTCAATCGCTGCGCCCAGATTGGCGACATCGGCGATTTCGGCATTGTCGACAAACAGCACGCAATGCGGATTGCCGACGGATAGCGCGCTGACGCTTTTCAGGGCCGCATCGTCAAATCCGGGCACATCCAGCGCGAAGGATTGGGTTTGAACCGGCCTTGCCAGCGGCACGGCATGCCAGTCCAGCCGCGGCGGGCCCATATTGATGGTGATGGCGCGGCCGCGATAATCGGCACAAGCCAGCGGCCCGCCCTTGGTTTCCAGGTTGATACGGGTTGTCCCGGCCTCCTCCATCAGCAGGCGGGCGACACACCGCGCCGCATTGCCGCAGGATTCCACCTCCGCCCCATCGGCATTAAAGATGCGCATGGCCGCATCGGCGCTGCCGCGGGCCGGATCGATCACAATCACCTGATCGCAGCCCACGCCATAGCGGCGGTCCGCCACGGCGCGCGCGGTGTCCGATTCCAGCGCCAGGCCGTGTTTTCGCGCGTCAAATATCACGAAATCATTGCCCAGACCGTGCATTTTCACAAAGGCGGTCATCGTCCCGTCTATATAGGGGCGCAAGGCATCCGGGGCCAGTGGGAGAGCCGGGCGTGGGGTGATTGAACGTCAGGTCAAGTCTTGACCCGGTGGGGTGAGGCTCCCTATTGGGCCTATCCCGTGACGGTTAAGCCCCGGAGACAGCATGCGCGTTCTGAAATATCTGGCCCTCTGCGTCATTGCGCTGAGCGGACTGGCCGGCGGCCTTCAGGCGCTGGGCGCCAATGGCGCGAAGGAACCCAAAGTGACGACAGATCCCTATCTCTGGCTGGAAGATGTGCATGGCGCAAAGCCGCTGGCCTGGGTCAAGGATCAGAATGTCCTGACCCGCAAGGCGCTGGCGGGCAATGCCGATTATCAGGCCGATTATGATTCCGTGCTGGCCGTGCTGGACGCACCAGACCGCATCCCGCTGGGCGCGATCCGCCATGATTTTGTGTTCAATTTCTGGCAGGACGCCCAAAACCCAAAGGGCATCTGGCGGCGCACCTCCATCGAAGATTACGCCAAGGCAGAGCCCAAATGGGATGTGCTGCTGGATATCGACAAGCTCGCCAAGGACGAAGGCAAGAACTGGGTCTTCAAGGGCAGCGATTGTGCGCCGTCGATGAAACAATGCCTGTTGTTTTTGTCGCCGGGCGGCGGTGATGCGCATGTCGTGCGCGAATTCGATCTGAAGACAAAGACATTCGTGAAAAACGGTTTCGCGCTGGACGAAGCCAAATCTGAAGTGGCGTATCGCGATGACGATACGGTGTTGTTCGCAAGCGATTTTGGCAAAGGCTCGCTGACCAGCTCTGGCTATCCGCGCATTGTAAAAATGTGGAAACGCGGCGAGCCCATTGCCGCGGCCAAAACCATCTTTGAAGGCACCAAAGACGATGTCGGCGTTGCGCCGATGGTGATGCACGGACCCAAAAAATCCGTCGCCCTGATCTCGCGCGCCATCAGCTTTTTTGAGACGGAATATGATTATGTCTATCCGGATGGCGCGACGTTGAAGCTGCCGCTGCCCTTGGGCGCGGTTGTGCGCGGCGCGGTGGGTGACAACCTTATTCTGACCTTGCGCGATAGCTGGACACCACCGGGCGCGGACAAGGCGATCCCCAAAGGTGCGCTGGTATCGTTCAACGTGACCGCATTTGCGAACATGAAAATGCCGGTCAAGGTGGATGTGCTGTTTACGCCGGACCCGCGTCAGATGATCGACGGCGTGGCGACGGGTGATGGCGCGGTCTATGCCGCGATCTATACCAATGTCACCGGCGCGATCCATGTGTTCAAGCCGGGCAGCGATGGCGCGTGGAGCGACACGGCGCTCGACCTGCCGAAAAATGGTTCGACGCATATTGTTTCGGCCAATAATTATGGGCCGCAGGCGCAGTTTACGTTTGAGAGTTTTTTGCAGCCCACCACGCTTTATTCTTATGACGGCACGGGCCAGCCCAAAGCGATCAAATCGCAACCCGCGCGCTTTGATTCATCCGGGCTGGAAACCGAACAGTTTGAGGCGACATCAAAAGACGGAACCAAAATTCCGTATTTCGTCGTGCGCGCTAAGGACGCAAAGGGCCCTGCGCCAACACTACTTTATGGCTATGGCGGGTTCGAGATTTCGCAGACGCCTTGGTACTGGGCCAATGCGGGCCGGTTGTGGCTGAGCAAGGGTGGCGTGATTGCGGTGGCCAACATTCGCGGCGGCGGCGAGTTCGGCCCGGCTTGGCACAAGGCGGCGCTGAAAAAACACCGTCAGCGTGCGTTTGATGATTTCGAGGCAGTGGCGCGCGATCTGTCTTCGCGGGACATCACAACACCAAAACAGCTTGGCATTATGGGCGGGTCCAATGGCGGCTTGCTTGTATCCACGGTGATGACGCAAACACCAAAGCTGCTGGGCGCGGTGGTGTGCCAGGTGCCGCTGATCGACATGCTGCGCTACACAAAGATTGGCGCGGGCGCGTCATGGATCGGCGAATATGGCGATCCGGAAAAACCGGGCGTGCGCAAATATATCGAAAAATATTCGCCCTATCAGAATGTGCGGATCGACAAGGAATATCCGCCCGTTCTGTTTGTCACCGCCACGTCTGATGACCGGGTGACCCCAGTGCATGCACGCAAAATGGCGGCGCGGATGGAAGCGCTGGGCCATGATGTGCTGTTCTATGAAAATACCGATGGTGGCCATTCCGCCGCGGCTGATCACAAACAGGCCGCCGAAATGTGGGCGATGAGCTTTGAGTTTCTGAAACAGAAACTGGGTTTGGGTGCTACCGACACGAAACAGTAAGCACGAAGCACTGAACGCTATGGGGAGACGGCGATGACAATGCGCAATTGGGTTTTGGGTTTTGCGGCCGCAGCATTGTTTGCGGACCCGGCATTGGCGGCGCCCCCTGTGAAAGGCGAAAACCCCGGCGGGCCTGATCCCTATTTGTGGTTGTCGGATGTGTATGCGCCAAAGGCGATGGCGTGGGCGACGGCGCAAACCGCAAAGGCCAATGCTGCGCTGAAAAAGGGACCGATGTATGCCAAGGATCATGCGACGATCCTCAAAGCGCTGAACGCCGAGGACCGTATTGCGTATGGCGATTTGCATGGCAAACAGGTTCTGAATTTCTGGCAGGACAAAGACCATGTGCGCGGCCTTTGGCGCGTCACCTCTGTTGCCAGTTACGCATCGGGCAAGCCGGAGTGGCGCACGCTGCTTGATCTGGATGCCTATGATAAAAAGACGGGCAAGGATTGGGTGTGGAAGGGCGCGACTTGCGATTCCGCCTTTGCGCGCTGTCTTGTGCGGCTGTCACCGGGCGGCGGCGACGCGGTACAGATTTCCGAATTTGATCCCAAGGCCGGAAAATTTATCGATGACGGTTTTCATCTCGCCATCGCCAAATCGAATGCACAATATGTCGATGACAACAGCGTGTTGTTCGCGACCGATTTTGGCAAGGGCACGCTGACCGCATCGTCCTATCCGCGCATTGTGAAGCTGTGGAAGCGCGGGCAAAAAATCGCCGATGCCAAAACCATTTATGAAGGCACGGCGAATGACGTTTCTGTGCAACCCTTCGTGATGCACGGCCCATACGGCACGGTGGCGATGGTGGTGCGCGGTGTTTCGTTCTTTCAGGCTGAATATTATCTGGTGAAGGACGATGGCACGACGGCAAAACTGCCGCTGCCATTGGGCGCACAGGTGCAGGGCGTTACCGAAGGCCAGATGATTGCGACGTTGCGCGATGCGTGGACGCCGCCGGGGCAAAAGGAAATTGCGCAAGGTGCGCTGATCGCGTTTGATATCAACGCCTTCACCAACACCGGCAAACTCGGCAAGGTGTCGGTGCTGATGGTGCCGGGCGTGCATGACGCAATTGATTCGGTTGCTGCGGGCCGCGATGCGGTGTTTGCCTCGGTCTATCACAATGTCACCGGCGCGGTGCATGCGTTTGGCTTCACCAATGGCAAATGGACTGACAAAATTCTGGACCTGCCAAAGGGTGGCTCAACGCAAATTGTTTCGACCAATGATTTCGGGCCAGAGGCGTATCTCACCTATCAAAGCTTTGTAACGCCGCCGACGCTCTATGGTTTTGGCGGCGATGGCGCGGTGAAAAAGATCAAGGCGATGCCCGCGCGCTTTGATACAGCAAACGTCAGTGCCGCGCAGCATTGGGCCACATCGAAAGACGGCACCAAGATTCCCTATTTTGTGATCAAGCCGAAAGGCGCCAAGGGGCCGATACCCACCATCCTTTATGGTTATGGCGGGTTCGAGCTTTCGCTGACGCCCTGGTATTGGAACGATGGCCACCGTCCGCTGGAAGCGGGCTCTGTATGGGTTGAACATGGCGGGGCGATGGTTGTCGCCAACATTCGCGGCGGCGGCGAGTTTGGCCCGCGCTGGCATCAGGCGGCGCTGAAATATCATCGCCAGCGCGCCTATGATGATTTTGAAGCGGTGGCCGAAGCGATTCAGAAATCGGGCCTGACCACGCCCAAACAAACCGGCATTGTCGGCGCATCGAATGGCGGGCTTTTGGTGACAACGGTGATGGTGCAGCGGCCCGATCTGTTTGGTGCGGTGGTGTGCCAGCGCCCGCTGATCGACATGGTGCGCTACACCCAGTTCGGCGCGGGCGCGTCATGGATTGGCGAATATGGCGATCCGGCTGATCCGAAAATGCGCAAATATATCGAGACCTATTCGCCCTATCAGAATGTGAAAAAGGATGTCAGCTATCCGCCCATCCTGTTCATTTCGGAAACCACGGATGACCGGGTGACGCCGATCTGGGCGCGCATGATGGCGGCGAAAATGGAAGCGCAAGGCCATGAGGTGCTGCTGCACGAAGCCAATGAAGGCGGCCACGGCCCCGGCGCAACGCACGCCCAACAGGCTGATTACTGGGCGCTGAGCTATACCTATTTCGCGCGCAAGCTGGGCTTGGGAAAATAGATTCTTCTCTGTCATGGCCCGGCTTGACCGGGCCATCCAGTTTCCTTTTCAGGGATCACTCAGGGCTTCACCTGGATGGCCCGCATTTGCGGGCCATGACAGTGAGATGGTGCGGGCATGACGGGTGACGTGGGCCGGCGTTTTAAATCCGGTAAAATTGTGCGCTGCGCGGTGCGCCCAGAACGGTGCCCGCATCCTTGGCCTGTTCGTGATATTCCAGATCGGCAATATCGGCCATGATCAGAACCTGACACGAGCCATCTTCGCGCATATCGCCAAACGGCAGCACCAATTCATCCCAGATCAATTCGCGGCCATTGGTCGTGATGGCGCCGCGCCGGTTGCACATCG
>JBDZUY010000029.1:31766-40690 GCA_040255365.1 Hyphomicrobiales bacterium
TCCCAGATCAATTCGCGGCCATTGGTCGTGATGGCGCCGCGCCGGTTGCACATCGCCAGACCGCCGATGATTTGGGTGTAAACCTCCATGCGCTGCTTGCGATAGGCGGGCGGCGTATAATCCATATAGTCCATGCCAGACAGTTCCATGCCCAACCCCTGGCGCACCATGCTGCCTGCCAGCCGGCAGGTCAGACTTTTGCCCGGCCGCGCCTCAAACAGGCAGAGCCGGTTCAACAGGCTGCGCACGCGCCCCGGATTGAAATCGGTGCGGGCGGGAAGGGCGCCGTCCTTGCGCAAGGATTGCCAATATTCCAGCATTTGCCGGTTGGCGGTGCCGAGCGCGCCTTGCTCCATCAGCGTATCAAGTGCGGGGATGGCGGTATTCGTCATGGCTATCTTTCAGCGGTGTAATGATTCTGACGCTAACACGGTTCCGTACATGCCGTCATTGCGGGTTTATTGCGTATACGGTTCGAGATGGCATGTTTGACTTTTTGCGGATAACGGGCTTAAACGCAGCCCATTCCGGAAAGCGTTGTGACTTTCCGGTCCCCGGCCCGGCTGGGGATCGCCCCCAGGCAGCGCAGGTGCGCCCCCTGGGGCGCTTGGTGTTTGTTTCCTCCCCTGCTTGCGGGGGAGGTGTCGAGCGTAGCGAGACGGAGGGGGCATGACACGTGCTTCCCCCTCCACCGCTTACGCGGTCCCCCTCCCCCGTAAACGGGGGGGGAAAGAAAGAGTTTGAATGTTTGACGCATTGCAATCACGCCTTGGGGCGACATTCGACCGGCTTCGCGGCCGTGGTGCGCTGTCCGAGGCCGATGTCGATGAGGGCTTGCGCGAAATCCGCGTGGCGCTGCTGGAGGCCGATGTCGCGCTTCCCGTCGTCAAGGATTTCATGGAAAGCGTGCGCCCGCGTGCCATCGGCGAAAATGTCGTGCGCTCGGTTACCCCCGGCCAGCAGATCGTCAAGATTGTCCATGACGCGCTGATCGAAATGCTGGGCAGCGAGAACGTAGCCCTTGATCTGGGTTCGCCGCCCGCGCCGATTTTGATGGTCGGCTTGCAAGGCTCCGGCAAAACCACGTCGTCCGCCAAACTCGCGCTGCTGCTCCAGACCAAAGAGAAAAAGCGTGTGCTGATGGCCTCGCTGGATGTGCACCGCCCCGCCGCGATGGAACAGTTGAAAGTTCTGGGCGAACAGGCCGGTGTGCCGACCTTGCCCGTGGTCGCGGGCCAAAGCCCGACTGACATTGCCAAACGCGCGCTCGCATCGGCGAAAATCGGCGGCTATGACGTGCTGATCCTCGACACCGCGGGCCGCCAGCATGTCGATGAACAATTGATGGCCGAAGTCGCGGCGGTGCGCGATCTGGTCACCCCGCATGAAACGCTATTGGTTGCCGACAGCCTGACCGGGCAAGACGCGGTGAACATCGCCAAATCATTCAACGAGCGGGTGAAGCTGTCGGGCATCATTTTAACGCGCGCCGATGGTGATGCGCGAGGCGGTGCCGCGCTTTCGATGCGCGCTGTGACCGGCGCGCCGATCAAATATCTCGGCATCGGTGAAAAGCTCGATGCGATCGAGGCATTCCATCCCGAACGCGTCGCCGCGCGCATTCTGGACATGGGCGATGTGGTCAGCCTCGTCGAAAAAGCATCGGAAAGTTTCGACAAGGAAAAGGCCGAAAAACTCGCCGCGAAGATGAAGAAGGGCGCGTTCGATATGAACGATCTCGCCGAACAGCTTCGCCAGATGAAAAAGCTCGGTGGCATGTCGGGCGTGCTGTCCATGCTGCCCGGTGTTGGCAAGATGAAGAACCAGCTTGCGGCCGCTGGCATGGATGATCGTGTGCTGGTGCGTCAGGAAGCGATTATTCAATCGATGACGGCGGCCGAGCGCGCCAAGCCCGATGTCATCAATGGTTCGCGCCGCAAGCGTATTGCTGCCGGTGCCGGGGTTCAGGTTTCTGACGTGAACAAGCTTTTGAAAATGCACCGTCAGATGTCGGACATGATGAAGAAGATGGGGAAAATGGGCGGGCGCATGCCGGCCGGTTTAAGCGGGTTGATGGGCGGCGGCGCGCCGCAGCTTCCACCGGGCATGTTTCCGGGCCGCAAGTAACAGCAAATAGCAATACAGAGTTTTGGCTTTAACGAAGAAGGACTTTCGACATGTCATTGAGGATCAGGCTTTCGCGCGGCGGCACAAAAAAGCGCCCGCATTACGCCATTGTGGTTGCGGATTCGCATTCTCCGCGTGATGGCCGCTTCATCGAGAAGATCGGCTTTTACAACCCGCTGTTGCCGCAGGATCATGCCGAGCGGCTGAAGCTGGATCTGGACAAGGCGAAAGCCTGGATCGCCAAGGGCGCGATTGCGTCTGATCGCGTGCATCGCTTTTTGTCCGATGCGGGCGTTGTGAAGCCGCTGGTGAAAAACAACCCGGACAAGGCCAAGCCGAAGAAGAAGGCGCAGGAACGGCTTGACGCTGCAGCCCAGGCCAAGGCCGATGCTGAAGAAGCCGCCAAGGCTGCCGCTGAAGCACCGGCTGAAGAAGCCGCGCCCGCCGAAGGCGAAGCGACGGCCTGATCGCCGTCTGCCGCCAGATGCCGCGCGAAATCCTGTTAGGCGCCATCATTGGCGCACATGGTCTGAAAGGCGAGGTGAAGGTGAAAACCTTCACCGAAGCGCCCGAACGGCTGGGCACCTATGGCCCGCTTTACCTGACGGATGGCCGCGCGCTCACGGTGATTTCCGTGTTTGGCGTGAAGGCGGGGCAGGCTGTGTTGCGACTGGCCGAGGTGACAACGCGCGAAGGGGCAGAGGCGCTGAAGGGCGCCGAATTGTTTGTGCCGCGCGCCGCGTTGCCCGCAACGGATGCCGGGGAATTCTATCACGCTGACCTTCTGGGCCTGCGCGCCGAAGATGTTGAAGGGCGCGTTCTGGGCGCTGTGCATGCGGTGCACAATTATGGCGCGGGCGATGTGATCGAAATTCAGCGCGATGACGGCGACAATGTTCTGTTGCCGTTCACAGAAGTTTTTGTTCCCATTGTCGATGTCGCGGGCGGGCGTATTGTTGTTGCGCCGCCTGAGGAGGTTGAAACCGGCGAACAAAACCCGGCGATCAACAGCGGCAATGCGAAAGGCAAAACCGGATGAGCGATCTGCAATTTCGTTATGCTGAAGATGATGATCTGGCCGCGATCGTGGCGCTTTTGGCCGATGATGAATTTGGCGAAGCGCGCGAACAAAGCGGCGGCGCGGTGTGCGCCGATTACGAGCAGGCCTTCAAGGATATGAGCCAGTCACCGGGCAACCGCATTTTGCTGGCCGAGCAGGACGGTAAAATTGTTGGCGCGCTGCAATTGGTGTTTATACCCGGCCTGTCGCGGCGCGGCGTTAAACGCGCCCTGATCGAGGCGGTACGCGTCGCCTCTGATACGCGCGGGGCCGGTATTGGCAGCGCGCTGATGCGCCATGCGATTGAAGAGGCGAAACAGGCGGGCTGCAAATTGGTGCAGCTCACCTCGGATGTGCGGCGCAAACGCGCGCATCTGTTTTACCGCCGCCTTGGGTTTGAGCAGAGCCATATCGGCTTCAAGCGCGAATTATAGGTCATGGCCTGGCGCGCCCATGTTCTGACCCTGTTTCCCGAAATGTTTCCCGGCCCGCTTGGCGCATCGCTTTTGGGCAAGGCGCTGGACAAACATCTGTGGTCACTGGATGTGCATGACATCCGCGAGCATGGGCTGGGCAAACACCGCAATGTGGATGACACGCCCGCGGGCGGCGGGCCGGGCATGGTGATGCGCGCCGATGTGGCATGCGCCGCGATTGATGCAGCCCGCAGCAAGGCCCCCGGCCTGCCCGCGCTTTATTTAAGTCCGCGCGGTATCCCACTGAACCAGAGCCGGGTGCGCGCACTGGCCGATGGGCCCGGTGCGCTCCTTTTGTGTGGCCGCTTTGAGGGGCTGGACCAGCGCGCGATAGAGGCGCGCGGGCTGGAAGAAGTCAGCATCGGCGATTTTGTTCTGGCAGGGGGCGAAATTGCCGCGATGGCGCTGATCGAAGCGGCTGTGCGGCTGATCCCCGGCGTGCTGGGGGCGGAAAATTCCCCGCAAGAGGAGAGTTTTGAGGCCGGATTGTTGGAATATCCGCATTATACAAGGCCGCAGGAATTTGAGGGATTGCCCATCCCGGCCCCGCTTTTATCGGGCAATCACGCCGAAATTGCCCGCTGGCGCCGCGCCGAGGCCGAAAGACTGACAAAAACGCGCCGTCCAGACCTTTGGACCCTCTATGAAAAGGCCAAGCGGTAGGTTATATGGCCCCCCTTCACGCGCCTTGACTGGCCGCGCGGCCCAATGGCCGCCGCCTTGAAGTGTGTATAAGAACAATTGAATTTCGCCCGACGGAGAAGACGATCATGAACCTGTTGCAACAGCTCGAAGCCGAGCAGACCGCCGCCCTTAAAACCGGCGATCATCCCGATTTTCGTCCGGGCGACACGGTGCGCGTCAACGTCAAGGTCGTCGATGCCACCTTTGACGACAAGGCCAAGCAGATGAAAACGCGCGAACGCCTTCAGGCGTTTGAAGGCGTGTGCATCGCGCGCCAGGGCACGGGCCTGAACGAGAGCTTCACGGTTCGCAAGATTTCCTATGGCGAAGGTGTGGAGCGTGTTTTCCCGATCTATTCGCCGCTGGTTGCTTCGGTCGAAGTGGTCCGCAAGGGCCGCGTGCGCCGCGCCAAGCTTTATTATCTGCGCGGCCGCCGGGGCAAATCGGCCCGTATCGCCGAGCGTGTCGAGCGCCGCGAAGACGGCACGACCAAAAAGGCCGCCAAGTAAGCAGCCTTTAATCCCTGTCTCACAGCGTCTTTTGCGCGCCCCTTGCGGGCGGGCTTTGGCGTGTCTGGACGGCATGGATGGCATTTTGTCCCCAGACGATTTTGGCCGACCTCACGAAAGACCCTAAAAATAAGCGTTTTGTGACACTTTACAGATTCATCCTCGCGCGAAATGCAGTAAAATCAATCATCTTTTGATTCGCAGAGGAAACACCAATGGCAAAAGCCACCACGAAAGCCGCAAAGCCCGCAGCCAAAGCCGCTGCAAAAGCCAAAGTCGAAACCCTGACCACGCGTCAATTGGGGACGATGCTGGCCGAGAAGCAGGAGCTTTCGAAAAAGCAGGCCAATGAGATTATCGAAGACCTTATTGTGATGATCTCCAAGCAGCTGAAAAAAGGCGTTCGCGTCCGTCTGAACGGGCTCGGCGTTCTGCAGGTTCGCAAGCGCGCTGCCCGTATGGGCCGCAACCCGGCGACCGGCGAGGCCATCAAGATCAAGGCCAGCAAAAAGGTTGCGTTCCGCGTTGCCAAGGAATTGAAGGAATCGGTCTGATAAGGCTGCCGCTAGCGGCGCATTATCGGATACGAAAGACATAGCAGTTTGCGCAGTCTTTCTCCTTCTACAGCGTTGAACCGGGCGGACATGAAAATGTCTGGCCGGTTTTTCGTATGTGGGATTTGGTTTGCGCAATCTGGTTTGTGTGAGGCTTGGTTTGTGATGTTTGAAATCGTGAAAGGCACATACATATGTTGAGACAGGTCGCGTTCGCTTTTGTTTTGATGGCGCTGGTCGCGCCCGCTTATGCCGCGGACACGGCAAACAATGCTGCGGATGCAGCAAACAAAGCGTCGTTAACCGTGAAGGTCGAAAATGTTTCGGCCAAAGGCGGCGAGATCCGCATCGGCCTTTATGATGGACAAAAATTTGTGACAAAGGGGGCAAAGCCCGACGCCGGTAAAATTGTGCCCGCGACCCCCGGCGAAACCATCATTACTGTGCGCGATATTGTGCCGGGTGATTATGGTGTGAAGGTTTTTCAGGACGAAAACAAGAACGGCAAGATCGATACCAATTTCATCGGGCTTCCGGTGGAGCCGTATGGCTTTTCCCATGACGCGAAATTGAAGATGGGTCTGCCCGCGTTTGACGCGGTTCGCGTTGCATTGAAGCCGGGGGAGAATACGATAACAATCACGCTGCAATAGGCCCGCGCTTTGCGAGCGGTTGCACAAGGAAGATGGCGAAACGGGATTGTCATGTTGCATCGCGCTTTGATGATGATTGCTTTGCTGGCACTTGCGCCGGTTTGCGCGCGCGCGGCAGACATCCCGAACGATCTGGCAAGCCTGCAGGTCACGGTGCTGAATGTTTCGCCCAAGGGCGGCGACATTCTGATGGGGCTCTATGACCGCAAAGCCTATACAAACAATGATGATGCGGCGGTGAAAGATGTAAAAGTGCCCGCCGTTCCGGGCAAAACTGAGTTCACCATCAAAGACATTGTGCCCGGCATCTATGCCATCAAGATGATGCAGGATGTAAACCGCAACGGAAAATTCGACCAATCCTGGATTGGTCTGCCGCTGGAACCATACGGCTTTTCCAATGATGCAAAACCGTTTTTGAAAGCGCCCAATTTCTCAGCGGTGAAATTCACAATTGCGCCGGGCGCCAACGCGATCACCATTCATTTGCAGTAATGTGCGCGCCGAAAGGGGTGCACAAAAAAGAAGAACCCCCGCGGGGGGAGGGGCAATACCCCGCGAGGGTTCTGTCTTGCGGCATCAGCCGCCGGCAGTATATGCGCTGCCGTTTCTGCAAGTCCGTGCCCGGGGTTGTCTTAACGGTTCAGCCAAATCCCGGCGATCCAGATCCATTGGTTGTGCTGCCAATTCCAATGACCCTGGTGATAGTGATACCCGCGATGCGGGGCATAACCGCGGCGCTCATAGCGCAGGGCCGGGCGGCGCGTGTGGTCACGCATCGGATCATAGTGACGCTTGTTGTACTGCGCCTTGTATTTGCGCACCTGCTTGGCGTTGTCACGGCGGTTATTGTTGTAACGCGCATCGTTGTGACGCACATCATTATGGCGTGCATTGCTGCGCGTGTTGGTGTCGCGATAATTGTTGTTATGGCTGTTGCTGTATTGATTGCTGGCGGCGAACCCTGCCGTCGGAGCAAAAACCACTGGCGCAGAAATCATCAGCGCGGCGGCCAGCGCGGTAGCCAGTTTTGTGTTCTTCGTAAAGCGGTTCATTTTGTTTCTCCTTCGGCGCATGGCGCGTCGTCTATGAGAAAAACATAGCCATGAAGTCTCACCGAAAAAGGGCACAGCCGCGCCGACATTGTCGTCAATTGTCGCCAGACCGGGTATGCGCGAAACATTCTGGGCAAGTTTCACAGTTTCGCCCCAATTGAAGGCGGCCAAAAATGGACCTGTGGAAGATTACGCCCGCACGCAGGTGAGAAAGCCCCGGTGCGCGAATAGCGCTTGACGCGCGCGCGCTGGCAGTGATGCTGCGCCAGCCATGACGGAACCGCCCAGCCTTTCGGTTTATCGCGACCGCGATTTGCCGGTTTATCTCTCCACCCGTTTTCTTTCGACGATCGCCCTGATGGTGCAATCGGTCGCGGTGGGCTGGCAGATTTATGACATCTCGCGCGATCCCTTGTCGCTCGGTCTTGTCGGGCTGTCACAGTTTTTGCCGATGTTCCTGCTGACCCTGCCAGCCGGCGAAATCTCTGACCGCTTTGATCAGCGCAAAATTCTGGCGGCGGCGCTGGTGCTGGAGGCGGTTAGCGCCGGGTTGCTGTTCCTGCTCACCTTCACCCACCCCCATACCACCTGGCCGTTCTATGCGGTGCTGGTGTTGTTTGGGGCTGCGCGCGGCTTTTCCGGCCCGGCGGGCCAATCGCTGTTACCGTTTCTGGTGACGCGCGAACGGCTGCCCAATGCCATCGCCTGGGGTTCTTCGGTGTTTCAGGTCGCGGTGATCGCGGGCCCCGCCATTGGCGGGTTTGTGTATGCGCTGGGCCCGGCTGTGGCCTATGCACTGTGCGCATTGTGCTATCTGGGTGCGGGGCTGGGCACCATCACGTTGGGCGGGCGCCGCCGCGTTGAAGACGACACGCCGATGGCTGGCCGCATGGAGCGGGTGAAGGAGGGCGTGCAGTTCGTGCGCACGCGCCCCGTTGTGATGGGCGCGATTTCGCTGGATCTGTTCGCCGTGCTGTTGGGCGGGGCCACCGCTTTGTTGCCGGTATTCGCGCGCGACATTCTGCATGCCGGGCCTATCGGCCTTGGCGTCTTGCGCAGCGCGCCCGCGGTGGGGGCCGCTTTGGTTGCGCTTTATCTGACGCGCAAACCCGTGCACCGCCATACCGGGCGAACCATGTTTGCGGCGGTGGCCATTTTTGGTGTGGCCACCATCGTCTTTGGACTTTCGACCAATTTCTATCTGTCACTGGGTGCGCTCGCGGTGCTGGGCGCATCGGATCAGTTCAGCGTATTTATCCGCACCGCCCTTATTCAATATGCCACGCCCGATGCGATGCGCGGGCGGGTGAGTGCGGTGAACATGTTGTTCATTGGTGCATCGAACGAGCTTGGTGAATTCGAATCGGGTCTGACTGCGGCGCTGTTTGGCACAGTTCCCGCTGTTCTGGTGGGCGGCTTCGGCACGTTGCTGGTTGTGGCGATATGGATGAAAATATTCCCGCCTTTGCGCAAAGTGGACCGGCTGACAGACGCCGCGCCAGACTGAACTCAGCGCTCGTAAATGCCGGTCAGTGTTGCGCTGGCCAGCGCATGCGCCTTGAAAATATCGCGCGCCTTGGCCGGTGCATCAGCGCCCTGCAAATCCGGCTGCGTCACATCCAGCGCATAAAGCGTAATCTGATAATGATGCGGGCCAGAGCCAGCGGGCGGGCACGGCCCGTCATATTCGTGGTTGTGAAAATCATTTGCGCCCTGTTTGAACGCCGCCGTATCCGCGCGCCCGGCGTTTGCTTCAAGATGCGTTACGGTTTTGGGAATGGCATAAGCGATCCAGTGCCACCAGCC
>JBDZUY010000029.1:40790-42215 GCA_040255365.1 Hyphomicrobiales bacterium
TCCTTGCGGCTTTGCGCCAGACAGTCTTGCGCCGATGCCGGGCGCGGGCAAGGATGCAACGCTTTTATTGTATGAAACAGACGGGGATTGGCATGACATTACAGGTGGTGGGCGCCGGACTTGGGCGCACGGGCACGCTGTCGCTAAAGACGGCGCTGGAAATGCTGGGCTTTGCGCCCTGTCATCACATGCTCGAAGTGCGCAGCCATCCCGAACAGGTGCCGTTCTGGCTTCGCGCCGCCAAAGGTGAAGCGGTCAATTGGGATGACATGTTTGGCGCTTACAAAGCCAGCGTGGATTGGCCGAGTTGTCATTTCTACAAACAACTCGCCGCGCATTATCCGAACGCAAAAGTGATCCTGTCGCGCCGCGATCCGGCCAAATGGTATGACAGCATGTGCGAAACGATTTTTCCGGCCATCGAACGCGCCGCCAAAGATCCCGCGCGCCCTGAAGGCGGCAGCTTTGTCGAGCGTATCGTGGTTCAGCAAACCTTCAACAATGATCTTGGCCGCGACAATGTGATTGCCGCGTTTGAACGGCACAATGCGCAAGTGATCGCCACAATCGCGCCCGAGCGTCTGCTGGTGTTTGAAGCGGCCAATGGCTGGGAACCGCTGTGCAAATTTTTGGGGGTTGATGTTCCGGCAGAGCCTTATCCGCGCACCAATTCACGCGATGAATTCAAACAGCATCTGAACAACAAATCCTGATCATTCACCAGGTGTAGTTCATGCTGACATAGGCGCTGTGCGGTGTTGCATAGACGCCGGTGTAAAAATTCTGGGGCTTGTGATATCTGCGCGTAATCAAAAGATCATAACCCAGCGCGATGCCCGCGCTTGCGGCCACATCGTACCAATGATGCTTTTTCGCATCAACGCGGCTGTAACCGACATAGGCCGCGGCGGCATAGGCGGGCACGCCATATTCCCAGCCATAGCGATGCCACAGATAGGTGGCCGGCGCGAAGGCCAGCGCCGCGGTATCCGACGGGAAAGATTTGTCGTCCGAGCCGTCGGGCCTTTTTTCATGGATGAAATGCTTCAAGCCATAGGCTGTGCCCAATGTCAGCGTGGTGACAAGCGTCACCTGGGCCACGCCGTTCCAGTCACTCTTGGCGGCGGAAATGCCGGCCGCCACGACCGGCAGCGCGATGGCGACAATCTTGCCCGATTTTTCGATGGTGGATTTGCCTTTCGCGGCAGCCGGATTGGCTAACAAGATTAGCGCGGCGGCAAGGCCTGCGGCAGAAAAAAACTGTCGTTGAATCATTGGCTTGCGCCCCCCGGCCATTGGCCGTAACCCTTGGCTGCACATCGGCGGCACTATAGGCGGCTCTATCATGGGGCCGTCAAGACGGGTGAGAGATTATGCAGAAACTTTATAAAGATGCGGGCGCGGCGCTGGATGGCGTGCTGTTTG
>JBDZUY010000030.1:0-37905 GCA_040255365.1 Hyphomicrobiales bacterium
TTTTTGCGCGCCCCGCGGTGAAGCGCGGTGTCATGGTCAACCGCCCGTTCGGCGATCCGGCGGGACAATTGCTGGAACGCCACGACGCCTCAGACTTCGACACCAAAACACAGGACAAGGTGCTGGCAGCAGAAGAAAAGAAGGGGTGAGGCTAATACCTTGTGAACCGCGCGCGCTGAAAGCGCGCCTAGAAATCACCTTACCACCAACTCAATAGTTTCCGGATCAGTTTGAGAACCCACGCCCAGAAACCACGGTTCTGCTCTAATGATGTGTAGTAGGCCTCGCGGCGGTCATGTTCCGCGCGCTGTCCTGCAGCAACTCGTTCATCTGACCAATGTTCAGCCCATAGCACTTGTCCGTCGGTAATGAAGTAGTGTGACCGGCACGGTAACTGCCAGTTCCCTATCGAAGGGCGCAACGAAGGACGTGCATTGTATTGCGAAAACGACCATTCGGCAGGGCCAAGAGGGGTCATCACTTCGTTGCCACAACCACAAGCGCATAGATGGCCCGCGATAGAATATTCGTCTGAAACATAGAGAACGCCAGGCGAGAATTTGTCGGGCATATACCGTACACGCTGATATGATATTTCGTTCAAGGTTTGACCACCCCGAATGCGTGCAAATTCTCAAGCCCAAAAAGAAGGTGGTAAAATTTATTATCATCGACATAAAAGCCGCGCAACTGCTTATAGCGTAGCACGGCAAGACAAGCATTTAATGCGTTCAACTCCGAAATTTGTATATTTGCTTTATACAAATCATCTGGATCGTCAGCCATCTCTGCCAACTGGGCATCCCTGACATGGGGCGCGTCTTCAATAGAATAGTAAGTTGTCCGCAACATACCTGTCAGGGCGCCTCGATCACGGCTTAACCCCATGCCGACGTCGATAAATGGAATATTCAGATCAATTAAAAGATCAAATATCTCAGATCGCGATGAACCCTTGTCGACACAGACAAACGCAAATGTCACACCCTTTAGCTCATCGGCAGAAGTGCTATCGATATATTTCCTCTGCAATAAAATCCCTTCACGAAAACCTTCGTACCGAGTTTGATACACCTCAGCTTTGCTTTTGCCGAGTTCTTCCTCGATCAGCTTACCTGGTGATCTGAAAGCGTTATGTGTGTGGTAAGTGTCGCCGTCGAATCCTTTGATTTCTTTGACTGGTGTCTTTACGAAATGGTCGAGTATGTGAGCGCCTGTACCGCCAAGCCCGATGATCGCAATCACTTCACTTTTGAACACCGTGACTAAATCACCAATTTCAGCGCGACTTGTGAGCGTGTCATGAAATTTGAATACCGAGCTAGTCGCAACTTCGCGATCTACACGGAAGGTGTATGGGGTGGCTTTATAGCGCGCAGCCGCAGGGCCTGAAATTAAGTCCACATAGTGATTAATCTTGTGAAAGAAGTCATCAAACCCGTCGAGATGTCCATCGTATTTTTTTGGCTTGTTAGAAAAAGACCGCTGGATGATAACGTCATCCTTATTCAAAGGGATTTTTTTGGGGCCTCCGCCTAAATTCGGTATCGGTTTTCCATCCAGACCAAAAGGAACTGAACCAGCAAAATAAATTTGATGGTCGTCCTGCCTGACCCTGATTTTATCGATAAACTCAAGTTTGGCGACTATTGCTCCAGTTTGAAGCATCATCTGGTCGTCCAAATAGGGTATATCGCGCACGACAAGGTAGACACCATCAACTCTTAGTGCATAGCCTTTATCAAGAAGTCGTTTGATGTCGTCGTTATGACTGGCCAGTTCGAGCAACATGGAACGACATCTCCTTTTTGACTTTGACACTTTCACCGGGCACCAAGACGCCCTCGGGTTTATGGCCATGCCCCCGTTCGTAAGTCACCGAATATGTGATTTCGGGATGCTGCGGATAATCGGGAAACGCTAACGTAACCACCTCCGCGTATGTGATATCTTCCTTCTTCGGGACCTCATATGGTCGCCCGTTCACTACAACGGTCACGGTCTTTATTGAATGTTCGGTATGCATTGCAACGGACCCTTTCTTAGCTCAGACTACCCAAATGATTCAGTCTGTTTCCTTATTAAGACGTCTTATATAAGATACGATACGTCTTATTAGTGAGACAATATTCTTGAGCGGACCGCCTGTCAAGACGGTCAGGGGGAAACGCTCGTGGAGCTTGAATGACACTTACATTCAGTGATTTCGGTCGCCTTATGGTAGAAAAGCGCGGAAGCCGTGGCGTTAGGGCCGCAGCTGCAGAGGCAGGCGTGAGTACCGCTACTTATTCGCGCGTCGAAAATGGGCATATGCCGGATTTGGCGACATTCGCGAAGCTATGCAAATGGCTGAATCGCGACCCACGCGAATTTTTGGGAATGGAGCAGCCGGAAGGCGCGCCAGTGCCTGACGCCGTTCACTTCAAAAAGAAGAGAACCGTGAAACCTGAGTCGGCTGTCGCTTTGGGCGAAATGATTCTCGCTGCGCAACGGGCGCTACAAGCGCGCGATCAGTTGATCGGTCGATAGACACTTGCGTCGCGGGTTCAAGACACATGCCGAGAACCAGGCGATAGAAATTCGGCGCTCTCTGAAAATTGCAGCCACAGGGCCATTGAACCCTTGGAAATATGCGGAGTGTCTCGGCGTCGTTGTTCTGGGGTTCGACACGCTTGGTCTATCTGCCAAGTCCGCACGTCAGCTGACGATCAATGATCCAGATTGTTGGTCAGCAATGACAATCAAGCATGGCGCTGTTCACGGCGTAGTTCTCAATCCCACACACAAAGTAACCCGGCTACACAACGATCTTACGCATGAACTCGCGCATATCGATCTCAAACATGTGCCTTCGCGCGTTGAAGTGTCAAAATCCGGTCTTCTTCTCTTGAGCGACTACTCCGATGAACAAGAACAAGAAGCTGACTGGTATGCAGGCGCTTTATTGTTGCCGCGCAATGCACTCGTGCATCATCGTGCGAAAAACAAGACAGTCGAGTTTATTGCGAGCCAGTATGGTGTGAGCACCGCCTTATGTGAGTGGCGCATCAGGATGACTGGCGTTGATGTGCAGATACGACGTTCGCGGACACGCTAATCCATCCCCCTCCCGTAAAGGGAAGGGGAAGATGTTGCGTTATCGCGGGGCCATGCGGCCCCGCCTCGCGTTACCGAGGCGCCATACGAATTGCGCCGTCGAGGCGGACACACTCGCCATTGAAATAGCCGTTGGACAACATCTCCAGCGCAAGGGATGCATATTCCGGCGGGTTACCGAGGCGCGGCGGGAACGGCACCTGTGCGCCCAGCGCCTGTTTCACATTTTCCGGCGCACCGGCCAGAAGCGGCGTGTTGAACAGGCCCGGCATGATCGTGTTGCAGCGGATGCCTTCGCGCGCCAGATCGCGCGCCACGACAAGCGTGACACCATTGATGCCCGCCTTTGATGCGGTGTACGACGCCTGACCGATTTGGCCGTCCTGTGCCGCGACCGATGCGGTGTTGACGATGGCACCGCGTTCGCCGCCGTCCAGCGCATCGAGTGTCAGCATGCCCGCCGCGCTCATCGCGATGCAGCGATAGGTGCCGACCAGATTGATCTGGATGATGCGGTCAAAATCTTTGGCGTGAAAAAAGGTGATCGCGCCCGTCTTCTTGTCGCGGCCCGCTGTCTTTTGCGCGTTGCCGGTGCCGGCGCAGTTTACCAGAATGCGTTCCTGACCGTGCGCGGCGCGCGCTTTTTCAAACCCTGCGGCCACGCTCTCGTCATTCGTCACATTCACTTCGCAGAACACGCCGCCAATATCTTTGGCGACCGCTTCGCCCTTGTCCTTTTGCAAATCAAACAGCGCAACCTTCACGCCCTTTGCCGCGAGCGCGCGCGCGGTGGCTTCGCCAAGGCCCGATGCGCCGCCGGTGACAACCGCGCTGATGCCAGATTTCAGTTCCATGAGATGATCCTTCCTGTGATGCGAATGGGAGTAAAATGTTCTGGGCCCAGTCTTAGCGCCCTCACCGCACGGCGCAAAGCCTTCCGTTGCGTAACACGTTCACAACACCATCTGTGTTTGGGTGACGACGCCAACCAGCGCGCCATCTTCGCGGGTGATTTTTGTTTGCCACACCGATGTGCGTTTGCCGACATGCAGCGGCAGGGATTCGCCCGTTACCACCTCGCCCATTTTTGCATGGGCGATGAAATTGGTTTTGCTTTCCAGGGTTGTGGTGCCCTTGCCATCGGGCAGATTCATCACCGCGCCGGTCGCGCCCAAGGTGTCGGCGAAGGCCATCACCGCGCCGCCGTGGATCGTGTTCCAGCTTGTGCAGATTTCCTCGCGCACCAGCATTTTGCCGATCACGCGGGCGGGCGTCGCCTCTATTATTTCTACCCCCAAAAGGCGGGCGAGCGGCTGATAATCCTTGAATTCGGTCGGCAAAGGCATGGGGATTCCTCACGTTTTGGCGGCGGGGTCTTTTCATTGCCCCATTCAGACCCGATATTAGAGAGATGAAAAGCCCAACCGAGCTTGAAACGCCGCGCATCCAGCTTCCTGCCGTGATCGCGCGCAACGAACGGATGGTGCAGCGCAGCTTTTGGAAAAAATTCCTGAAAGTGGCGGGGCGCATTCCGTTTGCGGAGGAATTGGCGGCGGCCTATTTCTGCGCCATCGATCCGGTAACGCCGGGCCGGGTGCGCGGCATTTTGCTGGCGGCGCTGGCCTATTTCGTGATCCCCACCGATCTGATCCCCGATTTCATTTCGGGCTTCGGCTTTACCGATGATGCCGCCGTGCTGGCCACAGCCATTGGTCTGGTATCCGGGCATATAAAGAACCGCCATCATGCACAGGCGCGCGCCGCGCTGGATATCCGCGAACCGGCGGATAGCGAATAATGCGTTACGCCGATGTCGAGGCGCATTGCATGAAGCTGCCCGGCGTTACAAAAGATTTTCCGTTCGGATCAAGCGCGGTGTTCAAGGTCGGCGGCAAAATGTTTGCGCTGATTTCCACCACAGAGAACGGCAAGCCGCGCGGCGTCTGGTTCAAGGCGGGGCAAACCAGCGCCACCATTCTCACACAAATTGAGGGGATTGAGCCGTGCCCCTATCTGGCGCGGGCGCATTGGGTGGCGATGGATGGATTGCATGCGCTGAAACCGAAAGAGCTGCGCGCCTATCTGTCACGCGCGCATGCGATGGTGGCGCAAAAGCTGAGCAAAAAGAAACGCGCCGAATTGGGCATTGCCGATGCGCCGCCGGAAGCTGCGTTCGACAATCCGTTTTTGTGAAAGCAGAAATTCAGCGCACGGCGCGCAAAAGCGGTTTGTCCTGTTCGACCGCGGCTTTGCCCGGTTGACCGCCAACGAATTCAATCGCCACGCCGGTTTCGTGATGGCGCACAATTTTGCCCGCCACTTGAGCAATCAGCACAAATTCGCCGATGGGCGGACGCTGTTCGGTTTTGATCGAAACGCCGCCCAATGAAATATCCAGCACTTCACCGGCCACCACATCACCGCTGGCGCGCGTGAAGCGGGCAACGCCTTTGGTGGGTGCGCGTTCATGGCGGCGCAAAATGGATTCATCGACCAGCGCACCGTTCAGATGCGCCGTCAGCTGTTCGGCAACGCGTTCGCGCTTGTGCGCGCTGCAATGAAACTGCACGCCAACATTGGCGCCCGCATGGCGCGCGATATGCCCTTCGAAGCGGCCAAACCCGTCAATATAGATGATGATTGGGGTGCCCGGTTCGGGCTGAATCTCGCAGGCCACCTGCGCGCCGCCCGGCGACATATCAATGATATGACAAACGGCCTCGCGCCCATCGGCAGGCACAAAAAGACGGCCCTGAAGTTGAACATCGACGCGGCGATACACCCGGCGATCAGCCTGGGATTTGGCGACTACCGCCTCTGCCTCCGCATTTTTGTCCGGCACCGGCCCAACCATGGAGTTCTATCCTGTTGACTCAATGCTCAGTTTAGACCGCCGAGGGTCAACGAGACGTTACCAGGACACCCCACCCGCTCACCTTTTTTCGCCAGGATTCCCGCGGGGCCTTAACCTGGCATCAACCACGCGCTATAGATTTCGGTATCATTTTGACCATTTCCGGCGGGGGCCGGGTCATTCGGGCACGTCACATCGCATACACTATCCCACACATCCCCACCGGGCGGAGATTTACAGGCATGTCGAACGTCACCATCACGCGCACCCGTTCCTTTCTTGCCCGGCTGATGCCGGCCGCAGCCCTTAGCGTCGCACTGGCGCTGGGTGCCTGTGCAGGCAACGGCCTGTTCGACGACCTGGATCAGGCAACGCCTACGGGCTCGGCGTTCTCGCAGGCATTGTTCAAGAATTACGCCTATCTCGCGCGCTCCTATGGTGCGCAAACCAGCATGACCAGCGGCACCGCGTTTGATTCCGAAGGTTCGATGTCGCTTGGCGATGTCAGCGACAATGTGGCCGACATTGCCAATCTGTTTGCGCAAAAAGCCTTGCGCGCGGCCCGCGGCGAAAATGTGCTGCCCGAACCGGCCCCGCCCAGCCTGGACAACGCATCGGCGCTGCGCACCCGTCTGTTGCAGGCCTTGGATCAAGGCCGCGACAAGGCCCCCGATGCGGCCGCTCGTGCCCAGGCCGATTTTGATTGCTGGGTTCTGAACAGCACAGTGCCCGCGCTTGGCAATTCGGCGGCCGCCTGCCAGCGCTCGCTGAACACCAGCCTGACCACGCTGGAACATGCGGTTAATCCGCCGCCGCCTCCGCAAGCGGCCGCTGCCGATTACACCGTCTATTTCGATTTCGATTCCTGGACGCTGACGGCCGAAGGCTTGAGCGTATTGACCCAGGCGATCGACACTGCACGCAGCGGCGGCCAGTCCACCATCAACATTGTGGGCCATACCGATACGGCCGGCAGCGCCAGTTACAATCAGGCGCTGTCACTGAAACGCGCCAATGTGGTCAAAGAGGTGCTGGTGCAGATGGGCGCGCGGCCCGAAGCCATTCAGGTTTCCGGCGTCGGCGAGAACGATCTGGCGGTGCAAACCGGCGATGGCGTGCGCGAGGCGAAGAACCGGCGCGCAGTCGTTACACTCGCGCCCTGACGCGGCGTAAGGTGACAGTTTCAAACGCGACACGCATGTCAACTTTGCGCTAGGCTGTGTCCCGGGGACGTAACCGGGTGCAAAGGCGCGAAAGACCATGAAGGCATATGATTACATCATCATCGGCGCAGGCAGCGCAGGCTGCGTGCTGGCCAATCGTTTGTCGGCTGATCCGTCCATCGAAGTTTTGTTGATCGAGGCGGGCGGGCGCGACAAATCCCTGATGATCCATATGCCCGCGGGCATTCCCGCCTTGCTTGGCAAAAAAAATCCGCACAATTGGTATTACGACACCGAGGGTCAGCAGCATCTGAACGGGCGCAGGCTTTATTGGCCGCGCGGCAAGGGCTGGGGCGGATCATCCTCGATCAACGGCATGATCTATATCCGCGGTCATGCGCGCGATTACGACCATTGGCGGCAGATGGGTTGCGAAGGCTGGTCGTTCGCCGATGTGCTACCCTATTTCAAACGTGCCGAAACCAACGAACATGGCGGCGATGATTTTCACGGCGGCGATGGGCCGCTCTATGTCTCATCCGGCAAATCTTCCAACCCGCTGTTTCGCGCCTTTGTGCAAGGCGGCAAAGAAGCAGGTCATCCTGTCACAAACGATTTCAATGGCTACCAACAGGAAGGCTTTGGCCCCTATCAGCTGACCATCAAGGATGGGCGGCGCTGGAGCGCGGCCACGGCCTATCTGAAACCGGCACTGGACCGGCCCAATCTGACCATCGAATCCAATGCCCATGTCAGCCGCATATTGTTCGAGGGCAAGCGCACATCCGGCGTCGAATTCATCCAGAAAAAACAGACGCAACAAGCGCGCGCGATCCGCGAAGTGATCCTTTCGGGTGGGGCGGTGAACACGCCGCAAACGCTGATGCTGTCAGGCATCGGCGACGGCGATGTGCTGAAGCGTTTTGGCATTGACGTTGTCTCGAACCTGAAAGGTGTCGGCCAGAATTTGCAGGACCATCTGGATTGTTCGATCCAGTATGAATGTTCGCAGCCGATCACGCTTTACAGCCAGTCCAAACCGTTGACGCAGATGAAAACAGGTTTGCAATACCTGCTGTTCGGCACCGGCGTTGCCTCCGGCCAAGGTTTGGAATCCGGCGCATTCCTGAAAAGCCGGCCCGATCTTGACACACCGGATCTGCAATTCCACTTCATCACAGCGCTGATGTATGACCACACGCGCAAAAAAGCCGACCGGCATGGCTTTATGGCGCATGTCTGTCAGCTTCGCCCCGAAAGCCGCGGCTATATCTCCATCCGCTCAACCGACCCGTTTGCCGAGCCGGTGATACAGCCCAATTATCTGGAAGCTGAGGAAGACCGCCGCGCCTTGCGTGAAGGTGTAAGGCTGGCGCGCGAGGTTTTTGGTCAGGAAGCCTTTGATGCCTATCGCGGACCCGAACTGATGCCTGGCGCACATGTGCAAAATGACGATCAGATCGACGCCTTTGTGCGCAAGACGGCAGAGACGATCTATCACCCGGTCGGCACAGCCAAGATGGGCAAAGGCGCCGATGCCGTGGTGGACAGCCAATTGCGCGTTTATGGCGTGGAGGGTTTACGCGTGATCGATGCGTCGGTGATGCCGTCACTGGTTTCCGGCAATACCAATGCCCCGACCATCATGATTGCAGAAAAAGCTGCTGACATGATTTTGGGCAAGGCCCCATTGGCACCGCAAAGCATCGCTGTGGCAGAGGACAAAGCCCGCAGCGTTGCGGCACAATAGGCACGCCATCCAAAAGAACGTGTCATTGCGGGAAACCTGAGGCCACAAGGCGCCAAACCGCTTTCGCAGCCATCCGATGCAAGCTATGGTGCGGACGTGATGAAAACCCTACGCACCATTCTTCTGGCCACAATTGTGGCTGCTCCGGCGCTGGCATTTTTGCCGCCGGGCGCAGCTGCGCAAACCCATTACGACATACCGAACATCAATTTTGATATGTGGTGCCAGGAAACCCGGCATCTGCCGCCGGAACGGTGCGACAAGCGCCTGCCCGGTGACGAAAGCGATTATCAGGAATTTGTCCGCACCATCGACAAATATGCGATTCCCTATGAAAAAAATCGCCTGCGCCGCGACAGCATCAATCGCAATATCTTGCAGTATGATCCGGTGGACAATCCCAGCCGTCCGGACACATCACAGCCCTTGCCGGACAGACCGTCTCCACACAAATAGATTGAAGGCGGATAGATTGAACGCGCAAGCGCGCTTGTTGCGCTAACCGCTCACCAGCCGGGTGATTGGCTGCAGCTTGATGTCGAGTGATTTGATCAAATTCTGCATCATGTCATCCATCTCGCAATGAACGCTGATGGGCTTGTCGTGATTGACTACAAGACGCAGATGCGGCGCGCGCGGATGGCGGCGGATGGCATCAGACGGCGGCGGGGGCGGCGGCGGCGGGCCGTCAAAGGTGGATAGTGGTTCGTCTTCATACACCATCTGCGAACCAACAAGACGTTCAAATGCGATCGGCCGCCCGCCAAGCTGTGTCACATCACTCAGCACCTGAACCATGCCGATGAAGCGCGTAGGGGCGGCATCGCCAAATGTGACGGGCGCCATAACTGTTTCCATTTCGACCATGCCGCAATCGGCGCTTGAGCCGATGGACGAGATGCAGACCGGCTGTTTGGTAATCAGCGCCTGACGCAGAAGCGCAGTCAGCGCGCCGCGGCTTTGCCCCTCCCAATGGGTCAGATAATTTGTGCCCTTCAGCTCGTGGCCGAACCGGTCGCACAGACTTGTGCCGGCAAGCCGGTAGATGGGCCGCGCCGGATCGGTCGCTTCCAGAATGAAGACATGAGACAGCATGCGCTTGATCGCACGCGGGTCGATTTCGGTTTGATCGGGAACATCGCGGCCTTTGCGCAGACGGCTCCAATATCCAACGAGCAGGTGAGAATTGCGATGTTTCATATGCCGAGTGCTCCGGTCTTTATCCCCAGGGCGGTGCGATTTGCCTCAGATTGAGACGCGTCACCGCTTGTTCGGGGAAGCAAGAGCGAAAGCCGTGCCAAGCCATGAGCATGGCGTGAAAATAGGAGAATTCCGGCGGTTTTAGCCCCAGGGCCCGCGCCGGACCCGGCCAAAAAGCGGAAACTGCGCCGATTTGAGGATGGGGGTCAGTACCAATCCGGCAATGAACCCGCCAACATGAGCCCAGAAGGCGACGCCGGGCTGAGAGGCATCGGAAAAGGCCGCACTGACCAGTTGCAGAATAAACCAGAAGCCGACCACCCAGGCCGCCCCCACCGTCAGCGGATAAAAGATGATGCCCAGTGGCACCACCACCGTGACCTGGGCGCGCGGATAAAGAAGCATATAGCCCGCCAGCACGCCCGAAATGGCCCCCGATGCCCCGATCATCGGGATCGGCGAGCCGGGCTGCATGAACGCCAGGGTTAAGGCCGCCGCCACGCCGCACAGCAAATAAAAGGCGAGGAATTTGAAATGGCCCATCGCATCTTCGACATTGTTTCCAAAGATCCACAGGAACAGCATGTTGCCGCCCAGATGCAAAATCCCGCCATGCAGGAACATCGAGGTAAACAATGTCACGCCTGCAGGTATATCAGGCTGCCCCGAAGACACCGGTATGTGCTGAAACAGGCTTAATGGCACAAAACCCAGCGCGGCGATGGCCTGTGCCTCCTGCCGCCCCAGCGAAAGCTGCCAGATATAGACGGCCACGCAAGCCGCAATAATGGTCCACGAGACGATCGGCGCGCTAATGCCGGGATTGTCGTCCGAGATCGGGATCATGCGTGCCTGTCTGCCCTTCGCGCCAATATCAGCCTTGTCCCGTTATGGGGCGATTCACCGGCCATATCGCGGCTACAGCATGGCACGGATCGTGAAACATCGTGCAGCGAGATTTTCGGCCATGCGCCGTGCAGGCAGGCCATCCCGGGGGATGGTCTTCACCCTGGCACAGAATTTAGGCGCAATGACCGGCCAAGGAGCAGTTTGATGTCGCTGAAACCAGTCATGCTATTTGCAGCCGCCATTTCGGCCATTGCCGTTTCGGTGGTGACACCAGCCAGTGCCAATGGTTCTTACGGTGGCTCCTTTGGCAGGTCATCCAATTTCGGCACAATGTCCAGCGGACCGAAATGCGGCGGCGGCGGTGGCCATCCCGGCGGTTATGGCAATTACACCAGCAATGTTTACGTCAACAAACCGGTGAACATTTACAAGCCGATCTCGATCAACAAGAGCATCAGCATCTACAAGCCTGTGAACATCTACAAACCAATTACGATCAACAAGAACCTTTCCATCAACAAACCGGTGACAATCAACAAGAGTATCGACATCTACAAGCCGGTGACGATCAACAAGAATATCAACATCAACAAGAACATCGACAATTCAAAAAACATCAACATCAGCAAAGATGTGAACA
This sequence comes from Hyphomicrobiales bacterium, assembly GCA_040255365.1. Lineage (GTDB taxonomy): Bacteria > Pseudomonadota > Alphaproteobacteria > Micropepsales > Micropepsaceae > Rhizomicrobium. The sequence continues at coordinate 11,553 of JBDZUY010000030.1, forward strand.
TCAACAAGAACATCAACATCAATAAAAATATCAACATCAGCAAAGACGTGAACATCAACAAGAACGTCAACATCAACAAAAGCATCGTCATCAACAAAGGTGGCAGTGCCGAAGCCATGGCTTCTGCGATGGCGTTCGCCTCGGCCAATGCCAGCGCGAGCGCAAGCGCCAATGCCAATGTCACAATCTATAATGGCAGCTATCAGGACGTGACGGTTGTGAACAAAGGCAGCGTGGGCGGAGACATTGGCGGTGCCGAAGCCGAAGTGCCTTGCGAGACGCAAGTGGCCAGTGTCGTCAAGGCGATCCATGCGGTTTGCGTGGCCGGCGGCAAAGAGTTTCCCGCCAGTCACATGCTGGCCGATACCTGGATCAGCAATTCTTATGAGGGCGAAGTTGCACGCTGCATTCCCGGTGCGCATCTGAAGATAACGATTGGTGATGTGCTGCAATCCGATCAGGGCATGGCTGGCACCTATGAAAGCGGCGATGTGATCGAATGCACGAAAGATCAGGCCTTGCGCCATTTCAAGGACGGCATGCTGAAATGCGTGCGCAAAGTGCCGGTGAAAGATTGCACCGAACGCACCAATCTGCGCCGTTATGGCTCCGGTGACATGTTCTTCTCTTACCGCGCACAAGTGTGTGTCAAACCAGCACGCGCAGCACAGGCAACCGCGGTAGAGCTGAACGGCATGTCGCTGAGCGGCGGCGTGGGCGACGGCTACTAAAACAAATGAGCACTCCGGCGGGCATCGCCCCGCCGGTGGCGCCTTTTACATCTTGGCCTGCACCTTCTGTTAAAGAGCTTCGGGCAATCTGGCGCCGCAACCAGCACAAGCGGGTTCTGTCCCAAAATGGGATCGCGCGAGACACATCTGAAAATCGGCCTTGTCGCCGCCCTCGCCCTGATCGATGCGATCTGGATTATCGCAGGCGGCTTCAGCTTTGACCTGTCCAGCCTGACAAGCGCGATTTGCGCAACCGTGGCCATGGCCGCCATCGGCTATGTGTATGCGCGGCTTCGGCCCAATGCGCGGCTGGCTGCGATGGGCACGGAAACAGCGTTCCTCATTTCGTTTTCAGCCGCCGCGGCCCTGTTCAGCTATCTGATGGCCAGCCTGGACCGGCCGCTGATCGACGGCGCGCTGATGCGTGCCGATGCGTGGATGGGGTTTGACTGGATGGCCTATGTCGGCTTCGTCAACGTCCATCCGTGGCTCGGTACACTTTCCTCAGCGGTTTATCAAAGCTGCCTGTTTCAGGTGGCGCTAGCCTTTATCCTGCTGCCCAGCATCGGGCGCACCGACCGGGTGCGCGAGCTGACCTGGCTGGTGATGATCTCCGGTATTGTGTGCATTACGATTTCCGGGCTTTTGCCCGCGCTTGGCGCGATGGCTTATCTGCATCCCTCGCCCGCGTTTCTGGCCCAGAACCACCCGGTTGTGGATTTGGCCTATAAGGCACCGCTTTATGCCCTGCGTGACGGCGCGCTAACCCATCTCAGCTTGACCAATGTCCACGGGCTGGTGGCCTTCCCTTCCTATCACGTAGCGCTGTGTGTGATTCTGGTGATCGCCTTTCGCGGCGTGAAGGGCTGGTTCTGGCCGGTCGCAGGCTTGAACGCCCTGGTGATCCTGTCCACGCCCATCGATGGTGGCCATCACATGATCGATGGGGTCGGCGGGGCGGCACTAGCGCTGGGTGTGGCGGCGGTCGTGATTACGCTGCGGAAACGCCTTGGCGTAAGCAACCGGCCCGAAACAAGCGAACCCGGCGACGCGCCCGCTCTGGCGGCTCAGCACGCTTGATACGCGAACGGCGGAGCGCAAAAATGTTCCGCCGCGCGGTTTTGCGCATTGTTGCACGTCCGCCATCGGCTGATATTGTGCGCCGCATCGAAATTCCCGCCAGAAACCCGCCGCGAGCAAGGGTTTCCCCAAGCAAGGTCATCCCATGAACATTCACGAATATCAGGCCAAAGCCGTTCTTGGCGGTTTTGGTGTGCCCGTGCCCAAAGGCAAAGCCGCCTTCACGGTGGACGAAGCGGTGGCAGCCGCCAAAGAGCTTCCCGGCCCGGTCTGGGTCGTCAAAGCCCAGATTCACGCAGGCGGCCGCGGCAAGGGCGGCGGCGTGAAGGTCGTCAAATCTATCGACGATGTGAAAAAAGAAGCGACGCGCATGCTGGGCATGACGCTTGTCACGCATCAGACCGGCCCGGCCGGCCGTTTGGTCAAACGCCTCTACATCGAAGATGGCTCCGCCATCGAGCGCGAGCTTTATCTGTCCGCGCTGGTTGATCGCGAGACCAGCCGCATCGCCTTCATCGCATCGACCGAAGGCGGCATGGACATCGAAGAGGTCGCGGCCAAGACGCCGGAAAAAATTCAAACCTTTCAGGTCGAACCGGCCGCCGGTTACAGCCCTTACGTCGGGCTGAATATCGCCAGCGCGTTGAAGCTGAAAGGTGATCAGGCCAAGCAATGCGGCAAGATCATCAAGGCGCTTTATGATGCGGTGATCGCCAAAGACATGAGCCTTTTGGAAATCAATCCGCTGGTCGTTACCAAAGACGGCAATGTGATCTGCCTCGATGCCAAGATAAATTTCGACGACAATTCGCTGTTCCGTCACAAGGACATTGTGGAACTTCGCGACCTGGACGAAGAAGACCCGATGGAGGTCGAAGCCTCCAAATATGATCTTTCCTATGTGAAGCTGGATGGCGCCATCGGCTGTATGGTGAACGGTGCGGGCCTTGCCATGGCGACGATGGACATCATCAAGCTCTATGGCGAAGAGCCGGCCAACTTTCTGGATGTTGGCGGCGGCGCGACCAAGGAAAAAGTCACCGCTGCGTTCAAGATCATCGTTTCTGATCCCAACGTAAAAGGCATTCTGGTCAATATTTTCGGCGGCATCATGAAATGCGACATCATCGCCGAAGGCATTGTCGCGGCAGCAAAAGAATTGTCGCTGACGGTTCCGCTGGTGGTGCGGCTGGAAGGCACCAATGTCGATCTTGGCAAAAAGATTTTGGCCGATAGCGGACTTCCCATCGTGTCAGGCAGCGACCTTGCCGACGCCGCGCAGAAAATCGTCAAAGCCGTGAAGGGTTCCTGAGCATGTCCATTCTTGTCGATAAAAATACCAAAGTGATCTGCCAGGGCTTCACCGGTAAGCAGGGCACATTCCATTCCGAACAGGCCATTGCCTATGGCACCAAAATGGTTGGCGGTACGACGCCAGGCAAAGGCGGCAGCAAACATCTGAACCTTCCCGTCTGGGACACGGTGCATGAAGCGCGCGAAGCGACAGGCTGTGATGCCTCCGTGATCTATGTGCCGCCGCCCTTTGCGGCCGATGCAATCCTGGAAGCCATCGCCGCGGAAATTCCGCTGATCGTGTGCATCACCGAGGGCATTCCGGTGCTGGACATGGTGCGGGTGAAGCGCGCGCTGTGCGGTTCCAAATCGCGCCTTGTCGGGCCGAACTGCCCCGGCGTCATCACGCCCGATGAATGCAAGATCGGCATTATGCCCGGCCACATTCACAAGCGCGGCAATGTAGGCATTGTCTCGCGTTCCGGCACGCTGACATACGAAGCCGTCGCGCAAACCACCGCCGTCGGGCTGGGCCAAAGCTCCTGCGTCGGCATTGGCGGCGACCCGGTAAAGGGCACCGAACACATCGAAGTGTTGGAAATGTTCCTGGCCGACCCGGAAACCAAATCCATCATCATGATCGGCGAAATCGGCGGCAGCGCCGAAGAAGACGCCGCCGATTTCATCAAGCACAACAAAACCAAAAAGCCGATGGTCGGGTTTATTGCCGGTGTTACCGCGCCTCCGGGCCGGCGCATGGGCCATGCCGGCGCCATCATCTCTGGCGGCAAGGGCGGGGCCGATTCCAAAATCGAGGCCATGAAAGCGGCCGGGATCAAGGTGTCCCCCAATCCTGCGGCGTTGGGCACGAGTTTGGTGGAATTGCTGCGCGGCTAATCACCCACCCCAAATGAGACAAGACGGCGGCTGGCATTCATGCGATGCTGGCCGTCTTCATGTCTGGGGGTTTCGCATGATCCGCTTTGTTGTTGCCGCTGCGCTTTGCGTCAGCCTTGCCGCCTGCTCCATCCTCAAACCGGAGCCAGCACCGGCCTATGTTGTATTCTTCATCGGCAAGAGCGTCGAGCTGACACCAGACGCCCAAAAAATCATCTCCAAAGCCGCTGCCAAGGCAAAGCGTATGCGCCCGCAAATGGTGCAGATTGCCGGGCCCGGAACCCATATCGTCAAAGGTTATGACCCCAGCTTCGCAGGCCCGCGCATGGATGCGGTTGCCAACGCACTGGTCGCCGATGGCGTGGACAAGGCGCTTTTGGTCCGCACCTCGCTGACAACAGGCGCCGCGGATGTGGATTTATCCGGCGCAAGCCGGGTGGAAATCCGCCTGGTGCCAAAAACAAACTGAGCGCGCTCTAGTTTTTCGCAATAGCGGCGGCGATTACAGCTGGCATCTTGCTTTCGGGTATACGTGCGAGTCGCGCTAGCGATTGCGTTTTCAGCATCTGGCCAACCACAATCCAGGCCGCGCAATAGACCTCGCGCGGCATGCCGGTATTGCCGTCACCAAAAGTGTATTTCATAGCGATTTCATGGCCCGATTTGTTCAAATCCGCGCGGATTCCTGACAAGACCGCCGCTTTCTTCGCAAGACAGCGCTTCAACCAGTCGCCATCGGTCTTGCGTTGCGTGTAGGCCTCGTCCGCCAGACCGGGCACAATTTTTTTAGAGGCATGCATAGCAACACCTTCCAGAAAAACGGTTTCGCCCAACGGCCCTCCAAATGAATTTTTCACATGGGCGAGTTGCATGTGCACAGAATGCGTCAACTCATGGGCCAGCGTGACTCTGAGGTCGGGATTTTCCACCGGCACCACCACTGTTGCCGCGCGTTTGCCCATCGGCGGCACTGTGTAGGCGTTGTCATCAAATTGACCTACATACAAAACCAGTTTGGTTTTGATGGGCGTGCCTTGCGTTTTCAAAAGCGCGTTGACTTTTTCGAAGTCATCTTTCGCAAAACTGTGCGCCGTTTTATTCAGCACAGCCAATGCGGGCAGCAGTGCCGGATATTTGTCCCATGCACCGTCGAGAAGTTTGCGCGCCATCTTCTGCCCATCCGGGCCCGGCGGCACCGCAGCAATTCCATAATCTTTTTGCCACATATCCCAACGCGCATCCGGTGAAAGCGGATGGGCAGTTGCCTTTTTGTAAAATTGCTCAAAGGCTGGCACCTTGTCGACGATCTCAAGCGTATGAGCGGGGGTGGCCAAAGCAGTCTGTGCGCCCGATATCAGAGCGGCCACGAACAGAGCAGACCCACAAATGGCATGCGGTAAATTCATGATCGGCTCCTTGATATATGTGGGGTTATTCGGAGGGTGAATTTTACTTAGGTGTCAGGTCCAGTGGCAGCAACCGGCACAGCGGACATATCAGCAATGCGCCCCCTTCAACCCGCCGGCGACAGTGGAGTGTCCTTAAAAAATCACTATGGTTGACCCCATGTTAACCTTGGCGGGCCTTGAGTAACCTTTCAAATTGCCGCCGGGAACTGGTGCAAAGCGCTGCAATATGCGTTAAAGCCAGCCTCCCTCGCGCACGCCAGGCGGCGCGCGTGGCACCACAGGACCAGGCAGGCCCAAAAAGTCTGCCTAACAGTTTGAAATGAAAAGCCAATCCGGATCAGACCAAGCCGACGAGACCGTATCCAACGCGGTTCTTGATGCGACCTCATTCCTGTTCGGCAGCAATGCCGGCTTCATTGAAGCGATGTACGCCCAATATCTGGATAACCCGGACACGGTGGATCCGAGCTGGCGGGCCTATTTCGCCAGCCTTGGCGAGCGCGATCTGAGCGCTGCCCAGCTTGGCCGCGGCCCCGCATGGCGGCGCGATGCCAAGGTGCGCTACGAAAACGGCGAAATCGTCGATGCCCTGACCGGCCGCCACGAGACAAAGCAGACCGGCAATCTTTCCGAACAGGAAGTGCGCGCCACCTCGCAGCAATCCATCCGCGCCATTCAGCTTGTGCGCGCCTATCGTGTGATCGGCCATTTGGCCGCTGACCTTGATCCATTGAAGCTGGCCGAAAAACATCCCCTGCCGCAGCTCGAGCCCAGCTTCTATGGTTTTCACGACGAACAGATGGACGTGCCGGTCTATCTCGACGGCGTGCTGGGTCTGGAAACCGCGACACCGGCACAAATGGTCGAGATTCTGCAACGCACCTATTGCGGGCACATCGGCTATGAATTCATGCACATCAATGATCCGGAGCAGAAAGACTGGCTGCAACGGCGCATCGAAGGCTCTGACAAGGAAATCGGGTTCACGCCGGAAGGCAAGAAAGCGATTTTGAACAAGCTGATCGAAGCCGAAGGCTTTGAAAAATTCTCTGGCCTTCGCTTTCTTGGCACCAAGCGTTTTGGCATTGATGGCGGCGAGGCGATGGTGCCCGCCCTGGAACAGATTATCAAACGCGGCGGCCAATTGGGCGTCAAAGATATCGCGCTGGGCATGGCCCATCGCGGGCGGCTGAACGTGCTGGCCAATGTGATGGCCAAACCCTATCGCCAGATCTTCCACGAATTTCAGGGCGGTAGCGCCACCCCGTCCGAAGTACAAGGCTCCGGCGATGTGAAATATCACCTGGGTGCTTCGTCAGACCGTGAGTTCGATGGCAACAAGGTTCATTTGTCGCTGACGGCCAACCCCTCGCATCTCGAAGCCGCCAATCCGGTGGTGCTGGGCAAAGCGCGCGCCAAACAGAACCAGTTTGACGACAGACAAACACGCTCGTCCGTTTTGCCGCTACTGCTGCATGGCGATGCCGCGTTTGCGGGCCAAGGCGTGGTCGCCGAATGCTTCGCAATGAGCGGGACAAAGGGCTTTCGTACCGGCGGCACGATCCATTTCATCATCAACAACCAGATCGGCTTTACCACCGCGCCAATCTATTCGCGCTCCTCGCCCTATTGCTCGGATGTCGCGCTGATGGTGCAGGCTCCGATTTTCCATGTGAATGGCGACGACCCCGAAGCGGTGGTGCATTGCGCGCGCATCGCAGCGGAATACCGCCAGCTGTTCCACAAAGATGTCGTGATCGACATGTTCTGTTATCGCCGCTTTGGCCACAACGAGACGGACGAACCGGCGTTCACGCAGCCCTTGATGTATAGCGCCATCAAACAGCACCCCAGCACGCTGGAGCTTTATGCCGCCAAACTGGTGGCCGAAGGCACGATGAGCGAAGACGACGTGCGTGCCATGATTGGTGATTTCAACAAGCGGCTGGATGAAGAATTTGATGCATCCAAATCGCACCGGCCCAACCGCGCCGACTGGCTGGACGGGCGTTGGACCGGATTTTCGATGGCGCCCGATGGCGACCGCCGCGGCGACACCGCCGTCGATGAAACGGTGCTCAAAGCCATCGGAAAAGCGCTGACGACGATTCCCGAAGACTTCAACGCCCACAAAACGATTGCGCGGCTGCTTAACGCCAAGGCCCACATGTTTGAAAGTGGCGAAGGTTTCGATTGGGCCACGGCCGAAGCGCTGGCCTTTGGCACATTGTTGAAAGAGGGCGTGCCGGTGCGCCTGTCAGGTCAGGATTCGGTGCGCGGCACGTTTAGTCAGCGCCACGCTGCCCTGGTCGATCAGAAAACCGAAGAACGCTATCTGCCGCTGAGCCATTTGAGCGAGGATCAGGCCGAATTCGAAGCCATCGATTCACTGTTGTCGGAAGAAGCCGTAGTCGGTTTTGAATATGGTTACAGCCTGGCTGAACCCAAGGCGCTGGTTCTTTGGGAAGCGCAATTCGGTGATTTTGCCAACGGCGCACAGGTGATGATTGATCAGTTCATCGCATCTGGCGAAATGAAATGGCTGCGTATGTCAGGCCTCGTCCTGCTGCTGCCGCATGGCTATGAAGGTCAGGGGCCGGAGCATTCGTCGGCCCGGCTGGAGCGTTACCTCCAGCTTTGCGCACAGGACAACATCCAGGTCGCGAATTGCACGACGCCCGCGAACTATTTCCACATCCTGCGCCGTCAGGTTCACCGCCCCTTCCGCAAGCCGCTGATTTTGATGACACCAAAATCGCTGCTGCGTCACAAACGCGCCGTTTCCAAACTTTCGGAGATGGGGCCGGGTTCGTCGTTCCATCGCGTGTTGTGGGACGATGCCGAGCTTGAGCCGCACAATTCGATCAAGCTGAAAAAGGACAAGGACATCAAGCGTGTCCTCTTGTGCTCCGGCAAAGTCTATTACGATCTTTACGAAGAGCGCGAAAAACGCGGAATCACAAACATCCAGATTCTGCGCATCGAACAGCTTTATCCGTTCCCGGAAAATCCGCTGGCGACCGAACTGAAACGTTTTGCCAATGCCGAAATTGTCTGGTGCCAGGAAGAGCCGAAAAATCAGGGCGCCTGGACCTTTATCAATCCGCGGATCGAGCAGACCATGACCAATCTGGGCCGCACCGTGCGCCCGCGCTATATTGGCCGGCCCGAATATGCATCCACCGCGGCGGGATTGATGAGCCAGCATACCGCCGAGTTGGCCGCCTTCTTGAACGACGCACTCACACTTTAGAGTGACACTTTAACAAGACTGCCGGGTTCCGGCACCATTACGAGGCCTTCACATGAGCATCGAGATCAAAGTTCCGGCGATGGGCGAATCTGTTACCGAAGCCACGGTCGCCCGCTGGTTCAAGAAAGAGGGCGACGCGGTTACGCGCGACGAACCTGTGCTGGAGCTGGAAACCGACAAGGTGACGGTCGAAGTGCCCGCCCCCGCCGATGGCATGATTGAATCCATCTCTGTGCAAGAGGGCGCCACGGTCGAGGTTGGCACCGTGCTGGGCGCGATTGCAGAAGGTAAAGCCGGCAACAAGTCGGCATCCGTAGCGCAGACAAATCCCGATGCTGCCAAGCCAAAACCGGAGCCTGCTGCCAAAGCCGAAGCGCCGAAACAGGAAGCGGCCAAACCTGCAGCGCCTGCACCAAAGCCCGCGCCAAAATCAGATGCGCCAACCCCGCCATCGGTGCGCCGCATCGCCGAGGAGACCGGGCTGGACCCCGCCAAAGTGGAAGGCAGCGGCAAGAACGGCATTGTCACCAAGGGTGACATGCTGGGCGCGCTGGAAGCACGCGCCGCCAGCCGTGACAACAAACCGGCCGCTGCACCCGCACCATCCGGCCCGCGCCCCAATGCAGAGCGCGAAGAACACGTGAAGATGAGCCGGCTTCGCCGCACAATCGCCTTGCGTCTGAAGGAATCACAAAACACTGCCGCCACGCTGACGACCTTTAACGAGGTCGATATGTCGGACGTGATGAAGCTGCGCAACGAATACAAAGATAGCTTCGAAAAGCGGCACGGCGTGCGCCTGGGCTTCATGGGCTTTTTCGTAAAGGCCTGTATTGCAGCCTTGCGCGACCTGCCTAATGTCAACGCCGAGATCGAAGGCGACGAAATCATCTACAAGAATTATTATAATATTGGCGTCGCGGTTTCGACTGAGCGCGGCCTTGTGGTGCCGGTTGTGCGCGATGCCGACAAGCTCAGCCTGGCGGAAACCGAAGCCGCGATCACCGATTTTGGTTTGCGCGCGCGCGACGGCAAGCTGAAGATCGACGAGCTTCAGGGGGGCACCTTCACCATTTCCAATGGCGGTGTGTTCGGCTCGTTGATGTCCACGCCGATTTTGAATTCGCCGCAAGCGGGCGTTTTGGGCATGCACAAAATTCAGCCGCGCCCGGTGGCGATTGGCGACAAGATCGAGATCCGCCCAATGATGTATCTGGCGCTGTCTTACGATCACCGTCTGGTCGATGGCCGCGAAGCGGTTACGTTTCTTGTTCGTGTGAAAGAAAATCTGGAAGATCTGCAACGCCTGCTGCTGGACGTTTAACGCTGGGTGCAATGACCTTTGATCTGTGGATGCTGACGGGCGCTGTGTTTCTGGGCCTTGTGCATATTGGCGCAGAAAGCTTTGCCTACAAAAAGCAGGTCGGCCACGCCTATACGATCAGCGCGCGCGACGAACCGAAAATGCCCACCGGCATGGCAGGGCGTTATCATCGCGCTTTGCGCAATTTTCTGGAGACCTTCCCGCTGTTCGCCGCAGCCATCGTGCTTGTGCATGCGGCAAACCGGCTCGGTATCTGGTCTGAAATCGGTTCTGCGGTGTATCTGGTGGGCCGCATCGTCTATTTTCCGCTTTATATTGCGGGCGTGCCGCATATGCGCACAGTGTTCTGGCAAATTGCCACGATCGGAATTGTGCTCATTTTTGTTCAGATTCTTGTTTAGGGAAAGATTTTGCTCATGGCCGATTCATTCGATGTCATTGTCATTGGCGGCGGTCCCGGCGGTTACAACGCCGCGATCCGTGCCGGTCAGCTGGGCCTTTCCAGTGCCTGCATCGACAAACGCGGCCTGTTTGGCGGCACCTGTCTGAATGTCGGCTGCATCCCGTCCAAGGCATTATTGCATACCAGCGAACGCTTTTATGAAGCGTCCAGCGACTTCGAAAAGCTGGGCATCAAGGCAAAGATTGAGCTCGATCTGCCCACGATGATGGCGCACAAAACCAAAGTGGTTGGCGAGCTGACCAAGGGCGTTGAATTTCTTTTGAAGAAAAACAAATCCGAAGGGATTGTCGGCGAAGGCCGCATTACCGCGCCCGGCAAAGTGAGCGTGAAAACCAAAGACGGCAGCACACGCGAACTTTCCGCCAAACACATTGTCATCGCCACGGGATCGGATGTGACGGGACTTCCCGGTGTGACCATTGACGAAGAACAGATCGTTTCGTCCACCGGCGCACTGTCGCTGAAATCGGTGCCCAAGCGTTTGCTGGTTGTCGGCGGCGGTTATATCGGGCTCGAACTTGGCTCGGTATGGCGCAGGCTGGGCAGCGAAGTGACGGTGGTGGAATTTCTTGATCGCATCACGCCGGGTCTGGACGGCGAAATCGGCAAACAGTTTCAGCGCATACTATCGCGCCAGGGCATGAAGTTTCAGCTTTCCACCAAAGTTGTCGGCGTGGAGAAAAAATCCGGTGCGCTATCGGTAACTGTGGAACCGGCCAAGGGCGGCGACAAACAAACCATCGAAACCGATGTGATGCTGGTTTCCATCGGCCGCAAGCCCTACACTGATAATCTTGGCCTGAAAGAAGTTGGCGTGAAGCTGGATGAACGCGGTCGCGTTGCAACCGACGCGCATTTCAAAACCAATGTGGAAGGCATCTGGGCCATTGGCGATTGCCGCCCCGATGCGATGTTGGCGCACAAGGCCGAAGACGAAGCGGTCGCCTGTATCGAAAACATTTCGGGCAAAAAGGGCCATGTGAATTATGACGCGATTCCCGCCGTGGTTTACACCGCGCCCGAAGTAGCCAGCGTCGGCAAGACCGAAGAACAACTAAAAGAAGCAGGCATCGAATACAAGGTCGGCAAATTCCCCTTCACCGCCAATGCGCGTGCCAAAACCATTGCCGCCACCGAAGGCTTTGCCAAGGTGCTGGCCGATGCCAAGACCGACAAGGTGTTGGGCGTGCATATTCTGGGCGCCGAAGCGGGCAATCTTATTCAGGAAGCGGCGCTGGCTATCGAAATCGGGCTGGCGAGCGAAGATATTGCGCGCACATCCCACGCCCACCCGACCTTAACCGAAGCGGTGCGCCAGGCGGCGATGGGCGTTGAAGGTTGGACCATGCAGATGTAAGGCGGGCCTAACCCCGTATTTTGAAAATTGGCGAATACCTGTATGCTCATCCTCGCAACCAACACGAAAGGAGGTGATCCAGTGTCTCATTGTCATTATCTGCGGCGGACGGATGCCGCGACCTGGATCCTCGCCTCTAGCGGGATCCGCGACGCTTAATCCGCGACGCATAGCGGCTCCGTTCGGACCCGCAGCTGACAATGGAAAGGCCGCTTCGCTCAGGCGAGGCGGCCTTTCTTGTTTTTGGCAGCTATGCCCGCACAAGGCGGGCGGCGCATTTGCACCGATGCGAACGCTCGTTTAAACCCGTTCGAACGGCCTTAGCGCCAGCGAACGCACAACAACACCGCACCGCAGCACTCCGGGCCGCGTTGCAGGGGGGAGAATCTGTAGTGCCATTGACGCAACAGGCACATCCATGAACCGGGTCTTTGCCGCACCGCGCATGGGGTTGGGCGTCTTTTCCGTGATCGCCGTCGGTGTGGGCATCATCACCGGGTTCGGCGCGATCGCATTTCGCGGCTTGATCGGCTTTCTGCACAATGTCTTTTTTCTTGGCCAATTCGACTGGGTCTATAACGCCAATATCTACACCCCACCGAGCCCGTGGGGGCCGTGGGTCATTCTGGTGCCCATTATTGGCGGGCTAGGCGTTACCTTTCTCGTCACCAAATTTGCGCCCGAAGCACGTGGCCACGGCGTGCCAGAGGTGATGGACGCGATTTTCTATCAGGACGGCAAAATCCGCCCCGTGGTCGCGATTGTAAAATCGCTGGCATCCGCATTGGCTATTGGCACGGGCGCGGCGGTAGGCCGCGAAGGGCCGATCATTCAGATCGGCGCATCGCTTGGCTCTACCGTTGGTCAATATGTGCGCATGGAATCCTGGCAGCGGCTGACACTTGTCGCGGCGGGCGCGGGCGCGGGCATTGCCGCCACATTCAACACGCCCATCGGCGGGGTGATGTTTGCCATCGAATTGATGCTGCCCGAAGTCAGCGTGCGCACGTTTTTGCCTGTGGCACTGGCGACCGGAACCGCGACCTTTATTGCGCGTCTGTTTTTGGGGTTGAACCCCGCTTTTAGCATTCCGCCAATTTTCCTGACCAGCGATCACACATCATCACTCTTTTCGCTTGTGTTGTTTGCGGCGCTTGGCGTGGTTTGCGGTTTTGCATCCATCGGCTTCATTCGCGGCCTGCATTTGTGCGAAGATATTTTCGAGCACATCAAGAATGCCTATCTACGCCACAGCGTTGGCATGCTTCTGCTGGGCCTGATGATGTATGGCTTTTTCTTTTACACCGGCCATTACCATATCGAAGGCGTCGGCTATTCCACCGTTCAGGATATTCTGCTGGGCGGGCTTACCGCCGCGCCATTATTGGCGCTTTTGTTTTTCGGCAAACTGATTGCCACCAGTGTGAGCCTGGGTTCAGGTTCATCGGGCGGCATTTTCTCGCCATCACTTTTCATGGGCGCAGCTATTGGCGGCGCATTTGGCGCGGCCGTACACCTGATAGCACCGGGCGCGGACATCACCATCGCCGCATGCGCAATGGTTGGCATGGCAGCGATCGTCGGCGGCGCGACGGGTGCCGCGATGACGGCCGTGACAATGATTTTTGAAATGACGCGCGATTACGACATCGTGATGCCAATGATCATGGCCGTTGCGATTTCTATCGGCATTCGCCGCATCTTCAGTCGCGAAAATATCTACACTATCAAACTGGTTGCACGCCGCCACTTCATTCCCAAGGCGATGCACGCCAACATGTTCCTGGTGCGTCAGGCCGGTGACGTGATGGACAAGGACATGATGGTGCTGCCCGCCGATATGCCGTTCGATGAATTTCTGCAATTGCCGGAACATCACGCTGGCCTGCGCCATGTGGTGATCACGCAAGGCACACGCATTGCCGGTGTTTTGCGGGTCAACACATCGCTGAGGCGCGGGCTGGGCGGTTCTTACACCGGGGTCACGCTGGGCGCCGTGGCCAGCAAAAATTTTGTAATCGCGCGCGAAGACGCCATCATGTTCAAAGTGATTGGGCGCATGTGGCGGCGCAAAGCCTCGATGATCGTGGTCGTGAAATCACGCGGTATTCCGCACAAGGCCGATGTCGCGGGCATTATAACCAAAGAACATATCGCCGATTCGGTGGCCGAATCCGTCAGGCCCTATGCACAATCAGATATGTAGAAGCGTGTTTGGCGCAGCGCATTTACGCCTGCCGGGCGCGCGGCACCATCCACACCAGATAGGTTGCGCCGGAAATCTCCAATAGCTCGGGTTCAATCGAGGCTGACAGCGTTTCGATTGCATCCAAAAGCGCATGCAGCTTGGCCTCGTAAGCCTCGCGCGGAACATCGGCGCGGTAATCGGGCATGCGCATGCCTTCATGTGTACGCAACCCCGTCAGCAAAAACTGCACACCGCCGATTTGCGCATCAGCAGACAGAACAATAGAGGGGTCGCCATCCGGCCCCATCGCTTGAAATTCCTTGGGCCAGATGATCGGCGGAACCGGAATATTCATCACGCGCCCCAGACATGCTGGGCATAGCGCAAAAAGTTGCGGCCCATGATTTTTTCGATGCGTGACTGGCTGTGCCCGCGCCCCTTCAGCAAGCCAATCAATTTTCGGAACTGATCGACGCCGCGCAAATCCACAACAAACGGATAGGTATCGGGCCGCTCGCCGGTGGCGCCCAAGCCCGATTTGGCGCGATCTGTCACCTGCTTGGCAAGGAAGGATTGGAATCTATCCAGATCATCAATGGATGTGACCGAACCATCGGTGCCGATGCCGACATGGTCTTCGCCGCACACATTCAGTGCATGCTCAATATGGGCAACAACATCATCGGCCGTGGCGTGACCGCTGATGGTCAGGAACGGCATGAAATAGATGCCGACAAAACCGCCTTTGTCCGCTACCAGCCTCAGCTCTTGATCGGTCTTGTTGCGCGGCAGATCACATAGCGCGCGGCAGCCGGTGTGATTGATGGAAATCGGCTGTTTGGAAATACGTGCCGCTTCCAGACATGTGTTCTGTCCCGAATGAGACAGATCGACCATCAACTTTGCCGCGTTCAGCCGCGCCACGACTTCGCGGCCCAGGTCCGTCAGCCCGCGATTCTCCAGCGCCATCGACCCATCACCAAGTTGATTGGTCGGATTGTAGGTGAGTTGAAAAACACGCACGCCCAGATCGGCAAACACCTCAACCCGTTCTGGCTTGTTGCCCACCATTGCGCCGTTTTGAAAGCCATAGATCACGCCGATCTTGCCATCTTCTTTGGCCTTCAAAATGTCGTCCGCGCTCAACACCTTTGTCAGATCATGGGCATGTTCGCGCAGCACCCGGTCCCACACACCAATCGTCTTGATCGTGTATTCAAATGGCTCTTGCGGCCCGCCGACATAGCCCAACGTAATGTTCACCGCATTGAGGCCGGACGCATGCCCCTCCCTCAGCGCGCGCGCATCAATATCGGGTATGCCAGTGTCCACCGGATTATCAGATTGCGGGCGGTGCAATGCGACATTGGGATCATCGATCCCGCCCAATGCATTGATAATCAACATGCCGGGATCTTTCGTTTTCTGTGTTGTTTTGGTGGCCGCGTTTGCCGTGGTGGCGAGTGGTAATGCGGCCGCGCCAAGCCCGGCCATTTGCAACATGGAACGCCGCGATGTTTTGGCTGGCATGTCTTCCCCCTACTCCTGCGCGCGCTGGGCTGGCCGACGGCAACGTGCAAACAAAAATGGTGGCCCCGGTCCGACTCGAACGGACACGTCCCTTTCAGAACTACGGATTTTAAGTCCGTTGCGTCTACCATTCCGCCACGGGGCCGAAAGAACCGCGGCAAACTGCGGTGCGCCGCTAAGCTGCGTCAAGCCAAACTGCTGCCAGCACCCCAAATTGCAATCACAGGTTGAGGATGATTCAAAATCTGCTGCATTCTCCGTGGCTTATGGTGGATTGACAGCGCGCAATCCCTGACTATATTGCCCGCCTTGCGCAAACGCAGCCAGACCCTGTTTGGCCACGTGCGCATTATCCGATTTTTTCCGAGCCGTGAACTGGACCGATTGATGAGCAAACGTATTAGCGCCAAATTCAAACTTGACCGCCGCATGGGCGAAAACATTTGGGGCCGTGGCAAAAGCCCGGTCAACAAACGCTCCTATGGACCGGGTCAGCATGGCCAGCGCCGCGCCAAAAAGCTGTCGGATTACGGCACACAGCTGCAGGCCAAGCAGAAGCTCAAAGGCTATTACGGCAACATCACCGAAAAGCAGTTCCGCAAATATTATACCGAAGCGGTACGCCGCCCCGGCGACACCGGCGAGAACATGATCGGTATCCTGGAACGCCGTTTGGACGCCGTGGTATTCCGCGCCAAATTCGTGCCGAGCCCGTTTGCCGCGCGCCAGCTTGTCAGCCACGGTCATGTGAAAGTGAATGGCCGCCGCGTCACGATCGCCTCCTATCCCGTGAAGGAAGGCGATGTGCTGGAGCTTTCCAACAAGGCGCGGGAGATGGCGCTGGTGATCGAAGCAACGCGCAGCCCGGAACGCGATGTGGCCGATTACATTGAAACCGATCACAACAAGATGACTGCGAAATTCCTGCGCACACCGAAGCTGGGCGATGTGCCTTACGCCGGCCAGATGCAGCCGAGCCTGGTGGTCGAATTCTATTCGCGCTGAGCATTCTTTCATTTGCATTGGCTCAAGGCCCGCGGGATGATCCCCGCGGGCCTTTTGCATTGATGCCTGCGCGACGGAGATTGCTCCCATGAGTTTTACGATCTTTGGCGACAAGGGTTCTGGCGCGTTTTCAGCCGAGGCAGCCTTGGCAGAGGCCGGTGCACCATACGAATTTCAAACCATTTCGCTGGAAAAAAGCGAACAGAAATCGCCCGCGTTTCTGGCCATCAACCCGTCCGGAAAAATGCCGGCCTTGCGTACCCCGGAAGGCGAGATTGTCACTGAAAGCGCGGCGATCCTGCTGACCATTGCCGATTATTTTCCAAACGCGCATTTGCTGCCGCCGCAGGCGAGTTTTGCGCGGGCACAGGCCTATCGCTGGATCGCGTTCATGGCATCAGAGATCTATCCGGCGGTCGAGATTGCCGATTACCCCGAACGCTTTTCACCGGATGCTGATTCCACCGAAGCGGTGCGCGATATTGCGCGCGCGCGGGTGCGCAAACGCCTGTTGCTTTTGGAGCGGGCATTGGCGGGCCCGTGGTTTTTGTCCACCGGCTTCAGCGCGGTGGATATTTATGCGGCGATGTTTTCACGCTGGTCCGCAGGCGCGGAATGGCGCGCGGAAAATTTGCCGAAGCTGGTTGAACTGGCCAATGCACTGGCCAGCCGTCCTGCCATTGCGCCAGTTTGGGCGCGGCACTTTGCGCAGCAATAAGCCTTACGCGGTTTCGAGCGCGATGCCCTTTTCCGCGAAGAACGGCACCAGCTCGTCTGCCTCGAACATTTCTTTAACAATGTCCGCACCGCCAACAAATTCGCCCTTCACATAAAGCTGGGGGATCGTCGGCCAGTTGGAAAATTCCTTGATGCCCTGGCGCACATCGGGATCGGCCAGCACATCCACCGCTTTGAATTTCACACCCACATGGGACAGCACCTGCACCACCATGGAGGAGAACCCGCATTGCGGGAACACGGGCGTGCCCTTCATGAACAGCAGCACGTCATTGCTGGAAACTTCGGTCTGGATGCGGTCGTGAACAGGATTGGACATATGTTTCTCCGCCAAAAGCGGCCCTTGGAATAGCACTGAACACTAACAGGTAAGAACGCGGGCGCGAAGGGTCAAGGCGACGCGGTCTAATCCTTTGCGGATGCCTAATCCTTTGCGCTGGTTTGCAACGACAGCGCGTGCAGCACACCGCCCATGCGGCCCTTCAGCGCCTCGTAAACCATCTGATGCTGTTGAACGCGGGATTTCCCCTTGAACGCGGACGACGTGACCATGGCGGCGTAATGGTCATTGTCCCCGGCCAGATCGGTTATTTCCACATCGGCATCAGGGAATGCATCCTTGATCAGTTTTTCGATTTCGGTCGCACTCATCGCCATGACATCAGCTCACTTTTCTCAATTCGCGGGCGGCGATTCCTCGCCGCTCATATAGCGGGGGAACCAGCCTTCATGTGCGGCACGCAATTCAGCCAGCGCAATCTCGCCTTCGCCCGCAACATGCACAAGCTTACGCGTATCGGCCTTGCCGATCAAAGATGCGGCAATTCCTGCGGCTTTGGCGTCGTCCAGAATTTTTGCGGCATCTGCGGCGCCAACTGCCAGAACATAACGGCCCTGATCTTCGCCAAAGAGGAACGGAATCCCGTCACCAATAATGCTTACATCCAGACCGATATTTCCGGCAATCGCCATTTCGGCCAGCGCAACCAAAAGCCCGCCATCCGAAAGATCGTGGCAGGTATCAACGCGGCCGCTTTCAATCAACCCGCGCACAAAATCGCCGATCTTTTTTTCTACGCCCAGATCAACCGGCGGCGCGGCACCGACCTCACGGCCCTCGATCTCGCGCAAATATATTGACTGGCCAAGATGGCCGCGTGTTTCACCGAGCAGCACCAGCACATCATCGTCGCGTTTCAGTGCAATGGTCGCCATGCGGTGCACATCACCCATCAAACCAACCGCACCAATGGCAGGTGTCGGTAAAATACCCTCACCATTGGTTTCGTTATAGAGCGAGCAATTGCCGCCAATCACCGGAAAATAGAGCGCGCGGCACGCCGCCCCAATGCCATCAATACCGGCCACGATCTGGCCCATGATGTGCGGCTTTTGCGGATTGCCGTAATTCAGATTGTCGGTGACGGCCAACGGCAACGCGCCAACTGCGTTGATGTTGCGCCATGCTTCGGCGACCGCCTGTTTGCCGCCCTCAAACGGATCGGCGGCGCAATAACGCGGCGACACATCGGTGGTGATCGCCAAACCCTTGTTCGTGCCATGCACGCGCACAACCGCCGCATCGCCGCCGGGGATTTGCACCGTGTCGGCCATTACCGTGTGATCATATTGTTCCCACACCCAGCGGCGCGAACACATATCGGGCGCGGCCAAGATGGTTTTCAGGGAAGGCAGAATTTTGCGCGTCGCATCATGTTTGGGCTGCGCCTCGCCTGTTGGCTGCGGCACCTCAAACGGGCGTTCATACACCGGCGCTTCATCGGACAAAGCGGTAATCGGCATGTCGGCGACCACGTCACCCTTGTGTTTCACCACCAGCCGTTTGGTATCGGTCGTAATGCCAATGACAGCGAAATCCAGTTCCCATTTTTTGAAGATCGCTTCGGCCTGCGCCTCGCGCCCCGGCTTCAGCACCGCCAGCATGCGCTCCTGTGATTCCGAGAGCATCATGTCGTACGCGCTCATGTTTGCTTCGCGTTGCGGAACCTTGTCGAGATCCAGTTCAATGCCGCTGCCGCCCTTGTCACCCATTTCGGCGGACGAGGATGTAAGACCCGCCGCACCCATATCCTGAATCGCGATGATCGCATCGGTCGCCATCAATTCGAGGCAGGCTTCGAGAAGGAGCTTTTCGGTGAACGGATCACCAACCTGTACGGTGGGGCGCTTTTCGTCCGAATCATCATCGAATTCGGCGCTCGCCATTGTTGCGCCGTGAATGCCATCGCGCCCCGTCTTGGAACCAACATAGACAACGGGATTCCCTGCGCCCTTTGCAGCAGACAGAAAAATCTTGTCCTGTCTGGCAAGGCCGACGCACATCGCATTGACCAGAATGTTGCCATTGTAGGAACGGTGAAAATTCACCTCGCCGCCAACGGTCGGCACGCCCATGCAATTGCCATAACCGCCAATGCCCGACACGACACCGGATACAAGGTGGCGGGTTTTGGGATGCGACGGTTCACCAAAGCGCAGCGCATTCATCATCGCGATGGGGCGCGCGCCCATCGTAAAGACATCGCGCATGATGCCGCCGACGCCGGTGGCAGCGCCCTGATAAGGCTCGATGAATGACGGGTGATTGTGCGATTCCATTTTGAAGATGCAGGCATCGCCATCGCCAATGTCAATCACGCCCGCGTTTTCGCCCGGCCCCTGAATCACCCACGGCGCCTTGGTCGGCAATTTGCGCAAATGCGCGCGCGTGGATTTATACGAGCAATGCTCCGACCACATCACCGAAAACACGCCCAGCTCCACCATGTTCGGCTCGCGATTCAAAAGCCGCTTGATATGCGCGTATTCGTCTTCGGACAGACCGTGGTCTTTGACGATTTGGGGGGTAATCACGAATAAACCACCAGATTTTGAAAGTTAAATTTCATTTTTCGGACAAAAACACGGGACACCCCCGCCCCCTCCGTCGCGTTGCACGCGACACCTCCCCCGTAAACAGGGGAGGAAAAGTCGGTCCGCCTGTTTGAACCGGGCTTTTCGTGGCGGGGGGTGGAGATCACGATCTTTCAGACCTTTGCATCAAATACGGGTCTTAGAACTGGGGCTGGATAGGCGCTTTTCAAGCACCGCTTAGCCCAGCCCTTCCATCAAACTCTTGAACAGGATGGTGCCATCGGTGCCGCCCAGCAGCGGATCGCACACCCGTTCGGGGTGCGGCATCAGGCCCAGCACATTGCGTTTTTCATTCAGGATACCGGCGATGTTGCGCGCCGAGCCGTTGGGGTTGTCACCATCGGCGTAACGGAACGCGACGCGGCCTTCGCCCTCCAGCCGGTCCAGCGTTTCATCATCGGCGTAATAATTGCCCTCGCCATGCGCGACGGGGAACGTGATTTCCTGTCCCTTGTCATAGAGACGCGTAAACGCGCTTTGCGTTTCATCAACTTCAAGACGCACGGGACGGCAGACAAAGCGCAAATCGGCATTGCGCATCAACACACCGGGCAGCATGCGCGTTTCGGTGAGCACATGAAAACCGTTGCAGATGCCGACCACCACGCCGCCACGATCGGCATGGGCTTTGACCGCGCGCACAATGTTGGACTGCGCCGCCATCGCGCCGCAGCGCAAATAATCGCCATAGGAAAACCCGCCCGGCAGAACCACCAGATCGACATCGGGCAAATCGGCTTCCTGATGCCAGACCATGTGCGGCTCTTCGCCGGTGACATGTCTCAGCGCCGTTTGCGCATCGCGATCACAATTCGACGCGGGAAAAACAATGACAGCGGATTTCATGGCGTCACGCCTTCAATTCGATCTCGTATTTTTCGATCACGGTATTGGCCAAAAGCTTTTCACACATCGCTGTCAGATCGGCGCGGGCCTTGGCCTCGTCGTTTTCCGCAAGTTCGATGTCGATCAGCTTGCCCTGGCGCACTTCACCAACGCCGTAAAAGCCCAGCCCTTGCAGCGCGCGGCCAATCGCCTTGCCCTGCGGGTCCAGAACACCTGTTTTCAACGTCACAAATACGCGCGCTTTCATGTTTTCATTCCAGATGGCCTTACCCTTCGACACGCTCAGGATGAGGCTTTGTGTGTTTCTTCATGCTGAGCCTGTCGAAGCACGAGGAAACAAAAATCATTTCACCAAGACCGGGCCCTTGGCCTCGCCTTGCACCGATTCGGGCATGATGCCCAGCCGTTTTGCGACTTCGGAATAGGCTTCCACAACCCCGCCCAGATCGCGGCGGAAGCGGTCCTTGTCCATCTTCTCATTGGTCGCGACATCCCACAGCCGGCACGAATCCGGGCTGATCTCATCGGCCAGCACGATGCGCATATATTCATTTTCCCACAGCCGGCCAAACTCCAGCTTGAAATCGACCAGCTTGATACCGACACCCAAGAACAACCCGGACAGAAAATCATTCACCCGGATCGTCAGGTTCACAACGTCATCAAGGTCTTGCGGGCTTGCCCAGCCAAAGGCGGTGATGTGTTCCTCGCTGACCCACGGGTCATGCAGCGCATCGTTCTTGTAATAATATTCGATGATGGAGCGCGGCAGCGCCGTGCCTTCTTCGATGCCCAGCCGTTTGGCCATCGATCCGGCCGCCACATTGCGCACCACCACTTCGAGGGGGATGATCTCCACCTCTTTGATGAGCTGTTCGCGCATGTTCAGGCGGCGCACAAAATGCGTCGGCACACCGATGGCGTTCAACTGGTTCATCAGATATTCGCTGATGCGGTTGTTGAGCACGCCCTTGCCGTCCAGCACCGCCTTTTTCGTGGCGTCGAAGGCGGTGGTGTCGTCCTTGAAATATTGCACAAGCGTGCCCGGCTCAGGCCCCTCATAGAGGATCTTGGCCTTGCCTTCGTAGATCATGCGGCGGCGTTTCATCGAATATCCTTGGGCGTTGAGGGGCCCAAAATGCGAAAAAGGGGCACGCGCGCGCCCCGAAAAATCCCACTGGCGATAGGGCAATCTAGCGGATGCTCACCGTCCCCGGCAAATGCCCCGGATGCGGCGGAAGCCCTGTCGCGAAGTTCTGCCGGGTGGGTTATATTCTATCGGCACCGGCACGCAAGAGCGCCGATACACATGTTATTTCAAGAGGTTAGTAATGAGCAGCGGCTTTGACGACAGAGGAAAGGCGTTTGAATCCAAATGGGCGCATGACGAAGAGCTGCGTTTCAAGGTGATGGCACGGCGGAACATGATGCTGGGCCGGTGGGCGGCCACCGAAATGGGCCTGAAAGGCGACGCGATCGAAGCCTATGGCAAAGCCGTGGTTCAGGCCGATTTTGAAGAGGCGGGCGATGATGATGTGTTCCGCAAGGTGCGCGGCGATTTCGATACCGCAAAAGTCGATCATTCCGACCATTTGATCCGCCGCAAGATGGAAGAGCTTCTGGCCGAGGCAGCCCAACAGATAATGAGCGAGAACGGCAAAAAATAGCGCTAATCCGACCCCGGCCTTGGCGCCCTAGAGCATGATGCGTTCCCTTGGAATCGCATCAATGCTCTAAACGCTTTAATTGACCGCAACTTTCCGCGGGCAACCGGTGCCCACTTGCCCGCACGTTGCTCTAGCCTTGGCGCAGGCGCGCCAAGGCATCGGGGAAGCGGCGCGACAGCGGCACCTCCAATTCGCCCAGCGACACGGCATAATCGCCGGAGCCTTGGGGCTTCAGCGCGGTAACGGCGGCTGCATTGACCAGCCATGAGCGATGGGTGCGCACAAAGCCGCTTGGCGTCAGCTCGGATTCCAGTGTGCTCAATGCGCCGCGCATCAGCAATTTGCGCCCGTCCGCCAACACGAACTCCACATAATTGCCCGCAGACGTGACGGCCATAATATCGGCCAGCTTCACGCGATTCAGCCTGGCCCCGTCGCGAATATCAAACGTATCGCTCACAGGCTGGGGCGCAGCGCCTTGCGGTGCCTGGCGTGTGGCAAACCAGAACGCCAGCACCGCCAGCACGTAACCCAGAATGTCTTTGCCAAATTCGTAAGGGAAATTTGCCACGCTGGCGCCGCGATAATGACTTCCCGCCGCGGCATAGACCGCCACGCGGATCAGCATGAAGCCCGCGACATGCAGCACAGAGAACAAGACCAGCGCTGGCAGATGAACCGCTGCAAACCGCCAGCGGCGCCACGTGGAAAATGGCGCCAATTGCAGCGCGGCCCATGCGATGCCTGCGAAGCTGACAAAGGTGATCCAGCTTGATCCCTCCCAGATGATCGGTTCGATCGGGGCCAGATCGGGGCGGCCATGCAAGACCGACATGACATTGATGGTGTTGAACGCGCCGACCAACACCGCGATGGCGCCCAGCCCCCAGACAAAGCTGCGCCAGCGCGCGCCGTTCGTCCCCCATCCATCGCCGAACGTCACAGCGCCCCGCCACAGATGGCTGCCACGCCGCCGTTCGCCCCCTTCGCCTTGCGGCGGGGCAGCGGAATCCCGATTTTCCGATGTGTTCTCAACCACGGAAACCAACCATGCCCATCAAAGCCCTGTCCCGACTATATGGTGCCACGCTTACGCTTGCGACCACAGCGCGCGCAACAATCGCCGCCGCCTTGCTGATGATTCTGGCATGCGGCGCGGCACAGGCGGCGGACGCGGGCTGGCCCACCTATGGCGGGGATCAGGGCGGCATGCGCTTTTCACCGGCCAGCCAGATTACCCCCGCCAATGTGACAAAGCTGAAACCGGCCTGGAGCACTTCCACCGGTGCGATGACGCGGCATGCCGATGCAATCCGCCGCAGCGCCTTTGAAAACACGCCCATTCTGGCCGAGGGGCGGCTTTATGTCTGTTCGCCGTTCAACGCGGTCAGCGCGCTGGACCCCGGCACGGGCAAACAGATCTGGCGCTATGACCCGCGCATCAAAACCAAGGGCATGTATTACCCCAACAGCTTCAATTGCCGCGGCGTTGCCTTTTGGCATGATCCCGCGCCCGGCGCGGTATGCGCCAGCCGCATTGTGATGAACACCAATGATCTGCGCCTCATCGCGCTGGATACCAAAACCGGCAAACCCTGCGACGGCTTTGGCCAGAACGGCACCGTGAAAATCGTTCCGGAAAAAAAGCCGGGCCGCAAAGCGGGCATGCAGATCACATCCGCGCCGGTCATTGCCAACGGCACGATCATTGTCGGCTCATCGATTGACGACAATCAGACGGTCGATGAAGTGCCCGGCACGATCAACGCATATGATGCCGTAACCGGCGCCGCCAAATGGCATTTTGATGTGCTGTCTGGCTCGCCGGGCATTCGCGCGGGCGCGGCCAATGCCTGGGCGCCGATGAGCGTGGATGAAAAACGCGGGCTGGTGTTTGTGCCGACATCTTCACCCAGCCCGGATTTTTGGGGCGGCATGCGGCCGGGCAACAACGCTTACGCGGATTCCGTTGTGGCCCTGCGCATTGCCGATGGCAGCGTGGCGTGGAGTTTTCAAACCACGCATCACGATGTCTGGGATTATGATGTGGCCGCACAGCCGACACTGGCCACCATCACGTACAAGGGCCGCACAGTTGATGCGGTGATTCAGCCGACCAAACAGGGTTTGGTGTTTACCTTGGACCGCGACACCGGCAAGCCGATCATCCCCGTGGTGGAACGCAAAGTGCCGCAAGATGGCGCGCCGGGCGAAAAACTGTCGCCGACGCAGCCCTTCCCCATCGCGCCGCGCCCGTTGGCGCGTCACAGCATTACACCTGATGACGCCTATGGTTTGACATTCTGGGACCGCGGCAAATGCCGCGACGCGATTGCAGCCGCCAAATATGAAGGGATGTACACCCCGCCATCGACGCAAGGTACCATCGTGTTTCCCTTTACCGGCGGCGGCACCAATTGGGGCGGTCTGGCGTTCAACCCCAAAACCAACATTGCTTATGTCAACACATCCAACGCGATGCATCTGGTGACGCTGATCCCAGCAAAAGATGTAAAGGCGGCGCGGGACAAGGAACCGGATGTCGAAATTTCGCCAGACAAGGGTGCGCCGTTCGGCATGCGCCGGGTTGTAATGACCTCGCCCTGGGGGCTGCCCTGCAATCCGCCGCCATGGGGGCAGTTGCATGCCATCGACATGCATAGCGGCAAAGTTTTGTGGGACGTGCCGCTCGGCACATCCGAAGATCTCGCGCCCTATTCGCAATATGTGTTGGGCACGATTGGCGTGCCGAATATCGGCGGACCGATGGTGACGGGCGGCGGGCTGATTTTCATTGGCGCGGCAATGGACGATTACATTCGCGCCTTTGATGCGAAAAGCGGCAAGGAATTGTGGAAGGCCCGGCTTCCCGCTGGCGGACAGGCAACGCCGATGAGTTACATGTGGAAGGGCAAGCAATATGTCGTCATCGCAGCGGGCGGGCATGAAAAGCTGGGCACCAAACGCGGCGACCAGTTGATGGCCTATGCGTTGCCTAACTGAAGTGATGATCGCCTGAACCATTCTTTATTCGTCATGACCGCCCACCGTGGCGGTCATCCATGAACACAAACCGATTCCAGTTTTCATGATTTGTGTTTATGGATCGCCGGAACAGGCCCGGCGATGACGGAAAGGCGAATGGTCCTGTGAGAAACAGCTTTACAAATAATCGTTTGGTTCAACCAGTTTGAAGCCGGGCGATTGCTGTATGCACTGCCGCAGCAAAAGCTCATGCCCAGCGCCGAACAAAACGACAATGTGATCGCCGGGTTTTGAGCGCTGAACCAGATGGGCGCAGATACGAAAATTGCGGCCGTTCCACGCCGTCAAAAGCGCCGCGCCCGGCTGATCGTTACCGCTGCCCACACGCAGCATCAGCGGATAGAAGATGTTATCGCCAACCAGCTTTGCCGGATCGTTGAGACGGCGCAGCATGGCAGTAATGCCTTTTTCGCGCAGCAAGCGGCTCTGCGCCTGTACCATCGCCTCGGTTTGATCATTGGCGTATTTCAGGATGGCATCCTGGCCATGCGCTTTGGCATAGGCCTCGACCGGTTCGTAAGGAAAATCGCCATCGGAATCGATGCCTTGCACGGCACGGACGCCAGCAATTTTGGCAAGGCGAAATCCAATTT
>JBDZUY010000030.1:38005-42160 GCA_040255365.1 Hyphomicrobiales bacterium
TCGATGCCTTGCACGGCACGGACGCCAGCAATTTTGGCAAGGCGAAATCCAATTTGCACCACCTCGTTATGCGAAGGCTTGAGCGTGCCATTCAGATAGTCCGCATAGCGCTTTTGTACGAGTTCATCGGGCCATTCGACATCGACCAAAGTGGGATGAAAGCGCGCCAGCCTTTCTGCAATCGCTTGGAGCTCCGCCTGATACTTCGGCAAAAGCACGTCGGGCGCTTTCGCATCATGCATGTCCCTGCCCGGATTGGCCATGTGGAAGGTGCCGATGATCATCACTTGAACCGGCGCATTGGCAGCAATCTTATCCTTGGCCTGCGCGGGCAAAACCAAACAAACAGCCATTGCCGCAATCATCATTCCATACCGCATAACAGCTTCCTCCCGATAACCATCGAGCGTTAGGCCGCGCGTTGTGCGCGCGCAAGACAGGCGCGACAACGCATACGCTTACAAGGCCATACGCAGGGCGCAAACCCGTCCCAACATGCACGCATGGATTTGGAATAGGGCTATAGCACCGCCGCGTCGTCGGGCACGCTTTGCGCATCAGAAAATGTGCCAAAGGCGGAAAACTCGACTTCGAAGACGAGCATCTTTGCGCTCAGCATATCGGCCAATGGCATGCGCCATGTAATC
The DNA here is from genome assembly GCA_040255365.1 of Hyphomicrobiales bacterium. GTDB lineage: Bacteria > Pseudomonadota > Alphaproteobacteria > Micropepsales > Micropepsaceae > Rhizomicrobium. Next base: position 38,653 of record JBDZUY010000030.1, read on the forward strand.
GTACGGCCATGATAAAAATCGCCCGTCACCTTTGGCGTGATGGTGTGCCCGCCAATGCGCAAGGGCGCAATTTTTTCGATGGAGCCCGGTACCGTGACGGCAAACACGTAAGCATGATCGCCAAACATGGTTTGCAAAACGGCGTGCCCAAAATCATTGCCCATATCATGTTGGCGGGCCTGTGCCGCGCGCACATTGCCGACCAGCACGGTGCGCCGGAACACAGCATGCGCCGGGCCAAGGCCAAAAAAGTCACGATGCGTTACGCGCAGGCTCATCAAATCATCGCCCAGATGCAAATCCGACAGCGACTTGAATGCGATGGTTGATGTTTGCGTGACCTTGCCGTCTTGCGATTGTGTGCGCGTCACCACATGCGCATTCTTTGCGTGACCGCGCCCAATCGTAATGGCGTCGTTATTGTCCCGCATCGCGCGGCCGACAAGCCCGCCCGCCGATACCGCGACCTTGTATTGGCCCGCGCCGGTGCGGCCGATGGCGACCGACTGTGAAAGATCAAAACAGCCCGAAAGACCAAGCGCCAGCGGCAATGCCGTTACGGCAAACAGGGTTCCCCGTTTGATAACTCGCGCAAATAGCATTGTCCGCTCCTCCCCATTGTTCGTGCGCCGATCCGCCCGCCTTGCCCCGCACAGGTGAAGCGGTTCAAACTTGCACCTTACAGATATTGGTCTTAACGCGCAGGAGACAAGAGATGAGTGTCGAGACTACGCCCGCATTGTCGCTGGACGATGCCATTGCCGCACCGCAAACCTATGCCGATGAAGAAAAAATTCACGCGCTGCTAAAAAAGTTGCGCGATGAAGACCCGGTACATTGGACCGAGCCAAAGGGTTTTCGTCCCTATTGGGCGATCACCAAGCACGCCGACATTCTGGAAATTGAAAAGCGCAACGACATTTTCCTGAACGAGCCGCGCTCGACCCTGATGGATATTCAGACCGAGAATGATATGGCCGCATCCTGGGGCGGACCGGACCCAAAGACGGGCCGCGTCTCACCGTTCCGCACCTTGATCGACATGGACAACCCCGATCACCGCGCCTATCGCGGGCTGACGCAAAGCTGGTTCATGCCGCTGAATCTGAAACACATGCAGCCGCGCACCGACGAGCTGGCCAAACGCTATGTCGATAAAATGATGGAGATGGGCGGCACGTGCGATTTTGTCAAAGACATTGCCGTCTATTATCCGCTGCATGTCATCATGTCGATTTTGGGCGTGCCGGAATCCGACGAACCACTGATGCTGAAACTGACGCAGGAATTGTTTGGCGGACAAGACCCCGATTTGAAACGCCGCGAAGACGACGGCGCGGCCACCACCAGTGCGATCATGGATTTCTTTCAGTACTTCGGAAAGATGAGTGCGGATCGCCGCGCAAATCCCGGCGAAGATCTGGCCAGTGTGATTGCCAACGGCAAGGTTCATGGCTGTCCGCTCGGCGATCTGGAAATGGCATCGTATTACATCATCGTCGCAACGGCGGGGCACGACACGACAAGTTCGACGATTGCGGGCGGGCTGCGCGCGCTGATCGAAAATCCGGGCGAGATGCAAAAGCTGAAAGACAATCCCGATCTTTTGGGCAGCGCGATTGACGAGATGGTGCGCTGGGCCACCCCGGTGCAGCATTTCATGCGCACGGCAACCGAAGATTACGAGTTGCGCGGCAAGACGATCAAGAAAGGTCAAGCGCTATCGCTGCTTTATCTGTCCGGCAACCGCGACGAAGACGTGTTTGACGATCCGTTTGAGTTCCGGGTGGACCGGCCCAACAACCGCCATGTCGGCTTTGGCTATGGCGCACATGTCTGTTTGGGTCAGCATCTGGTGAAGATTGAAATCAAATCTTTCTTCGCCGAGCTTTTGAAACGGCTGGAATTTATCGAACTGGCGGGCGAACCCAAAAGGGTGCAAGCTATCTTTGTCAGCGGGCTGAAAAGCCTGCCGGTGAAATACAAATTGCGGGCGCATTAAATCTGTTTCGCGCCAGAGAGAGGGCACCATGTCCACCAATGTCAAACAGATGATGGAAGCTGCCAACGCCGCAGTGCCAAAGCTGAACACAGCCGAAGCCAAAGCGATGATGGCAAAAGAGAATGTTTTGGTCGTCGATGTGCGCGATACGCCCGAAGTCGCGACCAGCGGCAAGATCGCGGGGGCGATTCATGTTTCGCGCGGCATGCTGGAATTTCGCGCCGACCCTGACACGCCCTACCACGACGAGAATTTCACCAAGGACAAGACCATTCTTTTGTATTGCGCATCAGGCGGGCGCGCTGCGTTGAGCGGCAAGCTGCTCAAAGATATGGGCTATGCCAATGTTTACAATCTGGGCGGATTCAAGGATTGGGCCGATAATGGCGGCGCCGTCGAAAAGGGTTAGCCGAACACGCGTTTGAAAATCGTATCGACGTGTTTGAGGTGATAGCCGAGGTCGAACAAGCCTTCGAGCTGTGCAGGCGGCAACGCCTTGGTCACATCCGCGTCGGCCTTTAACAGATCAAGCAGCGCACCCTCACCCTTCCATGTGCGCATCGCATTGCGTTGCACGAGACGATAGGAAGCTTCGCGGGACACACCGGCCTGCGTCAGCGCGAGCAGCACACGCTGCGAATGCACCAACCCATGCGTGCGATCGACATTTTCCTGCATCCGTTCGGGATAAACCAAAAGTTTTTCCACCACACCGGCGGCGCGCATCAGCGCAAAGTCCAATGTGATCGTTGCGTCGGGGCCGATGTAACGCTCGACAGACGAGTGCGAGATATCGCGTTCATGCCACAGCGCCACATTTTCCAGCGCCGGCAGCGCATAGGCGCGCACCATGCGCGCAAGGCCGGTGATGTTTTCGGTCAGCACCGGGTTGCGTTTGTGCGGCATCGCCGAGGAGCCCTTTTGCCCGGCGGAGAAAAACTCCTCTGCCTCCAACACTTCGGTGCGTTGCAAATGGCGAATTTCGGTGGCCAGCCGTTCCAGCGATGAGGCCACTACGGCCAGCGCGGCAAAAAATGCGGCATGCCGGTCGCGCGGAATCACTTGCGTCGAAACGGGCTCGACCGTCAGGCCCATCTGTTTGGCGACGTGTTCTTCAACACGCGGATCAATGTTCGCGAATGTGCCGACCGCGCCAGAAATCGCGCAAGTTGCAATTTCTTCGCGTGCGGTGACAAGCCGGGCACGAGCGCGCACAAATTCCGCATAATAGGTCGCCAGCTTCACGCCAAAACTCGTTGGTTCGGCATGGATGCCGTGGCTGCGCCCAATCGTGATCGTGTTCTTGAATTCAAAGGCGCGGTTTTTCAGCGCGATCAAAAGCGCATCAACATCACCGATCAAAATATCGGCGGCGCGCGCAAGTTGCACCGAAAGACATGTGTCCAGTACATCCGACGATGTCATGCCCTGATGCACAAAGCGCGCTTCGGGCCCAACGATTTCCGACAGATGGGTCAGAAACGCGATGACATCATGTTTGACCTC
>JBDZUY010000031.1:0-3790 GCA_040255365.1 Hyphomicrobiales bacterium
TTGGTTTCGAGGAATTTTTCAAGCCAGTGGATGTGATACGCGCCATTCAGAATATCTGGTGCACTCATCAGGCGTTGAAACAGCGGGATCGTCGTATCAATGCCGCCAATCACCAATTCATCCAGCGCGCGGCGTAACCGCATCAAGCATTCGTTACGGTTTTTTCCGTGCACGATCAGCTTGCCGATCAAACTGTCGTAATAGGGCGGGATGCGATAACCGGCATAAATGGCGGAATCAAAACGCACGCCCAGGCCGCCCGGCGCATGAAATTGCGTGATCAGCCCCGGCGATGGTTGGAAGGTAAAAGCGTTTTCCGCATTGATGCGGCATTCGATGGCATGACCGGAAAAAGTAATATCGGATTGTTTGAATTCCAGCGCCCCTCCGTCGGCGACACGAATCTGTTCGCGCACCAGATCGATGCCTGTGATCGCCTCGGTCACAGGATGTTCGACCTGCAGGCGGGTGTTCATCTCGATGAAGTAAAAACGGCCATCTTCAAACAGAAACTCGATTGTGCCAGCACCCAGATACCCCAACTTGGTCAATGCGGAACTGACGACAGCGCCGATTTCATCGCGCTGTGCGGCGTTGAGCGCGGGGCTGCCCGCCTCTTCCCAAACTTTTTGATGGCGGCGCTGTAGCGAGCAATCACGCTCGCCCAGATGGACCACATTGCCGTGGGCGTCAGCCATCACCTGAATCTCAATGTGACGCGGCTGGCCAAGGTATTTTTCCATATAACAGGTGTCGTTGCCGAACGCGCTTTTGGCCTCTGCGCGCGCGGTCGAAAGGGCGAGCGAAAGTTCGCCCGGCGTATTGGCGACCTTCATGCCGCGCCCGCCGCCGCCTGCCGTCGCCTTGATCAGAACGGGATAACCAATGTCTGCGGCCACACGCGCTGCATCTTCATCTGAAACGGCACCGCCGGAGCCCGGCACGGTGGGGATGCCCAGTTCCTTGACCGCTTTAATGGCGGTGATCTTGTCGCCCATCATGCGGATGTGTTCGGCGCGCGGACCAATAAAATTGATGCCGTGTTCGGTCACGATTTCGGCGAAGCGCGCGTTCTCCGACAAAAAGCCATAGCCCGGATGCACAGCATCCGCGCCCGTGATTTCACACGCTGCCATAATGGCCGGGATGTTGAGATAACTTTGGCTGGCAGGGGCCGGGCCCACGCATACGCTTTCATCCGCCAGACGCACATGCATCGCATCAGCGTCGGCCGTGGAATGAATGGCCACGGTCTGTATGCCCATCTCTTTACAGGCGCGATTGATACGAAGCGCGATTTCGCCCCGATTCGCGATCAGAATTTTCTCAAACATCGCTTAGGAGAGAACCAGCAGGGTTTGGCCGAACTCAACAGGCTCGGCGTCATGGATACAAACTTCTTTCACGGTTCCAGAACGCGGCGAAAGGATCGGGTTCATGGTTTTCATCGCTTCCACGATCATCAACGTATCGCCTTCTTTTACCGAATCGCCGACCTTTACAAAGGGCGGTTTGCCCGGCTCCGGCGAGACATAGGCGGTGCCCACCATGGGGGAGGGCACGGAGCCCGCCACAGGGCCTTCTGCTTTGGCGGCAACGGGCGGGGCTGCGGCTGGTGCGGCGGCGGGTGCAGCCGCAAATGCAGGGGCCGACATCTGCCCCGAATGCTGGCGCGAAACCCGCAGGCGCACGCCGTTTTGTTCAAGCTCGATTTCGGTCAAACCGGTTTCATCGAGAAGCCCGGCCAGCTCGCGAATGGCGGCGGCGTCAATTGTGCTCTTGTCGCTATTCTTGCCGCCGCTTTGGGATGTGTCGGCCAAACGTGTCCCCGTTTGTTTGACGTCCTTCATGTTCATGCTTTCTGGTCCTTGAGAAGGGCTGCCAGCGCATCGACTGCCAGCAGGTAACTTTGTGCGCCAAATCCGCAAATCACACCCTTCGCCGCCTCGCTGACAAAGGAATGGCGGCGATAGGGTTCGCGGGCATGCGGGTTGGACAGATGAACCTCGATAAGCGGGCGGTCAAGCGCACGGCAGGAATCCAGCAATGCCACGGATGTGTGCGTCCATCCCGCAGGGTTCAGAATAACACCTGCGGCCTTGGTGCGCGCCTCCTGTAACCAGTCGATCATCTCGCCTTCATGATTGGTTTGCCGGAAAACCACAGAAAATTCATGGTCTTTTGCCCTGGATGAAACCTGCTTTTCGATCCCGGCCAAGCTCGTGCGGCCATACACCTCCGGCTCGCGGGTGCCAAGGAGGTTGAGATTCGGACCATTCAGGACATATATGGGCCGCATTGGACTGGAAGATTTCCGTGCCACGAGAACTCCGGTTAACGAGGAACTTTGGGGCTTTATACTGGCCCCGGCGGCGAACGGAAACCTCTAACCATCAAGAGGCTTTATGGGCGTGAGTGTAACAATTAACGGTGAAACACGGCACCTCAACGGTACCTTGAGCGTGAACGACCTGCTTTCGGCGCTCGGTTTCGATCCTGCCAAGATTGCCGTGGAACGCAACCGAGAGATTGTGCCGCGTTCCGAATATGCAGATGTGCATGTGGAGGACGGTGATCAACTCGAAATCGTCCATTTTATCGGTGGCGGCAATGCTCCGGTTGAGACGCCCCCAGCCGGCAAACCCTTGGTGATTGCGGGCAAGACCTACAAATCGCGACTCATCATTGGCACAGGCAAATACAAAACCTATGCGCAGAACGCCGCCGCGCTGGACGCCAGCGGCGCGGAAATGGTGACTGTGGCGGTACGCCGTGTGAACCTGACCGATCCGGACCAGCCCAAGCTGGTGGATTTCATCGACCCGAAAAAAGTCACTTATCTGCCCAATACGGCGGGGTGCTTCACGGGCGAAGATGCGGTGCGCACATTGCGCCTGGCACGCGAAGCGGGCGGCTGGACGCTGGTGAAGCTGGAAGTGCTGGGCGACCGCAAGACGCTTTACCCGGACATGATTGAAACGCTGCGGGCCACCGAACTTCTCATCAAAGAAGGGTTTCAGGTGATGGTCTATTGCAGCGATGATCCGCTGATGGCCAAACGTCTCGAAGAGTTGGGTGCCGCCGCCATCATGCCGCTGGCCGCGCCTATCGGCTCCGGTCTTGGCGTTCAAAACCCGATTGGCATCCGCATGATTATCGAAGAGGCCAAAGTGCCGGTGATTGTGGATGCGGGCGTGGGCACGGCATCGGATGCGGCTGTCGCAATGGAACTGGGCTGCGATGCGGTGTTGATGAACACCGCGATCGCCGAAGCCAAAGATCCCATCTTGATGGCACGCGCCATGCGCCATGCGGTCGAGGCGGGGCGGCTCGCCTATCTCGCTGGGCGCATGCCAAAAAAGCGTTATGCCGATCCGTCCAGCCCGCTTGCCGGTTTGATCTGAGACCGGACGGGTTAGCTTTCTGACGCTTTTTTTGCCATCTGCGTCAATTGTTTGTCGTCCACCGCGCCTTCGCGTATGAGGCCGTTGACGATGAAGGCTGGGGTGCCGTCGATTTTTGCCGCCTCTGCCAATTTGTGCGCGGCGGCTATTGTCGCATCGGTGGCCGGATCGTTCATATCTTTTTTCAATTTGTCGATGTCGATACCAGCGGCCTTGGCCACTTCAAACACCCTCGCTTCATCCACCCGGTCTTTTTCGCTCATCAGCGCGAAGTGCAGCTTCAGATATTTGCCGGGTTGATTGCGCGCGGCAATTGCGGCGCGTGAGGCGATCATCGAGTCCGGCCCCTTGATCGGAAATTCGATAAAGGCATAGCGCGCATTGGG
>JBDZUY010000031.1:3890-32407 GCA_040255365.1 Hyphomicrobiales bacterium
TCATCGAGTCCGGCCCCTTGATCGGAAATTCGATAAAGGCATAGCGCGCATTGGGATGCGCCTTGAAAAAGGCTTCGACGCCCGGTTGTGAGGAGCGGCAGAACGGGCAGTTATAATCGGAGAATTCGACAAAGGTGGTCTTTGCATCCTTGGGCCCAACGATAAACGCGATATTGGGATCGAAGAACGCATCCATGCCCAGCTTGTTCACCGCTTCCTGCCGGGCGATGTCCTGACTGGCGGTTTGTTTGGAATCCAATGCGTTCATCATCGCAATGACAATTTCCGGGTTCTTCAAAAGGTAATCGTGCACGATCTTTTCTGTGCCCGCGCGCCCGCCTGTATTCGGTATCAGGCCAGTGGTGCTGGCAGCCACCAGCACGATCACTGCTATGACCGCACCAGCCAGGCCGCCCGCCAGGGCAAGTTTCCAATCACGATTCATGCAATCCTCCGGAAAAATTTTGTGGGTTAGAGGCGCTGATTTAGCGGCGCTGCTCTTTTGCCTCGCGCGTGGCGATGGACATGATGTCATTGGCACGTTGCCAATCGGTTGTACCTTGCGGCAGTTTGTGCGCGGCCCGCGTGGCGAAGCGTGCGGCCGGCCCCATGGCGCCGGTGGTGTAGTAACGCTCTGCCGTTGCCAGATCAGCCATCGCGTTGTTGCCTTCCAAACTATAGGCCAGCGCGGCTTCGTACCAGCCGAATGCGTTGTCATTTTCCTGTTGCAGGGCAATCTTCAAATTGGCGATGGCGGGCTTGGCCAATGCCGGGTTTTCAGTCGCCAATTGTGCGGCGGCCAAGGCAATCCGCAAGAGTGGTGCATCCGGCATCAGATCGACGGATTTCTGGTAAGGCCCGATCCCTTTTTGCGGCTGACTCATTTCAACATTGATTTGGCCCAACACCTCCCAGAAATACGGGTTCTGAGGGTGACGCTTGATCAGCGTGTTTATCTCACTCAGCGCTTTTTGCAGATCGGGTTTGCGAAAATACGCGATCGTGCGCGCATAAAGCGCTTCATCGGATGTATCGCTTACGGGAAAGCGGATCAGAACCTGATCCGGGTCCGAGAGATAGCCCGTCAATTTGGCCTGGATCATACGAAATTCATGCATTGCTTCCGGGCTGTCTTTCACATTCGCATAGGGGGACGCTTCAGCGATCTGACGCATCATGTCCACGCGTTCGCGGTCGGCCGGATGGTCCGAGATGAATTCCTTGTTGTAGTACATGGACATCGCATTTTCGTTGGCCATGCGCGTAAAGACATCAAGCATGCCCATACCCGACTGCTTCGTTGCCCGCAGATATTTCTGGCCGCGCTGATCAGCCGTTCCTTCCTGTGCAACGCTGAATTTCAAATATTGAGCCATGCCGGCCTGTTGCCCCAGCATCATGGCACCAATCCCGGCTTCACCGGCACCGGCTGCCATCGCTGCCACACCAACCGCCAGGCCGATCAGCATCGGGATGCCGGCCTTGTTCATCGCCACGCCGCTGCGCAAGGCATCGCCGCCGGCAATATGGCCGGTTTCATGCGCCAGCACGCCGATCACCTCATTGGGGGTTTTCAGATGGAAAAACAGGCCCGTATTGACGAAAATATCTTCCGAATTACCCGCAATCGGACTTTGCGCGGCAAAGGCGTTCAGCGATGGGTCTTGCACAATATGGATGTGGACAGAATCGGGATCCATGCCCGCCGCCTTGAGCAAGGGCCGCTCATGCTTGTAAAGCCAGCGTTCAATCTCGGTATCGCGGATAATGTTGATGCTTTGGGCAAGGCTTGGCTGAACAGCCAGAAGCATGGCAAGCCCGATAGTCAGGCTGGCCGTGAATATACGCCAGCCAGCCCGGTGCAGGCTGTGACGGAACAATGGGTTGCAAAACGCCAAGGCTTGACCTCTCCTTCACCCCGCGCCCACATCCCGCGCGGACGGTAGGACGCACTCTCGCCGGGCGTCAACAAACCCGGCGGCTCATTATGACGGGTCCGTCATACGCTAACCACTCAAGGATTCGGTAAATTCATGACTCTTTTGCGGCTCCTCGCCAGCGTGGCGTGTTTTCTTGTTCTGGCCAGCTGTTCGAACCTGCCTTTTATTGGCGGCGACTCGGAAAATGCCGATACGGATCAAGCCACCGGCACATCAATACAGGTTTCGGACGCAACGCAAAGCGACGTATCCGTGCAATCAGCCAATGGCTCGTTTTTTGGCGTATTCGGTGGGTCGCAGGCGCAAAAAACGGGCCTGGTGGTCGGCGATGAACCGTTTGCCGTGAAGGCTGGTGCATCTGTTCTGGCCCAGGGCGGCAGCGCGGTGGATGCGGCAACGGCCATGTATTTTGCGCTGTCGGCAACCTATCCGGTGGCAGCAAGTTTGGGCGGCGGCGGTATCTGCATGGTCCATGATGGTGCAAGTGGCCGCAACGAAACGTTTGATTTTCTTGCGCGGAATGCAGCGGGCGGCGGGGATTATGCCGTCCCCGGTAATGTGCGCGGTTTTGCGTTGATGCAGTCTGTTTATGGGCAATTGCCGTGGCAACGGGATGTTTCACCCGGCGAAGGGTTGGCCGCGACTGGCTTTCCCATATCGCGTGCGCTGCATGCGCGCCTGCTGCAAAGCGCCGACGTCATTCGTCTTGATGCGGGATTGGCCGCGGAATTCCTCGACGAATCCGGGCAGGTGAAACCGGTCAACACGATCGTTTACAACCGTGAGCTTGCCGCGAGCCTGACGGCCATACGGCTCAACGGCCCTGACGGGCTGTACAAAGGCGAAGCGGCGCAAAAGCTGGTGCGTTATGCGGCCGCTGAAGGCGGGGCATTAAGCGCGGCAGAGCTTGCCGCCTATCGCGCAGGCCGCAGCAATTCGCATGCAATCCAGATGGGTAATGAAATGGCTTATCTTCCGCCCACCCGTTTGGGTGCGGGCACATTTGCGGCCTCGTTATTAAGCCGCCTGGTAAACAATAACGGTGTTGTGAACGCCGATGTAGCGGCCACAGCAACGGCCGCAGCAACCAAGACAACGCTTGCTCAATTTGGAATCACCAGCCTGCCGCGCGATCTGGGGGCAACCGGTTTTGCAGCAACAGATACGAACGGTCAGGCCGTTTCCTGCGCCGTGACAATGAACGGGCCATTCGGGTCGGGCCATACCGCGACGGGCACCGGCGTGACCTTTGCAAAATCGCCTGCGTCGGGGCAGGCAGGGCTTTCCGCGGCATTTCTTACGCCTGTTATTGCAACGTCAGGCGGTCAGGTCTCGCTTGCGGGGGCAGGTGCTGGCGGTCCGAACGGCACAGCGGCCATTGCCTATACGCTGGTTCGCCTTGCGCGTGGGGAGGATGTGACAAAGCCGGGCGATTTGCGCTCTACGGGAGATGCGCCGTACGACACGGTGAATGTCATTACATGTCAGAACGGCACATGCGCAGCGTTACCGGACCCCGGAGCAATGGGGTTGGGCGCAGCGGGTATTGCGCATTAATCAGTTACAGACGTGAACAGGACGGACGCGCGGCGCGATAACGCCGCGCGGCCTGTTCAGCGGAATGTACGTTGCCACCAGCCGCGGCGTACCGGCTCATCATCACCAGCCTTGTCAGCATTCGTCATCGTCTCTTCGGCAAAGGTGCTGCTGGGTTTCTGTGGGGCAGGTGCTGATGTGGCCGGGTCTTCATGAACAGGATCTGGTTCTGCTTGCGCATGAACGGGTTCGGGTTTGGCTTCAGGTTCCGGCGTTAGCGACCAAACGGGCGCGGATGGTGCATTCGGTATCGCGCTACCTTGTGATGTATCATTACCTGGCTCGCTCTTGGCGGTCTCTTCCTCACCGGACGTTTGCGATCCTTCTTGTGCGCGGCGGCCACGTCCGCGGCCACCGCGGCGGCGGCGGCGTCTGCGGCGCGTACCATCTGCGGATACTTCGCCATTATCCGTTGAATTGCCGTTGGCATCATTTTCCGCGGTGTCACCGTCTTGGGCTTCACTGCCCTTATCGTCGGCATGGTCATGTGTTTCGGACGCTGCTTGATCAGTGTTTTGATTGTCTGATCCGTCTTTCGCGGATTCATTTCCATTCTTGCGGCGGCCACGACGGCGGCGGCGGCGCTTGCGGCCGCCATTATCGCCCTCGCCATCGGCCGCATTTTCATCGCGCGCCGCATTGCTGTCGTTGTGGGTATCCTCGCCGTTGTCGTCAGCAGGCGTTTCATCAGCGTCGTCATCTTCGGCTTCGGTGACAAAGCCTGCCTCAATGGAAACCGGAATTTCGACGCGGTTTTCCGGTGCCATCTGGGCAGTACGTTCAATTTCGAAATGGCCCGGCAGGACTTCGGTTTTCGGCTCAAACTGAACATGCATGCCGTAATCGGCTTCGATGCGTGCTAGCTCGCGCCGTTTCTGATTCAACGTGTATATGGCGACGTCTTCGGGCACATAAACCGTGACGGCTGCTGCACGCTGTTTCTGGCCTTCTTCTTCGAGCCCGCGCAAAACGCGCAAGGCTGTAGATTCGACAGAGCGGATGATGCCTTGCCCCTCGCAATGCGGGCACGCGATCGTGGAACCTGCAATAACGCCGGCGCGCAAACGCTGACGCGACATTTCCAGCAATCCGAACTGGCTGATCTTGCCGATCTGAATCCGCGCGCGGTCGTTTTTCACTGCATCGCGCAGCCGTTTTTCAACGGCGCGGTCGTTGCGGCCATCTTCCATGTCGATGAAGTCGATCACGATCAATCCAGCCAGATCACGCAGGCGCAATTGGCGGCCCATTTCGTCGGCGGCTTCAAGATTGGTTTTCAGCGCAGTTTCTTCAATCGAATGCTCACGCGTCGCACGGCCAGAGTTCACATCCACAGCAACCAGGGCTTCTGTCTGGTTGATGACAATGTAGCCGCCCGATTTGAGCGTTACCGTCTGAGAGAACATTGCGTCGAGTTGTGCTTCGATGTGAAAGCGCTGGAAGAGCGGAACAGTCTCTTTGCTTTGCTTCACATTCTTGGCATGGCTGGGCATCAGCATACGCATGAAGTCTTTGGCATTGCGGTAACCATCATCGCCTTCGACAATGACTTCCGTTACATCCTTGTTGTAAAGGTCGCGTATTGCGCGCTTTATCAGATCGCCTTCTTCGTAAACGCAGGCGGGTGCGTTTGATTTTAAAGTGAGTTCCCTGATCGTGTCCCACATGCGCAACAGATATTCATAGTCGCGTTTGATCTCGACCTTGGTGCGGTTTTCGCCGGCCGTGCGAATGATAAGGCCCATGCCCTCAGGCAGCTCCAGCGATGAGGCTGCAGATTTCAACCGCTTGCGATCATTGGCATTGGTAATCTTGCGCGATATGCCGCCGCCGCGTGGCGTGTTTGGCATCAAGACGCAATAACGTCCGGCGAGCGAAAGATAAGTGGTCAGTGCGGCACCCTTGTTGCCACGTTCTTCCTTGACGACCTGTACCAGAATGATCTGGCGGCGCTTGATGACTTCCTGAATTTTGTAATGCTTGCGTTTTGTCCAACGCTGCGAGGGGCGACGCGCTTGCGCGGGCTTGCTTTGCGGCTTGTCCGTGTCGCTTTCGGATTGCGTTTCGCCGTTGGTGCTTGCGTCTTCGTTCGCATCGCCAGCACTTTCTAGCTGATCCGTGTTTTCCTGCGCTTCTATCGCGCCAGACGCATCGTCATCGTCAGAATCTTCGCTGTCACCATCATGATCAGCATCATCTGGCGAAGCGAGGGCAGTGTGGTCCTGTGTATCGGCATCAGCATCGGAATCTTCATCCGCGTTGTCATTCCAGTCGCCGTTGCCATCGTCGTGATCGCCGTTGTGATCGTCGCCGTTTTCATGGTTCTCAGAATTGTCTTCGGAATCGTCGTCATCCGAATGTGTCTCATCATCATCATCCGATGTGTCGTCATCAGGATTGACGGCAGAGCCTTTTGCCGGAGCGTTCGCCGTCTCGACGGCTTCGAACTCATCTTCGGATTGGCGGCGTGCGGCGGCTTCCTGTTCGGCAAGCAGGGCCAGCCGGTCAGCGACCGGAATTTGGTAATAATCCGGATGGATTTCGGAAAAGGCAAGAAAGCCTTGGCGATTTCCGCCATATTCGACAAAAGCGGCCTGTAGTGACGGTTCTACGCGCGTCACCTTCGCCAAATAGATGTTGCCTTTTAATGGCCGTTTGGAAGCGGACTCAAAGTCAAATTCTTCAACTTTTTGTCCAGCCAGAACCACCACACGGGTCTCTTCCGGGTGGCTTGCATCGATTAGCATGCGCTTGGGCATAAGGGTCTCCGTGCGCCGCGATCGCGCGCGAGCCTCTCCATCGCGAAAACGCGGGGCAAAGGCTTTTGGGGGATGCGGAGCGCAATTGTTGGTTGGGGGGCCGGAGCGTCGCCGCCTGCGGCAGAGCCGCTGGGTCGGTCTTCAAAGCTCGGGCGGTATAGGTCATCTCAAATTCACTGTAAGGGCGGGCGCACAATGCGCCGGCCAAAGATCCTGCCGGATTCGCGTCGGCCCGGGTTTGCGGCTCGAACATAAATGAGCCGGGAAGCCCGAAATACCCGCGCAATCCATCGCGCCAGGTACAAATTTTCGCCACAGGCCGTCAGCGAAGCAGAACCCCTCCCTTGTAGGTATCCATGGCGGCTGCGGCAAGGGCAACGGGCAGGAATCATTCTAGTTTCCGTACATGCTAACGAGACGTAAATGATTTACCGGCACTTTGAGGTATTCATGGGGCTGGCAGAGGGATCGCCAAAGGGAACGACGGGCGGGATACGGCATGAAGCGCCATTTGGCCTTGATATGCGGGATATTTCTGATGGGTATGGCGGCCGCCGCTGCCGTGGCTGCCGCTGCCCCTGTGCCCAACGCCAACCCGGCACGGGCAAAGTGGTATCCGCCCGGAACGCCCGTTTCCAGCACTCCCAGTGGCCAGGACACCGCTAAAAGCACGGAAAATGGGCCTGCTGACGGCACTGATCCCGCGCCGATAGCAAAAGCGCCACCTGTGGCCGAACCCGTGGTCATTAATGCCCGTATTGGCCAGCACACCGACCGCACACGCTTTGTGGTCGAAATCTCTGATCCTGTGAAATTCCGCGTATTTACACTGGCAAACCCGAATCGGGTGGTGATCGACCTGCCTGAGGTTCTATGGAGGCTTCAGGGCCCTCCACAGGCCAGCACGGGCGTGGTGAAAAACTATCGTTATGGCCTGTTCCGGCCTGGCAATTCGCGTTTCGTGATTGACCTGAATGCGCCTGTGACTGCCGCAACGCCGATGATCCTGCCGCCGCAGGATGGCTATGGCTATCGCATGGTGCTGGATCTGTTCCCGACCACACAGGCGAAATTCGAGAAAAATGCCGGGTGGCCAGCCGATTTGCGGGCCCGCGAAAATGCCGCCGTTGCAGCCGCTACCGCGCCTCCGCCGGATGCTGCGATAGCTACGCCCAAACCGGCACCGGGCGAAATCGCGTCACGCAGTGACCACATGATTGTCATAGATCCGGGCCATGGCGGGCTGGATTCCGGAACGACGGGATTGGATGGGCTGTATGAAAAGGATTTGGTGCTGGATGAGGGCAAGCGTCTGCGCAAAGCGCTGAAAGCGCGCGGTTATCGTGTGCACATGACGCGCGATACAGGGGTCTTTATTCCGCTCTACAGCCGCGCGCCGATCGCGCACAATTACAAGGCGGATCTGTTTATTTCCCTGCACGCCGATTCCAACCCGAATGCATCGGTGAAGGGATTATCCGTTTACACATTGTCCGAGCGGGGGTCCGACAAGGAAGCTGCGGCCTTGGCGAACAAGGAAAACCAGTCGGACATCATTGCCGGGGTGGACCTGTCGGGTGACAATTCCTCGGTTGCGTCCATCCTGATCGATCTGGCCCAGCGCGATACGATGAACCGTTCGGTAAGGTTCGCGAAACATGTTCTGAACTCTGTAGCCGGTGTCACGGATATTTTACCGCGTTCACCGCACAGATCAGCCAATTTCGTAGTTTTGCGGGGGCCGGATGTGCCGGCGGTGCTGATCGAGCTTGGCTACCTGTCTAACAAGGATGATAATGCCCAGATGCGCACGACGGCATGGCGAAATCGCGTAGCATCGGCTATTGCGGATGCTGTGGACCGGCAATTCGGCTTCGCGCCAAAATCTGCTGGCAATGCGGGTGGCGCGATGGCGGCCCGGGCCTCGGCTGATTAAGTTTCGGCGTTGTTGGACAAGCGCCGCAAGGCATCAAAAAAGCGTATTGGGAAGGATCCCTGAGAATTATGTGGCGGCGAGTATTTTTTTACGCGGGAATTGCGTTCGGCGTGGTTGTCCTGGCCGGATTTCTGGCGCTTTCCATCTATGTCTATTCGTTGAGCCGCGATCTGCCGAGTGTCGAGGCGCTGCAGAATTATACGCCGCCGGTTACGACACGCGTTTATGCTGGCGACGGCACGATCCTTGGTGAGTATGCCCGCGAACGGCGCATATTCGTGCCGATCGCTTTTGTGCCAAAACTCGTCATTCACGCGTTTACGTCGGCCGAAGACAAAAATTTCTACAGCCATCCAGGCATCGACCCAAGCGGTATCATGCGTGCCGCAGCCAAGGATGTTGTCAACGTCATTCAGCACAAGCGTCTGGAAGGCGCTTCGACGATTACACAGCAGGTGGCAAAGAACTTTCTTCTGAACAGCCAGGTCAAATTTTCGCGCAAAATCAGGGAAGCCATTCTGGCCATTCGAATTGATGCGACATATCCCAAATCGAAAATTCTTGAACTCTATTTGAACGAAATTTTTCTGGGCGAGAATTCGTATGGCGTTGCCGCTGCGGCTCTGAATTATTTTGGAAAATCGCTGGACGAGCTGGATATTGCGCAGGCGGCGTTCCTTGCCGCATTGCCAAAAGCGCCGAGCAATTACAATCCCAAATACCGCTACAAGGCCGCTATAGACCGGCGTAACTGGGTTATCCGTCAAATGGCGGACAATGGTTATATTACCAGCGAACAGGAAAAAGCCGCGATTGCCGAACCGCTTGATACACAGTCCCGCCCGCTTGGGATTCAAGCAGAAGATGCGGACTATTTCGTCGAGGAAATCCGCCGCCTGCTTTACAAGGATTACGGCGAAAAGGGCCTCTATGATGGTGGTCTTCAGGTCCGTTCGACGCTGAACACGCGGCTTCAGAACATTGCAGTGAACGCCTTGCGCACCGGTCTGGTGCGTTATGACCGCCGCCATGGCTGGCGCGGTGCACTGAGCAACATTGATGTAAAAGGCGAATGGCAGGATGCACTGAAAAGCGCGGGCAACCAGTCGGGCATTGAGACGTGGCGCGTTGCTGTTGTGCTTGGCTTTGATGGCAAGGACATCAAGATCGGTCTGGATAATGGTAAGACCGCGAAAATTCCCTTTAGCGAGCTTTCCTGGGCGCGCAAGGAACTGAAAAACGGTTATGTCGGCCCTGCCGTGCAATCGCCGCATGAAGTCGTGAAGGCGGGCGATGTCATCTATGTCGAGCCGGTTGATGACAAAGGTGATTACGGTTTGCGTCAGGTACCGGAAATTAACGGTGCCATTGTCGCAATGGATCCGCATACGGGGCGCGTGCTTGCGCTGTCTGGCGGGTTCAGCTTTGCATCCAGCCAGTTTGATCGCGCGATGCAGGCTGATCGTCAGCCCGGTTCAGCGTTCAAACCGTTTGTTTATGCCGCTGCACTCGACAATGGTTATACGCCGGTCAGCAAAGTTCTGGACGCACCCGTGGCTTTGCCGCAAGGCCCCGGCCTGCCGTTATGGACGCCCAAAAATTACGAACACAGTTTCCTGGGGTTGGCGACACTGCGGCGCGGCCTCGTGCTTTCGCGCAATCTGATGACAATCCGTCTTGCCAATCAGGTGGGCATGCAAAAAGTCGCCGATAAAGCCGTGGAATTTGGCGTTTACAAACATCTGGACGCCTATTTGTCCAACTCCATTGGAGCGGCGGAAACCACATTGCTGGAATTGACCAAGGGCTATGCGGAATTCGTCAATGGCGGCAAGAAGATTTCAGCGACGTTGGTTGATCGCATCCAGGATCGCAACGGCAAGACGATCTACCGCCATGATTCGCGCGAGTGTGAAGGATGCAATGGTCCGTGGCATGGTCAGGCCGAACCGCTTTTGCCCGATACGCGCGCACAGATCGAAGATCCCCGCACGGCATACCAGATTGTTTCCATGCTGGAAGGTGTGGTGGAACATGGCACCGGGCGCATTGTTTCCTCTGTCGGCAAGCCGTTGGGTGGCAAAACCGGCACATCTAACGATGCGAAAGATACGTGGTTTGTCGGCTTTTCACCGGATCTCGCGTGCGGCGTGTTTGTTGGTTTCGACAATCCGCGCAGCCTGGGCCATCACGAGCAGGGTGCTACCGCGGCGGCGCCGATTTTTCGTGACTTCATGAAAGGCGCGCTGGCCGATCAGCCACCCACACCGTTCCGGGTGCCGGCAGGCATCGTGCTGGTTTCTGTCAATCGCATTACCGGCGCCCTTACAAGCCCAGGTGCGGCTGGTTCCATTCTGGAGCCGTTCAAGGCTGGTACCGAACCGGGGGTAGCCCAACTTGACCCTGCCATGCAGAACACTGGGCCGGGTAGCACTGTGGGCCAGGGAACTGGCGGGCTTTACTGACCAGTGTGATGGCGAAATACGCCAGTCGGGCCATCTGCACGCCGATTTGATAGCGCCAACCGTTCGAATTTATTGGACATGCGGGCCCTGACGCATACGCTTTGCCGGAACTTCAGGAAGGGGTTTCCTATGCCGGGCAAGACGTGGAATTTGACGCAGATTGTAGCAAGTCTCGCAGTTGCGGGCGTTTTGGGGTGTGCGAGCGTTGCCAGTGCCGGTGATGCATCTGCCAATACCAAGCCGCATGTTGATACGTCCAAACCGCACCCTGTGGTTTATCCCAAGGATTCGCAGCGGGCCGGTGAAGAGGGCAGTGTCGTTGTTCGCGTTTATGTGGATGCGAAGGGCAAGCCTATCCGGTTCTTAGTGGCCAAATCCAGCGGATACAAAGATCTGGACAATGGTGCAGTGGAAACGGCGGTGAACTGGAGCTTCGTCCCTGCGACACGGAACGGCGAGCCCGTTAGCGACTGGGCAATGGTGAAAATCGACTACAATTTGCCAAAAACGCCTGAATAAAATTTGTAAAAACTCGTTCGCACGAGGTTTTTGCTTTGCAGTTGAATCTGTGGGGCTTTTGGAATCGTGTCTGCTGGCCAAAGCTCATAACGCCCTTTACGGCGGTGCGCATTGCTTCGTATATGAAACCCGAACAAAGCGAAGATCACCATGCGCCCGGAAATTGAACGCACCGTCGACGAAATTAGGCAGGCTGTCGCCCTGCTGAGGAGGCATCTTTGACTGGGACAATGCTCTTCGCCGCCTCGACGAACTGAACGCAAAAGCCGAAGACCCCAAAATTTGGGACAAGCCGCAGGAGGCACAAAGCCTGATGCGTGAGCGGCAGCGGCTGGAAGAATCGCTGGCGTCTGTGCGCAAACTTGGCGCGGAATTGGATGATGCGCTTGGTCTGATCGAAATGGCAGAGGCGGAAGGCGATAGCGCCATGGTGAAGGATGGCGAGGCATCCATCGCCGATCTTCATGCCAGGGCCGAGTCACTCAGACTGGAATCCATGCTCTCTGGCGAAGCCGATGCAAACGACACCTATCTTGAAATTCATGCCGGAGCAGGCGGCACGGAAAGTCAGGATTGGGCGCAGATGCTGTTTCGCATGTATACGCGCTGGGCGGAACGCAAGGGCTATAAGCTGCAACTAATCGAGGAAAGTGAAGGCGAGGGCGCAGGCCTGAAATCGGCAACCCTGCTGGTGAAGGGCCGTAACGCGTATGGCTGGTTGAAGACGGAAGCCGGTGTGCACCGACTTGTGCGCATTTCACCCTTTGATGCCAATGCCCGCCGTCACACCAGCTTTTCCAGCGTCACCGTTTACCCGGTCGTGGACGAGACGATTGAAATCGACATCCCGGAGAAAGATGTGCGCATTGATACCTATCGTGCCTCAGGCGCTGGCGGGCAGCACGTCAACAAAACCGACAGTGCGGTGCGTATTACACATTTGCCGAGTGGGATCGCTGTGGCAAGTCAGACGGAGCGGTCGCAGCACCAGAACCGCGCGATATGCTGGGAAATGCTGCGCTCAAAACTATACGAGTTGGAACTCGAAAAGAAGAAGGCTGAGACGGACGCTCACATCGGCGAGAAAACCGACATCGGCTGGGGGCATCAGATTCGCTCCTATGTGCTGCAGCCCTATCAGCTGGTGAAGGATTTGCGAACAGGCGTGGAGAGTCGCGCCCCTGACGATGTGCTGGCTGGCGATATTGATCCGTTCATGGCGGCGGCTTTGGCGCAAATGATTGGCGGCAAACCCAAGCCAGAGATTGCTGATCTGGAATAGCGCGCTAGCGCATGATCCATTTCAATGGAAACGGATCATGCTACGGAAAACCGGTTTCCACTTTTCCGGATTGCGCACAGTCTCTTTATTTAGCCGCAACTTTCCGCGGGCAATCGGCGCCCACTTGCCCGCACGTTGCTCTGGCAATTGGATAGCAGGCAAACAAAACCCCGCGGCACCAATTGGTGAGCGGGGTTTGCTAGCTATAATTTCTTTACGTTTAGCCGCCGCTTTTTAGCGGTGCAAAGGTCGCTGCTGCTGCGCGTGGGGCTTCCGGTGCCGGTTTGCTGGCAGAAGAAGGGCCGCTGCTTGCTGGGGTGCTTTGTAACGGCGTGTGCTGTGCGGCGGGTGCGGGCTTCGCGGCTTCGGATGTCAGACGCGCGCCTTCATCAGACAAAGGGTTGTCCGAATGGCGGCAATTGCCTTCGAAGAAGGCGCCAGCTTCGACGGAGAATGCTTCGTGCAAGATGTTGCCTTCGACATGGCAGGTTGAGGCCAGAAGAACCTTGCGGGCGCGGACGCTGCCCTGAATACGGCCACGTACCGTGACGTCCTCGGCAAGAATTTCACCATGAATGAAGGCCTTCTCGCCAATTACGAGACCGGCGCTATGCACATCCCCTTCGACGCGGCCATCTATCTGGATATCGCCGGTCGATGTCAGGGTGCCATTCACAACAAGATCTGCACTGATAATGGAGGGGGCAGCGGATGACCGTGTCCCGCGTTTCATCGTTGCGCTTTGTACGGGCGGGGGAGGTGTGTTATCGCTGGATTTACTCTTGCTGGAAAACATTTCGGCCTGCCTTAATAAAACGCTTCGGATTCCTGACAACATTGGCCAGCCACACTTCATAGTGAACGTGGGGGCCGGTACTGCGCCCGGTCGATCCGAGTTTTCCGACGGGCGTGCCTCTGGATACTTTAGCGCCGACTTTCACAAGAATCGATGACATATGGCCGTAGCGGGTCTTAATTCCGTATCCATGGTCAATTTCAACCATATTGCCATATCCCCCGCGGCGCCCGGCATAGTCGACAACGCCTGGCGCAGTTGCGCGTATTGGTGCTCCCCAGGGGCCACCAAAATCGATGCCTGGGTGGAATGCGACGTGATGGGTGAACGGATCGACACGGGCACCAAAGCCCGAGGTCCGGTGAAATGCAGAGCCGTGAACCGGTGTCGTCAGTGGGATATGCCGAAATCCGATAAACAGCGTGTCCAATTCCTTAACGTGCGCACTTGCATCTGCGTAAACCTTGGTGAAGTGGTGATCCGCAATCCCTTCGATCCGAACATCATCAAGCGGAATCAGCGGGCCACCAATACCGGAATCGCTACCATTACGTGCAATAATGCGTTCTTCAAACTCGTCGGGGTTGATGCCGACATTTTTCATCACATCCTGGATCTGATCGATACGGGCGACGATCTCGCGATCAGCGCTGACAAGAAGCGTGGTTTCGCCATGGCTGAGCTTTTCAATACGAGCGGTCTGGTGTGCCAGTGATTTCAGCGCAGGAACGTGACCCAATTTACTGGTGTGCGGGCGCGCAGTCTTTTTGTCGTTGAACAGGCTTGCGAAGCTTTGCACTGCATTGTCCAGCAGGCTGGCCTTGGTCGGTTTGGCTGTGCGCGGCTGAGGCGCGGCTGTTTCGGGCATAACCGAAAGCTCAGAGCCGCCAGCGCTTTCATCGTCATCCATGTCGCCACTATCGCCTGCAGATGGCGCATCCGCCCCCAGACTGTCGCTGGCTATATTATCGGCATTTGGCGCGGCCTTTGGATCGGTATTGTTACCGTTGGCCGGGTTTGTCTCGTTTGCCGGATCATGAAGGCCGCCTCGCAAACTGGCGAAGGTCGCATCCACGGCCTGTTTGCGGTTCAACAGTCTGGCGACTGTTTTCTGCTTGGTTTCCAGCTCGTCGGCCTTCGACTTGAAGCGGTCTTCGGCAGAGACGAGGGCGCCATTCAATTCGTCGTAAGAAAGCTGAAGATCGGCGACCCTGTTTTCATAGGTCGATTGCATCTGCTGATAGCGGTGATCTTTGGACGCGATAATCCGGTCCTTGAAAATCACATTGACCGACGCAAAAGCGACCCAGCCGAGGAAAATCAATGACAGCCCCGCAAGCGTAGCCTGCAGGCTGGGTCCGAACGTAAAGAACTGCACTCTGCCGTCGCTGCGAATGTAAATCTGACGTTCTGGGAACGTCGTGTGCAACCACGCCCATGCTCGCTCGAGGAGCGATTCGGCCATGCCGGTACTTCCCTTGTCTTGGGCGTCTCGTGCGCCAACCCCAGTGGCCCGCATTTCACCCATTTCAGGCCGGCCAATCAAGCTCTTGGTCCAGAAAAACGAGTTTGAGGTTAAATGGGGGCGGAACGGCCCCTTCCTGCCGGTCAAAGTGCCTTTGCCGCGGCGAGTACAGCCTCCGCATGCCCGGGCACTTTCACCTTGCGCCAGACTTCGCGGATCACGCCTTTTTCGTCCACCAGAAACGTGGAGCGGTCTATGCCCATGTATTTGCGGCCATACATGCTCTTTTCTATCCAAACACCGTAGGATTGCGCAACTTTCGTTTCCGGATCGGATGCCAAAGTGATCTTCAGCCTGTGCTTGGTCTTGAATTTGTCGTGGCTGGCTACGCTGTCCTTGGAGACGCCAATGATCGCTACGCCCGCATTATCGAATTTGCGTTTTGCCGCCGAGAACGCAAGCGCCTCCTTGGTGCAACCAGAGGTATCATCTTTTGGGTAGAAATAAAGAACATATGGCTGGCCTTTCAGGGCCGTAGAAGAGACGGTGCCTTCGCCATCCGTCTCCAGCTTGAAGGCAGGTGCCTTATTGCCGGGTATGAGGTCTTTTGCCATCCAGTTATACGGAAGCGATTGAGGGCTACCGTCCTCTAGCGTTTACCATCAACTATAAGATAGGCGATAAGCTGATGCGCGATTTGGCGCAAGAGGCTGTAATCATGCCCCTCTTGGCTCGATTGCCGGCTGGCTGGGCCGAAGATCAGTGAGAGCGGCGTAAAGGTATTCAATTTGCAGAGTTCCGAAGGCCAGCGAGAGCGCACAAAATGGGCGCGTTTACGCGGCAATGCGCATGTAAGGCACAGCACTTTTATCGTCGTGGCAGTGACGACCGCTGTGCTTTTTTTTGCGCTTGGTGCGTTGCTGCGGGTCCTGGTCGGGCCTGTCTCATTATCTCCGCTGAAGGGGGAAATATCTGATTCGCTAAACACGGCATTGCCCGGAGTGGCGGTACGATTCGATGAGGCGGCGCTTGAATGGTCACGCGATGAAGGGCGCATCAATGTCGCCGTACTGGGTGCGCGGGTCTATGATTCCGATGGCCGTATCATCGCCCAGGCCCCAAAGGCCGAGATTAATCTTGGCGCGGCAGCCTTCCTTTCGGGCAGGCTGGCAGTGCGCAGTATCGCGCTGGTTGGCATGCAATTCACATTGGTGCGCACGAAAGCAGGTCGGCTGCGCCTGGGCGTTACAAAAGACAGCACTGGTGCCGACCTGCTTGAACGCATTTCAGATGCAATTTCCGCACGCAGCACTTCTGCATCCACGCTGCAGAAATTTTCGATCCGCCGCGCGCGTATGGCGTTCTATGATGAGGGGACAGGGCTTTTTGTTGTTGCTCCGCGGGCGACGCTGAACTTGACAACGGCCGA
Organism: Hyphomicrobiales bacterium; assembly: GCA_040255365.1. GTDB lineage: Bacteria > Pseudomonadota > Alphaproteobacteria > Micropepsales > Micropepsaceae > Rhizomicrobium. Next base: position 20,078 of record JBDZUY010000031.1, read on the forward strand.
CGCTGGTAAGACTGGCGCGCGCCTGCAATTGGGTATCGCCGCCCATGTCGAAGTTTCGGGTAAGCCCGCAAACGTTGTAGCCAATCTTGATCTGCCGCAGAACAACGCACCATTGAGTGGTGATATCAGCGTAACGGGCCTGGATTTGAATGCGCTTGGCCGCAATTCCAAATGGTTCGCAGCGCTTGAGCCATTGCATTTGATTTCAGAAATTTCGGGCTCGTTCAAAGTGAAGGGGTCCAGTCTGCTGTTTGCCGATTTTGGCATGAGCGCAAAAGGCTCTGTCGCGGGTTTTGGTCAGCCGGTCCATGTGAAATCGCTGCGCATGGTCGGCCGCTATGATGGTGCAACCGGCCGGTTGTTAATTGATGATGCCACTTTGGAGGGCAATCAGGCTGAAGCCCACATGACCGGGCGTGGCGATATATCATTCGATGAGCAGGGCGTAATTTCAAAAATTGCGCTCTCACTTGGCATGGACCAGGTAAAGCTCGATATGCCAAGTGAGCTTGGCAGCAAGATCGCGCTTTCCGGCGCGGCATTACAGGCGGATTATCTGCCAAAAGACGGCAGGATAAACATTCAGCGTTTCAGCCTGGATGGGGGCGCGCTATCTGCCCATGCTTCGGGCAGTGTGGTTCTGGCGGGCAGCCAAACGCCTGCGATCGAATTGCGTGGCAGCGTGGCGGCGCTGAGCATTCAAGATCTTTTGAAATATTGGCCCCTGAATGCTGTTGATGGTGTGCGCGACTGGGTGGCGCCAAACATTACGGCTGGGAAAATAGGCCCCATTTCATTTCAAACGCATATTCCTGCAGGCGCATTGTCGCTTCCACAATTGCCTGAAGATGCGCTGAATGTGTCGTTCGCGATTAGCGACGCCACTGTGACGTATATCGACGGACTGACGCCTATGACGAATGTGCAGGCCAATGCCGTTTTGACAGGCGACACATTCAAAACAGATTTGACCGCAGCAGATATCGGGCCGCTGAAAGTCACAGACAGTCATGCCGTGATCCCCAATCTGCATCAGGCGGTTGTGACTGGCGATATCACAGCTCATGTGCAGGGCGCGGTCAGTGATGTGCTGAAATTGATTGATCTAAAGCCGTTGCAATATCCCACACGCTTTCATGTTGATCCGCTCACGACAACCGGCATGGCCGATGTCACGCTCAATATTCGCGTTCCGATGGTAAAAGATTTAAAGGTTGATGATGTTGGCATCGCGATTAAAGCAGCGGTCAATAATTTTGCAATTAATCTTGGCGAAAGCACGCACCTGACCAAGGGTGCGCTAAACTTCGACATTGATACGGACAAATTACGGGCGACCGGTGCGGTCAATTTGGGAAGCGCGCGGGTGAATGTGGATTGGACGGAATTGTTTGATGCCAGCAAGAAATTCACAACCAAGGTTTTGTTGAACGGTTCGTTTGATGCGGCGGCAAGAGATGCTCTGAATTTTCACGCAAACGATTATCTGAATGGGCCGGTAAATGTCAGTGCCCAGCTTGATGGAGTGCGCGGCAAAATCAAGCAGGCCAAAATGGACATGGATCTGACGCCCGCAGAGGCCACGCTGGATCTGTTGAACTACAAGAAAGCATCGGGCGTGACAGCGAACGCACACGTCACAGCAGCGTTCTCCGATAGTGGAGATATAAAGTCAGAAACCATTACCCTCACAGGGCCCGGCCTGGATGCGCAAGGTTCGGCGAGTTTCAATGATGCCGGAGACATCCAAACGATAGACTTTCCGCGTATGCGTGCCGGGCCGTCGAATGATTTTTCATTCCATCTCTCTGACACGCCAGCAGGATATACGGCAAAGATAAGCGGCCGGTCGATTGATGGCGGCGGAATAGGCAGGCGCAGCGCGACGGATGACAGCGCGCCACAGCCGAAAAAGGCCGAGGCGCCTCCGCCAGAAAGTAATCTTCCATTCAATTTTTCTGTTCACGTTGATCGTTTGGCATTGCGGCAGAATGTTGTTGTGTCCCCCTTTGATTTTGAAGTCAGCGGGTTGGGACATAGGCCCAACAAGATGGAGTTGAGCGGCGTATTGGGCAGGCAGGGCAAGCTCGAAGGCCGTCTCACCAACACGAGCAAGGGCCGCAATATTGTTGTGACGGCTGAAAATGCGGGGTTGCTGGCGCAGGGGCTTTTTGGATTTTCCAGTATGAAAGGCGGCGATCTAAAGATTGAAGTGCAGCTACCCAGTATGGCGGTGGGATTGTCCGACATCGATCCCAAAACACCGGATTATACGGGCACGCTTTCTGTGAGCGATTTCACCATCGTAGACCAACCGTTTTTGGCGCGGCTTTTTGCAGCCGGGTCGCTAGGCGGGTTGATTGATCTGATGGGCGGCAAGGGAGTCGTTATCAGCAAACTGGCGACGCCGTTTGCCGTTCGAAACAATGTCATCACTGTGCATGATGCACGCGCGAGTGGCCCGTCACTTGGTATCACGGCTGACGGTTATATTGACCGGCCGCAAAATCGCATTGCGTTGAAAGGCACGCTTGCGCCGATCTATGGCTTGAACAGTGTTCTGGGTGCCATTCCATTGGTGGGCGACGTGCTGGTCTCAAAGAAGGGCGAGGGCGTTTTTGGCATGACCTATTCTGTGAGTGGTGACGCGGACCAGCCACAGATCAGCGTCAATCCGCTTTCTGTTCTGGCACCCGGAATTTTGCGGCGCATCTTTGAAGGCAAGATCCCGGTTGAACCACAAGCACAGCCGGGGCCTTCGAAAAAGACACCGCCTGCATCACAAAATGTTCAACCATCGCAGAACGAAACTGCGCCGCTGGTAAAGGTGCCATCAACCACTGCTCCAGGCGCTGCCATTCCTGCGCCGGTCACGGTGAACCCATTGCCGAAGAAAGCCAAGCCTGATGCTGCCACGCCAAAGGCCGCACAGGATGTTCCGCCAAAAGATAAAACCGAACCTGCGCCGCAATAGTCAGCGGGAAATCAGGCGGGCTTGATAAGAACGTGCTTCTTTTTGCCCGCGGAAAGTTTCATCACGCCATCACGCAACGCTGATTGATCTACAATCATCTTGGGATCGGAGATCGCTGCATCGTTCAGCTTCAAACCATTATTGGCAATCAGCTTGCGCGCTTCTGAGTTCGATGCAGCAAGGCCGCTGGCCACGGCCAAATTCAATATGCCTTCGGGTAATTTTATGGTGATGGTGGGCAGGCCTTCGGCGCTGGCACCTTCTTCAAATGTGCGCCGTGCGGTTTCGGCCACTTCATTGGCGGCTTCACGGCCATGCAACATGGCAGTCGCTTCTGTGGCAAGGGTCTTCTTGGCGTCATTCAACTCGCCGCCTTGCAGCGCTTCCAGCCGCGCGATTTCGTCCAACGGCATGTCGGTGAAAAGGCGCATGAAACGGCCCACATCGCCATCTTCGGTATTGCGCCAGAACTGCCAATAATCATAGACGCTGAGCATATCCTTGTTCAGCCAAACGGCACCCGAAACGCTCTTGCCCATCTTTGCGCCAGACGATGTTGTGATGAGCGGCGTGGAAAGGCCGAAAAGCTGCACGCTTTCCAAACGCCGGCCCAGATCGATGCCGGAAACAACATTGCCCCATTGATCAGAGCCACATGATTGCAGACGGCAGCCATAGCGTTTGTAGAGTTCCACAAAATCATAGGCCTGGCTGACCATGTAATTGAATTCGAGAAACGACAGCGCCTGTTCGCGCTCAAGCCGGATTTTCACACTCTCCATCGTCAACATGCGGTTGACGGAGAAGTGGCGCCCCACATCACGCAGGAACGGAATGTATTCGAGCTTATCGAGCCAATCGGCGTTATCGACCATGATCGCGTCGCTTGGCCCATCGCCGAATTTCAGCAAATGGCGAATGCCGCTCAACATGCTGTTCTTGTTTTCGTTGATTTGTTCGGTGGTGAGGAGCTTGCGTACCTCGTCCTTGCCGGACGGGTCGCCCAGCTTGGTCGTACCGCCGCCCATCAGAAGGATCGGTCTATGGCCTGCCTGCTGCAGGCGGCGCAACGTCATCAACTGCACCAGATTGCCGATATGCATGGATTTGGCCGTGCAATCGAAGCCGATATAGGCAGTTATGCGTTCTTTGCCGAACAAGGCGTCCAGGTCGCGGGGGGCCGAGCAGTCGTAATAGGCGCCGCGCTCCACGAAGTTACGCAGGAAATCGGATTGAAATTGCAGCGGCGCGGCGGGCATGGTCGTGTTATCTCTATGATGAAAAGCGGGCTGGTGTGTAACACGGATGGCGGACATTCTTAAAGTCATTGGGTTGATGAGTGGCACCTCGCTGGATGGCGTGGATGCGGCGCTGCTCGACACAAATGGCGAAGATGTGGTGTCACTGGGCCCAGCCATTACCACGGCCTATGATGCGGAAACCCGCGCAGGCCTGCGTGCCGCGCTCGATCTGGCCCGCGGTGTGGCGGCCGGGGCGCCAGTGCCGCACGCAATCCGTGAGGCCGAACGGCGCGTGACCGAGGCTCATGCTGATGTTGTGAAAGCATTGTTGCATGCAGCGCATATCGATGCCTCGCGCGTGGCACTGATCGGGTTTCACGGGCAAACGATCCTGCACCGCCCGCAAGAACGCTGGACCTGGCAAATCGGTGATGGCGCATTGCTGGCGCGGCTGACCGGGATTGATGTGGTCAATGATTTTCGCTCGGCGGATGTGAAAGCGGGCGGCGAGGGCGCCCCACTGGTGCCGCTGTTTCATGCGGCGCTGGTGCGTGCGGCAAAAGGGCTGATCCATCCGGTCGCAGTCGTGAATATCGGTGGCGTGTCGAATGTGACCTATGTCGGAGCTGACGCGGTTCTTGCTTTCGATACCGGACCGGGCAATGCGCCCATTGATGATTGGGCGCAAACGCATCTGGGCCGTCCGGTGGATATGGATGGGGCTCTTGCGCGCAAGGGCAAAGTGCACAACGCGGTGCTGGATCGCATGCTTGAACATGCGTTCTTCGCGCGCAAACCGCCCAAATCTCTCGACCGGTTGGATTTCAATGCTGATGCGGTGAAGGGGCTGTCGCCCGAAGATGGCGCGGCGACGTTGACGGCCTTTACGGCGGCAGCCATTGCGCGTGCGCGCGAACATTTTCCCGACCCGGCGACCACGTGGGTGGTGTGCGGCGGGGGGCGGTTGAACCCCGTCATTATGGACGAACTGAAAAAGCGCGTGAATGCACTGGTGATTGCAGCAGAAGCTGTGGGCTGGCGCGGCGATTCACTGGAGGCCGAAGCCTTTGGTTATCTTGCCGTGCGTTCGGTCAATGGCTTGCCGCTCAGCCTGCCGACAACCACAGCCGTTGCCGCCCCCATGACAGGCGGCAAGCTGCACCGCGCCAGATAATTTGGCGCGGCAGAGCGATGCGGCGGTTCAAATTTGGCTATTCTTTCGGCGCGGGTTCGACGCCCATTGTCTGCGAGACATAACGCTCGACGGATTCCATAACGTCGGCTTCATGCTTGTCGAAGAAATGGTTGGCGCCGTCAATCTTGTCATAGGTGATCTTGATACCCTTCTGTGCCATCAGCCTGTCTACCAGCTTTTGCACATCGGGTTCGGGCACAACCTGATCTTTCGTGCCATGCACAATCAGGCCGGACGACGGGCAAGGCGCCAGGAACGCAAAATCATACATGCTGGCTGGCGGGGCGATCGAAACAAAGCCGGTGATTTCCGGGCGGCGCATCAAAAGCTGCATACCAATCCACGCACCAAAGGAGATGCCGCAAACCCAGACAAAAGACGGGTTGGGGTAAAGCGTGTTCATCCAGTCGAGAATGGCGGCCGCGTCGGAAAGCTCGCCCGCGCCGGAATCAAATGTGCCCTGGCTGCGGCCCACGCCACGAAAATTGAAGCGCACAGTTGTGCAGCCCATGCCGTGAAACATGTGAAAGAGGTCATAGACCAGCGGATTGTTCATAGTCCCCCCGAATTGCGGGTGGGGATGCAGAACCAGCGCCATCGGAGCTCCGGGGGCCTTTTGCCGCTGATAGCGGGCTTCGATGCGTCCGGCAGGGCCGGGAAGAATAATGTCAGGCATGGTGGACGGGTTTCAGCCTTGTTTGCCGTTATCGGGGTGTCCGCAATGAACGGGAGCACCGATTCGGAGGGAATTGGTCAGGATTATGCGAGAGATGCGATTCTGGAAACATTAATAATTTCATATGCATAGATCTTACTTTGGGCGGCATTGCGTTCAATACTTGACCAGGTTAGTCAGGAAACCTATATCCAGCACAAGAACCCGCCCAGCACTTTCGCGCCGAGTGCCGTTTCTTACTACGAAGAGGGCACGGCGGAAGCAAGGCCGGAATCATTGGGCCATAAGGAGATAGGCACGTGAAGCTGAGTACCAAAGGCCGGTATGCGGTGATGGCCATGGCCGATTTGGCCGGACACGAAGACGGCACCAAACCCGTTTCGTTGGCCGAAATCGCCAAAAGGCAGGAAATTTCCCTGTCTTATCTGGAGCAGCTTTTTGCCAAGCTGCGAAAAGGCGGTTTGGTGAAAAGTGTGCGAGGTCCGGGCGGTGGTTACCGGCTTAGCCGCCCCTCCGCTGAAATTCGTGTGTCCGACATCATCGTCGCGGTCGATGAGCCAATCACGGCAACGCGTTGTGTGCCGGGAAGCCCCTTGGGCTGCACGGGCACCACGACACGCTGTGTGACGCATGATTTGTGGGAAGAACTGGGCCGGCAGATTCACGTCTTTTTGTCATCCGTCACACTGGGTGATGTCGTCGAGCGCCGTATTTTGGGCCGCAGCAAACCGTGCGAGGCGCAAAGCGGTGCAGATACAGATGCCGTTAATAAAGCGGCGAAGGTTGATGCGGCGCGCGAAGCTGCGTGAAGCCCAAAGTTTATAAGGCCATGTATTACCTTGACCACAATGCGACATCGCCATTGCGCCCCGAAGCGGGCGCGGTGATGGCCCACGCGTTGAGCATTGGCGGCAATCCGTCGTCGATCCATGCGGCGGGTCGGGCAGCGCATGCGGTCATTGAGACCGCACGCGAACAGGTGGCGGCGTTAGCTGGTGCGCGCGCGAGAGACGTGATTTTCACCAGCGGCGGATCTGAAGCTAATGCACTCGCGCTTTGCGGCGCGATTTATGGCGCGCTGGAGGCGGACAAGCGCATTACACGTCTGTTTGTTTCGCCGATTGAACATGATTCCGTTTTGGCGAATGCTCATGCACTGACTGAGCGTGTTCCCGGCCTTAGGGTTGAAATGTTACCCGTTACCGCGAATGGCGTGATTGACCCTGAAGGCGTGCGTGTTGCCTTGCGCGAAGGCAAGGGGCGGGCACTCGTGGCCGCGATGGCAGCCAATAACGAAACCGGCGTTGTTCAACCGATCAGCGAATTCCGCAAATATACATTGGATGGTGATGCACTTTTGCTGGTTGATGCCGTGCAGGCAGCGGGCAAAATGCAACTGGATATTGATGCCGATTACATCACGCTTTCAGCACACAAGCTTGGCGGACCGCAAGGTGTTGGTGCTCTGATACTGAAAGACGATGCGCCGTTTGCAGCGCAGCTTTTGGGCGGTGGACAAGAACGCGGCCATCGCGCGGGCACGCAAAATGTGGCAGGTATTGCCGGCTTCGGCGCGGCAGCGGAAAAAGCGTTGACGGATATCGCTCAGACAGATGCCATTGCTGTATTGCGTGATCGCTTTGAAGTCGGGCTTAAAACCATGGCCGCAGAAGCGTTGATATTTGGCGAGAAAACATCTCGTCTGCCCAACACATCGAATTTCGCATTGCCGGGTGTGAGTGCGGAGAACGCACTGATGGCATTGGATCTGGATGGCGTGATGATCAGTTCAGGCGCAGCCTGTTCCTCCGGCAAGGTTCGCCCGTCACATGTTTTGGCCGCGATGGGCGTGGACGATGCGACGGCGCGAAGCGCGCTACGTGTCAGTCTGGGCTGGAATTCGACACAAGCAGATATTGATGCGGCGCTCGCATCGCTCACCAAAATCGTGGCGCGCACAACTGCGCGCGCGGCAGCCTGAGGGAAATATAGATAGTCATGGCCGCGATCAGCGAAACAAAAAAGCAAGTCGCCGCGTTGGGCGAAAAATACAAATACGGCTTCGTCACCGATATCGAGATGGAGCGCGCGCCGCGTGGTTTGACGGAAGATACGGTCGCCTTCATTTCCGCCAAGAAAGGCGAGCCGGAATGGATGCTGGCATGGCGGCTGGAGGCCTATAAGCGCTGGCGCGAGATGAAAGAGCCAAACTGGGCGCGTGTGCATTATCCGAAAATCGATTACGAAAACGCCTATTACTATGCCGCGCCGAAGTCGAGTTCTGACAAGCCGCAAAGTCTGGACGAAATCGATCCGAAAATTCTTGAAACCTACAAGAAATTGGGCATCCCGCTGCATGAGCAGATGGCGCTGGCCGGTGTGGCGGTTGATGCGGTGTTCGACTCCGTCTCGGTGGCAACCACGTTCAAGGAAACCTTGAACAAGGCGGGTGTGATTTTTTGCCCAATCTCGGAAGCCATTCGCGAGCATCCCGATCTGGTAAAGAAATATCTCGGCACCGTTGTGCCGCAGAGCGACAATTTCTTTGCCACCTTGAATTCAGCGGTGTTTTCAGATGGTACATTTGTTTACGTACCCAAGGGCGTACGATGCCCGATGGAACTTTCCACCTATTTCCGTATTAATGCGCAGGACACGGGGCAGTTTGAACGCACGCTGATCATTGCCGATGAAAATTCTTACGTGTCGTATCTCGAAGGTTGCACTGCGCCGATGCGTGATGAAAACCAGCTTCATGCGGCGGTCGTCGAACTCGTCGCGCTGGATGGCGCGGAGATCAAATATTCGACCGTTCAGAACTGGTATCCCGGCGATGAAGATGGCAAGGGCGGTATCTATAATTTTGTGACCAAGCGTGGTGATTGCCGCGGTAAGGGATCGAAGATCAGTTGGACGCAGGTGGAAACGGGCTCTGCCATTACCTGGAAATATCCAAGCTGCATTTTGCGCGGCGATGATTCGGTGGGCGAGTTTTATTCCATCGCTATCGCCAACAATTATCAGCAGGCCGATACCGGCACAAAGATGATCCATCTGGGCAAGAACACGCGTAGCCGCATCATCTCCAAGGGCATCAGCGCGGGCAAGGCGCAGGCTACGTATCGTGGTCTGGTCAGCGTTCATTCAAAGGCCGAGAACGCACGCAATTTCACACAATGCGACTCGCTGCTTATCGGCGGCGAATGCGGCGCGCATACGGTTCCGTATATCGAGGCGCGCAATTCGTCGGCGAAGATAGAACACGAGGCAACGACATCAAAAATTGCTGATGATCAGCTTTTCTATTGTGTCTCGCGCGGGATCGATCCCGAAGAAGCTGTTGCGTTGATCGTCAACGGCTTCTGCAAGGAAGTGTTGCAACAATTACCAATGGAATTCGCCGTCGAAGCGCAAAAGCTTGTCGGTATCAGTTTGGAAGGCAGTGTGGGTTAATGCTTGAGATCAAAGATTTGCATGTCACCGTTGGGGGCAATGAAATTCTGAAGGGGCTTTCGCTTAGCGTGAATGCGGGCGAGGTGCATGCCATCATGGGGCCGAACGGCTCGGGTAAATCCACCTTGTCTTATGTGCTGGCGGGCCGCGCAGGCTATGACATCACGTCCGGCACCATCACTTACATGGGCGAAGATCTTGGTGCGCTGGCACCGGAAGAACGCGCGGCAAAAGGCGTCTATCTGGCCATGCAATACCCCGTGGAAATTCCCGGCGTTACGACATTGAGTTTTCTGAAAGCGGCCCTGAATGCACAACGGCGCGCGCGCGGTGACAAGGAAGTTGATGCCATCACAGTGCTGCGTCAGGTGCGCGAAAAGGCAAAGACGCTAAACGTGCCCGAAGAAATGTTGAAGCGGGCATTGAATGTCGGCTTTTCCGGCGGCGAAAAGAAACGGCTGGAAATTTTGCAGATGGCGTTGTTTGAACCGGCGCTGGCCATTCTGGATGAAACCGATTCCGGGCTGGATATTGATGCACTGCAATTGGTCGCCGAGGGTGTGAACGCACTGCGCAAACCTGACCGCGCGATGCTGGTCATCACGCATTATCAGCGTCTGTTGAACTATATCGTGCCGGACAGAGTGCATGTTCTGGCGAATGGAAAAATCATTGCCGAGGGTGGTAAAGAGCTTGCGCACGAGCTGGAAGCCAAAGGCTATGCAGACATCATAAAGGACGCGGCATGAATATCGCTGTGCCGACACTCGAAACACGCCGATCGGAAGCGTTGGATCGCTTTCGCAGCATTGGTGTGCCGCATCGCCGGATCGAGGAGTGGAAATATACCGACCTGAAAGCCGCATTGAGCGCGGAAGATGTTGCTCATGCTGGCGCATTGCCATGGTCCATTTCTGCGTTGCCGGATGGCGTGCAGATGGTTGATCTTGCCAGCGGTAAAAAACGTGCCGAATGGGTGGAGAAAAACCTCGGCATGATCGGCGGCGAAGGCGTGATGAACGCAGCCGCTTTTGCCTTTGCGCAAGCTGGCGTTGCATTGCGCGTGGCGCGCAACACGATTGTCGGAACGCCACTCAATTTGCGTTTCACAAGTGCTGGTCATGCGCGTGTTTTGATCATACTGGAAGAGGGTGCAGAACTAACCTTGGTGGAACACCATGAGGCGGGCGAAGCCTTTCGCAATATCGGCATGGAAGTTTCCATTGGGCCCAACGCGCAATTTACGCATGTTCGCGTAGCCGAGGCGGCGCACAACCAGATACAGATTGAAACAATCTCTGCAACGTTGAGCCGTGATGCGCGCTATTGCGGCCATTATACCGATCTTGGTGCAAAAATTTCGCGTGTTGAGGCCAATCTGACTTTGGCGGGTGCCGGGGCAGATGTGCAGATCAGTGGTGTCAGCGTGTTGTCTGGTGATACGCATGCCGATGTGACGACAAATGTAGATCATGCAGTTGGAAACACGACGAGTACCCAATTGTTCAAGAAATTGATTGGTGGTCACGCGCGCGGCGTTTATCAGGGCAAGGTCAGTGTGCGTCAGCATGCCGATAAATCGAACAGCAGTCAGACGGCAAAGGCGATATTGCTCAGCAATCGTGCTGAGGCGGATTTGAAGCCGGAACTCGAAATTTTTGCCGATGATGTGAAGTGTGATCATGGTGCTGCGGTTGGTGATCTGGATTTGGAGTCGCTGTTTTACCTGCGCTCGCGCGGATTGCCGGAAGATGAGGCCCGCGCGCTTTTGATGCGCGCATTCGTCGAAGATGCTGTGGCGCAAATAACAGATGAGGTGATCCGCGCGGATGTTTGGAAAATTGTGGAAAACGCTCTTGCGAGTGTGAGCGAGGGCAAATGACGGCACAAGCCAACATCAAACCCGTTGCCGCTTTTGATGCCGAATCTGCGCGCGCGGATTTTGAAATTCTGGGGCGCGAGATTTATGGCAAAAAACTGACCTATCTGGACAGTGGTGCCTCTGCGCAGAAACCGCGTCAGGTTCTGAATGCCATGCGTGACTTTGCGCAAAGCGATTACGCCAATGTGCATCGCGGCGTTCATTATCTTTCGGCGATGTCAACGGAAGCGTATGAGAACGCGCGCACGAAAGTGCAAGGGTTTTTGAATGCTGCGCATAATGATGAGATCATTTTCACCAAAGGCGGAACGGAGGCGATAAACCTTGTCGCCTATGCCTATCTCAGCCCCCGCATTCAGCCGGGTGATGAAATCGTTCTGAGTGTGATGGAGCATCACTCTAATATTGTGCCATGGCATTTCTTGCGCGAACGCCAAGGTGCGGTTTTGAAATGGGTGGATGTGGGTGACGATGGTTCGCTAGATGCTGATGCAGTGGATGCCGCCATTGGCCCCAAGACGAAGTTCGTTGCCATCAGCCATATGTCCAATGTGCTGGGAACAGTTTCGCCGTTGAAAGAAATTGTGCGGCGCGCTCATGCTAAGAATGTTCCGGTGCTGGCGGATGGTTGTCAGGCCGCAGTTCATGATGCGGTTGACGTTGTGGATCTGGATATCGATTTTTACGCAATCACCGGCCACAAACTTTACGGCCCCACCGGTATTGGCGCGCTTTATGCAAAGCGCGAGTATCTGAAAACAATGCAGCCTTTTAATGGCGGCGGCGAAATGATCGGCGAGGTGACGCGTGAGCGCATTACCTATGCATCACCGCCGGCGCGATTTGAAGCCGGCACACCGCCGATCATTGAGGCCGTGGGATTGGCGGCGGCGATTGATTACATGAACG
>JBDZUY010000031.1:32507-41803 GCA_040255365.1 Hyphomicrobiales bacterium
ACACCGCCGATCATTGAGGCCGTGGGATTGGCGGCGGCGATTGATTACATGAACGGATTCGACCGCACGGCAATTGCCGCGCATGAGCAGGATTTGCTCGATTACGCGACGCGGGAAGTCAAAGCGTTTAACCAGTTTCGTATTATTGGTGAGGCACCGGGCAAGGGGGCCATCCTGTCGTTCGAGGCGGATGGTATTCATGCACATGATCTGGCCACGATTCTAGATCGTGAAGGTGTTGCGGTCCGCGCCGGTCATCATTGTGCGCAGGTTTTGATGGAACGGTTTGGCGTTGCCTCCACCACGCGCGCGTCATTTGCACTTTACAACACGCGTGCCGATGTGGACGCGTTGATAGCGGGCTTGTCCAAGGCGCGCGAAATTTTTGGCTAAAGGTTCTGGATTTGAATATGGATGACTCATTGCGTGAGCTTTATCAGGAGGTGATCCTCGATCATTCGCGGCACCCGCGCCATTTTGGTGCGCTGGAAAAGGCAACGCATGAGGGCGAGGGGCACAACCCGCTGTGCGGCGACCGCGTGAAGATTTTTCTTGCCGTGGGCACGGATAATCGCATTGCGGATATCAGTTTTGAGGGAAAAGGTTGCGCCATAAGCCAGGCGTCGGCCTCATTAATGACGGATATGCTGATTGGCCGTACAATTGAGGAGGCTGAAAAGCTGATGGGCGGGTTTTTGAATTTGGTAAAGGGCGAGGATGCCGGGAATCTGGCACCCGACGACCGTGAGCATCTGGATGTGATGGCGGGTGTCTCGGCCTTTCCGATGCGCGTAAAATGCGCAACCCTGGCATGGCACACGATGAAATCGGCATTGGAGGGCGGCGAAGCCGTCAAACTTGTATGAATGCAGAACCGACACAATTTGAAGCTGCGCAGACCAAAGGCAGCAGTTTAAGCCCGCAGGAACTGGAGGATTTTACCGCGGTGCTCGTTGCGGCGCTAAAAACAGTATACGATCCGGAAATCCCGGTGGACATCTATGAATTGGGCCTTATCTATAAGGTGGATGTTGCGGACAACAAAGACGTAGATGTGGATATGACCCTGACGGCGCCGGGCTGTCCGGTCGCTGGCGAGATGCCGGTGATGGTGCAGACTGCGCTGGAAACTGTTGAAGGCATAGGGAAGGTGACAGTGAATATGACATTCGACCCGCCTTGGACGCCCGAACGCATGAGCGAAGAAGCCAAGCTCGAACTGAATATGTATTGAGGTACGAGTCATGAGTGCAACAAGGACAAGTGCGCCACGCGTCAAACGCGAGCGGCCCAAAGCCGTCACACTGACCGATGCCGCAGCGACGCGTATTCGCCAGATTATGGAAGACGCTGATGGTAAGTATCAAGGCGTGCGGGTCGGCGTGGCCAATGGCGGCTGTGCGGGCATGAGCTACACAATGGATTACGCCGAAGAGATGAAGCCGCTGGATGAAGTGGTGGAAGATAAAGGCGTGAAGATTTTTATCGATCCGAAAGCCATTTTGTTTTTGCTGGGCACACAAATGGATTTTGTGCGCGAAAAATTTGGCACGCGCTTTACCTTTACGAACCCGAACCAGACGGCGGCTTGCGGCTGTGGTGAATCGGTTTCGATCGAACCGGCACGGGGTGGCGTCTAACGCTGTTGGTTAGCATCGATCTTGTGATAGCAGAATAAAAAAGGGCGCCACATCCGGTGGCGCCCTTTTCAGTGTCTTGGGGTTAGATCACCACAGATGCACGCGCTTATCCGGCGCGAGATAGAATTTCGCATCCGGCTTAACATCGAACGCATTATACCAGGCGTCAACATTACGCGTTGCGCCATTGGCGCGGTAATGACCGGGGCTATGCGGGTCGGAGAGCAAGCGCGCCCTTAGTGCGCCATCACGATATTTTGCCCGCCAGATCTGACCAAAAGACAGGAAGAACCGCTGATCGCCAGTATAGCCGTCAATCACAGGCGCTTTCTTTCCTTTCAGTGAGATGAGGTAGGCCTTATGAGCGATGGTAACACCCGCAAGGTCGGCAATGTTTTCGCCCAGCGTGAATGCTCCGTTCACATGCACACCCGGTAGGGGTTCGTAGGCATTGTATTGCGCCACCAATGCGTCGGTGCGTTCCTTGAAGGCTTTCTTGTCTTTGTCGGTCCACCAGTTCTTCAGAACGCCATCACCATTGTATTTGGCACCCTGATCGTCGAATCCATGGCTTATTTCATGGCCGATCACAGCACCGATGCCGCCATAGTTCACCGCGTCATCAGCATTGGGGTCAAAGAATGGCGGTTGCAGGATGGCGGCAGGGAACACGATCTCGTTTAAAGACGGATTGTAATAGGCGTTCACCGTTGGCGGTGTCATGCCCCATTCGCCTTTGTCCACCGGCTGGTCGATACGTTTGACCTGGCGGTTCCATTCGAACTCGGCACTGCGCTGAACGTTGCCGATCAGATCATCCCGCTTAATCACCAACGCGGAATAGTCACGCCACTTGTCGGGATAACCGATATGCGGTGTGAATTTGTGCAGTTTTTCAAGGGCCTTTTGCCTTGTGGCTTCCGTCATCCATGGCAGAGTTTTGATGTCAGCTTCATAGGCCTTGAGCAGATTTCCAACCAATTCTTCGGCAGATTTTTTCGCCGCAGGCGGGAAATATTTTGCGACATAGAGTTTTCCGAGAGATTCGCCCAAACTGTTATCCAGCAAGTGTACGCCGCGTGTTGCACGATCAAGCTGTTTTTTGTTACCGGCGACGACTTTGCCGTAGAAATCAAAATCGGCATCGTCAAATTTCTTCGGCATATAGGCCGCGAAGCTGTGCAGATAATGCGCGGTCAGATAATCGCGCCACACCGCAATTGGTGTATCGGCAAAAATTTTCGCAAATTTGGGAAATGCAGACTTTTCCGAGATGATGACTACACGTTCGCCTTTCGGGCTTTTTTCAGAAATATCTGCGGCTGCAAAAAACGCGTCCCAATCGAATTGCGGAGCGAATTTCTTGAGCTCTGAAATCGTCATGGGGTTATAGACTTTGTCGGGATCGCGGCGATCTGCATTGGCCCATTGTGCTGCGGCGATTTTCTCCTCAACCGCATAAACGGCATCTGCGCGCGATTTTGCGTCTTTCATGCCGGCCAGCGTGAACATCGTGGCTATGTATTTCTTGTAGGCATCGCGCGTTGCAACGATTTCCTTGTCCTTGCGGGTGTAATAGTCGCGGTCCGGCAGGCCAATGCCGCCCTGATACAAGAACACCGCATAAGATTCCGGATGCTTGTCATCGATACCGATGGCCATGTTGAAGGGCACATCGGTTTGCAAGCGAATTTTACCAAATGCTGCTGCAAGATCGGCGCGTGTTTTCAACCCTTGAAGATATGCCAAATCAGATTTGAAGGGCGCAATACCATTTTTTTCGATCTGTTTTTGATCGGTAAAGGCGTCATAGAGATCGCGAAGTTTCTTTTCGTCAGTCGAGAGTTTGTCGTAAGGCTTGGCGTCGAGTGATTTTACAATCTCACTCATGCGCTCTTCACTTTTGATGCGCAGCATCAAAAACGAACCCGTTCCCGACCGATCCGACGGAATTTTGGCCGTCTTCAACCATGTGCCGTTGACGTATTTGAAAAAATCGTCGCCGGGTTTGACCGTTTTGTCCATGGCACTCAAATCAACGCCGAACGTGCCGAGTTGGGGTTTGCCATCCGGTGCGGCCTGGGCCATGCCGATAGTTGCGGCGCTGGCGCACAACACACCGGCGAGCAGAATAACGCTGCGTTTCATTATAGGTTCCCTTTGTTGGGTAATTCTTACCGCCGATAACGCACGGTGCCGCGCCAATGCGGCGCGGCTCATGCATTGGATATGGGCGGATTGGGCCGTAGTTCAGTACTTTGTGCAAGTCACAGCACCGCGATGACGGGGCTGCGTCTCATGCCAAGCATCAAACTAGTTTTATTTGCCTTTGAAGGCAGCTGGGCGTTTTTGTAGAAAGGCCGTTACGCCTTCCACGAAATCTTCTGTCTTGCCCGCGCGCGTCTGGGATTGGCGCTCTTGATCGAGCTGAACCTCATAGGTGTTATGGGGGCTGTCCCAATAGAGTTTGCGGATCATACCGAGCGATTGGGTGGGACCATTGGCCAAACGTGTGGCCAGTTTCAGGGCTTCGTCCACAAGGGCGGCATCGTCAAAAACGCGGTTGATGAGGCCCCATTCGAGAGCTTGCTCTGCTGGCAATTTTTCGGCCAGAAGCGAAAGTTCCTTGGCACGGGCCAGACCAACCAGCCGCGGCAGAAGCCAGGTGGAGCCGCCATCGGGGACAAGGCCGATGCGCGCAAAGGCCTGAAGGAAATAGGCCGAGCGGCTGGCCGTTATGATGTCGCCCATCAGCGCGATGGACATACCCACACCGGCGGCGGCACCGTTTACGGCCGTGACCAGCGGCATGCGCAGATCGCGCAGCCGGCGCAAAAGCGGGTGATAGGCGGTTTCCAGCGCGTGCCCGACCGCCGCCGTGCTGGATGCTGCCTGGCGTGATTCCGGCGTCTGCTCAGAAAGATTGGCACCGGAACAGAACCCACGACCTTCGCCCGTCAGCACAATGGCGCGGAAGGCGCTATCCGGCCGTTCGATGTATTCGATGGCGGCACCCAGTCCATGAACCATTGTCACCGAAGCTGCATTCATGACTTCGGGATGGTTCATCGTCAAAATCGCGACATTGTCCTTCGCGGTAACGTAGCAACGGTCAAAATCCTTGCGCATGGCAGATCCCCTGAAATGTCTGTTTCGGGGCTAGCATAAGCGCGCATGGCGCATGAAGGAAGATGTGTCTGCTATGCGGCGGCACTGTTTGCCGCAGCGTCACGTTCGGCAATCACGCAATTGCGCCCGGCATTTTTTGCGGCATAAAGACAGGCGTCGGCACGTTTGATCAGCGTCTCCGGCACATCTGATGCCGACAGTTCCGACACCCCGATCGAAATTGTGATCGTACCCAGTACATCACCGGTCGAACGTTTGATGAGCCGCTTGGTCTGTACTGTCGCGCGAATTTTTTCTGCGACGCTTACGGCATCTTTCAACGCCGTTTTGGGTAGCACCACAACAAATTCCTCGCCGCCATAGCGTGCGGGAATATCCTGACCCTTCAAATTGTCTGTGAAACAGGCCGCAACAAGGCGCAAAACCTGATCGCCGGTCTGATGCCCGAAATTATCATTGAACAATTTGAAACGGTCGATGTCGCACATCAGCAGTGCCATCGGCTCGCCCGTCAGGCGGGAATCGGAAATTGCGCGCTTCAATTGCATGTCAAAAGATTTGCGGTTGGCGATGTTGGTCAACGGATCGGTGAGGCTTTCACGGCGCACACTGTCCAGTTTTACTTTCAGATCATCAACTTCGCGCGATGAATTTTGAAGCTGATCTTCCAGCGTTTTGGCTCGCTGTTCCATCATTTGGGTTGCTGAAAGCAAACCGTCCATAACTTTGCGTATATCACCGGGCGGATTATTGCCGCCCAATTCGCCGGTGGCCGCGGAAAGAGTGGCACCATAGGCTTGTGTGTCCCGGCCTGCGGCTTCCAGGGTTGATTGTGCCGCTGCCAATGCCCCGCGCATGCCCGATGCAAGCTGGTCGATCTCGGCGGGCATATCATCGCGGCGCATGAAACGCTTGTGCAGGCTCTCCATCTCCGGTGCGGTAAAGGCACGGCCCGTAGTCGTAATTTCGTCGATGGTACGTTTCAGATCGGGGTTCACGCCATTGGCATAGGTATAAAACAGTTCAAAATTGGCAGGGGTAGGCGCGACTTTGCACGCTGCCATATGCTCCATAGCAGCTTTAGCAAGCGCGTTTTCGCGTTCGTATCCGCTCACACTCGACCCCGAAACAGCCACGGCCGGAAATGACCCGTGGTTCTTGAGGCCTACTCTGCCCAGAGGGTCCGTAATAAACCGTTAAATACGGGATTGATGGCAGTGATAGAGCCTGCTCTAATTGACAAAACGTCATCCTTGGGAGGCCCTCATGAGCGTTGCCGAAGCAAAGCCTGCAAATTCCGTATCCACCGACGGGGGCGAGGCGCGCATGCGCGAAGTATTGGCCCGCCAGAAACAGGCGCATATCAAGGAAGGCCCGCCCAGCCTGGAGCGGCGTATTGATTGGCTCGACCGCGCCATCAACCTTTTGGTAAGCAACAAGGACGCGATTACCGAAGCACTGCGCGAAGATTTTGGCCACCGTTCGGTGCATGCCTCGCTGCTCACCGATGTCGCCGGTTCCATTGGCCCGCTAAAGCACGCCAAGGCTCATCTTAAAACCTGGATGAAACGCGAGAAGCGCAAAGTCAGCCCGGCGATCCTGGGCCTGTTTGGTGCGCGCGCCTATGTGGAATATCAGCCAAAGGGCACGGTCGGCGTTATCAGCCCGTGGAATTTCCCGGTCAATCTGACGTTCACTCCGCTGGCCGGAATTTTCGCCGCCGGAAACCGGGTGATGATCAAGCCATCCGAATTTACGCCGCGCTCATCGGAGCTGATGGAGCGGATGTTCCGCTCTGCCTATGACGAAAGCGAAGTCGCCGTGTTTACCGGCGGGCCGGAAGTGGGTGGCGCATTCTCCAAGCTGCCCTTCGATCACTTGCTGTTCACGGGCGCGACCTCGATTGCCTATCACGTGATGCGGGCGGCGGCCGAAAATCTGGTGCCGCTCACGCTTGAACTGGGCGGAAAATCGCCGGTCATCGTTTCCGACAGCGCCGACATGGCGTTGACCGCCAAGCGCGTGATGATGGGCAAAACACTGAACGCCGGGCAAATCTGTCTGGCACCGGATTATGTGATGGTGCCGCAGGCGCGCGCTGGCGAGTTTGTCAGCGCCGCAACCGATGCCGTGACAAAGATGTTCCCGACGATGAAGGACAATCCCGATTACACCTCGGTCATCAATCAGCGTCATTTCGACCGGCTACATTCCTATCTGGATGATGCGCGCGCCAAAGGTGCGGAGATTGTAGAGATCAATCCGGCGAAGGAAGATTTCACGCAGCAGCCGTTCCACAAGATTCCGCCGACTTTGGTTTTGAATCCGACCGACGACATGAAGATCATGAAGGACGAAATCTTTGGTCCACTTCTGCCCGTGAAAACCTACAAGAATGTGGACGAGGCCATCGGCTATGTGAACGCAAACGACCGTCCGCTGGGGCTTTATTATTTCGGCACGGGCAGCGATGAGAAAGAGCGCGTGTTGAGCGAAACGACATCGGGCGGCGTTACGGTCAATGATGTGGTGATGCATGTATCGATGGAAGATTTGCCGTTTGGTGGTGTCGGTCCGTCGGGCATGGGCTCCTATCACGGCATCGACGGGTTCAAAACATTCAGCCACGCCAAGGCCGTGTTCCAACAGGCGAACAAGGATATCACCGCGATGATGCGCCCGCCCTTTGGCCCGAAAATTCAGAAGATGATGGACAGCCAGATCAAGCGGTAGGTTCAAAAATTCGGCGTTCTGTTTCCCATCCTTCGACGGGCTCAGGATGAGGGTTTGGTTTGACCTTCATCCCTCACGCTGCGCTTGTCGAAGGGCGACGGGCAATGACGGCTTTCGCTATTTGCTTTGGGTTATACAGAGGTCAAAGGACATGGCCGCAACAACACATCGCATATAATGTGCGTTGCGCGGCGATCAAGTGCGCGTTGCACAAATTTGCGCTTGAGATTGGCCGTGCCGCTCATCCTTCGACAGGTTCGGGATGAGGCAACAAAAAACCCTCATGCCGAGCGTGTCGAAGCATAAGGGTTTTGTGTTGTTGCGTGTCTGTTGTTACGCGTCAGTGTCTGCGTCCGCGCTTTTCTTTTTCGCGCGTGCCGGGGCCTTTTCCACCTTGGGCAATTTCACCGGGCGAAGCAGGAAGGCCGGCAATTCGCTGTGGTCCACTGCAACCGGGGTGGCATCATTGCCGCGGCCATGCCTGCTGCCATTGTCTTTATAAGCTGCACGCGGTGCATTGGTGTGGCCAGTGTTTTGGCCGTTGCCATGACCAGTGTTTTGGCCATTGCCATGCGCGGTGTCACGTCCATTGCTTTGTGCGACGTCGCGCCCATTCTCCTGTGCAGGATTGCTGGCGCTTTTTTTGCGGCTTCTGCGCTTGCGCTTGGGCCGATCGCCTTGCGTCTGATCGGCTTTGGGCTGATCTGTTTGCACAATTTCGTTCTGTGGTGCTTGCGCCTGCACCGGCTGGGCTTGTTCGACCATTGGTGTTGTGCTTTGCGGCACTTCGCTCACCGGCGCTTGCGTCTGCACATCGCTTTGTGTGCTAACAGGTTCGAGGCTGGCGCGTTCGCCATGATCCTTGCGATTGCGGTCGCGATCTCTGCCATTGGCCCGGCCATTGCTGCGGCCGTTACGGTCGCGCGATTTTCCGCGATCCTTGCCACGGTCGTGGCCTCTGTCTTTCGGCCGGTCCTGCGTGGCTTCGGCCAGACCTTCCAACTCGCGTTGGGGAATTGTGAAGCCGGTCAGTGATTCAATCGCGGCGATATATTTGTCATCGCGGCTGGTTGCCAGCATGAACGCGGTGCCACTGCGGCCCGCGCGGCCCGTGCGGCCAATGCGGTGAATGTAATCGTCGGCATGAAACGGCACGTCATAATTGAACACATGACTGACGGCGGGAACATCCAACCCGCGGGCTGCCACATCACTGGCCACCAAAAGGGCCAACTCGCCATTGCGGAATGAATCCAATGTGCGCGTGCGCAGCGATTGATCCAGATCACCATGCAGCGGTGAGGCAGAGAAGCCATGCTTGGAAAGCGATTTGGCGACAATGTCCACATCGCGTTTGCGATTGCAGAACACGATGCCGTTCTTCACTTCATGCGTTTGGATCAGGCGGCGCAAAGCTTCGCGTTTCGCCCAATCATTCGACGGAACGGAAATGATTTCCTGGCTGATATTGGCCGCGGCGGTTGCGGGCCGCGCCACTTCCACGCGCACCGGCATGTGCAAGAATTGTTCGGTCAGGCGCGTGATTTCCGGCGGCATGGTCGCGGAGTAAAACAGCGTCTGCCGCGTAAAGGGCAGCAATTTGCAGATGCGCTCGACATCGGGAATGAAGCCCATGTCCAGCATGCGGTCGGCTTCGTCGATCACAAAAATCTGCACTTGCGACAGCATCAGCTTGCCACGCTCGAAATGATCGAGCAGACGGCCCGGCGTTGCGATCAAAACATCGACGCCGCGGTCCAGCTTGCGATCCTGATCGCCGAACGAGGTGCCGCC
>JBDZUY010000057.1:0-4100 GCA_040255365.1 Hyphomicrobiales bacterium
CACCCGCATGCGCGGGTGATGACGGATTTGGTTGAAACGAAAACGCACTTTCCCGCGTAATCAGCCGCACGAAGCCAGCGTGAAGACGGGCAATCGATCGCTTCAAGCATCTTGCAGTTCGATGACCCTGTAGGAAACCGGGACACCGCGCAGCGATGCTTTGCGCGAGGCGACGATGGTGGCCGGATTGTCGGGAAACCAATCGGCAAAATACAGAACCTGCGCGGGCTTGCCAATTGTACGCGACGCAAAAGGAAGCATAAGCTCCGGAAACGTCAGTTGCTGTTCGCAGATCAACTCGATGGTACGCGTGCCATAAGCGATGGCACCGCGCGCAATCGCGGAAACCATGTTCAACCGCTCGGCCTTGCGATCATCATTGGCCAGTGCGAGCCAGTCGGCACCGGTCAGTTCCATACCCAGCATGGCGTTGATACCGGAACCCGCCAAACGCACATGCACACTGGCATCGGGAACAACATCAAACAGCACAATGTTTTTGAGCAATGGGCCAAGCTTGGTTGGCTGAAAATTCTCGCGAAGACAAAGCGCGTCGCCATCCCAGAGCGACAGCCAATAATCGGCGACGGCCTGACAATTCGGCGTCAAATGTGCCTGCAATATTGTGTTTTCAATCACAGCCCGTTTGCTGGTCATAATTACCCCGCAATACGTAATGCCTGCTTAAAAGTCCCATTCTAGATATTTGTGCTGATCAAACGGTTAATCGATACACAAAGCGGTCATGATTCGTGACAACGCAAGCAGGCATGGATCATGATCGGCGGCAGAAATGGGGATATGCGGGCGATGCGCAACATAACAGGGCGGATGAGGGGCACGGTTATTGCTGTTGCGCTTGGCTTGGCCATTGCCGCCGATCTTGTAGCGCTGGTCCATGGATTGCCGCGTGATCTGTTCTGGGCCTATCTGTCGGTGGCTATCACGCTTGCGGGCTATGCGTATTACGTCTGGCAGATGTATCCGCAAGCAGGCTATCCAACCGTCAAACCGGAGCCGCTGACCTGGGCGCTGTTCGGTTTTTTGACCAGCGCCGGCTGGATCGTGCAGCAGGCACAAGGCGGCGCAGCGGGAAGCTGGTGTCTGGGTGTCACCGCATTGGCCTGTTTTGTTATTGCGCTGTGGAGCTATCTGAAATTCGACTGGACATTCGACCGCCTGCATATGCGCGTCGCAATCGGCGCGCTTGTGTTGTTCGTTTTCAGTTTTGCGATGCGCAATGAACCGGCTTACGCCACACTTTCGGCGGTCGCCGCGGCGTTCGCCGATTTTGTCAGTTATTTTCCATCGGTTCGCAAAGCGTATCATTTGCCGCGCGAAGAAAGCGTAACCAATTTGATCTTCAACAGCGTCAAAGCCATTCCCGCATTGCTGGCGCTGGATGTCTATAATGTTGCGACGACGGTGTATCTGCTGATGCTGGCCGTCACCAATGGCGCCTTCGCGCTGTATTTGGTGTACCGCCGGCATCAAGTGCGCCGCACCGCTACGCCGCTTTGACGTTTGCCGCGTAAAAATCCTCGCGTCTATTTTCCTGTATAGCTGACGCGCCAGATCGCGCCGCCCGCATCATCAGCGATCAACAGGCTGCCATCTTTCGCCTGTGCCAGACCCACCGGGCGGCCCCACACCTTTGCCGGATTGGTGCCGCGCGCCCAAAAGCCGGTGGCAAAATTCTCATACCCGCCAACCGGTTTGCCGTCTTTCATTTTCACGCGCACCACTTTGTAGCCGGTCGGTTTGGCCGCATTCCACGAGCCGTGCAACGCGACAAACGCATCGCCATTGTAATCAGCCGGGAATTGCTTGCCGGTATAGAACATCAACCCCAAAGGCGCGGAGTGTGATTGAAACAGCAAATCGGGCACTCTGGCTTTTGCCACCATGTCCGGTTTTTCTTCGCCGACATCGGGATCAGGATGCGCGCCGATATAGGCATAGGGCCAGCCGAAAAACTGACCCTTTTGGATGCGCGTAAAATAATCAGGCACCAGATCATCGCCCAGCCCGTCGCGTTCATTCACCACAACAAAGAGCAGATCCGTGCCGGGATAAAACGCAATGCCGACGGGATTGCGCAGGCCCGATGCGAATGTCGTCAGCTTGCCGTCCTTTGTGACCGCTTGCACAGTGGCGCGGGTGCGCGGTTCGCCGGTTGCCACATTGGCGCCAGACCCGATCGCGACAAACAAGGTTCCGCGCGGACCGAATGCAATGTCACGTGTCCAATGGCCGCCATCACCGCCAAAACTTTCAGTCGTGACGCGTGTTTTCTTGCCTGCCTTCAGCGCGCCGGTTTTGTATTCCAGCCGCCACACCGCCTGTGTGTCGCCGACATAAAGCGCGCCATCGTGAAACGCCAAACCATGCGGGCGCGCAAAGCCGGACGCGAAAACCTGTTTCTGATCGGCCTTGCCATCACCATTGGTGTCACGCAGCACACTGATAGTGCCGCTATGGGATTGGGCGACAAACACATCACCATTGGGCGCCACCGTCATCCAGCGCGCACCCTCCACATCATCTGCAAAAAGATTGCTCGTAAAGCCCTTCGGCACGGCCAGTTTGGCGCCTTCGGGCCGCGCAATCTTGTCGGCGCTGTTGGCGACGCCGGGCGTCGCATAAGGCTTGGCCAGATTGGTGGGGGAGATGGAATAATGCGCGCCAACGCGATTATTGTCCGCGGGCTCTGCCGCCCAGGCGGACACAGGCGCGGCGCACAAAAGCAGCGAAATGGCGGGAATAGCGGCATATCTGGTCATCTTTGGCTCTCTCCTGTGCCGCAGCAGTAACGCGCAGTTTACCTTGAGCGGCTAAGCATGGACGGGCTTTTTTGCGAGTCTAGCACATGCGCCTACGCGCCGCCTTCACCGCCTTTGCTACCGCACTTTTGTTGTGCGCGGTGGCCCATGCCAGCGAGGTGAAGGCCGAGGGCGACAAGCCCCCCGAACACAAGGTCACCCAATCGGAAAGCTTTGTGATGGTAGCCCCGATGTATGCCACTATCATTGATGCGGGCAAACCGTCCGGGCTTTTGATGGTTGCCATCGGGCTCAACATCCCCAATGAACGATTGCGCGGGCAGACCGAGCATGCGCTGCCGGTTTTGCGCGATGCTTATTTGCGCAATTTGATGAGCTTTACGTCTGCTGCCGTGCGGCCCTGGCGTCAGCCCGATGTGCTGGAGATTGCCAAGCGGATGCAGGGCGTCACCAATCGCGCATTACACAGCAAAGGCGCGCAGGTGCTTTTGGTGCAGGTCGCAATCCAGCCACCGCGATAAGTTCATCTAATGTCACGACCCGCAAATGCGGATGATGACAGAAGAACGCCAATCACATCGCTGAAATGCCGCCATCGACTTTCAATTCTGCGCCGGTGACGAATTTGGATTCGTCGCTCGCCAGATACAGCACCGCATAGGCAATGTCGTTGGGCTCGCCAATCGTGCCCAGCGGTACCTGACGGCCAAGCTTGGCGTAAGCCTCTTCTTTTCCATAACGCTGGACCAGCGGGTCCAGAATCGGCGTTGCAATAAACACCGGATGCACCGAGTTTGAGCGGATGCCGTAACCCTTGCGCGCGCAATACAGCGCCACCGATTTGGACAGATGGCGCACGCCCGCCTTTGCCGAATTATAGGCGGCCATGTTGTGGCCCGCGATAATGCCGGAAATAGAAGAGATGTTGACGATGGAACCGCCAAGCCCCGTCTCCTTCACAGATTTGGCAATCGGCCGCGCCGCCAGTTTGCAACCCAGAAACACGCCGTCCAGATCAATGGCGTGCACCTTGCGCCATTCGTCCAGGGTAATGTCTTCCAGATCCTTGGTCAGCCCGATGCCCGCATTGTTGACCAGCACATGCAGCCCGCCGAACGCGGCGACAGTTTCGCCGATCACACGCGCCCAATCGTCTTCGCTGGTCACATCATGGGATAGCGCGATAGCCGCGCCCTTGTGCGCCTCGTTGATCGATGCTGCGATTTTATCCGCGCCCGCCTTGTTGATGTCGGTGATCGCGACTTTCGCGCCCTCGCGCGCCAGCATGCGCGCGGCGGCCTCGCCCAACCCCTGCGC
>JBDZUY010000057.1:4200-7730 GCA_040255365.1 Hyphomicrobiales bacterium
TTACCGCCCCGTGAATTTGGGTTCACGCTTTTCGATAAAGGCCTTGATGGCTTCGCGGTAATCTTCGGATGTTGTGGCCAGCGCATATTGATCGCGGTCCAGAACACTCACCGCATGGTTCAGCGCGTTGGCGGCCGCGTTGATTCCTTCTTTCGACATGCGCACCGCATTGGGCGGCAGTTTGGCGACGCGCTGCGCCCAATCTTTCGCACGCAAAAGTGTTTGCCCATCAGCGCAAACCTCGTCCGCCAGCCCCCACGACAGCGCAGTGGCCGCATCCAGCTTTTCGCCAAAGATCACAAATTGTTTGGTGCGCGAGGGGCCGATCTGCGCCACCAGACGCGGCACCGCCTGCCAGCTCATATTCATGCCAAGCGGGATTTCCGGCAGCCGGAAATAGGCAGACTTTCCAAGCAAGCGAAAATCACACGCCGCCGCCAAGGCCGCGCCGCCGCCGATGCAATATTTTTCGATGGCGCAGATCGTGACCTGCTCCATCCGCTCCCACGCCTCGCACATTTGCGGGCCGAGCTTCACCATCTGGCGCCGTTCCAAAAGACCATTGGCCCGGCGCTTGTCCATCGCCGGGTCCTTCAGATCCGCGCCCGCGGTAAACGCGCCCGCGCCCGTGACGATGACGGCCTGTGTTTGCAGATCATCGGCAAAAGAGTGCGCAGCCTGTGTGAGTTCGCGCATCGCCTGCGCGGACAGCGCATTGCGGCCATCGCCGCGATCAAGGGTGACAATGGCGATGCCACCCTCACGCGCAACAGAGACAAACTCACCAATTTTTGTGCTGGTCATCGCCGCTCCTTTGCGGCGCTGACATCACGCCGGGCTTTGCAGATTGTGCACCATGTTAAGCAGAGTCTTGCGCGGCAGGAAGGGCGCGAGCGACGCCAACAGCGCATTGCGCGCGCCGGTAATCTTCACCCGCTGATTGTTCTGAAAGGCGCGATAGCCCATTTTCGCGCATTTCATGGACGGCATCGCCTCACCCATCCGCGACAGTTTGGTTTTGCCGGTGCCCGCGCGTTCGCGGAATTTGCTGACCGTTGGGCCGGGGCACAGCACCGAAACATGCACGCCGGTGCCGTCTGCCTCTTTCCACAAGGCTTCGCTGAACGACAGCACAAACGCCTTTGACGCGTAATACACCGCCATCAACGGGCCGGGCTGAAACGCAGCGGTCGAGGCGACATTCAAAACACCGCCGCGTTTGCTGGCCAGCATGGCGGGCCAATAGATATGCGTCAGCTCCACCAGCGCGCGATCGTTCAGATCAATCATGCCAAGCTGGGCGGCACGGTCAGAGCCATCAAATGCGCCCGCTATGCCATAGCCCGCATTGTTCACCAGCACATCAACCTTCAAACCCTTGGCGGCAATTTCGCCCGCCAGTTTTTCGCCCGCGCCGCGTTCGCCCAGATCGGCAACAATCGGCGTTGCGGTGACATTGTATTTTTGTGCCAGCCGTTCAGCGACACCCGCCAGCGCATCACCCGAACGCGCGGCCAGAATGAGATCATAGCCGTCCTTGGCAAAACATTCGGCCAGATCGACACCGATGCCCATGGATGCGCCGGTAACAAGCGCGGTCTGTCCTTCACCTTTGCGTTTGCGTGCCATGTTGGTTTCCTTTTTGGTTGTTACAAATGATCGGGGGTTGCGATGGCGCGCCAAACGGCCTCGCCCATTTCACCAGCGGTATCGGCATTGAAATCAAGCGTTCCACTGGCGGCGAATTTTGCCAGCCCTGCGGCAGCGCCCCACATCAGGGCCACGACCATCGCCGGTTCCAGATCGCGGATCGCGCCAGCGGCGCGCGCGGTGTTCACAAACTCGCGTGCGGTTTCGCCGTAAGCCTTGGAAAGCGCGCGGCTCTCATCATCCAGATAGGCGCCGTGATGATGCAGGTCCAAAAAACGCACGGCCTTTGGGTGGGTGCGCGCGAACAGGGTCATGCGGTGCCAGGTGCGCAAAAATACTGCGCGCGGCTCCAGCCCCGGCGGCGACGGCACCAGAACCATGTCGTTATAGGCGCCCTTCCATTGGCGGAAGAGCGCGTTGACCAGCGCCTCTTTGGTGGCGAAATAGCGATAGACCGTGCCCACCGCGACACCGGCGGCGCGCGCGATTTCCGGCACCGCGACCCCGTCAAAGCCGCGCGCCTCAAACAGGTTGAGGGCCGCCGCCAACAGCCGGGCACGCTTGTCATCGGCCTGCGCCGGACCAGACGCCGCGCCCAGCACAACAGACTGATCTGACTTGCTTTTTTTGGTGCCCGCGACTGCCAAACCGAACCCTGCCTGTCACCCTATTGCTATGAATGAACATTCATTCATACCGTAATGGCGGGCGGCAGGCAAGAAAAAGGGCCGCCAAGGCCGCCCTTTTATGCAGATGGATAAAATCGCTGGCCCGAAACCTCAGAAGCGTTCGGCCCTTGTGCATCCTCCCCCGTTTACGGGGAAGGAGATTTATTCCGCTGCGGCCAGTGCGGTGGGGCTGGTCAATCCGCTGCCGCCGCCATTCAGGGTGCGCAAATAACGGATGCCCTCTTCGGCAATGTCGTCGCCTATCATCCGGTCGCTCTCATTGTGCAGCTCGGCCATATCGACATAGGCCGCGTATGTGCCGCGCGTGCGGTCGGTGATGATGCCTGCCTTCAACAGCGTCTTGATGAGCACGCGAAAGATGGAGGTGGAATCCTTTAGCCGTTCGCGCAATTTCGCATCGGTGAACGCTTCCATCATCGCGCCTTGCGCCCATTGCCAGTCGAGATCGAATTCTTCGTAGAGCCATTTTTTCTGTTCGGGCGAGCCCAGATTGCGGAGCAGACCCATGAACACCTGCGCCGCCCAATCCTCGATCTTGTTGCGCTCGTCCACGGACAATTTGGGGATCGTGCGGTCGGCCCAGATTTTACCGAATTTGTGATGGAAGGCTTCGTCCGTCATCACCAATTGGCACATCCGCTTCAGAAGCGGATCTTCTGCATAGGTATAAAACGTTGCGAACGCGCCCATCGCCAAACCCTCGACCAGCATCTGCATGCCGACGAGTTTTTTCCACACCAAAGGTGAGCCCACCATCTCGACCAGAAGATCGCCAAGCGCAGGGCCAATCGGTTTGGGCTGGCCCCAGCGCGTTTTGATATAGGCAGAGAACGCGGTGACATGGCGCGCTTCTTCGCGCGTCTGGTTGGCGGCGTATTCTTGTGCGCCGGGGTCTTTCAAAATGTGACAAAGCGAGGCGGACAGCGCCAGCGCACCCTGTTCGCCGTGCAGGATCGACGACATTGAAAACAGCACGCCGGTATTCACGAATTTGATTTTCTGTTTTTCGCTGAGCTTGTCGCCAATCGCTGTCTGCAATTCCAGGCTCATGCGCGGCGGCATCAGATATTTGTTCTGCATGTCCCACGCAGAATCAAAGTCGATATATTTTTTGTCCAGCGGGTCCCAGAAATGGTCATGCGTCGCGCTGATGATTTTGTCGAACGCGGTGGTGCGCGCGCCGTAACGCGC
>JBDZUY010000001.1:0-37522 GCA_040255365.1 Hyphomicrobiales bacterium
GGCGTCAGGGCAGACCGTGCAGACTCGCCATAGCCGCCAACGTCCAGCAGGGCGGAAACCACGGCATGAGTCCCCTGTGGCCTCTCTGCCCGTCTCAGGGCGTCTATTATGAGGCAACCCAATTCACCCTGGCGGAATAGCTTGACCCGCTTAACGACCCTGCGGGCTCGGATAGCTTCGGGCACAATGGCCGGGTCCATGATCTGCAAACAGGCATCCACATGGGCCAAGGCTTCATGCCGGTAGGCGATCTGCTTCTTGAGGTCGGCTATCTCACCGGCCAGCGTGGCGCGCTTGTCTTTTAGGGCCGCCAGCGCATAGTGGTTTCCGTTGTCGTTCATGCCCATAATTTAGGGACGGCAGGGATTCATTTCTTGTGGCGTTTGCGCCATAACACCGCTCACGCGCATGTTCGCGCTCGATTATGCCTTGTGGTTCGATTTTCTTCTTCCGGGGTTGGACCGGCTTGGCATTCCGATGCCGCTGGGCGGAACGTCAAACCATTTCCGCACACAGGCTTTGCGCGCTATTCATGGTTGGGATCCCTACAATGTCACCGAAGACGCGGATATTGGCATTCGTCTTTCGCAGATGGGGTTTCGGGTTCGCACACTGGATTCGACAACCTATGAAGAAGCGGTCACCCAATTGGGCGTCTGGCTGGGTCAACGTTCACGATGGATGAAGGGTTATATCCAAACCTGGCTGGTGCATATGCGAAAGCCCCGCGCGTTGTTGCACAATGCAGGCGCACATGGGTTTGCCGGGTTTCAGTTGTTCGTGGGCGGAACACCGCTGGCGGCCTTGCTGAATCCATTGTTGTGGCTGCTGTTCTGTGTGTCGTTGGTTATTTACGGCCCCGCGGCGCTAACGGCTGGCGGTGGTGGCGTTGCACTATGCGGGCTGATTTTGGGCAATGCCCTGTTTACATATCTGATGATGCTGGGCGTATTGCGCCGCGGTTGGCTGTCGCTGGCGCCTTTCGGGCTTTGCGCGCCGCTTTATTGGTTGCTCATTTCCGTCGCAGCCTATCGCGGTGTGTTTGAGCTTTTGTACAAGCCCTGGCACTGGCAAAAGACCGATCATGGATTAAGCCGGATCACACCACCAAACCAAATCATGCAGGCAGGTTCATGATCTGGTTGCGGCTTTTGCTGGTGATGCCCGCCATCTTGGCAATGGCCATTGGTGGTTCGCTTTATCCATTGTGGTTTGCACTTGCGCTTTATGTTCTTACGTCCACCGGCGCCGAATTTCTTAAGCGCCGCGATGCGCGCAGCGTTATCGGCCTGAGCGGCGCTTTGGGCGCGGTACAGGTGTTTACGCCGCTGGGTGGTTTTCTGGTAGCGGGCGTGTTGCCCGCATTGGCCGGTTTCCCGCGTAACCGCACAACGCTGGGCCTTTATGCGGTGCTGCTGTTTGTGCCTGTGCTGATCGCGGCGCTTTTGTTGTTTGTATCCAGCGCCCAAATTTCACCTGCTGCCATGGTGAATGTAAACTGGCAGCCTTCGGTTCATTTGGATGCGCTGAAAATTCCCGTATTGGAATTTCCGGTTCGCATGGCATTGGATGTTGCTGTGGCAATTCCTTTTCTACCGCTGCTGTTTTTGGCAGACCGGGCACAGCGAAAATGGCCGGCAACACTGGGCGGTGTTTTGCTCGGGGCAAGCCTTATCGCCACCTATCTGGGTTCTGTACTGGATAGTTGGACCTTGTTTGGCGGTTATGCTGCGATCATCGCGGTAAGCTTTGCGCCGCCGCGCCAAACGCATGAAATGGCACGCGATGCGTGAACGGCACACACTATTGCTGTTTTATGCCGCCTGTTTCATCTGTTTCGCCTGTTTGCCACATGCCGCAATGGCGGGCGCATGGACGTTGCCCGAAGGTGATATCCGCATGATCTCTGATATCACAATCAGTAGTGCGAGCCGCCAATATGACAGCAACGCTCATAAATCCAGCCCCATCATTTTTGAAAAGCAACGCAGCGCTGCCTGCATAGAGTACGGTATTCGCGATTACCTGACTGGTTTTATCATTCCCGAATACACCAGGGCGCGCAGCGGGCCGGAGGCCGGAAAAACAACAACATCTACTGATAGCGCGGGTGCGGCGGGCCTGCGCGCGCGGGTGTACAATGGTGGCTACGGCATTGTTTCCATTCAGGCAGCGGTGAAATCTGCTGGCGCATTCAATCTGAGTGTTTCGGCACACGGCGCGTCTGGCCGCGAAATGGAATTGCGCCTTCTCTACGGAACCAATCTTTCCGTGCTCGGCCAAAACGCTTTTGCCGATGTCGAAATCGGGCAACGCTGGGTCAATGGTGCGCGGCCCAATGAAACACCGATTGACCTGACCTTGGGTGTGCATTTGAGCAAACACACCATGGTGATGGTGCAGAGCTTTAATATTCTGGCGGGTGGCCGGGCGCGCGCGCCCTACAGCTATTACCGGCTGCACAAGCTGGCTCTGTCGGTAGTCACGGACATCACGGACCATATTTCACTTCAGGCCGGGGCCTTTTTTTCACCGGCGGGGCAGAATGCTCTGCTGGAACGTGGTCTCACTCTTTCCTTGTGGACACCGCTCTAACGCCCGTTGAGGCATGATTTCTGGCCAATTTTGATCGAACGCGGCGCTTTGTGTTCGCATGGCCTTAACCTTTTCTTCATGCGCGCTCATGCGTAGCGCACCTGTTAGCTCTTTATCAGTCTTCGCAGCACACACTGGTTATGCAAAGGGGCTTTGAAGAGGCAAACACGCCATGGCGAGGGCTGGTGCCGCGGTAAGAAAACGCCGCCCGCATAGCACACAAAACGATGAGAATCGTGCCCGTTTGCTTGATGCGGCGCGCGCGGTTGTTTTGCGCGATGGCTACAATGCAGCTTCGTTTTCGAGCATTGCACAAGAAGCCGGCTTGCAGCGCGAAGCGGTCTTTACCTATTTCCGCAGCAAGGACGAACTTGTTGTTGCAACCGTCGCTGATGATCTGACGGCACTTGCTCGCAGCATGCGCGAAGCCGTTGATGTAAAATCATCAAACGCTGAACCGGATGAACATCAAGAAGCCGCCCCCGCTCATCAGGGCAGGCGTGAGGCTGCGCTGGCGCGGGTACGCGAAACGTTGAACAAGCCTGAAACCTTGCCGGTGGATGCCTGGCTTGAGCGGCGGTTGCGGGTTTTTGAGAAAACATTGGCCGATTTGGATGCGCGTCAATCTGCGGTGGAACGTACCGGGCAAACAGCGGTGGAAAGCGCGCTGGAAAACGCGGCCGTATTGCGTGAAGAAATGCGTAAGCTGGAAAAGGCCCAGCATGATGCGGCGCTTTCCTTGCGCAATCAGGTTTTG
The DNA here is from genome assembly GCA_040255365.1 of Hyphomicrobiales bacterium. Classification (GTDB taxonomy): domain Bacteria; phylum Pseudomonadota; class Alphaproteobacteria; order Micropepsales; family Micropepsaceae; genus Rhizomicrobium. Next base: position 3,353 of record JBDZUY010000001.1, read on the forward strand.
GATGTATCGGGCCGGTTGGAGGCAGTTGAACGCCAGACCGCGCCAAATTTGACGGATGCTTTTGCAGTTGGGCAAATTGCTTCGGTCAGCGCCGATAATGTGGACGAGGACAGCCCGGATATAGAGCCGCAACAGGATGTGCCTGTCAGTGCGCCGGAGCCTGAATCCTATCTGTCCGCGGCGCGGCGCGCGGCAATGGCTGCGGCTATTCTTTCGGATATTGAAGAAAAACCGCATGCGCGTTTCGTGCATTATCTGCGCGCGCCCTATATTTATTATGCTGGCGGTGTTGCTCTTGTTTTGGCGCTGCTGCTTACCGGGTTGCTTTTGAACCATGCCACGGCCCATTCGTCCTCCAGCGTAAAGGCACAAGCCAGCAATATTGCGTTGGCTGCTGGCCCGGGCTTTGCTGACAAACGCAAAACTCGTCGCGGTGTTTCGCTGGAGCGGCTGGAAGCACTTGCCAAAGGTGGCACGGCGCATGCGGCGCTTATTCTTGGTTTGAAATATCTGGATGGCAATGGCGTCGCGCGCGATGATGCACTGGCGGCCCGCTGGTTGCAGGTTGGCGCCGCGCAAGGCGAACCACTGGCACAATACAAGCTGGCAACACTATATCGTCACGGCCAAGGTGTCGCGAAAGACCTGGATGCGGCGCTGCGCTGGTATGAATCTGCCGCGATGCAGGGCAATCGTGAAGCGATGCACGATCTGGCCATGGCCTATGCCGAAGGCTGGGGGACAGAAGCTGATCCCAAAGAAGCGGCGCGCTGGTTCGCACGTGCGGCGTCGTTTGGTTTTGTCAATTCACAGTTCAATCTGGCAGTGGTTTATGAGCGCGGGTTTGGTGTGAAGCAAAGCCTGACCGAAGCCTATAAATGGTATGCCATAGCAGCCGCCAATGGCGATGCAGAGGCGCAAACGCGCGTGGACGCATTGAAAACGCAAATTCCGGCGCATGACCTGGCCGTGGCGCAAGCCAAGGCGGATGCCTTTAAACCCATGCCGCTCAGCCGCAGCGCCAACATGGCACCGCAATTGCCGGTTCGTGCGCGCGGTTAGACCTTATTCGTCATCATCGCCATAGGGGGTTGGCTCCACCGGCTCCCAGCGGCCACGGCATTCGCGCACATACGGGTAATAGCCTTCCGGGTCGCGGCAATAATACCAGTATTGATCATCATCCGGCGGGGGGCCGCCAACGCTGTCTGCGTTTGCGGACGGAACGTCACCGGCATAGGGCAAATAGCTGCCGTAATACGGATCGGAGTAATAAGGGTCGCTGTAATAGGGATCGCTATAATAGTACGACGACACATAACCGGGATAGGGATAAATCGGTTGCGGATAAAAATACCAGGCACCGCCTGTCAGCCACCACCAGCCGGTACGCCCATGATGGCGGCCATGATTCCAGCGGCCGGAGCGCCACAATGAACGTTCATGCGTGTTGAAGCGTGAATAATTGCGCTGTGAAAAGCGGTAATGCCTGTTGCCGCGGTGTGCTGTGCGGTTCTGGAAATTCCCGCGGCTACGCCACTGAGACGAATTGCCAAGATTCCCGCGATTGAAATTGCCGCGATAGGTGCGATTGGCATCACCACGATATGTGCGACCGGTATTGCCGCTATATGCGCGATTGGTATTACCGCGGTTAGAATAATTGCCGCGATTGTTGCCGCGGCGCGCGCCACGGCGGTTATTATTGTTCTGGACTTGTTGGGCCTGAAATTGCGGGGCGCGTTGGGTTTGCTGCGGGACTTGCTGGGTCTGCTGCGGGGCTTGCTGGGTTTGCTGCGGAGCCCGATATGAGCCCCAACCTTTTGACGGGCCCGGCCGGGTGATATTGGGCTCTTGCCCCATTTGGCGCTCGCCATGATGAGACGCCGCCAAGGCCGGTGTAGCTACCAAAGCGCCGCCCAGGCAAATCATCGTCAGATATTTTTTGAAACCCGCACCCACTGCAAAACCCTTTCGTGCCAATCCAGCACAGTTTCCGCCTTCTTAACTGAACCGCACATGAACGCCATGGCAACAGCGCCATGGGCATAGCGTTAAGACGGATTTCCGGCTTTTTTACGGCCCGAGGCCGGCAAGGCGCGAATTGCGGCTTCCAGCGCTGCTCTTGTTTCCCTGCTAACGTCAATTTGGGCCCAATCGTCCGGTACGATGAAGCTTTTCAACTGTGCGTGTAAAACGGCAATGGTCGCGTCAGACGCATCGCCGTGCCGCGCGGCAATGCGCTGTTCGAGGGTGGCGGTGGGTGCGCTCAGCCACAGGCCGGTGAACGGCGCGCCAGCCTGACCCGCAATGCGGGCGATTTCGGCGCGCTCCTCGGGTTTGCCATGCGCGGCATCGGCGATGGCGCTGTGACCGCTTTCAAGACTATGCGCCGAGCGCGATTGCATGGTCGCATAAACCCGCGCGGTTACGTCCGCGGAATAGGCGCTTTGCGGCAGACGTTCGGTTTCCGTCACGCCCATCAATTCTTTGCGGATAACATCACTGCGCAAAACAATGGCGCCCGGCGCCGCGCCCAATACGGGAGCCAGCGCAAAGGCGAGTGTGGATTTTCCCGTGCCCGATACGCCGCCCATCGCCACCATGTGCGGGGCGGGCGGTTGCAGATAGGCTATGGCCAGGTCCAGAAGCGCAGTGGCTTCGCTGTCGCTTGCATCGGTGCGACCGCCGGATTTTTCCGCCATCGTCATGGTGACATGCGCCCGCAACGCCGCGCGGCAGGACAGGAACAAGGGCAGGGCGGCCAACCCGTCATAATCGTGCGTGATTTCGAGATAGCGGTTGAAAAGCCGGTTGGCCAGCTTTCGCAAATCATGGCGGTCCAGATCCATCAGGGTGAAGGCGATGTCATAGAGCGTGTCGATGCAGGAAAAATCTTCGTTGAATTCGATGGCATCGAACAAAACGGGGCTGCCATCCAGAACACAGATATTGTTGAGGTGCATGTCGCCATGACAGCGGCGCACAAAGCCATTCTCGCGCCGCCGGTCCAGCAAACCCGAAACGCTTTTCAGCCGTTCGCGGGAAAGCGTGGCGAGTTGCTCAATTTTTTGCGCATCAAACGGTGCGTCGCTTTTTTCTTTCAGGATGGAAAGATTGCCGTCAATGGTTCGCGCCATCGCCTCTGCGCCGCCATACGCGCTTTGCCGTTCGGCTTTGGCATGGAAGGTCGCGATGGTTTCGCCCAATGCGCGCATCAGCTCTGGGGTCAGTGCGCCACGGCGGCGCATCTGCTCCATCAGATTGTCCTGATCGAAACGGCGCATCACGACCACCCAATCGATGGCGCGATCCGATTCCTCAGTTGTGCCAAAGCGCAAACCGTCGTCATCGGGCACAATGGCGCGCACCTCCAGATAAAGTTGCGGCGCGGTGCGCCGGTTCACGCGCAATTCGGCCTCACACAGCGCCTTGCGCTTCTGTGCAGTGGAAGAATCCAGATAGGGGTATTTGACGGCGCGTTTCAGCTTGAAGGCGCGGTCTTTTGCCAGAAACACGATGGCGCCGTGGGTTTCATGCCGCGTTACATCATCGTCAGCAACGCCATGCGTCTTTCCGCTGCCCAGAAACGCAATTGTTCGGGTTTGGTCCTGTGTCTGATCGGCCATGACGCCAATTTAACAAGATGCAGGCGTCATGGCGACTGGCTAGGTCCGCGCGCATTTTCCGGTGGGGCGAATTTGCGAATCCGTTTATGGATGGTGACGGCGCGCCAATTCACGCGCCGATGGAATATGATGGGGCACACAGAATGTGTGACACGAAAAAACCGCAAACGAGTGATGCGCCATTGGTACACGCCAAGGCACAGGCCTTCACCCGCACACGCCGTGGCAAGCATAATGTGGTGAATGCGGTTTGGCGGCGCGGTGTGCCGGGCGAGAACAAGATCAGTTGCTATGGCCAATGGCGGCCGGGCACGCGGCGCGAGGCTGTGCGTGTCAATCGTTATGGCGAGACCCGCTGGCACCGTCCGCACCGGGCGCACGGTGCAGCCATCCTGTTCAACTCCGGCATCGCAAGTGATTCCTAGCAACGGTTGACAGAAGCGCCGCCCAGACCGTCTCATCAGGCGGCTATTTGGGGGCAGGGCACGTGGCGCAGACGGACTTACACCAGACCGGAACACTTGAGGGCGCCCTCGCCAATGCCGCGCGTCTGCTGGTGCATAATCCGGCCAAGGCCGAAGAGCAGGCCCGCGAAATTCTGAAAGTGGCGCCGGGACATCCGCAGGCAGAATATCTGTTGGGTGCGGCGCTGCGCATACAGGGCGATGTCGATAGCGCGTTGGAAATTCTTGAGGCGCTGGGCACGACGCAACCCAAAGCACCGGGTGTTGCTTTTGAACTGGGCCTTGCGCGCGCCGATGCGGGGCAAAGCGAAGCCGCTATTGCGGCACTTGAACGGGCGGTAAAACTCGCGCCTGGCCATGCGCAGGCGTGGCGTGCGCTGGGCGATTGCCGGATGCTGGCTGGTGACAGCGCCGGTGCCGATGCGGCCTATGCGCGGCATCTCAAGGCATCTGTCAATGATCCGGTGTTGCTGGAGGCCGGTGCCGCGCTTTGCGATAACCGATTGGCGGTCGCTGAACACAGCCTGCGCGGTTTCTTGAAAGAGAACCCGACCGATATCGGCGCTATCCGGATGCTTGCCGAAGTGGGTGCGCGCCTCGGCCGTTACGAAGATGCGGAGAATTTGTTGACGCGCTGTCTGGAGCTGGCACCCAGTTTTGATGCGGCGCGTTACAATCTGGCTTCTGTACTGATGCGCCAGAACAAGACAGTCGAAGCGCTGGAGCAGGTCAAAGATTTGTTGAAGCGTGATCCGCGCAACCCCGCCTATCGCACCTTGCAGGCTTCCGGCTTTGCCCGTGTCGGCGAATATCAAAAGACAATAGAGGGTTACGAGGCGGTGTTGAAGGGACACCCCAATCAACCCAAGGCATGGATGAGTTATGGCCACGCGCTAAAGACGGTGGGCCGCACAGATGACGGGATCGCCGCCTACCGCCGCAGTCTCAAACTTCTGCCAAGTCTGGGCGAGTCCTATTGGAGTCTCGCCAATCTGAAGACATTCCGCTTTACGCCGGATGATATCGCCGCGATGCGCAAGCAACTTGCCCGCACCGATCTTGCCGAGGACGACCGCCTGCATTTCCATTTTGCATTGGGCAAAGCGCTGGAAGATGCCGGGGAATTTGCGGAATCGTTTGAACATTATGACAAGGGCAATGCGGTACGCCGCGCACAGCTTGGGTATGTAGCGGCGGAAACTACCACGCAGGTTGCGCGCGCAACTGCGTTCTTCACCAAAGAGTTCTTTGCGGCGCGCAGCGATGCGGGGCATGACGCGCGGGACCCGATCTTTATTCTGGGCATGCCGCGCTCGGGCTCGACCTTGCTGGAACAGATTCTGTCCAGTCATTCCGCTGTCGAAGGCACGATGGAATTGCCCGATATCATGGCCATGGCGCGCCGGATTGGTGGCCGCAAGAAGATAAGCGACGAGACAGTTTATCCCGAAGTGCTGGCCGATTTGTCTGCATCGCAGCTATCGGAACTGGGCGCGGAATATCTTGAGCGCACGCGCATCCAGCGCAAACTTGGCCGCCCCTTCTTCATCGACAAGATGCCAGCCAACTGGATGTATACGGGCTTCATCCATCTGATCCTGCCCAAGGCAAAGATCATTGACGCGCGGCGCCACCCGCTTGCCTGTTGCCTGTCCAATTTCAAACAGCATTTCGCACGCGGTCAGGCCTTCACCTATGGCCAGGCTGATATCGGTCGGTACTACTACGATTACGTCATGTTGATGCACCATTTCGACACGGTGTTGCCGGGGCGGGTGCACCGCGTGCTCTATGAGGACATGGTGGCCGATCCCGAAGCGCAGGTTCGCCGGCTTCTCGATTATTGCGGCCTGCCGTTTGAGGAGGGATGCCTGCGCTTCTATGAAAATGAACGCGCGGTACGCACGGCCAGTTCCGAACAGGTCCGTCAGCCGATCTTCACCGAGGGGCTGGACCATTGGCGCCATTACGAAAATTGGCTGGGTGAGATGAAAGCTGCGCTCGGTGCGGTGCTCGAAAACTATCGGACATAGCGCAAAAGTGATCAGGCTAATTGGCCACACCACCCAGAAAAAATAGCGCCACCGTGCCGTGGGCAATGAAGCCTGCTTGACAGACTCAGACGCTCTGGCTGTCATCCCACTTTACCCAGGGGAGGGGCGTTGATGGAGTTCAAGCTTTGTGGCGGCGCAGCGCGTTCCGCCGTGCTTCCGGTTCTTTTGGCATCGACAATGTTGGCCGGTATCCCGGTCGTGGCCCAAGCGCAGCAATCTGTCGACTCGTTGGAGACCGTCGTTGTGACGGCGCAGAAGCGCTCGGAAGATTTGCAGAAAGTTCCCATGAATGTTTCTGCGATCACCAGCGAAAAGCTGTCACAGTTGAACCTCAAGAATTTTGTCGATTTTCAACGGTTCATGCCCAGCGTCACCTTTGCCGTGAGCGGGCAGGGCAGCAATGGCGGCCCCGGCTTCTCCAACATCACGATGCGCGGCGTGGCCAGCGATCAAAATGGCAATCATTCCGGTCCGCTACCGACCGTTGGTGTCTATCTGGATGAAGCGCCGATCACGACCATCGGCGGCACACTGGATATACCCACCTATGACGTGCAGCGCGTCGAAGCGCTCTCTGGTCCGCAAGGGACATTGTTCGGTGCCAGTTCTGAATCCGGCACCATTCGTATCATCACAAACCAGCCCGATCTCAGTGGTTTTTCCGCCGGTTATACGGCCAATGTGAATTCCGTGGATCATGGCGGGGTGGGCTATGGCGCCAACGGTTTTGTCAATATCCCGCTGACCGACAACATGGCGGTCCGCATCGTTGCGTGGGATGAACACGACGCAGGCTATATCGACAATGTGCGCAATATCCGCACCTATCCTACATCCGGCATCACCATCGATAATGGTGGTTCGGGCGGCACGATCGATACGACCAACCGGCTGAAGAACAATTACAACACCGTCAACAAGCTGGGCGGGCGCATCGCGCTGAAGGTTGATCTGAACGACAATTGGACAATCACGCCCACGCTAATGGGGCAGACCGAAAAATCCAAAGGCATGTTCGGTTACGATCCGTCCATTGGTGATCTGAAGATAGGCCACTGGATACCCGAATATGTGAACGACAAATGGTATCAGGCCGGGCTGACAATTCAGGGCAAGGTCGGCAACCTCGATGTGCTCTATGCTGGTTCTTATATGAACCGCAGCATTCATTCCCAGGCTGACTATTCGGACTACGCCTATTGGTATGACACGCTGGCCGGTTACGGCAGCTATTTCTATGACAATCTTGGCAATCTGGTTGACCCCACCCAATACATCAAGGGCGGGGATCTGTTCACAAAACAGAGCCATGAATTGCGTTTCTCCACGTCAAAGGATAACCGTTTCCGCATAGTCGGCGGGCTGTTCTATGAACGGCAGAGCCATCACATTCTGCAAAACTACAAAGTTGTGGGTGACATTGCCGACAGCATCAGCGTAACCGGCTGGCCGGATACGATCTGGCTGACGGATGAATTGCGTGTCGACCGTGATTACGCGATCTTTGCCGAGGCCAGTTTCGACATCCTACCTAACCTGACCTTGACGGGTGGCATTCGCGGTTTCAAAGCGGACAATTCGCTGCAAGGATTCTTCGGCTTTTCGGCCGGCTTCAGTGGCAGTACGGGTGAGGCCAAATGCAGTATGCCCATCAAGAAAATTGTCGCCAGTTCGCCATGCACAAACCTTGATGCGCGCGTCAAGGAATCGGGCGAAACCCACAAGGTCAATCTGACCTGGCAGGTTACAGACAGCAAAATGCTGTATGCGACATACTCCACCGGCTTCAGGCCGGGCGGTGTAAACCGGCGTAACGACATTCCCGGCGTTGGGCCGTATGCGTCCGACACGCTGGACAATTATGAAATCGGTTGGAAAACCAGCTGGAATCAAAATCGCCTGCGCTTCAACGGCGACATATTCCTGTCAAACTGGAACAATTTCCAGTTTCCGTTCCTGGGGCCGAACTCGGTCACGATCATCGCCAATGCGGGACAGGCAAAGATCAAGGGCGTCGAAACAGAACTATCCTGGCTTCCCATCGACAGCCTGACACTCTCGACATCGGGCGCTTATACCGAAGCGGATTTGGCGAAAGACTATTGCGGTGGCGACTGCGCCACCAATGCCGTGCAATCTCCAAAAGGCACACAATTGCCAATCACGCCGAAGTGGAAACTCAACGCCATCGCGCGTTACGAATTCCATGTGGGCAGCATGGATGCGCATATTCAGGGCGCGATGGTACATCAGAGCGGCACATGGCCGGATCTGCGGCTCTATCAACGCACGCTGCTGGGCAAGAACAAGGCCTTCACCAGCTTTGATTTTGCAACGGGCGTAGGCATGGACAATTGGCAGCTTGAACTGACCATTCAGAACATCTTCGACAAACGTGCGCAGCTAGGACGGTTTGCGGCCTGCACGCCGGAGACATGCGGCTTCCAGACTTACATCCTGCCGTCGCGGCCACGGACCATCGGCCTCAGCTTCAGCCAAAAATTCTAAAGGCTGGGCAATTTGCATCGCTTCAGGGCGCGGGACCGAAAGGTTCCGCGCCTTCGACGTTTGGGCTGGATGTGGTCGAAAACCGGGCACAGATTTCGGCTGAGGACGCAGAGGCGCTGCGCAAGGCCGGTTTCGATCACTCTGCCCTTGCCGGAGACTTCGCTCATGCCGCACTGAATTTGTTCATCAACTATGTCAATGTCACACTTGATGTGCCGGTGGATTATCCAGCCGCCCTGCCGGCTGGCGTTTCGCGATGTATATGGGAACGATTGCAATGAGCATGACGGGCTTCGCGCCGGAATTGGCGGTTTCACAATGGTTCAATACAAAAGAGCCCATGTCGCTTGCTGCGCTTCGCGGGCGGGTTGTTCTTCTCCACGCGTTTCAAATGCTGTGTCCGGGTTGCGTTTCGCATGGCACGCCACAGGCCGCACGCGCGCACCGCTTGTTTCGCAACACGGACCTTTGCGTCATTGGGCTGCATACCGTGTTCGAGCATCACGCCGCCATGACGCCGGTTTCGCTCGAAGCCTTCATCCATGAATACCGGCTGACATTTCCCATCGGCGTCGATCAGCAAATCGAAGGATCGCCGATCCCGCAGACGATGCAGCGCTATGGAATGAAGGGAACCCCGACATCCATCCTGATCGGCAGGGATGGCCAAATCCGCCATCACGGCTTTGGGCAGGAAGATGATATGGCGATTGGCATGATCATCGGCTCACTTCTGGCCGAAAAAGCGGTTGCCATTCCCGCCGGAACTGCACAGAACGGCGGCGCGTGCGCCGATGGTGTCTGCAAGCCGCAAACAGATATTTGATGTTCTGGCCGCTTCCCGCGCAATGGCAGCCGGTGCAATGGGTGTGGGGAATGATGGTGCCGGCTGCAGGAGTCGAACCCGCGGCCTACTGATTACAAATCAGTTGCTCTACCAACTGAGCTAAGCCGGCCCGCCACGGGAAATACGCGGAACGGCGTGATTTCGCAACACCCGGTTTACAGCGGCGGGGGCGGGGTGATGGGAATTTTCGGGCCCAGCGAAATATTGTCGGGCGCGGTGGCGCCGCCAGACATGATCATGGTCATGGCCTGATCCATGGTCATGGTGGTTGGGATGGTCTTGTCCATCGGCACCATCAACAGATAGCCCGAGGTCGGGTTGGGCGAGGTGGGCACGAAAACCGATGCCACATCATAGCCATGCTGGGCGTCCTTGAAGATGCGCATGACCAGGCCGACGGCCTTCATGTCCTTATGCGGAAAATCGATCAGGACAACGCGGGCCGTGCCGTCCGGCTGGCGCTGCAACACGCCGACAAGCTGTTTGGTGGCGGAATAGATGCTCTGCACCAGCGGGATGCGGTGAATGATCTTCTCGAACAGGGCGATGAGCTGTTTGCCCACGACGCGCGACGCGATGGCTCCGATGGAATAAAGCAGCAGCAGGGCCACCAGAACGGCAATGAACCATTGCACGGCTGGGTCCGCCAGAATGGGGGTGGCGGCCGGGATATGCCGGTCGATGAACTCGGTCAGGGCGGTGGCCAGCGGGTGGCCGGCCCGCGACAGCGTGGTCAGGAAAAAATCGAACACGAACCAGACCACGATAATGGGCATGATCGTCAGCAGGCCGGCAATCAGATTGCCCTGAAAATTGAAGCTGAGCGGGTTTTTTCGTGGTGCGTCGTCAGACATTACGGGGGGCCTTGCGCCTTGGATTTAAGGCCGGAACCCGGCCATGGTCGAATTCGGTTATGAATCTCTATAACACACTCCACGGGCCGGGCGCGCCGCCGCCACGGCCCGATACCGATACTCGCAAGTCAAAGGCCGCAAAATTCCATGTCTACGCCCAAATCCCGCATCCTGATCACCAGCGCGCTGCCCTATATCAACGGCATCAAACATCTGGGCAATCTTGTCGGCTCCATGTTGCCGGCTGATGTCTATGCAAGGTTTCAGCGCGCCCGCGGCCGCGACACGCTCTATATCTGCGCGACGGACGAGCACGGCACCCCGGCCGAGCTGGCGGCGCTGGAGGCAGGACAGGATGTTGCCGCCTATTGCGCCGAACAGCACGACATACAAAAACGGCTGGGCGAGGAATTCGGTTTTTCGTGGGATTATTTTGGCCGCTCCTCCAGCGCGCACAATCACGAATTGACGCAAAGCCTTGCGCGCGCCTTGTGGGCGGGCGGCCATCTGGATGTGCGCACCACCAAGCAAGTTTATTCGCACGCCGAAAAGCGCTTTTTGCCGGATCGTTATGTCATCGGCACCTGCCCCTATTGCGGGTATGAGCGCGCGCGCGGTGACCAATGTGAAAACTGTACGCGCGTACTCGATCCGACGGACCTGAAAAATCCGCGCTCGGCGGTTTCCGGTTCATCGGAAATTGAAATCCGCGATTCCGCGCATTTGTTTTTGAAGCAGTCGGAATTCGTGCCGCAGCTTCGCGAATGGATCGACAGTCATGCCAATGATTGGTCGCCGCTGGTGCTGTCCATCGCGCGCAAATGGCTGGATGACGGTTTGCATGATCGCGGCATCACGCGCGACCTGGAATGGGGCGTGCCGGTGCCCGACGACATTGGCGACGGTCAGCTTAAAGGCAAGGTCTTCTATGTGTGGTTCGATGCGCCCATCGCCTATATCGCCGCGACAAAGGAATGGGCCGATGCGACCGGCAAGAACGAAGACTGGTGCAATTGGTGGTACGGCGATGGCGCGAAAGATGTGCGCTATGTCGAATTCATGGGCAAGGACAATGTGCCGTTCCACACTGTCGGTTTTCCCGTCACGATCATGGGATCGGGTGAGCCGTGGAAGCTGGTCGATCAGATCAAGGGTTTCAACTGGCTGAACTATTACGGCGGCAAATTTTCGACCAGCGGCAAACGTGGCGTGTTCATGGATGCGGCGCTGGAAATTCTGCCCGCCGATTACTGGCGCTATTATCTGATGGCCAATGCGCCGGAAGGCTCGGACGCGAATTTCACTTGGGAACATTTCGCATCGGTCGTGAACAAGGATCTGGCCGACGTGCTGGGCAATTTCGTGAACCGTGTCACGAAATTCTGCGCCGCGCGCTTTGACGGCAAGGTGCCGGGTGAGGGCGAATATGGCGAGGATGAACACGCCTTGATCGCCGACCTGCAACGCCGCGTTGATCAGTATACAGATCTTATGGAGGCGATGGAGTTTCGCAAAGCGCTGGGCGAATTGCGCGCCATCTGGGTTGCGGGCAATGAATATCTGACCAAGGCCGCGCCGTGGACGCATATCAAGACCGATCGGGCAAAGGCGGCGGTGGGCGTGCGCATGGGGCTGAATCTTGTGCATCTGTTCGGCCATCTTTCGGGGCCGGTGATCCCCAACGCCGCGCGCGTTATTCACGATGCAATCATGCCTGCGCCGCAAATTATTCCGTGGCCGGGACAGCCGATGGCAAAATTTTTAAACCAGCTTGATGCGGGCCAGCCGATTTCAGTGCCACCAGTATTGTTCGCTAAAATCACGGATGAACAGTTGGAAGAATGGACGGCGCGTTTCGGCGGCGCTGACGCGGGATAGGTAACGCGCCTAACGCGATTGCGTCATCCGTTCCCAGCCATGGGGGCCCAGCGCTTCCATCGGCTGGAAGCGCGCCTTGTATTCCATCTTCTGACTGCCATCGATCCAGTAGCCCAGATAGACATAGGGCAGGCCGCGTTTGCGCGCCGCCGTGATGTGATCGAGGATCATATACGTGCCCAGACTGCGCGCATCTTCGCCGGGGTGGAAAAAGCTGTACACCATCGAGATACCATCACGCAGAACATCATTGAGCGCGCAGGCCAGCAATGTGCCCGGCGTGCCGTCTTCGTGCGGCGGCGTACGATATTCGGTGATATGCGTGCTGACCGGCGTTTCCTCGACCATCGCGACATAGTCAAACAAACCCATATCCGACATGCCGCCGCCGGAATGGCGCGAATCCAGATAGGTGCGCAAAAGCGCATATTGTTCGCGCGTCGCCTCGGCGGGAACGGTGGCGCGGATCAGATCCGCGTTCTTGCGCGTGACGCGTTTGTGGTTTTTCGAGGGTTGAAAATCATCCGCCATAATGCGCACCGAGACACAGGCGTTGCAGCCTTCACAGGCCGGGCGGTAGGCAATCATCTGGCTGCGGCGAAAACCGGAATGGGTCAGCGCATCATTGAGCGGCTGCGCGATATTGCCGTTAAGCCGGGCGAAGACTTTGCGCTCGGTGCGCCCCTCCAGATAGGGACAGGGACCGCCGGGCGTCAGAAAAAATTGTGGCAGGCGTGTTGGACGTTGATCGGTCACCTGGTCCCCATACGCGAATTTTCCGCCAAAGGCGGTGAATCTCCAAGGCCAGTATGAGCAAACTGGCGGCGCCGATGCCAGAGCAGGTCCGCGATTATTTCGGATTACAGTTGATGATCGGGCGGCACAGGGGGCGCTTCGCGCATCAGCACGATGGAAAGGCGCCGATTGGCCGAGGCATTGGGGTCATCCGGCAATAGCGGCTCTGAGCCGGCCTTGCCCGCCACTTCGTAAATGCGGTCATTATCCACCCCGGCGGCGGTAATGATGGAACGGGCCACATTGGCGCGCGCGGCCGACAATTCCCAATTTGTCTTGCCATCCGGGCCGACAAAGGCGCGGCCGTCGGTATGGCCGCTGATTGAAACGCGGTTGGGCAGGCGGTCAATGATTTTGGCGACGTCCTGCAACAGGGTTTTGGCATAAGGCATCAGTTCGGTGGTGCCAGCCTTGAACATGGGCCGTCCGTCCTGATCGACAAGCTGGATGCGCAGCCCCTCTGGCGTCTGATCCATGATCACCTGCTGGGAAAGTTTGGCGATGTCGGGGCTTTCCTGCATCGCCTGGCGAATCGATTCGGCGGCGCTTTCAAAGTCCCGGTCCTGTGACGATGGCACGGCGCGTTCCAGGTGGTCGTCGCTTTTCACCTGGGATGCGGGTGCGGTGCCTTTTGCGTCCGTCGCGCCGCCCTGCTTTTTGCCGTTCTGTGTCGAATGGGTTGGGTCCGACGGCGCGGGCGGATTGTTCTTGTCAGAAACCGAAATCGTGCCACCAGCGCGGGCGCTGGATTCGCCCACCACTTTGCCGCCCAGAATGCCGCCTGATCCGCTGGAGGTTTGTGAAATGCTTTGGGCCGCGAAATAATCGGCAATGCCGCGTTTTTGTTCGGGCGTGGTCGTGTTGATAAGCCACATCAACAGGAAGAAGGCCATCATCGCAGTCACGAAATCGGCATAGGCCACCTTCCAGGCGCCGCCATGGTGTCCGCCATGCCCGCCCTTTTTGACCCGTTTGATAATTATGGCGCCGTCGCTCGCCATGCCGCCTGTGCCCCTTGCCTGATCTGCGATGCGGGGCAGGCCGGGCCTTTCGCCCGGCGCTGACCTCGCTTACCCTTGGGGCGAAATCATCGCGTGTTCACCTTAACTTACCGTTTAGGCCGTGGAGCCAGATCAATGAGTTTCGACAACAAGGCGTTTCGTCAGGCCCTGGGCAGCTTTCCCACCGGTGTAGCGGTGGTGACGGCGACGCCGGATGATGGGCACCCGATGGGCATAACCGTTAATTCCTTCAGCTCTGTGTCGCTCGATCCGCCGCTGATCCTGTGGTGCATGGCAGCCAAATCAGACCGTTATGATGTCTTTACCAAAGCGCCGGGATTTACGATTTCGCTACTGGGCACGGCCCATGAAGCTGTGTCGTCGCGGCTGGCCAAGCAGGGGGCGCACAGTCTGGACGGGATCGATCTGATCGAAACTGAACTTGGCCCGCCCGCTTTGTGTGATGCGCTGGCCTATTTTGAGTGCGCCCGTTATGCGGTGCATGAGGCGGGTGACCACACCATTCTCATTGGCCGGGTGCTGCGCTTTGCCAAGCGTGAGGCCGGTGAGCCGCTGGTATTTTTCCGCGGACGTTACGGCGCGCTTGCAGACGCATCATCGCGCTGATCCTTCATCATCAAAGTGTCATACAGCCGTCACGCAAGGTTTATCTGCGTGGTTCATGCATGCGCCTGCTAGGGGTGTGCCGGTATTCGGTGCCTCGTCCATGAGAGACGGAGACGAATGTGATGAAAATGGGGAAAATTTTTCTACTGGCCAGCACGGCGTTCTGTGCTGGTCCCATATTGGCAGGCCCGGCTGCTGCGGCAGGCGACTGGTACAACAACACCCGTATCAGCGGACAGATGTTTTTTGATTTCACCAATATCAACCACAAATCCGATGGCGTGAAACAAGCTGATACCGGCACAAATTTCGATATCAAACGCTTTTACGTATCGATCGATCATCAATTTGACGATGTGTTTTCGGCCGATATCACGAGTGATTTCAACTATGTTGGCAATGACGGCCAAACGCAGCTCTTTATCAAGAAAGCCTATTTGCGTGCGCATTTCTCGGATGCGTTTGATTTGCGTCTGGGCTCCAGCGACATGCCGTGGGTACCTTTCATCGATGGGCTCTCCGGCCATCGCTATATTGAAAATTCGCTGCTTGACCGTACAAAGTTTGGTACGTCGGCCGATTGGGGCATTCATGCATCCGGCAAATTGGCGAACGGCTTTCTGAATTATGCCGTCTCGGTCGTGAATGGTGCGGGTTACAGAAAGACGGTGCGTTCCAAGGGCGTCGATGTTGAAGGCCGGATCAGCGCCAATGTCGATGATTTCACGTTTGGCGTGGGCGGCTATGTTGGCAAGCTCGGCAAAGATGTGCAGGGCGGTGCGCCGGTCTTTCACACCGCCAGCCGTTTTGATGCGGTTGCGGCCTACACCAACACCAAGATTCGCGTCGGTGTTGAATATTTCATGGCGAATGACTGGAACAATGTGACCAATCCGGTTTCCGATAAATCGCAGGGCATTGGCGTATTTGCGTCCTATCAATTTGCGCCGCGCTGGGGCGTGTTTGGCCGCTATGATTATGTGAAGCCGAACAAGGACACGAATGCGTCGCTGACGGACAATTACTTCAATGCTGGTGTGTCCTATAGCCCGGCGAAGAGCGTCGATCTCGCGCTGGTCTATAAGCGCGACAGGGCCGTGAGCGGTTTTATCAAAACAAGCAACGGCACGATTGGTGGTCTCGGTGCTGGCACTTATGACGAAATCGGTGTTTTCAGTCGCGTGCGCTGGTAGCTCAAATTTTGTTGGCGGGGCATTCACGCCTTGATTTTCACTAGCCCATCCTTGCACACATCGCCGCATCTCCATATTGGCTAAACTTATAACATGTTGAAATTGAATAATATTCCCGCAAGCAATGTCTGGTAATGTTTTTCAAATAACATCTTGCCCGATATAATAAGCAGGCTTATGTTCTCCCTGCTTAGGGAATATTGCGGTGCACCAATCTTTCGACAGAGATTTGCTGATTATCCTTCATGACGTGGCGCGGCTGATGCGGACACGTTTTGATCAGCGCGCCCGTGCGCGCGGCATGACGCGCGCGCAATGGGTGGTTCTGGCGAGGCTTTCGCGGCAACCCGGTCTCTCACAAAATGAAATGGCGGCGATCTGCGAAGTGGAGCCCATTACGGTGGGGCGGCTTGTGGACCGGCTGGAGGCGCATGGCTATGTCGAGCGCCGCGCAGACCCGCATGACCGGCGTGTCCGCCGTCTTCATGTGTTACCTGCCGCAAAACCCATTCTTGAAGAGATTTCGCATTATCGCGAAACGCTGAATGCCGAATTGCTGGAAGAATTGAATGATGATGTGCGCAACCACCTTGTTGACGCGCTTTTGCACATCAAGGACAAGCTCACCGCCACGGCGGATGACGCGCAAAAATTTGATATGGCCGGAGAGTAATTCATGTCCGCGATACACACCGATGGCGCGACCACACCCTATACCGGGATCTTAAGCGGCGAGATGAACAGGCTTCGCGAAATCATTGCACGTTTGCGCGCCGACAAGGCATATCTGCGCCGTGTGTTGATGATTGGCGGCGTCGCATTGGTCGCGGCGGTCACATTGATCGTTTATCTGACCAGCGGCCGTTATGTCTCGACCGACGATTCCTATGTCAAGGCACAGAAGCTGATGGTCTCCACCGATGTTTCCGGATTGGTGAAGGACGTTGATGTGCACCAGGGGCAGCACGTGAAGAAGGGCGACATTCTGTTTCGCCTCGATCCGGTGCCGTTTCAGATTGCGGTCAATGATGCGAAAGCCAAGCTGGAGCAAACCCGGCTCGATGTAGCCGCAATGAAAGAATCCTATCAGCAGGAATTGAGCGAGATTAACGTGCAGAAAGATCAGGTAGATCTCGCACGGCGCAATTATCTGCGGTATGCCAGTCTGCTGAAACAGAACGCCATCGCGCAATCAACCTATGATCAGGCGCGGTTGACCTATTCCGCAGCACAGAACCAGCTGTCCGCTTTGCAAAGCTCGGCAAAGACGCAATTGGCAAAGTTGAACGGCGACCCGGATATCGCGCCGGAAGATACGCCCGCCTTTATGCAGGCCAAAGGCGTGCTGGACGAAGCGGAACGCCAGCTTGATCATGCAACCGTGCGTGCGCCGTTTGATGGCGTCGTCGCGGAAGTGGATTCTCTGCAACCGGGCATGCTGATCATCTCGGCGATGAGCGCGTTCACAACCACGTCTGCCGTTGGTTTGGTGGGTACGCGCGATGTCTGGATCGAAGCACATTTGAAAGAAACCGATCTGACTTATGTGCGCAAAGACCAACCCGTGTCGATCACGGTTGATACTTATCCCGGTCACACCTGGCATGGGCATGTCGATGCGATCAGCCCCGTTACCGGCTCCGCGTTCTCGGCGCTTCCTGCAGAGAATGCCAGCGGTAATTGGGTAAAGGTGGTTCAGCGTGTGCCTGTGCGCATCGCAATCGACTATCGCAAGGGCGATCCCATTCTGCGCGGTGGCATGAGTACGGTCGTCGATATTGATACTGGTCATCGCCGTTGGTGGCGCATGCTGTTCGGGAACTGATACGCGGCAAAGGCACAATTATGAGCGCGTCCGCGTATGATTCTCACGAGCATCTGTATGAGAACAAACTTGAACTGACCATCGTTACGATGTGCGCGATGGCGGGCACATTGATGCAGGCGCTGGATTCCACCATCGCCAATGTCGCGCTGCCGTATATGCAGGGCAGTCTTCAGGCATCGCGCGATCAGGTCACCTGGGTTCTGACATCTTATATTGTTGCGGCGGCGATCATGACCGCGCCGGTTGGCTGGCTGGCCTCACGCTTCGGCCGTAAAAATATCGCGTTGCTGAGTTTGGCTGGTTTCACCTTGTCATCCATGGCATGCGGCGCGGCGCAATCGCTGGATCAGATGATCTTGTTCCGCGTGCTTCAAGGTGTGTTCGGGGCTGCGCTCTCGCCAATTTCACAGGCCATTATGCTCGACCTGTATCCGCTGGAAAAGCGCGGTCAGATGATGGCGGTGTGGGGCATGGGCGTGATGGTGGGGCCCATTCTGGGGCCAACGCTCGGTGGTTATCTGACCGACATGTATTCGTGGCGCTGGGTATTTTACGTCAATGTGCCGTTCGGCATTGCTGCGTTGTCGGGCATTTTTCTGTTTCTGAAAGACACCAAGCGCGAATCGGGATTGCGGTTCGACTGGATGGGCTTTGGCGTGCTTGCGCTGGGTCTTGGCGCATTTCAGATGATGCTGGACCGGGGTACGGGTCAGGGCTGGTTTGGCTCCAGCGAAATCATCGCCTATGCGGTTATCGGCTCGCTGGGCGCCTATCTGTTCATGGTGCATATGTTCACAGCGCCCAAACCATTTATTCCCGTCGCCATGTTTACCGATACGAATTTTGTGTCCGCGCTGATTTTGATGTTCGTTGTGGGTGCAGTCCTGCTGGCAAGCTCGGCTCTGTTGCCGCCCTATTTGCAAGATCTTGCCGGTTATACCGTAACCGATAGCGGACTTTTGATGGCACCGCGCGGCATCGGCACAATGGCGGCCATGCTGTTTGCCGGGCGGCTGACCATGAAGATGGATGCGCGCTATCTTATGGGGTTTGGTTCGATACTGATTTTGGGATCGCTTTATGAAATGTCGAAATGGACACCCGATATCGCGCCGATCCATCTGATCACGACCACGCTGATACAGGGTGTCGGTATGGGCTTTGTGTTTATTCCGATGAACATTATCGCCTTTGCGACGTTACCTGGCCAATACCGCACCGATGCGTCTGCGCTTATGAATTTGGTGCGCAATGTCGGCAGCGCCATCGGTATTTCGGTGACGACAACCGTACTGGCCGCTTCGATGCAGATTCTGCATTCGCAGATCGGTTCGCATGTTTCGGTGTTCAATCGCGCGCTGGATGTCAACAGTCAAAGCATGATGTGGAATCCGCGTATTCCGTTTGGGCTTGAAAGTATTGATGCGGTCGTCAATCACAATGCAGCGGTGATTGCCTATGCGAATGATTTTTTGTTCATGTTCTACATTTCGCTGCCGACTCTTCTGGTCATTGCGCTTATGAAGAAGCCGGACATGATGCCCCAAAAATCGACGTTTGAGGCTTTGGAATAATTTTACAGGTGTACTGGACGAACGAGTAGGAGGTAACAAACATGGCTTTGCGTGTGGCATTCATCGGTCTGGGCGTTATGGGGTATCCGATGGCGGGCCACCTTTTGCGCGCGGGCCATCAAATTCGTGTTTACAATCGCACCGCCGCGCGTAGCCAGGCCTGGGTAAAGGAATTTGGCGGTGAAGCCGCACAAACGCCAGCCGATGCGGCGAAGGGCTGCGATGTCGTGCTGGCTTGCGTGGGGCGCGACGATGATGTGCGCGCGGTGACCATTGGCAAGGGCGGTGCATTTGCGGCCATGAAAAACGGCGCGGTGTTTGTCGATCATACCACCGCATCGGCCGGGCTCGCGCGCGAGCTTGCGCAAAAAGCAGCATCCGGCGGTTTCGGTTTTGTCGACGCGCCAGTGTCTGGCGGCGAGCAGGGCGCGATCAATGGCAAGCTCACGGTGATGTGCGGCGGCGGTAATGCGGATTATGAAAAGGCCGAACCGGTGATGCAGGTCTATGCGCGCCAGTGCCGCCTTTTAGGGCCGCCGGGTGCGGGCCAGCTTACCAAAATGGTCAACCAGATTTGCATTGCCGGCGTGGTGCAGGGGCTGTCCGAAGGATTGAGTTTTGCACGCGCTGCGGGGTTGGATGCGGGCGCCGTGGTGGATGTGATTTCCAAGGGCGCGGCGCAATCCTGGCAAATGGAAAACCGTTACAAAACGATGCTGGACGATCATTTCGATCACGGCTTTGCGGTGGAATGGATGCGCAAGGACCTTGGCATCTGTCTGGAAGAGGCGCGCCGCAATGGTGCGTCTTTGCCCGTAACGGCGCTGGTCGATCAATTCTATGCCGAGGTGGAAAGCATGGGCGGCGCGCGGTGGGATACATCGTCGTTATTTGCGCGTATCGAATCTTTGCGAAAGGCGCGGTCATGAGTTCCAAAGCCGAAGCAGGCAGCTATCATCACGGTGATTTGCGCAATGCATTGCTGGAAGCGGCGCGCACCATTCTGGAGGAAGAAGGGCTGGCGGCGCTATCGCTGCGGGCTGTGGCGCGCCGCGCCGGGGTCAGTCATGCAGCCCCCTATCGCCATTTTGCCAATCACGAGGCATTGCTGGTTGAACTGGCGACCGAAGGGTTCATCGAATTGCGCGCCGACATTGCCGGTTCGGTCGATACGCAAGACGGCGATGCCGACCGCATAACCAGTATCGGCGCGGCCTATATGCGCTTTGTTGCAAAGCGCCCTGCGGTTGCGCGGCTGATGTTTGGACCGCAGCTTCCCAATCGTGATGCGTATGATGCACTTAACGCCGCCGCCCACGCCATTGGTGATGAAATAAGTGCGGCGTTGGATAACAATGCGCTCGGTCTTGCGGCATGGGCGTCTGTGCATGGTCTTGCCATGCTCAGTCTTGAGAATGTTATCGATCTGGGTCAGCGCCGCTCAGGGTTGGACGTGCTGCCTTCGCGTGTTGAGATTCTATTGCGCAGTCTGTTTACGGTTCAGCGCGCTTAGCAATGTCCGTATCGCCGCCGCCCAGGATCAACATCCAATTGCGTTAGATTTCTTGATAGCCGTGCAATTTATCGGGTGAACCGCTGCACACTTCATCCGATTGCGCTCTTATGGCTATCTGCCAAAGCGCATTGATTTCATCTGGTAATCACTGAGCTGCTGCTGTGTGTACTCGCGAATGCGTTTCCATTCGTCAACGGTGTTGCAGTTCTGTTTTGTCCGCACAAGCATGCCTTCATGTGTGATCGGCTTGCAGACAATTTTGTCGCCGGATGTTGCCGCTGTGTTTTGCAGCATGGCGTCATTGGACATGCTGTTTGTTGTGTCGTGCGCCATAGCGGCCGTGGACATAAGAAGCGTCAGGCCCGCAGTCAAAGCAATGAATGTTCCGCGCATGTAACCCTCCTGTGAATGTAGTGGTTAGCTTGCGCGCATGACCGCACACCTGCAAGCAGTGCAAGGTGCCGGACCGTTCACAACCGCTTGATGGGGCGTGGCCTCACACAGCCGTGATCGGCGCGGGTTAAGATGTGCTTGCTGTTTCGCGCGCTGCGGCTTCGGCGCGCAAATCGTCAATGAAACGATGTGACAATGCGTGGTAAAGCGATTCACGTTGAAACATTTGTGAAATGCCAAAACCGATGAACGACGCGATCATCAGGGGGATCACCATCTCGTTGGCATTGGTCATTTCTTCGATGATGACAAAGGCTGTAATCGGCGCCTGCGTAACGCCGGAAAAATAAGCCGCCATACCCAGAACAACGATGGCGCCAACCGAATGCAGACCCAGCAACTGGCCGACAATGCTGCCTATGCCTGCACCAACCGAAAGCGATGGCGCAAACAACCCGCCGGGTATGCCCGACAGGGTGGAGGCGACATTGGCGATGAATTTCAAAAATGGAAATGTCCAGTAAACGTAATGGCCTTCAACGGCATGTCGCGCGGCGGTATAGCCGGTGCCATAGGTTTCGCCCGCGCTTAACAATCCGCACGCCGCTACGATCAAACCACAGACACCGGCCCACAACATGGCGCGGCGGATCGGCGTGACCTTGAACCATGCGCGTGACCAGTCGGTGCCGTGCAAGACAAGTTTGCAGAACAAGGCACCCAGCAACCCGCCTGCAATGCCGCAAATGAATACGGCCACCCAGCCAGTGGTTGTGACCAGCACGGCGTTCGTGCTGCCGAAATAATTGTAATTGCCAACAATGCCCAGCGATGCCAGACCGGCCAGAATAACGGCGATCAGCACCAGACCGCTGGTACGCTGTTCAAAGGCGCGGCTCATTTCTTCGATGGCAAACACAATTCCGGCCAGCGGTGTGTTGAAAGCGGCGGCAACACCGGCGGCCGATCCCGCCAGAATAAGCCCGCGTTCCATGCCCATGCCGCCAATACGCGCGGAATACAGCATGATCGTTGCGCCCACTTGCACGGTTGGGCCCTCGCGGCCGATGGATGCGCCGCAGGCCAGCCCGAACAGGGTCAGAAAAATTTTGCCGATGGTAATGCGCAGCGACAACAATTTTTCGCGTGTTTTGGAATCGCGAAACTGACGCGCGGCAATGGCCTGGGGAATACCGCTGCCTTGCGATCCGTTGAAAACTGTTTTGGCCAGATAGGCGGCCAGCACAAACCCGAATGGCGTAATGGCCAATGCCCACCACGGATTGGTGGTCATATGGGTGAACAAATCCTGCGCGTGGTTTGCGGCCATCGCAAAGATGACCGATACCGCACCCACCGCCAGCGCACCGCCCCAGAACACAAGTCGCATCTGCCATTGCTTGCGCGAGAACCAGCGCAGGCCATAACGGCGAAGAAACCCGGTCTTGTCGGCCAAAGTCGGCAATCCTGACTGCTGCGGCTAGAGGTTTTTCAGAAGCTTCGCGGCATCGCGCGCGAAATAGGTGAGAATACCGCTGGCGCCTGCGCGTTTGAACGCGATCAGGCTTTCCAAAATAACGCGGTCACGATCAAACCAGCCGCGCTCGATCGCGCCGGCAATCATCGAATATTCGCCGGACACCTGATAGGCAAACGTCGGCACACCGAATGTGTCTTTCACCCGGCGCACCATATCCAGATAGGGCATGCCTGGTTTCACCATCACCATGTCTGCGCCTTCTTCCAGATCGAGCGCGACTTCGCGTATCGCTTCGTCAGAATTGGCCGGGTCCATCTGATAGGTACGCTTGTCGCCGGTCAGTGATTTGGCAGAGCCCACCGCATCGCGGAACGGACCATAAAACGCACTGGCATATTTGGCGGCATACGCCATGATCAGCGTGTTCTTGAAACCGTTTTCTTCGAGGGCGGTACGGATTGCGCCAACGCGCCCATCCATCATGTCTGATGGCGCGATGATGTCGCATCCAGCTTCGGCTTGCACCAGTGCCTGACGCGTCAGAATTTCCAGCGTTTCGTCATTGGCGACATAATCATCGACGATCACGCCGTCATGGCCGTGATCGGTGTAAGGATCGAGCGCCACATCACACAACACGCCGATATGCGGCACCGCGCGTTTGATCTCGCGCACGGCGCGGCAGACCAGATTGTTTGCATTGGTGGCTTCGGCACCATCGGCGGTTTTCAATGCCGGATCGGTATAGGGGAACAGGGCGATGACCGGGATGCCGAGATTTGCAGCCTCTTCGGCGGCGGCGGCGATCAGATCGACCGAGAGCCGGTCAACACCGGGCATGGAGGCGACGGGCACGCGCTGGTTCTGTCCATCCACCACGAAAAGCGGCCAGATGAAATCTGCCGCTGACAGCGTGGCTTCGCCGACCATGCGGCGGGTCCAGTCGTGACGGCGCAAGCGGCGCATGCGCAATGCCGGAAATGCGGGTGAGGGGGCCATTTGCGCCCTATGCTTGAGTTACGAGTGGGGTCTAATCAGTCATGCGGGCCAGCGCAAGGCGGCACGCTGGCACCGGCGGGTTTGCGGCCTTCCCTTGGCCGGATTCCGGCGTTATCCCTGCACCCAAGAGCCGGGCAGGCCACCGCCACCGGCGCCCCCCATATCGGAGGCCGATACAGATGAATTTTGAACTCAGCGAAGACCAGCGCGCCATTGAAGAAGTGGCCCGCCGCTTTGCCACAGAACAACTCGCGCCCCATGCCGCGGAATGGGACGAGAAAGAACATTTCCCGGTGGACAAGCTGCGCGAGGCAGCGGCGCTGGGGCTGGCCGGGATTTATGTGAAATCAGATGTCGGCGGCTCGGACATGTCGCGGCTGGATGCGGCAATCATTTTCGAGGAGCTGTCAGCGGGCTGCACCTCCACCGCGGCCTTCATCTCCATTCACAACATGGCGTCGTGGATGATTGACCGCTTTGGCAATGAGGAACAGCGCAAACGCTATCTGCCCAAACTGACGACGATGGAACTCATCGCGTCCTATTGCCTGACCGAACCGGGATCGGGGTCCGATGCCGCCAGTTTGAAAACCAAGGCGGTGAAGGACGGCGATCATTATGTGCTGAATGGCAGCAAGGCGTTCATATCCGGTGCGGGCGTGTCGGACATTTATGTCTGCATGGTGCGCACGGGCGAAGACGGGCCCAAGGGTGTCTCCTGTCTGGTGGTTGAAAAGGGTATGTCCGGCCTTTCCTTCGGCAAGAAGGAACGCAAGATGGGCTGGAACTCACAGCCCACGGCGCAGGTGATTTTTGAAGATTGCAAAGTACCGGTCGCCAACCGCATCGGTGCAGAGGGCGAGGGCTTTCGCATTGCGATGGCGGGGCTGGATGGCGGGCGCATCAATATCGGTGCCTGTTCGGTCGGCACCGCGCGCGCCGCGTTGGACGAAGCCAAAGCCTATGTGAGCGAGCGCAAACAATTCGGCAAAGCGATTGCCGATTTTCAAGCGACGCAATTCAAGCTGGCGGACATGGCAACGGAACTGGAAGCCGGGCGCTTGATGCTGCGCAGCGCCGCCGATGCGCTGGACAAGAAAAGCCCGCGCGCCACGATGCAATGCGCGATGGCCAAACGCTTTGCCACGGATATGGGCTTCAAGCTGGCCAATGACGCGCTACAGCTTCATGGCGGGTACGGCTATCTGAAAGATTTTCCCGCCGAGCGGCATGTGCGCGATTTGCGTGTGCATCAAATTCTGGAAGGCACGAACGAGATCATGCGTGTGATCGTCAGCCGCGAGATGTTCCGCCAATGAGAGTGTCTTTTCTTTTCCTCCCCTGCGAAGCGGGGGAGGTGGCGAGCGCGGCCTTGGCCTGCGCGAGACGGAGGGGGCGGGTGCAATCCCCCCTCCCCAACCTTTGGTTGGACCTCCCCCGTAAACGGGGGAGGAACATTAGAATGGTGAAAAATGTCTGACGATTCCGAAGTTCTGTTCGAGACGCGCGGCGCACTGGGTCTGATTACGCTGAACCGGCCAAAGGCGCTGAACGCGCTGACGCATGGCATGGCGTTGGCCATGACGGAACGATTGAAAAGCTGGGCGAAAGATAGCGCGGTGAAAGCCGTGCTGATCCGCGGCGCGGGCGAACGTGCATTTTGCGCAGGCGGCGATATTCGCGCGCTCTATGAATCCGGCAAAAACAAAACGCCCTATGCGCTCGATTTTTACCGCGACGAATATATTTTGAACACGCTTATCAAACATTACCCCAAGCCGTATGTCGCGCTTGTGCACGGCCTTGTCATGGGCGGCGGGGTTGGCGTGTCGGTGCATGGCTCGCACCGCGTTGTGAACGAAAGCGTGACCTTCGCGATGCCGGAAACCGGCATTGGTCTGTTCCCCGATGTTGGCGGTTCTTATTTCCTGTCGCGTATGCGCGGCGAGATGGGCATGTATCTGGCGCTAACCGGCGCACGGCTGAAACTGGCTGACACGCTCTATGCCGGTGTCGGCACCAATTTCATGCCAGCCGCTAACAATGACGCGCTGATTGAACGGCTGGCGGATGGCGCATCGCCGGATGTGGCGCTGGATGGATTGGCGGCGGCAACGGATGAAGCGCCACTGATCAATATCGCGTCCGATATCTTGCGCATGTTCGCGCATCCTTCGGTTGAGGATATTGTTGATGCGTTGAACAAGGGCGGCTCACCCTGGGCGCGCGATACCGCCGCGATCATCGCCACAAAATCACCAACCAGTTTGAAACTGGCCTATCGCCAGATCCGCGAAGGCGCGAAGCTGGACTTCAATGAATGCATGGCGATGGAATACCGCATGGTCAATCGCATCGTTGCAGGACATGATTTTTATGAAGGCGTGCGCGCCACGATCATCGACAAGGACGGCGCACCGAAATGGCAACCTGCAACACTTGGCGCGGTGAATGATGGCGATGTCGATGCCTATTTCGCACCATTGGGAAACAAGGAGCTTTCACTATGACAACAATCGGCTTTATCGGCGTTGGCAATATGGGCGGGCCGATGGCGTGCAATCTGGTAAAGGCGGGCAACACTTTGCGCGCATTCGATCTGTCGGACGCCGCGTTGAAGCCGGTGGTGGCAGCGGGCGCAAGCGCAGCAAAAAGCGTGGAAGCGGCCGTGGATGGCGCCGATGTTGTCATCACCATGCTGCCTGCGGGTAGTCATGTGCGCAAAGTCTATCTGGAAGATGGCGGCATTTTGCAGCGCGCAAAAAAAGGTGCGCTCCTGATTGACTCCTCAACGATTGATATCGACAGCGCACGCGCCGTGCATGATGCGGCGGAGAAGTCGGGCTTTGCATTTATTGATGCGCCGGTGTCTGGCGGCGTTGGCGGCGCGGAGGCGGGTACGCTCACCTTTATGTGCGGTGGCAGCGAAGACGCGTTTGCGGCTGCGCAGCCCATTCTGGAAAAGATGGGCAAAAAAATTGTACTGGCCGGTGATGCGGGCGCAGGTCAGGCGGCGAAAGTCTGCAACAACATGCTGCTCGCCATTTCGATGATCGGTGCGTGCGAGGCGTTTGCGCTGGGCGAAAAACTGGGCCTCGATCCGCAAAAGCTGTTCGACATTGTGTCCACCTCGTCGGGCCAATGCTGGTCGGTCAACACCTATTGCCCGGTGCCGGGTCCGGTTCCGACATCGCCGGCAAACCGTGATTACACCGGCGGTTTTGCCACCGCGCTGATGCTGAAAGATTTGAAACTGGCACAAACCGCGGCGCAATCGGCCGGTGCGGCCACGCCGCTGGGCGCGGAGGCGGCACAACTTTACGCTTTGTTTGCCGCAAAAGGGCATGCTGGCGTTGATTTTTCCGGCATCATCAAAATGTTACGCGGAGAACTTTAAGCAAATTTACGTCCTCTTAAGACCTACCAACTAATCTTTAGACAAAATAACAGGTGGGCCCTTGCGCAAAAGCGAGGGGAAAAAAGATGACGGTAATGGCAAGCCCGCAGGCTGCGGCCGCCCTTGATGGCGCGCCTGCAGCAGGGAAATTTTATCTGGAAACCCTCAACCTTGTTGAGCGGCTGCATCGTCAGCTTCTCGATGTGATCAAGGACGAGCTGGATCGCAAAGACGAACGCGAGATCAACAGCGTGCAAGCGTTGCTGTTGTTCAATGTCGGCGATCAGGAATTGACGGCGGGCGAGTTGCGCACGCGCGGTCATTATCTGGGCTCCAACGTGTCCTACAATCTGAAGAAATTGGTTGAGGGTGGCTACATCCATCACGAACGCAGCGAGGCTGACCGGCGTTCGGTTCTGGTACGCCTGACCCGCAAGGGCGAAAGCGTGCGCGCCATGTTGAACGATCTGTTCGCACGGCATCTGGAGTCGCTGGAGCCAGTTGGCAATGTTGATGGTTCTGATCTTGATGCATTGAATACCAGTCTGCGCCGTCTCGAGCGCTTCTGGATCGATCAGGTGCGTTTCCGCCTTTAAGGTGGCCCGTCTTTAAGGTGGGATGTCTGGCAAGGGAAGACATCCAAGACGCGTAAGTCCCGCTACCGCCTTTTGCTCCTTTTCGGCGGCAGCGGGATAAACGTGCTGGTTCGCGCGATGTAATCGGCATATTCGGGCCGCCGCTTCACGATGGTTTCTTCCATCAATGCGACACCTGAAATTCTCAGCAGTAATATCGTCATCACCGCCGGGCTGAGTATCAGAACCCATTCGCCGGTTGCCGAAAGCCCAAGCAGGAAAAAACCCCACCACATCAACGCATCACCGAAATAATTGGAATGGCGCGACCAGCCCCACAATCCGCGATCCATCACCGCGTTCTTGTTGGCCGGATTGCTGCGAAACAAGGTCAGCTGCCAATCGGCCACAGCCTCGGTCAGAAGCCCGGCAATGGCTATTCCCACGCCCACATAATCCAGCACATCCAATGGCTCACCTGCGCCCATGATCGCGGCCTGCAGCGGCCAGGAGATGAGCCAGAGCAGCAATGCCTGCAGCCAGAACACCTGAAACAGCGACCACCACCACCAGCGCGGGCCGTGTTTGCGGCGCATGGCCGCGTATCGGTAATCCTCGCCCTTCGGCAGCCAGCGCACGAATATGTGCATTCCCAAGCGCAGGGCCCAGATTGTCACCAGCACCAGCGTCACTTGCGCGCGCAAATCCAGCGGTGCGGCAATCCACGCGGTCACAAAGGCCAAAAGGGCAAAACCCGGTGCCCAGACAATGTCGATGATCGAACAATCGCGGATTGCCAGCGAAACCAGCCACAGAATACTGGCGGCTGAAATGGCGAAAATCGCCGTTATTTCGAGGATACTCATGTGACAATTCGCTTTGGGGTTGGGCAGGTGCTTGCGTTATCCTGCTGGCATACCAGATTATTCACTACAGCCGGTGGCGGCGGCTCAATCTGCGGGCTTGAATATGGCGTATTCTTATCAATCGAAATTCCGTGACGCATTGGCGGGGCTGAAGCGTGAAGGCCGCTATCGCGTCTTTGCGGATATTGTGCGCCAGCGCGGTGCCTTTCCCCGTGCCGATTTCTATACGGACGAAAACAAACGTCCGATCACCGTATGGTGCAGCAATGATTATCTGGGCATGGGCCAGCACCCGGCCGTAGTCGCGGCCATGCATGATGCACTGGATGCTTGCGGCGCGGGCTCTGGCGGCACGCGCAATATCTCTGGCACAACGCATTACCATGTCGAGCTGGAAGCAGAACTTGCTGATCTGCACGGCAAGGAAGCAGCACTGCTGTTCACCTCCGGCTTTATCTCGAATGACACAACGCTTGCCACCCTGGCCAAATTGCTGCCGGGGCTGATCATTTTTTCCGATGCGCTGAACCATGCCTCGATGATTGAGGGCATTCGTCATGGCGGATGTCAGAAACAGATTTTCGCCCACAATGACATGGCCGATCTTGAGGCAAAACTGGCGGCGGCTGATCCGTCCGCGCCAAAGCTGATTGCATTTGAATCGGTTTATTCGATGGATGGGCATTTTGGCCCGGTCGAAGCGATCTGCGATCTGGCGGATAAGTATGGTGCACTGACCTATATTGATGAAGTGCACAGCGTTGGTCTTTATGGCCCGCGCGGGGCAGGGGTGGCGGCGCGCGATGGCGTGATGTATCGCGTCGATATTTTCGAAGGCACGCTTGCCAAGGCTTTTGGTGTGATGGGCGGTTATATCGCCGCCTCGGCAGAGGTCGTCGATTGTGTGCGCTCTTATGCGCCGGGCTTTATCTTCACCACATCGCTTGCGCCAGCCATTGCCGCGGGCGTTCTGGCCTCGGTGCGGCATCTCAAAAACAGCGATGTTGAACGCAAAGCCCTGCATGAGCGTTCATCGCGGTTGAAACGCATGCTGCGCGAAGCCGGTTTGCCGGTGATGGATTCACCCAGCCATGTTGTGCCGGTTTTTGTCGGTGATGCGGCGTTGTGCAAAGCGGTGTCGGATACGCTGCTGACAGATCATGCGATCTATGTGCAGCCGATCAATTACCCCACCGTGCCGCGCGGTACCGAACGTCTGCGCTTTACGCCATGTCCGGTACACACCGATGCGATGATGGAAGAACTGGTGGCAGCGCTGGATCAGGTATGGACCGCGCATCGTATCAAGCGCGCGGCCTGACACGCCGATGGTCGGCCCGCGAAAACCTGGGGCTTCCAACACTGGCCAAGTGACGCGTCGGCAAGGCGGGCGCGAAATCTATATCGAATTTGTTACGCTTGGCGGCACGGTGAAAGTGACGGCCATAGACGCCGCCACCGGCACCGAAGCTTCTATCGTCGGACCGGCCAACGCATTGCGCGCGGCGCTGGAACAAGCGGCCGTGAATAAGCTGGAATATTTGTTAAAGAAAAAGAATCTGGGCCACTAAACTCAGCGGCTGCGCCGCCCCTTTGCCGCCGGCGTGCCGCGGCCAAGTCCAATCTTCTTTGCAAATTCGGAACGCTGCGCCGCATAATTTGGCGCGACCATCGGGTAATCTGCCGGTAAATTCCATTTTGTTCGGTATTCTTCCGGCGTCATGCTGTAATTCGAGCGCAAATAACGCTTCAACATTTTCAGTTTCTTGCCGTCTTCCAAACAGATGATGTGTTCGGGCGTAACGGATTTCTTCACAGGAACAGCAGGCTTTTGTGCTGTTGGCAGGTCATGTGTGGAAGCCGACGACAAACCACCGAGCGTCGCATGAACAGATTTGATCATGCCTGGAATATCGGCAACCGCAATCGCGTTGTTGCTGACATAGGCCGCAACAATGTCGCTCGTCAGTTTGAGCAAGTCATCACCTCTGTCCGTTCCGAACTCCACCAACTCGCTCATGTATTTTACATCCGACTCAAAGGTTTACGATGTTTGCATGTATTGCCCATGCTTTGCGCCAACGCAAGCAGGACAACAACTTACACGAGTGCGAGTGTCAGTATAGGACACATGGTTGTTAAAGTATACGGTGCCTGTAATATTTTGAATACTGCAAACAATTACAAATGCGATGATAATTTATTACAAATGTATAAGCCAGTATTATAGGTACCTATTTAAACGCTTGGCCCACTGAGGAAAAATGCCGCACAAACGCGATGGTTGCATAAGGCGCTCATAATGTGGCCACAAAGCGGCAATCACAACCTGTGGTAGTCAGCGCATCTGTAAATGCGCTCAAATGCCGTCCTCCAAATGCGCTGCAAAGGACAGATGTGGCGCATCTCGGCTCTGGCGCTAGATTTGGTAAAGCGTTAGGGGTATGGCCGCGAAGGCTATGGTGAAGGCGCCCGAAAAAGGGTGCCGCGCCGCAAATCTCGAAGAGGCAAATATGGTGGCGGTAAAAAGCGCAGGCGAAGCGCAGGATTCAGGCTTTTTTTCACGCGGATTGGCCGAGGCTGACCCGGCGATAAACGCGGCGATCAATGATGAGATGGGCCGCCAGCGCGACAAGATCGAGCTGATTGCATC
Source organism: Hyphomicrobiales bacterium (assembly GCA_040255365.1). Classification (GTDB taxonomy): domain Bacteria; phylum Pseudomonadota; class Alphaproteobacteria; order Micropepsales; family Micropepsaceae; genus Rhizomicrobium. Next base: position 34,484 of record JBDZUY010000001.1, read on the forward strand.
GGAGAATATCGTCTCCCAGGCGGTGCTTGATGCGCAGGGCTCGGTCCTCACCAACAAATATGCCGAGGGCTATCCCGGCCGGCGCTATTATGGCGGCTGTGAATATGTCGATGTGGCCGAGGAATTGGCCATCGAGCGCGCCAAACGCCTGTTCGATTGCTCTTACGCCAATGTGCAGCCCCATTCGGGGGCACAGGCCAATCAGGCCGTGTTCTTTGCGCTGCTACAGCCGGGCGACACCTTTATGGGGCTGGATCTGGCCGCGGGCGGGCATCTGACCCACGGCTCGCCGGTCAACCAGTCCGGAAAATGGTTCAAGCCCGTGCCCTATACGGTGCGCAAACAGGACCACCGCATCGACATGGACGAGGTCGCGGCGATTGCGAAGGAAAGCAAGCCCAAGCTGATCATCGCAGGCGGTTCGGCCTATGCGCGGTTCATAGATTTTGCCCGCTTCCGCGAGATTGCGGATTCGGTTGGCGCATACTTCATGGTGGACATGGCGCATTTCGCCGGGCTGGTCGCGGGCGGGGTTCACCCCACGCCGCTGGATCACGCCCATATCGTCACCACCACGACGCACAAGACCTTGCGCGGGCCGCGCGGCGGCATGATCCTCAGCCGCGACGAGGCGCTGGGCAAAAAAATCAATTCGGCAGTGTTCCCCGGTCTTCAGGGCGGTCCGCTGATGCATGTGATTGCGGCCAAGGCGGTCGCCTTTGGTGAGGCGCTGAAGCCAGAATTCAAACTCTATGCAAAGGCCGTGGTCGAAAACGCAAAGGCGCTGGCTGAAACGCTGCACGCCGAAGGGCTCGACATCGTCTCCGGCGGCACCGACACGCATGTGATGCTGGTTGATCTGCGGCCCAAGGGTGCGACGGGCCGGGCGACGGAAAAGGCGCTCGACCGCGCCTCGATCACCTGCAACAAAAACGCGATTCCGTTCGATACCGAAAAGCCGGCGATTACATCGGGCATCCGGCTGGGTTCGCCCGCGGGCACAACGCGCGGCTTCGGCCCGGGCGAATTCCGCGAGATCGGCAAGCTGATTGTAAAAATCGTCGATGCGGTTGCAGCCAAGGGCGAAGAGGGCGATCCTGAAATCGAAGCGCAGGTTCGCGCCCAGGTGGCCGAACTCTGTGGCCGTTTTCCGATTTATCCGTAAGCAACAATTACAGAAGGGAATCTTGGGGGATGCGCTGCCCGTTTTGCGGACATGAGGATAGCCAGGTCAAAGACAGCCGGCCAAGCGAAGACAATTCGGCCATTCGGCGGCGGCGCCATTGCCCCGGCTGCGGTGGCCGCTTCACGACATTTGAGCGCGTGCAGTTGCGCGAGCTGATCGTCACCAAAAAGAACAATCGCCGCGAACCGTTTGAGCGCGACAAGCTGGAACGCTCGCTCACCCATGCCTTGCGCAAACGCCCGGTCGAAGCCGAGCGGGTGGACCGCATGATCACCGGCATTGTGCGCCGTCTTGAAAGCATGGGCGAAAACGAAATCCCCTCCACCGTGATCGGCGAGTTGGTGATGCAGGCGCTGCAAAGCCTCGACAAGGTGGCGTATGTGCGCTTCGCGAGCGTCTATCGGAATTTCCGCGAGACGAAGGATTTCGAAGCCCTGATCGGCGAACTCGAAGGCGACCGCGAGGATTAGGGAACGATTTTCTCAACGTAAAGCTGGGGCCGCTGTGGGATATCTGACCGGCCCCTTGCAGCGTCACGCTGCGGTCCCCATCTGACCTATATCGCCAAAATCCAAAGCCCGCCCGGCATTCCCGTGGCGGGCTTTTGTTTGGGCGATCAACTGGGCGCGCGCGCCTCAACCGTCATCACCGTGCCCTCATCCTGAGCCTGTCGAAGGAGGCCCCGTGATCCATGAACACCGCCAGAGCAACGTTGGCGCAATCGGTGCTTATGGATGCCCGGCCCCTTCGACAGGCTCAGGGTGAGGCTGGGCATGACGTGGTAAGGTTGAAGGCGCATACGCCCCCATGGATTGAACATTGCGGGCGCACGGTGCATAGGCTGTGGCTGGAAGGTGAGAACAGATGACTCCGAAAATCCTGATCGTTGAAGCGCGCTATTACACGCATATTTCCGACCAGCTTCTGGACGGGGCAACCGCGGCGCTGGAAAAGGCCGGGGCGCATTTCGAACGGCTTGCCGTGCCGGGCGCGCTCGAAATTCCGCCTGCCATCGGCTTTGCCGCGCGCGCGGGCGAGGGTGCGGGCCAAAGTTTTGATGGCTATATCGCGCTGGGCTGTGTGATCCGCGGCGAGACCTATCAATTCGAGATTATCGCGGGCCAATCCGCGCGCGGCCTGATGGATCTGGGGCTGAACCATGGTCTGTGCATCGGCAACGGCATTCTGACGGTGGATACCGAAGAACAGGCGCAAGCCCATGCCAGCACAAAAGATGGCGATGCGGGCGGCGATGCGGCGCGCGCCTGTATTGGCCTGATCAATGCGCGGGCGCGTTTGGGCGTGCATCGTTGATGTCCGATACCCCGCACAACACGCCGCAACACACACCGTCTGATACCAGTGCGCAGGCGCGTCAGGCCGCGCGTCTGGCCGCCGTGCAGGCAATCTATCAAATGGAATTGACAGAACGCGGCGCCGAAGAAGTGATTGAGGAATTTGGTGATCGCGATTTCGTCACCGACAAGGAATTGTGGCCCGCCGGTGCGCCGGACGAAGAATTCTTTGGCGATATTGTGCGCGGCGTACCGCAATATCAGGACGATATTGATCGCGTGATTACGCAAGGACTGGCAAAAAACTGGTCACTGAAACGCATCGACTCCATCTTGCGTGCGATTTTGCGGGCCGGTGTGTTTGAATTGATTGTGCGCAAAGACGTTCCGGCCAAAGTTGTGATCGACCAGTACATGGAATTGGCGCACGCTTTTTTTGAAGGTGATGAACCGTCTTTCGTCAACGCGGTGCTGGACAAGACGGCCCATCGCAAACGCGCGGCCGAATTCGGGGAGACCCCGCCCGATGACGAGATCCAGTTCTGAGTTTGCTTTTTC
>JBDZUY010000001.1:37622-76550 GCA_040255365.1 Hyphomicrobiales bacterium
CATCATGTCTGATCGCCCCGGCGAATTTGAACTCATCGCGCAACTCTTTGCGCCGCTCGCCAAGGGTGCGCCCGGTGCGCTGGGCCTGCTGGATGATGCGGCGCTTTTAACGCCGCCGCCGGATACCGAGATTGTCATCACCGCCGATGCGCTGGTCGAAGGCGTGCATTTTCTTGGCGATGATCCACCGGATAGCGTTGCGAAAAAAGCGTTGCGGGTGAATCTGTCTGATCTGGCGGCAAAGGGCGCGACCCCCGTTGGTTATCTGCTGACCCTTTCGCTGCCCGAACACATCACGATGGAATGGCTGCGCAGCTTCACGGAGGGGGGGCTGGCTGCGGATCAAAAACAATACAATGTGTCGCTGCTCGGCGGTGACACAACATCAACTCCCGGTCCGCTCACCATGTCGGTCACTGCGCTGGGCATTGTGCCCAAAGGTGCAATGTTGAAACGCAGCGGCGCGCGGCCCGGCGATGTTGTGTTCGTTTCAGGCAGTGTGGGCGATGCAGGTGCGGGTCTGGCGCTGCTGCGCGGTGATGCGCCGCCGCTGGGGGGTGCCGATTCCGCGGCGCTGATTGCGCGCTACCGCACGCCTACGCCGCGCCTTGCGCTCGGCCGGGCATTGCGCGGGCTGGCCAGCGCCTGTCTCGATGTCTCGGACGGTTTGCTGGCTGACCTTGGTCACATTGGCGAAGTGTCAAAGGTGCGGCTGGTGATCGAGGCGGCAAAAATTCCGTTGTCCTCGCCGGTGCGCGCGCTTTGGGGTGTTACGGGCGATGGCATCGTGCGGGCCGCGACGGCGGGCGATGATTATGAGCTGGCCTTCACCGCGCCGCCATCGGCACGCGCAGGCATTGCGGAGGCCGCGAAGGGTGCCGGTATCGCGGTGCACGAGATTGGCCGGGTGGAGGCGGGCACCGGCGTGGATATGGTCGGTGCCAACGGCCAGAGGATTGCGGTGGAACAGGGCGGCTATCGCCATTTTTGAGCGGTAACGAAGCCTTAGCTCTGTTTTGCGAGGCTGCACCCATGCGTATGCACAGCCGCTTGATGATTTTGCCGGTCTTGGCCGGGCTTGGTTTGGCGTTGGCTTTGGGGCTGGCCGCGGGGCCTGTTTTTGCGGCCGAAGACAAGCCGGCTCACGAATCCGGCGACACCAAAAAGAAGGCGCCCAAACCTGGCACCAGTGTGGAGATGCCCTATCTGATTGCGCCGATCATCGTGGCTGGCCGGTTACAGGGGTACGCCTATGTCTCCAGCAAGATCATTGCTGCGTCGCCATCGGCTGCGCTGGCGATTCGCGCCAAGATTCCGTTCATTCAGGATGCGTTTGTGCGTGATGTGAACAAAGCCACGATTGGCAAGGCCGACGACCCGGGCACCGTCGATAAAGACGGGCTGATTGCCCGGCTTTTGGCCGATACGCGACGCATCATGGGCGATGGCAAGGTCAAGAATCTGGAAATCATCCAGATGCAGATCAGCCCGCTGAAATCTGCCGTCAAACACTGAAACGGCCTTTTTGAACGCGCAAATATGGTGCGGCGGGCAGCCGCGGCGCAGATTTGTGCGTTCTTTTAAGCAAAACATTGCCCTTCGCGCCGGGTTTTGGCATGTTCCCGCCGCCCTTGAAGCGGTCATAGCCGGCCATGGGGATCGGCCGGCTTCCGCGCCGGCCGACGGCAACCAAAAAACTCGGCACGAGGGAAATTCAATGAGCTTGGAGCTTGGACTAGTATTGGGGTGCGGCGTGCTCGCGCTGATCTACGGCGGCTGGACGATTATGTCTGTGCTTGGCCGCAGCGCAGGCAATGCACGCATGCAGGAAATCGCAGCGGCGATTCAGGAAGGCGCAGCCGCCTATCTGAACCGTCAATACACGACCATCGCAATTGTCGGTGTCATTATCTTTATTTTGGCCTTTGCCGTCCTGGGATGGGAAGTGGCCGTTGGTTATTTCATCGGCGCGTTTCTTTCGGGACTCGCCGGTTATGTGGGCATGAACGTTTCGGTGCGCGCCAATGTGCGCACAGCCGAAGCGGCACGCACCAGTCTGGCCGATGGCCTTTCGGTGGCGTTCCGTTCGGGTGCTGTCACCGGCATGCTTGTGATCGGCCTCGGCCTGATCGGCGTCGCCGGTTATTACGCATTCCTGACCGCGGGTCTGGGTTTGAACGCGGATGTACCGCGTGAAGGCCGCGTGATTGTGGATTCGCTGGTTGCGCTGGGCTTTGGCGCATCGCTGATTTCGATCTTCGCGCGTCTCGGCGGCGGTATCTTCACCAAGGGTGCGGATGTCGGCGGCGACATGGTTGGCAAGGTCGAAGCGGGTATTCCCGAAGATGACCCACGCAACCCGGCCACGATTGCCGACAATGTCGGTGACAATGTTGGTGACTGCGCAGGCATGGCAGCCGATCTGTTTGAAACCTTTGCGGTGACGACAGTGGCGACCATGGTGCTGGCCTCGATCTATTTCAGCGGCACGATGAAAGCAGCGCTGATGCTGTACCCGCTGGCGATTGCGGCCATGTGCATCATCACCTCGATCATTGGTACGTTCTTTGTGCGTCTGGGCAGCAATGGCTCGATCATGGGCGCGCTTTACAAAGGCATCATCGCGACAGGCGTTTTGTCGTTGATTGGTTTGTGGCCGCTGACAAACTGGCTTGTCGGTATGAACACGGAAATCATGCCCGGCGTGACCGGCATGAGCCTGTTCTACTGCGGCGTCACCGGGCTTGCCATTACGGGCTTGTTGATCTGGATCACCGAATACTACACCGGCACCGATTACCGCCCGGTGCAGTCCATCGCGAAAGCTTCGGTTACAGGTCACGGCACCAACGTGATTCAGGGTCTTGCGATCTCGATGGAATCCACCGCGCTTCCGGCACTTGTGATCTGCGCCGGTATCATCGTGACCTATATGCTGGCAGGCCTGTTCGGCATTGCCATTGCGGTGTCCACCATGCTGGCGCTGGCCGGTATGATTGTGGCGCTGGATGCGTTTGGTCCGGTGACGGACAATGCAGGCGGTATTGCCGAAATGGCGGGGCTTGAAGGTGACGTGCGCAAAACAACAGACGCGCTCGATGCCGTGGGTAACACCACAAAGGCCGTGACCAAGGGTTATGCCATTGGCTCTGCCGGTTTGGGTGCGCTGGTGCTGTTCGCCGCTTACACCGAAGACCTGAAATACTTCATCACCAATGCAGACACCTACTCCTACTTCTCCGGTATCGATCTGCCGAGCTTCTCGCTGACTGATCCCTGGGTTGTTGTGGGTCTGTTTCTTGGCGGGTTGTTGCCCTACCTGTTCGGCGGCATTGCAATGACGGCGGTTGGCCGTGCGGCCGCTTCCGTTGTTGAAGAAGTGCGCAAGCAGTTCAAGGAAATGCCGGGCATCATGCAGGGCACGCAAAAGCCGAACTATGGCCGCGCGGTTGATATGCTGACCAAGGCGGCGATCCGCGAGATGATCGTTCCGTCAATGCTGCCGGTGCTGTCACCGATCGTATTGTTCGTGGTCGTCGATCAGATTGCTGGCCCCGGTCAGGCATTCAATGCGCTGGGTGCCATGCTTCTGGGTGTGATCGTGACGGGCTTGTTCGTCGCCATCTCGATGACATCGGGCGGCGGTGCATGGGACAACGCCAAGAAATACATCGAGGACGGCAATTTCGGTGGCAAAGGCTCCGAAGCGCACAAGGCTGCCGTTACCGGTGACACAGTTGGCGATCCGTACAAGGACACAGCCGGTCCGGCGGTGAACCCGATGATCAAGATCACGAATATCGTGGCGCTGTTGCTGCTCGCAGTCCTCGCGCACGCATTCTGATCTGAATCCTTATCGACACGAAAACGGGCGCGGAGAGAAATCTCTGCGCCCGTTTCATGTACGCGGTGTGTTCGTGTTGTGATTGTTGGCTTAGCGGCCGCCGCCGGGGTTGCGCTGTTGACTGCCGCCTGCACCACCGAGTGGAACGCCGGGCGTTGCGTTGAAGAGTTGCTGCAGGAAGGTCAGTTCCTTGCCTTTGGCAGGGGTTACGCGCGTCTCGAAATCGACGACATGGCCGTCCGCCAATGTGTAATGTTTCAGGGACGTGACGGTATTATCCTTGTCGAAATGGACCGCAAGGATCTGACGGTTTTCAACAATGGGGTCGAAAAAGGCGATCGTCTTTTCACGGCTGGAAATATAGTACCAGGCATCGCCGCCAAATGTGGCGCGTGTAGAAGGATCGCCAAGCTGTTTTTGAACCGTGGTTTTGGTATCGACGCCGGTTTTGATGGACGCCAGAACAACCGGGTCCGGCAAATAGCCGCGATGATTGACAACCGGCGTGCAGCCCAACAACAAAGTTGCGGCCAATACGAGTGCCGGGGCCAGAATTGGCTTGGAAACAGGAAATTTCATATGTAGCAAACCCTTGCATGCGGTGTCGGCAGGCCTTCGGGCGAATGTGCTAGCCTTGAGAGGGCCTTCATGGCAAGCCCGCGGGGCAGGAGAACAGTCAGATGTTAGATGTCTTACGCGGTGCGAGCCGCCATAAACGGGCAGGGCGGGCCCTGAATGCCGCAATCACGGAACAGGCGCGGGCCCCGCTTTTTTTCCGCGATCTCGCTGTGGCCGACAGCTTTGATGGCCGCTTTGACATGGTGGCGCTTCATGCCTGGCTGGTGTTGGAGCGGCTGGAGGCGATGGGTGAACGCAACACCGCACAGGCATTCACGGATGCCTTGTTCATTGGTTTTGACGAGGCGCTTCGCGATCAGGGGGCGGGCGATATGGGCATTGGCCGCCGCATGAAATCCATTGCTGATGCGTTTTATGGCCGGCTGAAAGCCTATGGTGAGGCGCAAGACGCAGAGGCATTGAGCGCGGCGCTTCTGCGCAATGTCTATCGTGGCAATGCAGATCATGCATCGCAGGCTGCGGTGCTTGCCAATTATGCTATGGCCGCACGCGCAGCAGTAGCGTCAGAAAATATTGCGGATGGCAGTGTCGATTTTGGTCCGCTGCCAGACGCGCAATAGTGGAAGGTTCAAATGCCCGATAGCGATCCAGGCGCGCCATGGGAGCGGTTTTACGATCTTTCCGACCTTTCTGATGCGGGGGATGAAATCAATGTCACGCTGGATGATGAAACCCGCAAACGTGTGGCGCAGTGGGCAGAGATTGAAAGTGTCGAACGCTTTGACGTGCGAATCATATTGTCGCGCACATCGCATACCCATTTTGGTTATGAAGCCGAATTGACAGCGGATGTAACGCAATCCTGTGTTGTGACATTGGAACCGGTACAGACACATATAGAGCGCGCTATACACCGTGATCTTTATCTGCCGCCGCGTGTCAGGCGGTCTTCGCGCGTGGAAATCCCTGAAACGCTGATTATTTCCCCTGATGACGAAGAAGGCCCGGAAGAAATCGCCAGCCCGCGCTATGATCTGGCGGTGCCGCTTTTGGAGGAGTTCAGCTTGGCTTTGCCCCCCTATCCCAGGGCCAAAGGGATCGTTTTTGAGCCACCCAAAGATTCGGCCGATGTGAAGCAGAGCCCCTTTGCGGTGCTCGCCAAACTGAAGGACAAGAAGACGTAAAGGCAAAAAATCGCGGAAAACGGGCAAAAACACCGCAGTAATACGCCCTTGAATTAAAATGCCGTTTCGGGTTCACTCCGCGCCTCGTTTTGCCCGCCCGAACAGCTTGGCTGGCGTGCCCGAAGGGAGCGCCCGCATAATCGATTCGAGGTAAGGCCTAGAAGGAGTTGTTCCGCCATGGCGGTCCCCAAGAAGAAGACATCCCCGTCACGGCGCAATATGCGTCGTTCGCATCACGCACTTGCCCCGGCGACACACAATGAGTGCCCGAATTGTGGCGAGCAGAAGCGCCCGCATCACGTTTGCGGCGCGTGCGGCCATTATGCCGAGCGTGAGGTCGTGAAGGCCGAAGGTTGATACCGTATCGCGCGATGCTGATTCGTGCTTGGCAAAGCATTCCTCACGAGGTAGCGACGCATTGTGACCGGTGAATTGACCATTTCGGTTGATGCTATGGGCGGCGATGCCGGCCCAGGCATTGTCATGGCTGCGCTTTCGCGTTCGGCTGTGCGTCATCCCGACGTGCGCTTTCTGGTGCATGGTGATGAAGCCGAACTGAATCCGCTTCTTGCCAAGCGTGCGGCGCTGACATCATGCGTCGATATCCGGCATACGGATGAACGCGTGAAAATGGACGACAAGCCCAGCCATGTGCTGCGCCGTGGCCGCAAAACATCCATGTGGCATACGATTGAATCGGTGAAAGCCAAGGAAGCGCAAGTAGCGATCTCTGCTGGCAATACCGGCGCGCTGATGGCTTGCTCGATGTTTCAGCTTGATGTCATCGAGGGCATTGACCGTCCGGCCATTGCGGCTTTGTGGCCAACCAAGCGCGGGCAAAGCGTTGTGCTGGATGTTGGTGCAAATGTCGGCACCAGCGTGCAGCAGCTTGTTGATTTTGCAATCATGGGCGAAGCGTTTGCGCGGGCCATTCTGGGTCTGGAAAAACCCACGGTCGGCCTTCTCAATATCGGATCCGAAGACGTGAAGGGCAATGAAGCGGTACGTGGCGCCGCGCACATTTTGCGTGACGCTGATCTGCCATTTGAATTTGTCGGCTTCGTGGAAGGTGACGGCATTGCCGAAGGCACAGTGGACGTTATTGTGACCGATGGCTTTACCGGAAACATTGCGCTGAAAACGGCGGAAGGCACTGCCAAGATGGTTGTGCATTTCCTGCGCAGTTCGCTGCGCCGTTCGTTCCTTGGGCGCATTGGCGGGTTGCTGGCCAGCGGTGCGCTGGGCGCGCTGCGCCGCAGGCTTGATCCGCGCGCCGCGAATGGCGGGATATTTCTGGGCCTGAATGGCATTGTTGTAAAAAGCCATGGCGGCACCGACGCATGGGGCTTTGCCAGTGCGCTCGACATGGCGATTGACATGGCGCGGGCGGACGTCATCACCAAAATCATTTCGGATCGCGCGGGCATTTCGAATGAAGTGCCAGCCGCAGCAGCACCCGTTTCTGGGGCGGCGGTAGTCTCGTGACCATTCGCTCTGTCATTGCCGGATGTGGTGCGTATCTTCCGGAAAAAATTCTGACCAATGATGAATTGGCAAAGATTGTCGATACCACCGATCAATGGATCGTTGAACGCACGGGTATTCGCAAGCGGCATATCGTGCGCGATGGTGAAAAAACATCGGACCTCGCAATCAAGGCTGCGCATGCAGCGTTGGCACATGCCAATGTGAGCGTGGACGAGTTGGACCTCATCATTGTCGCGACTACGACACCCGACGAAACATTTCCGGCAACGGCAACAACAGTTCAGGCACAATTGGGTATGACACGCGGCGCTGCGTTCGATGTGCAGGCTGTGTGTTCGGGATTCATTTATGGCTTGTCGGTGGCCGACAGTTTTATTCGCACCGAGCAGGCCAAGACGGTTTTGCTGATTGGGGCGGAGACAATGTCCCGCCTGATGGATTGGACCGACCGTTCAACATGTGTGCTGTTTGGTGATGGTGCTGGTGCGGTTGTTTTGCAAGCGGCCCAGGGCAAGGGTGATCAATCGGATCGTGGCATCCTGAATACCAAGATCTATTCGGATGGCCGCATGCACGACATGCTCTATGTGGATGGCGGACCGTCATCCACACAGACAACGGGGCATTTGCGCATGCAGGGCCGCGAAGTGTTCAAACATGCCGTGACCAATATCTCTGCCTCCATCCAGGCCTCTGCCGATGAAGCGGGGCTGGCGATTGGCGATATTGACTGGTTTGTGCCGCATCAGGCCAATCAGCGCATTTTGGACGGCACCGCCCGCAAACTGGGGATCGACAAGAACAAGGTCGTTTCGACGGTGGCCGAACATGGCAATACCTCTGCCGCTTCGGTGCCGCTGGCGCTGGCCGAGGCCGTGGGCGACGGGCGCATCAAACGGGGCGATCTGGTGCTGCTTGAGGCTATGGGCGGCGGCTTTACCTGGGGCGCGGCACTGCTGCGCTGGTAGTCAGGCGCTAGCTGGGTGGCCGTCTCAAAAGCGGCCCCTATCCCTTTGACGTTGACGCTTTATTTCCCTCAGCCTAGGTTTCACCCAGGCATAGGGAGTCGCCAGGCCATGACTACAAATACCCTGACCAGGGCAGATTTGACCGAGGCTGTTTTTCAGTCTGTCGGGCTGTCGCGCAATGAATCCGCGCAGATGGTGGAGGATATGCTTGAGGAAGTGTGTGCCGCGCTCGCGCGTGACGAAACGGTGAAGCTTTCGTCATTCGGAACTTTTGCCGTGCGTCAAAAGGCTCAACGCATGGGCCGCAATCCCAAAACCGGTGACGAGGTTCCGATTGCACCGCGCCGCGTGCTGGTGTTCCGCCCCAGCCATGTGCTGAAGGCGATCATCAACGGGCAGACGCCCAAAGCCGGAGATCATGACGAATGAGCGGGGCCCACGCCGCAGCCTATTCGCATAGCCCGAAATCGGCGGAGGCCTTTCGCACGATCAGCGAAGTCGCAACCGAACTGGACGTGCCGCAGCACGTGCTGCGTTTTTGGGAAAGCCGTTTTGCGCAAATCCGCCCCGTAAAGCGGGCGGGCGGCCGGCGCTATTACCGGCCCGAAGATGTGGACCTTCTGCGTGGTATTCGCGGGTTACTCTATTCCGACGGCTTGACGATCAAGGGCGTTCAGAAAGTTTTGAAAGATCGCGGCTTGCGTTATGTCGCTGAAATTGGCCGCGGCGATGCCACGCTGATGGGCGGCAGGGCTTTGGATCACGATGGGCGTCAAGCGCCGGGTGCGATCCCGCCGGATCGCGAAGGCGTGGCGGCGTATGCCGCACTTGCGCGCGTACATGCTGATGCGGTGGCCAATGCCTCGTCCAATGAAGATTTGCCCGAAGATATGTTGGACGAAGAGCAGCGCGAAAAGCTGGAAATATTGCTGGCCAATCTTGTGCAGATGAAGGGCCGCTTGCGCGCAGCCAAACCAAAAGCGCAATAAGCCAGTTTGCAGCGTTGCGGCGGCAGGGCCGTGTCCCTATAGTCCGCCGCCTTTGGCTAAGGCCTGCACAAGTCTTGGGCCAGAATCATGGAAACGGAGCGTGGCGCAGCCTGGTTAGCGCACCTGTCTGGGGGACAGGGGGTCGGAGGTTCAAATCCTCTCGCTCCGACCATTTTTTATTCAGACCTATTTTTGGTCCTGTTTTCGCGGTGGTGATTTTTCCCGTGACATCCAGGGGAACATCAGCCCGATGGGGATGATCCATATCGTGCCCGCGATCATGTAATAGAGCAGGGCCACATACCATGGTGCGTTCGGCAAAACGCGCACGGCCACGCCCATCGCCAGCAAGGCATAGATGGGAAGCCAGATCAGCGTTACAATCGTGCCGATCAGCTTTTTGATGCTTGGTGTCATGACGGCCCCAATTCGCGCGTTGCACAGGTTTTGTGCCGGGCGTAGCGCCGGGGCGCAAGCCATAAGGGCAGAAGGTCGCAAGACGGGCCCGGCAGATGGACGAAAGCCGGGCAGCACAGTATCAGACAGCATGGCTATTCCGCTGTTTTCCCGCCTTACCCAAACACCAGGCCGCCGCGCGGTCGGCCTGTGGCTTTTGCTCATTGCCGCGCTGATTTTGGCGATGGTCGTGGTTGGCGGGCTGACGCGGCTGACCGGCTCCGGCCTTTCCATCACGCAATGGAAACCGGTGACTGGCGTGGTCCCGCCGCTGAGTCATGCCGCGTGGGTTCACGAATTCGATCTCTACAAACAGATTCCACAATACAGAATCGACAATGCAGGCATGAGCCTGACCCAGTTCAAGGGTATCTATTGGTGGGAATGGAGCCATCGTCTGCTCGGCCGGTTGATCGGCTTCGCGTTTCTGCTGCCGTTTCTCTATTTCGTCTGGCGCGGTGCGATCACGCGCAAACGCATGCCGCGCATGATCGTGTTGTTTCTGCTGGGCGGGCTGCAAGGTGCCGTCGGCTGGTGGATGGTGACAAGCGGGCTCGAATACCGCGTATCGGTTTCGCAATACCGGCTGGCGATTCACCTTGGTGTGGCCATAATTCTGCTCGGTGCCATTCTGTGGACGGCGCTGGAATATTTGCGGCCCAAAGAAGCGGGCGCGGCACCTGTGCGTTATGCAAAATGGGGCCTCGCCTTTGCCGGACTGATTTATGTGCAGATGCTGCTGGGTGCGCTGGTTGCGGGACTGCATGCCGGGCTGATCTACAACACCTGGCCGAGCATGAATGGAACCTTCTTCCCTTCTGAAACATTTTCATCGCCGTGGTGGATCAATATTTTTGAGAATGCGGGCATCGCCCAATTCGATCATCGCATGGTGGCGTATGTTGCGGCTTTCAGTGTGCTGGCGCTGTGGCTGATGGTGATGCGCGAAAAACTGAGTGGCTGGGCTCGCGCCAGTGCCAACATCCTGTTCGGGCTGACCCTGTTTCAGATTCTTTTGGGGATCGAAACGCTGCTCAATCAGGCGCCGGTTGGGCTTTCGGCCATGCACCAGACCAGCGCCGCGTTGCTGTTCTGCGTCGCGGTCTGGCATGCCTATGAATTGCGCGGCGCGAAGCGTATCGCTTAACTGCTCAACACTCGATCAAGATCGGCAATCAGGTCTTCGACGTTTTCAATGCCGATGGCCAGACGCACCACGTCATCTGTCGTGCCCGATTCTTTTTTCTGTGCTTCATCAAGCTGGCGGTGCGTTGTCGACGCCGGGTGAATAATCAGGCTGCGCGTATCGCCCAGATTGGCGAGATGGCTGAACAGCTGCACATTGTTCACCAGCTTCATGCCGGCCTCATACCCGCCCTTCACGCCAAAGGTAAACACCGCACCCGCGCCGTTCGGGCAATAGGTGCGATGCAGATTATAACAGGGATCACCTTCCAGCCCGGCATAATTCACCCAATCCACCGCGGGGTGCTGTTGCAACCAGCGCGCAACGGCCAACGCGTTGTCGCATTGTTTTTGCATGCGCAAGGGCAGGGTTTCGATTCCGGTTAGCACAAGAAATGCGTTCATCGGCGCAAGCGCCGCGCCAAGATCGCGCAGGCCCAGCACGCGGCAGGCGATGGCGAAAGCCATATCGCCAAACGTCTCCCACAATTTCATGCCGTGATAGGAAACGCAGGGTTCCGACAGGGTGGGATATTTTCCGTTGCCCCAATCAAATTTGCCACCATCGACAATGATACCGGCCATCGAATTGCCGTGACCGCCCAAAAATTTCGTTGCCGAATGAATCACAATATCCGCACCCCATTCGAACGGGCGGATCAGATAGGGTGATGCCAATGTGTTATCGACGATCAGCGGTACACCGGCTTCGTGTGCGATGGCGGCAATCGCCTCGATGTCGGTGATGATGGCGCCGGGGTTGGCGATGCTTTCAATGAAGATGGCTTTGGTCTTGGGCGTAATGGCGGCTTTGAACGTCTTGGGATCGCGCGCATCGGCCCAATCGACATGCCAGTCAAATTTGGTGAAGGCCTGACCAAACTGGTTGATCGAGCCGCCATAAAGCTGACGCGCGGCGACGAAATGATCGCCCGCTTCCATCAGGGTATGCAGGGTGATGAGCTGTGCGGAGTGGCCCGACGCCACGGCCAGTGCGGCGCGCCCGCCTTCCAATGCGGCCACGCGCTCCTCCAGCACCGCGCTGGTGGGGTTCATGATGCGCGTATAGATGTTGCCGAAGGTTTGAAGATTGAACAGAGCAGCGGCATGATCCGCATCTTCAAACACATAGGCCGTCGTCTGATAGATCGGCGTAATGCGCGCGCCGGTTGCCGGGTCGGGCTGGGCGCCTGCGTGAACGCTCAATGTGTTGAAGCCATAGTCGCTCATGTCACTCTCCTTGGTGGCCCCGTATGGCGGAACCACATCGTATTGTTTTCAGGTCGCGGATAGAGGGGGGGCTCATCGCCATTCCCGAAAGTCTCGCGGCACACTGCACAAATATGAACACACCTGCGTGGCGTTCAAGGTCATAAGGTGTCGCGGATGCGCTTGTCCACGCAATGGTGTGTGAAATAACGCGAGAATGACTGGTGTTTTGTTGTTGTGCGCGTGAGATTTCCACGCATCACAACCACACAATGTCAGCGGTGTTTCAATGTGCCACCCTTGCCGAACAGCATCGGCTTGCGATTGTCGATCAGTTTGCGGTTCACACCCATCCAGCCGATCTCGCCGGAGAAACGGCCATATTCAATCTTCGGGCAACGGTCCATCACCACAGCAAGCCCGGCGTCTTTTGCGAGCGCTTCGGCTTCTTCGCTGATGACGCCAAGTTGCATCCATATTGTCTTGATGCCGAGCCGGTCTTTTTCGGCCAATGCTTCGCGCACAATGCCGGGTGCTGCATCAGAGGTGCGGAAAATGTCCACCATATCAACGGGGGCGGGCACATCTTTCAATGTGGCATAAACCGTTTGGCCCAGAATTTTTTTGCCCGCCTGACCCGGGTTTATGGGGTGAATGACATATCCCTTGTCGAGCAGATATTTCATCGCGAAATAGGACGGGCGTATGTCGTTGGCGCTTGCACCCACCATCGCAATGGTTTTGGTGTTGCGTAGAATGTTTTTGATAAACGCGTCGGGATATTGGGGCATGTACGTCAGCTTCCTATACCGTCATTCCCGGCCTTGTGCCGGGAATCCATGAACACGACTTGGCACAATTTGTGTAATTGGTGCTTATGGATGGCCGCCACTATGGCGGCCATGACGAATGCGTATACATCGTGTCTCACCCCAATGGGGCGAGGGGAATTGCTTTTACTCCGGCCATTCCGGTTTGCGTTTTTCGATGAACGCACCGATGCCTTCTTTTGCCTCGGCGGCCAGCATGTTTTCCGTCATCACTTTGGATGTGTATGCGTACGCATCGTCAAGTCCCATTTCGAGCTGACGATAGAACGCTTCCTTGCCGGTCTTCACCGTCGCGCGCGGTTTGGAGGCGACAAGCTGTGCCAGCTTCCAGGTTTCGCTTTCCAGTTCCGCCGGTGACACCACGCGATTGATCAGGCCGATTTGCTTGGCATCTTCGGCCGCCACCATCTCGCCGGTCAGCAACATTTCCATCGCCGCCTTGCGCGAGACATTGCGCGACAGAGCGACCATCGGCGTGGAACAAAACAGGCCGATATTGACGCCGGGTGTTGCAAAGCGCGCCTCCGCAGATGCCACGGCCAGATCGCAACTGGCGACAAGCTGACACCCCGCTGCGGTGGCGACGCCCTGTACTTGCGCAATCACCGGCACGGGCAGACGCACAATGGTTTGCATCAATCTGGAGCATTGCGTGAATAGCGCCTCATACGCCGCGCGGCCTTTGTCTGCGCTGACGCGAAGGGCGGCCATCTCTTTCAGATCATGGCCAGAGGAAAACACTTTGCCATTTGCGGCGATTACAACAACGCGCACGCCATGGTCGGCGGCGGCATCATCGAGTGCCTGTTGCAGCGCGCCCATCAATGCGGCGCTCAGCGCATTGCGCGCGTCGGCACGATTTAGCGTGAGGCGGCGCACGCCGTCTTTATCGCTGCGCAACACAAGCGCCATGTTGTTTGCCGGTGCATTCATGCTCAGTCACCTCCGAACCAGGAGAATTTTATATGCGCAAAAGTTTTGCCATCGGCAATCAGCGTGCCGTCCACAATCGGCTTTTCGTCGTCTTCGCTGTCGTCGTCGGATTGTTCAGCCTTTAACGCTGCCAAATCGAGTGTGCCTTCAAAACTTACATCGCCCAATTCGGCGTCATGGCCTTTGAAGCTGATGTGATTTGGCGTGATACGATAGGCGGTGGGGAAGATACGGCGTGAAACGGCATAGCCTTGTGCGCCCGTTTCATCTTGCGTCGGGGTGCTGGTCACATCGTCGAATTCAAACATGAACGGGGCGTAGGTTGGTATGACCTGCACGCCCTTTTCCCAGCTTTCAAAATCGCCCGGTGTGCCGAAGCTGAAGCTGCTGAGTTCGTAATTGCCGATTTTGACAGTCGTCATCGGCATAAAATAGCCGAAAACGTCGCCCGTGACGGTGCGGACATAGGCCGATTTTGGCCCCGGCGTAGGTTTGGTCTGGTCTTGTGCCAGCCCCGCGCCGCCACTGGCGATCAGCGCCCCCACGCCCAGCGCCATAATACCCAAACGGCTATTCAAACGGCAAAACATGCCAAATCCTCCAAAGCACCCCGAACGGGCAGGTTGCACCAGAAGGCGGCGTCGCGAAACCGGAATATCAGATTGCGGTATTATGTTACCGCAACGGTGAAATGATTGAAAAACAGGGCTGAATCGGCTCTTTGCGCTTGACGTTGTGCGTGAGCGCCCCTACAAGCCGCGTCTTGATTTCCGGGTGATGTGGCTCTGTGCCCATCCCGGCAGCGGAGAATACGATAATGAAAACCTACTCGGCCAAACCGTCCGAGATCGAGAAGAAGTGGATCATCATCGATGCCGAAGGGCTCGTGGTGGGCCGTCTTGCTTCGGTCATCGCGATGCGCCTGCGCGGCAAGCACAAGCCCTCGTTCACGCCTCACATGGATTGCGGTGACAATGTCATTGTCATCAACGCAGCCAAGGTTTTGCTGACGGGCAACAAGATGCTTGGCAAAAAATATTATCACCACACCGGCTATATCGGTGGCATCAAGGAGCGCAGCGCGGGCGCGATCATGGCGGGCAAATTCCCGCAGCGCATCGTCGAGAAGGCGGTGGAACGCATGTTGCCGCGTGGCCCGCTGGGCCGCCGCCAGATGTCCAATCTGCGTGTGTATGGCGGCGCGGAGCACCCCCATGATGCACAGCAGCCCGAGACACTCGACGTTGCTGCGATGAACCCGAAAAACACCAAATACCGTACCGTGAAGGCGAGCTGACCATGGCGGAAGACGTAAAGAGCTTTGGCGATCTGAAAACGACGCTGATCAAACAGAAAGAGCCGGATACCCAGGCCGAAACCGGCGACGGCAAGCAAAATCGCGATGCACAGGGCCGCGCCTATGCCACTGGCCGCCGCAAGGATGCGGTTGCCCGTGTGTGGATCAAGCCGGGCGCAGGCCGCATTATCATCAACGGCAAGGAAGAGAAGATTTATTTCGCGCGTCCTGTTCTGCGTATGATTCTTCGTCAGCCGCTGATCGCGGCCAATCGCGAGGGCCAGTTTGACGTGGTGGTTACGGTTGCGGGCGGTGGACTTTCCGGTCAGGCGGGCGCGGTGCGTCACGGTATCAGCCGTGCGCTAGTGGCCTATGAGCCTGCGCTGCGGGCAGCCCTGAAGCCGGGCGGGTTCCTGACGCGCGATCCGCGCGCCGTGGAACGCAAGAAATACGGCCGCCCAAAAGCGCGCAAGAGCTTCCAGTTCTCCAAGCGCTAAACCGGTTGGGCATACCTACAAAAAGGGCGGGGCAGCTTTTGCTGCTCCGCCTTTTGCGTTTTGGATTATTGGTGGATTGCAAAACCCGGTCAGACGCGTTCGTCAGTCGGCTTCGCTTTCCAGCCACGCGCTGCTGCGCTCAGGATACACGGCCCACACTTCGCCAGCTTTGCCTTCGGGGCGGAAGAACAGCGCATCATCGGCTGAACAGGCGCGCGTGCGGCTGTCGGTCATGTCGGCACAAAAGCGCCGGAACACGCGTTCGACTTCGTCTTCAAATTTCTGGGGAATGTCACGGCCGGCGCGGTCGCGATCATTGCGGATAGCGCGCATCACGGACCAACGGCGAAGACCGCCGGGGTTTGGGGTCAGCACTTTGATGAGTTCGGCCAGAATGGGGCGGTCGCTGCGCATTTTGCGCGCGGCTGCCTCGGCTTCGTGGTTGGGCTCGAACATCTCAGTCCGTTCCTCATCATACGTCATGAATTTACTCCTTGTGCGATTGCGCGGGCTCTGGACGCCTCTGCGCGTAACATCGCTCGCGGATACAACGTAAGACGCGGTGGAACACTTTCGTGCTCCACCGCTTCTCTTATTATGGCAGAGCCTTAGGCGGCCTGCAGATTGACGGCCTTCGAGCCTTTGGCGTCCGGCTGAATGTCGAATGACACCCGCTGACCTTCGGAAAGGGTACGCATGCCGGCCATTTCAACGGCAGTGGCGTGAACGAAAACGTCCTTGCCGCCATCTTCCGGGGAAATAAAGCCAAAGCCTTTGGTCGTGTTGAAAAACTTTACTGTTCCGATAGCCATGATTGCTCCTAATGCATCGGGTTACGCGCAGGCAACTGCCTGAACGGTGCGAACGAAACAATCAGGTCTGAAAGTTCGGCTGTTTCGGCCAGGCGCGCACAAGGCGGCTCGGGAGTACACAGTGCGCTTCATCTGACGGACGCCGTCGCGACCTCTTACATAGATGGTTATGGTAATTTTTACAAGGCATGCTTAAAAACCCGCCGAAACGGCAGGTAAATTGGCGAATCCTGTTGGCGCCATGCGGCCTTAAAATTACAGGCCGCTACATAAGCGTACCTAAACAGATGTGCCCGTTTTGGGATCCGGGCCGTATGCATTATCCCCGACCGTCCCCGGTTGGGCATACCAGTAGATAAGAATACCAGCCGCAATCAACGAGAGAAGCGGCAGCACTGTCGCAGAGATGAACATGAAACGGCCAGCCCCCGCAACAAGCGCCATGCTGGAGAGGACCAGAAACAGCAAAGCTGGCACGGCACCGATCAAAACCAGCCAGCCGGTACGGTTGGTGTCGTGCAAACGGCGCACGCCAATGGCAAGGGTCGGCAGGAACAGCCCCAGAGTATAAAGCCCCGTCAGCAAACGTGTGCCGATGATGCCCTGGACAATGCTCAGTCCCACAAGGATCACGAAATAGGCGAGGACATAGTACCAGAATACGGAGCGGCGGGTGCGGCCGGAGAAATCAAGATAATGTTCGGTCACAACACGCTTGAAGTTTTCAAAAATTGCACTGGGATCCATCGCTCATTCCCCTTTGCGTGGCGCCGGCGCAGTCCGGGATTCGCCCATAGCCACCAGCTAACACCGGGTGATAGGTTTTCTCAATAATGCGGCAATCAGAATCGCTTCAAGGCGCCCGTGTGAAAATCGGCTTTTTACTCAATCACGAACAGATTCATCAGGTGGCGCATGCGGCGCCTATTGCCTATGCGTTGTCGCGCGCGCGGCCTGATTTTGATGTGACGATTATCACCGGGTCACAGGCATTGGCCGACGAGGCGCAACGCTATGCGCCGAGGTTTGCAGGGCACCATGCCAAATTTGTACAACTGTCGCTTTCGCTGCCCATGCGGTTTGCCAACCGGCTGTTGCGCGGTTTTGCGCCGGTAGAAAAAGTGGCGCTTCTGCGTGCCCATGCCAAATATTTGAACGGGTTTGACGCGATCGTCACACCGGAAAAGACGGCGCTGTTTTTGCGTACCCGATTTGGCGCAACGCACCCCAAAATAATTCACACCCGTCATGGTGCGGGTGACCGCGCCATCGGTTTTGACGCGTCCGGTGCAAAGTTCGATTTCGCTTTGCTGTCGGGGCAAAAAATTGCAGATCGTTTGCGCGAGGTGGGAAACCTGCCGCCTGCGCACACAATATCCGGCTATCCGAAATTTGATGCTGTTGGCGCATTTGATCCGCCTACGAATAAATTGTTCAACAATGACCGCAAGACCGTGCTTTACGCGCCGCATCCCTCGCCGCATCTGTCATCCTGGTATGATTGGGGGCGCGATGTGTTGGAATTTTTTTATCAAAGCAGCGAATACAATCTGATCTTCGCACCGCATGTCATGTTGTTTCAGCGCAGATTGAATATCTCGCTGGATCGGTTGCGCGCGGCACGGCCCGGTACTTTGCCCGTGCGGTATGAACAATGCGATCACATGCTGATCGACCGCGGATCGCGCCGCAGCGTGGACATGACATATACAAAAGCGGCAGACATTTATCTGGGTGATGCCTCAAGCCAGATTTATGAATTTCTTGTGCGGCCGCGGCCTTGCCTGTTTCTGGATCCGGCAAAGCGCAATTGGGCGGGGGATCTGAATTTCGATCATTGGCGGGCGGGCGATGTGCTGCGCGATATTTCAGGACTTGGTGACGCGCTAAAACAGGTGCAGGAAAATCACGAAACTTATGCATCAACGCAGGCCGAAATGTTTGCGTATGCGTTCGACATTACCGATGAACCTTCGTCGGAGCGTGCGGCCCGTGCCATTGCCGAATTTGTCGAGGGTGGTAGGTAATTAGCGCTTGCGGGCCGCCATCTTGCGCTCAATTGTTTTCAGAATATCACGGCCACTGTTTTCAAAGCGTTGCACACTGAAACGCTCGGCAATGCGCGTATGTGCGGCGCTGCCCATTTGTGCGGCGCGCGCCGGATTGCTTGCGAGTTGGGCGATATGTTCCGCCAGCTTTGCCGCATCGCCAATGGGCGCGAGCAACCCGGTTTCGCCATCAACAATGGAATTGGATATTTCGCCAACGGGTGATGCAATGACTGGCAGGCCCGCATGCATCGCTTCATGGGCCGCGATGCAAAGCCCCTCATTGCGCGATGGCTGCACATAGGCGTGCAGGCCAGCAAGAAACGCATTGGGATCATCGCAAAAGCCGATGAAATGCACGTCGTTTTTGGCACGCGCCGCCTGTGCCGCAAGCGCATCATCTTCCGGCCCGACACCGGCAATTTCCACGCGAATTTTATCGGCCAGCGCGGGCGTGCGGGCACGCAAGCGCGCCATTGCTTCGATCAGAACATCATAACCCTTGTTGCGGTGAAGCCGCCCCAAGCTGCCAATGCGAAACGGGCCGGGCGGGTGCCACGCCTGTGCTATGGGTTGCTTTGGATTGGCCATGAACAGCGGCCAGATGTCGAGGTCATTGCGCTTCAGCCCAAGCGCGGCAGTTGCGAATTGCACGACGTTTTCAGAATCCGCCACCCAATGCAGCGACAGGTTTTTGGTCGCGGAAAGGAGTGCGCGGTTGGCCGGTTTCAAAAACGCATTGTGCTGCCAGCTCACCACCGGGATGCGCAGCAACGCGCCCGCAATCTGTCCATAAAGCGTGGCACGCGTCAGCGATGTCCACAGAAGATCGGGCTTTGTGTTACGCAGAATTTTTAGCAGTCGCAGAGCGGGTTTTATGTAATCGCTGCGCCCGTCACCAATGATCGTGAAGGGCAGGTTTGCTGCCTCCAGCTTGGGGATGGCGCGGCCATCCTTTGGCATGAACGCGATGATATGCACGTCGTGCCCGCAGCCCTGCATGGTTTTGCAAACATCGGGAACCGGCAATGCCGCGCCGCCGCCATCCAGACCATTTATAAGATAGGCGATTTTCATGCGGCGCCTGTCATGCCCCGTTTGATAGTGGCGGTGCCTGTGTATCCGGTTCCGAAAGCGTGCTTTTGTTTGCGACGCGCTCGATCTCGCGAAATGCAAAAAGCGCCATGGCGCTGGCCAGGGCCGCGGCTAACAGAATGGCGTGGACGCCTGCGCCGTTCAGGCCAAATTCGCTAATCAGCCAGATCAGAGCCGGGAATAACGCAATGGTGGATGTGGCGTTGATCGCGAACGCAGCGCCCGGCCGATTCAGCGCCAGCAATGTGGGGTTGAGCGCCAGCGCGAACAATTGAATCACGCGGCCAATGCCCAGCAATACCAGCACGGTATAAGCCGCCAGGAACTTGTCGCCAGCAAACGCGATAAGAATGTCGTCGCCGAACAGGAAGAACACGGCCACCACGGCCAGCCCGGCCAGACCGATTGGAAATGCCGCGCGCAACATGGTGCTGCGCACGCCCTGATGATCGCCTTCTGCCGCCAGACGTGCCAATTCGGGGAATGCCGCCTGACCCACAATGATGCCGGGCTGCGCCAAGGCAACGCTGGCGCGATAAGCCACCTGGTAAAGCCCGGCGGCGGCGGGCCCCAATATCCAGCCTATGGTGAGCGGGGTAATGCGGCCGCTGACATCGCTGAGTGTGACATCAAATTTGGTGGCAAAGACAAAACGCCAAATGCCCTTGTTGGCGGCGATCACGCCGCGCGGCCACGCCAACATGCCCGCCAGAAGATTTTCGCGCCACAGTACATAAATGCCCAGCGCCCATTGCACGAGGCCCTCAAAAATACCCGCGATCAGCCAGGTGATAACAAACCATGTCAGCCCGCCATCAAACGCCAGCGCCAGCGACGCGCCGATAATGCGCACAATCGGCATCACGGCTTGATGATAGGCAACCAGATCAAAGCGGTTGAAAAGATAGAGCACACCCGTTGGGGTGGAGCGCAAACCGCCGAGCCCGGCAAAGCAATAAACCATCGCCAGCGGCAGGATGGAGGGCGGCCAGCCGAGCTTTTCTTGCGCAAAGGGCACGCCGATCACGACAATGAGCAGCGCCACAATGCCGCTGCCGATTTCAGCCAGTGCGGCGGTCGCGATAAGTTTGCGCAAATCATCCAGCCGGTTTTCCGAACGTGCCACCGCGCCATAGCGGATCACCACATGCCAGCCCGAAATCGCAACCACGCTGATCACTGTCACGGTGTAGAGGTGCAAAAGCACCAGAACGCCATAAAGATGGGGCCCCAGCATGCGCGTGGCGATGGCGATATAGGCAAGGCTGAGCACACCGGCCAGCGCTTTGCCGCCTGTGATTTTCCCGGCATTCTTGTAAATGCGGCGAAGGGTGAAGCTACCCAACCATCTGCCGAACCAGCGGCGCATGCCCAAATCGTCTCCCCGGTAGAGGCGAAGGCTTATCGCATCGCGCCCGAATGTGATACGGCAAGGATACCATAGGGTTGACGGACAGATGACGGCAAAAATCTTTATCGATGGCGCGGCGGGCACGACCGGGCTGGAAATTCACGAAAGGCTGGCGGGCAGGGCGGAACTGTCCCTGATCCAGTTGGGGGACGCAGAGCGCAAGGATGCGGATGCGCGGGCAGAGGCTCTGAACGCCGCCGATGTCGTGATCCTGTGTCTGCCGGATGATGCGGCGCGTCAGGCGGTCAGCCTGATAACCAACAATGCCGTCAGGGTGATTGATGCCTCCACCGCGCACCGGGTTGCGCCCGGCTGGGCCTATGGCTTTGCCGAGATGGAGCCGGGCCAGCGCGCAAAAATTGCGGGCGCCAGCCGGGTGGCCAATCCGGGGTGTTATCCCACCGGGTTTCTGGCGCTGGTGCGCCCGCTTGTTCTGGCGGGCATTGTGCCGCGTGATTTCGCGCTGAGCGTGAATGCGGTCTCCGGTTATTCCGGCGGCGGCAAGGCGATGATCGCCGAATTTGAAGACAAAACCGCGTCCGCCTACACCGACACGGTGACGCGGACATACGCATTGAATTTGGCGCACAAGCATGTCGCAGAAATGACGGTGCATGCCGGGCTGGATCACGCGCCGATTTTCGCGCCCAGCGTTGGCCGGTTTTATCGCGGCATGATGGTGGATGTGCCCTTGCCGCTTTGGGCGCTGCCGCAAAAAACAACACCGGCACAAATTCATGCCGTTCTGAGCGAGGCGTTTGCCGGTCAGACCTTGGTAGAGGTCGCCAGCCCTGAAGAGATCGCGTGTCTGAAATCGCTGGACGCAGAGGCGTTGTCGAACACAAACGCGATGAAGCTCTATGTCTTTGGCAATGAGTCGGCGGAACAGGTGCGGCTTGTGGCGCTGTTGGACAATCTGGGCAAGGGCGCGGGCGGGGCGGCGGTGCAAAACCTCAACATCATGCTGGACCTGCCGGAAACAACCGGGCTGATCTGATGTATCGCCCGCGCGCCTTTGTGATGGATGATCGCGCGGTTTTGCTGGCGGTGATGCGTGAGCATCCCTTCGCGACGATTGCGGCGGTAAAAGATGGCGCGGTGCAGTTTGCCTATGCGCCGATGATGGTGGATGAGGATGGCTTGCGCTTTCATCTGGCGCGCGCCAACCCGGTTGCGGCGTTGGCGGATGGCGCGGCGCTGGCCATCACGTTTCGCGGACCGGATGCTTACATCTCGCCCGATTGGTATGTCACCGAACATCTGGTGCCGACATGGAACTACATTGCGGTGGAAGCGCGCGGGGTTGCCCGCAAGCAGACTCGCGATGAATTGCGCACATTGCTGGATGACCTTTCGGCGGGACACGAAACGCCGCTTTCGCCCAAGAAGCCGTGGACGATGGATAAGCTGCCCGCGCAGCGCGCAGACGCGATGATGAATGCCATTGTAGGGTTTGCCGTGAATTTTGAAAGTGTGCTGGGCAAGTTCAAACTGTCACAGAACAGATCCGCAGAAGATATTTCTAATGTCATTGCGGCGCTGGAAGCGCGCGGCGATGCACGCAGTTTGGCAATCGCGCGCGCGATGCGCGAATATGCCAAAGCGTAAGGGGGGGGGGATGATGAGAAACGGGATATTGTGCGCCGTGTTGGGCGCGGTCGTGTTTGCGTGTGCCAGTACCGCGAACGCCGCTGATTATGTACCGCCCGCAAACGGTGTGTGGGAAACGCGCAGTGCCGGGCAGGCCGGGTTTGATGCCGCCAAGCTGAAAGCTGCGATTGATTTCGCAATCGCCAATGACACGAAGTTTGCGCCGGGCGTAGGCGACAAAATCGATGCCAAAGACATGGCGCTTTATATCCCGATGCATTTTGCAAAGGAGCCGTATTCCGATCCAATCGGGCCGCTGAAACCGCGTGCACCTGCCAACGGTATTATTTTGCGGCATGGTTACATCATTGCCCAATGGGGTGATGTGGATGCGGTGGACATGACCCATTCGGTGACAAAGACATTCTTGTCATCCGTTGCGGGCGTCGCGTTCGATCAGGGCAAAATCAAAAGCGTGCATGACCGCGTGATCGATTATGTGCGGCCGACAGCCGATTTCATGCTGCCGCACAATCAGCCGATCACATGGGATGAAATGTTGCGCCAAACATCTGGCTGGGTTGGCACGATGTGGGGCAAGCCATGGTGGGCGGACCGGCCCGGTAAGAATGCGTGGGATGAATATTTGGCTGGCCCGCCGCCGGTCGGCAAGGAATGGAAATATTCCGATGTACGCGTCAACGCATTTGCACTTGCGCTGACCTATGTATGGAAGCGTCCGTTATCGGATGTGCTCAAACAATATGTGATGGATCCGATTGGTGCATCAGACACCTGGCATTGGGAGAATTACAAAAACGCCTGGGTGACGATAGATGGCAAACGCATGGCGGTACCGCCGGGCGGTGGGCATTGGGGCGGCGGCATGTTCATCAACGCCTATGATCTGGCGCGGCTGGGTGTGTTGGGTTCGCGCAACGGCGCATGGGGCGGCAAACAAATATTATCACGCGCATGGGTGAAGATGGCGCGCACACCGACCAAAGCCAATCCGCAATATGGCTATATGAACTGGTTCTTGAATACGGATCGCAAAATGTTTCCCGCAGCCCGCGCGGACAGCGTCGCCTATCTCGGCAATGGCGTGAACATGGTGTTCATCGATTATGAACACGACATTGTTGCGGTTGTTCGCTGGATCGACAACGACCAGAAGGCGGAGTTTGTGAAGCGGCTGGAGGCAGCGGTGGCACACTAATTTGTTACCGTCATGACCGGCCCTGTGCCGGTCATCCATAGACACAATTATTGCATCTGACTTACACGAAAGACGAACTTGCCTACTGCGCTTTGATCTTCACGTAAGCGCCAGGTGCATCATCCAGCGCTTTCAGCTTGCCGTCACCGGGTTTGCGCGCGGGCACTTTGGTGCCGGACTTTTTTGACAGCCATGCATCCCAATCCGGCCACCATGATCCGGGATGTTCGGTTGCACCTTCGCGCCAATCTTCCACCGCGTCCGGCAATTTGTCATTCGTCCAGTACTGATATTTCTTCGCCGATGGCGGGTTGATAACGCCCGCGATATGGCCGCTGCCCGCAAGGATAAAACGCACCGGACCGCCGAACAGTTTCGTTGATTTGTAAACCGAGGGGAACGGCGCGATGTGATCTTCCTTTGCGCTTTGCAGATAGACGGGGATTTTCACCTTGGATAGGTCAATCTTCACCCCGCCCAGTTCCAACTCGCCCTTGGCCATCGCATTGTTCTTGTAGAATTGGCGCAGGTAAAACAGATGCGTCGCTTCGGGCATGCGCGTCGTATCGGAATTCCAATAGAGCAGGTCGAACGGCACCGGCTCTTTGCCCAGCAAGTAATTGCTGATGACGAATGACCAGATCAGATCATTGGCACGCAGCATGTTGAAGGTGGTCGCCATTTTGCGCCCCTCCAGAATGCCGCCGGCGGATTCCATCTGTTGTTCAAGCGCTTCAAGCTGTACATCATCGATAAACACTTGAAGATCGCCAGCCTCGCTAAAATCAGCTTGTGCGGCAAAGAATGTGGCCGAGGCAATGCGCTCATCGCCTTTGGCCGCCATATAGGCGAGCGTGGCGGTCAGCAATGTGCCGCCGATGCAATAGCCGATGGCGTTGACCTGTTTCTGGCCGGTAGCTTGTTCCACCGCGTCCAAAGCCGCAAAGATGCCTTCGCGCATGTAATCTTCGAATGTCTTTTTGGCGAGCGTCTTGTCCGGGTTCACCCAGGAAACAACAAATACGGTGTAACCTTGCGCACTGGCCCAGCGGATGAATGAATTTTCGGGGCGCAGATCGAGGATATAATATTTGTTGATCCACGGCGGAAAAATCAGCAGCGGCCGCTCATAAACCTGTTCGGTCGCGGGATCGAACTGCAACAGCTCGATCAGATCATTGCGGAACACCACCTTGCCCGGCGCGGTGGCGATGTTTTCGCCAATGGTAAAGGCATCCGCTGATTGGGTAATGGAAAGCTGGCCTTCGCCGCGCTCCAGATCGCCCAACAGATTGTTGAGCCCCTTCACCAGATTCTCGCCATTGCTTTGCAAGGTGGCGCGCAGCACTTCGGGATTGGTCATCACGAAATTGGTGGGCGCAATCGCATCGGCAAACTGCTTGGTATAAAAATCGATACGCTTGCGGGTTCTCTCGTCCATATCGCCATCGACCTTGGCAACGGTCGATTGCAGCCAGTTGGCGGTCAGCAAATAGGATTGCTTGATGAAATCGAAAACCTGGTTTTCCTGCCAGTCCTTGTCGCGAAAGCGCTTGTCGCCGGGGCGGGGTGCCACAACGGGCTCCACGCTCTCGCCCATCATGCGGCGCGCTGTGGTTTCCCACAGATTCATGTAGTCGCGCCAAAGCGCAAATTGCGCTTCCACGATGACGGATGGATCAGCGACCATGCCGCGCAACAATTCAGAGAAGGTGCCGCCGATATTCAGCGGATCGGCCGGGCCGTCTTCCTTGTCACGCTGGCGCTTCAGAAAATCACTGAGCAGGCGCTGCGACTGAATGCCCACTTCGACCATATTGCGGGCGAACGCACCGGCATCACCGATCTGATAGGGGCTGGCATACGCATTTTCATGCTCCGGCCCGGTAGCGGGGTCTGGCTCCGGCTTTTTTTTGTGGCCGGATTCCTGTTTTTGATCCGGCTTCTGATTCTGTTTCGGGGCGCGTTTCTGTGCCCGTTTGCGCTTTGTGGGCCTTGCGTCATTATCTTCCGGCATTTGTTCTTGCCTCGCATCGGTCCTGTGCATGCCAGATGACTTGATAGCGTGATGATCCACACACCGGCAAGGCATGGGCAGACACCAGGGAAGGGCTCAAGTAGGCCCTGCAAACAAATTTCCTATCATCCTCATATATTTGTCAGGGTGTTTCCCTTGGTATTCAGGCGTTTGGCTTGTATATGGAATGGCTAAAATCGCGTGTGCGGCTGGCGGAGGCATGGAATGAATCTTGGGTATCACAGCATGACGAAAACGCTTGCGCGCTTGGCGGCCGTGCTGGTTGTGGGCTTGGCGGTCAGTGCCTGCTCCACCGTGCCCGATTGGGTGAACCCGGTGACCTGGGTGGGTGACAGCACCGCCGCGGATGGCCAATCAGCCGATCAGACCGCGGCAGATAATGCGGCCTATCCCGATCTTTCCAAAATGCCGGATCGTCCGGCCCAGACTTCCACACCGCAAGAACGCCAACGCGTGGCAAGTTCGCTGGCCGCGGATCGTAGCCAGGTTGAATATTCCGCTGATGCGTTGCGCGGCGGCACCGAAGCCGCTGCACCCCCGCCGCCCGATACGGCGCCTACCAGCACATATACCGAGGCGCCGGCCGCAGCAGAGCCCGCTGCACAGACGGCCGATACTGATGCCGATAATAGTAATGAGAACAATGCCGAAGCCGTTGCATCTGCCACGCCGGATGAGCAGGCGGCGGCACCAACAACCGCTATTGCCAGTACGCAGATGGCACCGCCAGCCGGTGCGCAATCCGCTGCGTCATCCTCTGGCCGCTTGCCCGCCGTGCCGCCAAATGCACCCGGTGCCGCTGGGCTGTCGTCCCGCACGGTGCAGGCCGCGCAATCCAGCGCCGCCACATCCAGTTACATGCAAAACAGCAGCACGGTGCCCGGTGCACAGGCGTCTGTCGCCACCACCAACGCCTTGGGCTTTCAGCGCTCCACCGCTGCACCGCTGGATCCATCGGTCGCGCAATTTGTACCGGGTGCCGTCATTGCGCGTTATGACCAAACGGCCGCGGCGGCGGGCGTAGCCGGGGTTAGCGGTGCGCGTTATGCCGTCAATGCTCCCGCCCGTACAGGTGCCGCCGTCAGTACCAATTTCCGTAATGTCGGCGGGCCGGAGGCTATGAGCGGCGCCGTTGTTGCCAATATGGATGCGACGAGCCCGGCAGTGACACAGGCCAGTGTCTATGCAAGCCCCAGTGGGTTACCGGCTGCGGCTGTCATATTCTTCCCCAACGACACGACCATTCTCAATTCTGAGGGACGCGCCAAGGTGCAATCCGCCGTGGATGCTTTCAAACAGCGCGGCAGCCGTGGCTATGTCCGCGTCGTGGGCCATTCGTCCAGCCGTACGGCCAATATGTCGGTTCAGCGTCATTTGCAGCTGAATTTCGAGCGCTCACAGGCCCGCGCCAATGCGGTGGCCCGCCAGTTGATTAAAGATGGTGTGCCCGCGGCAAAGGTTCTGGTCGAGGCGGTAGGTGACAGCCAGCCCGTCTATTATGAATCCATGCCCAAGGGCGAAGAGGGCAACCGTCGCGCGGAGATATTCTTCCAGGGCTAAAGATGTGCGGCTATGTCAGCATTGACGCGCTGCACAAATTGCCTTGTTGTTGGGATGCGAACGCGTGTTTGGCGCGCCGCATGAAGGTTCCGGGCCCATGCAAACCAATTTTCACCGCATCCGGCGGTTACCGCCTTATGTGTTCGAAGAAGTAAACCGCCTGAAGGCTGCCGCGCGCGCAGCAGGCGATGACATTATTGATTTCGGCATGGGCAATCCCGATATGCCGACGCCCAAGCACATTACCGACAAGCTGGTGGAAACGGCACACGATCCGCGCTCGAACCGCTATTCGGCATCGCGCGGCATTGTTGGCTTGCGCAAGGCGATGGCGGGTTATTACGCGCGGCGGTTCGGTGTGAAGCTGGACCCCAATACCGAAGTGATCGCGACCCTGGGCTCCAAGGAAGGTTTCGCCAATCTGGCACAGGCGATTACCGCGCCCGGCGATGTGATCTTGGTGCCGAACCCGGCTTACCCCATTCATGCGTTCGGATTCATTCTGGCGGGGGCGGCCATCCGTCATGTGCCCGCGACATCACCGGAAGAATATCTGCGCAGCCTTGATCGCGCGGTGCGCCATTCGGTGCCGTCGCCGTCTGCGCTGGTGGTGAATTATCCGTCCAATCCGACAGCGCAAACCGTCGGTCTGGATTTTTATAAAGAGATTGTCGCCTTCGCGAAGAAGAACGAAATCTGGGTGCTGTCCGATCTGGCTTATGCCGATATTTATTTTGAGGGCGAGCCGCCGCCGTCCATCTTTCAGGTCGAGGGCGGCAAGGATGTCGCCGTCGAGTTTCAATCCTTGAGCAAAA
Source organism: Hyphomicrobiales bacterium (assembly GCA_040255365.1). Lineage (GTDB taxonomy): Bacteria > Pseudomonadota > Alphaproteobacteria > Micropepsales > Micropepsaceae > Rhizomicrobium. The sequence goes on from JBDZUY010000001.1 coordinate 65,670, forward strand.
CCTATGCGATGCCCGGCTGGCGCATGGGGTTTGCGGCGGGCAACGCACAGCTTATCGGCGCGCTGGGGCGTATCAAATCCTATCTCGATTATGGCGCGTTTACGCCGGTTCAGGTCGCAGCAACAGCCGCGCTGAACGGGCCACAGGATTGCGTGGACGAGATGCGCAATATCTATCGCGCGCGCCGTGATGTGCTGGTGGAAAGCATGAGCCGCGCGGGTTGGGAAATTCCATCGCCATCCGCCTCGATGTTTGCCTGGGCACCTATCCCCGAGGCGTTTCGTGAGATGGGCTCGCTGGAATTTTCCAAGCGCCTGCTCGCGCATGCCAAGGTTGCGGTCGCGCCCGGTCTGGGTTTTGGCGAATATGGCGAAGGCTATGTGCGCATCGCGCTGGTCGAAAACGAACACCGCATCCGGCAGGCGGCGCGCAATGTAAAACGGTTCCTCAGTATGCGGACGAATGAACCCGCATCAGAACTGGCGCATTCCAAATGAGTGAACCACTAAAGATTGCCATCGCCGGTTTGGGCACGGTGGGCGGCGGCGTTGCTCATTTGCTGCTGACACGAAAAGACGAGCTGGCCGAACGGGCGGGGCGCAAACTTGAACTGGTAGCGGTGTCGGCGCGCGACAAAACCAAGCCACGCAAAATTGATGTATCGCATCTTGAATGGCGGGATGATCCGGTTGCGCTGGCCAGCACCCGCGCCGATGTGATTGTGGAATTGATCGGCGGCGAAGAAGGCGCGGCGCGCGCTCTGCTCAATGCCGCGCTGGGTGCGGGCAAGCATGTCGTCACCGCGAACAAGGCTTTGCTGGCCTATCACGGGGCCGAGTTGGCCGCGCTGGCCGAAAGCAAAAACGCGACCTTGAAATTCGAGGCGGCGGCGGCGGGCGGTATCCCCATCGTGAAGGCGCTGCGCGAAAGTCTGATCGCGTATGGCATCTGCACGGTGCGCGGCATTTTGAATGGCACCTGCAATTACATTTTGACCCAGATGGAAGCGACAGGCCGCAGCTTTGACGATGTGTTGGCCGATGCGCAGCGGCTGGGTTATGCGGAGGCCGACCCGGCGCTGGATGTGGGCGGCGGTGACACGGCGCACAAGCTGACGCTTCTGGCGGCGCTGGCGTTTGGCGTGCTGCCCGATCTGAAACAGATGAGCGTGGAGGGCATTGCCCATATCACGCCGGAAGATATTCAGTTCGCCGCAGAGTTCGGCTATCGCATCAAATTGCTGGGTGTTGCCAAATCCACGCCGCACGGGATCTGCCAATGGGTTCAGCCGGCGATGGTGCTGCGGGGCACGCCGCTGGGCGCTGTGGACGGCGCATTCAATGCCGTGGTGGCGGATGCGGGCGAGGCCGGGCCCTATTTCTTTGAGGGCCGCGGGGCAGGCGAGGGGCCGACGGCCTCTGCTGTGATTGCCGATATTGTCGATATTGCCCGCGGCGCGGTGGGGCCAACCTTTGGCCGGGCCGCTGCCGCGTTAACCCCGCTAAGCCCCGCGCCGCCTGATGCGCGCCGCAGCCCCTATTATTTGCGCTTCCATGTGCTTGACGTACCGGGCGTTTTGGCAGAAATCGCTGGCAAACTCGCAGACTCAGACGTTTCCATTGAAAGCATGATCCAGCGCAGCCGCGCACCCGGCGAACCCGTAGCCATTGTGATGATGACCCATGAATGCTCGCATGTGGCGGTGCTGCGCGCCTTGAAGGTTATCGCTGCGTCCGACAAGGTCCTGGGCGCACCGTGCATGATTCCCATGGAAGCCAGCTGAGTAGCGGCAACAACCCAATCAGGAGCCGATATGTCTCAACCCTTGGACCGCGCCTTTGCGCTTGAAGCAGTGCGCGTGACAGAAGCCGCCGCCATTGCGGCCGCGATGCAGATTGGCCGCGGCGACGAACATGCCGCCGATCAGGCTGCCGTCGAAGCGATGCGCAATGCCTTCAACGAATTGCCGATTGATGGCACCGTCGTTATTGGCGAGGGCGAACGCGACGAAGCGCCGATGCTGTTCATTGGCGAGAAGGTTGGTAGCGGCGGCATTGCGGTGGATATCGCGCTTGACCCGCTGGAGGGCACAACCCTGACGGCCAAGGCGCTGCCCAACGCGCTGGCGGTGATGGCGATGGCCGAGCCGGGCACGTTATTGAATGCGCCCGATACCTATATGGACAAGATCGCCATCGGCAATGGTTACGCCGAAGGTGTGATTGATCTGGATGCAGACCCGGCAGACAATATTTTGTCGCTGGCCAAGGCAAAGGGCGTGAAGCCGCGCGAGATTACCGCGCTTATTCTGGATCGTCCGCGCCACGCCGGTATCATCGAAAGTGTGCGCAAGGTTGGTGCCGCTGTGCGTCTGATTACCGATGGTGATGTGGCCGGTGTGATTGCCACATCCGATCCGGCGACAGGCATTGATATTTATATCGGGCAGGGCGGCGCGCCCGAAGGTGTGCTGGCGGCATCGGCGTTGCGCTGTGTTGGCGGGCAAATTCAAACACGTCTGGTGTTTCGCAATGATGATGAGCGCGCTCGCGCGTCCAAGCTGGGTATTGCCGATTTCAACAAGAAATATTCGCTGATGGATCTGGCCTCCGGCGATGTGGTGTTTGCTGCGACGGGCGTAACCGATGGCTCCATGCTGAGTGGTGTGCACCGCGAACGCGATCACATTGTCACCGAAAGCATTGTGATGCGTTCGGCCACCGGCACTGTGCGCTGGATCAAGGCGCGGCACCGGCGCAAGGATGACCGCTGAGGCGATCATCACTTCGCGCGACGCGGCCTTTGGTGTCGCGCGCTCCTTCGCGGGCAAATTCTGGATATTGAACGACGTGCCGCGTGCGCAGGCCGATGCGTTGAGCCTTGCTGCGCCGATTTCGCCCGTGCTCGCAAACATTCTGGCGGCGCGCGGTGTGACGGCTGAGACGCTGGGCGATGTGCTTGAACCGACTTTGAAGCGGCTTTTGCCCGAACCCAACAGCTTGATGAACATGCAAAAGGCGGTGGCGCGTGTCGCCGCCGCGCTGGATGCCCGCGAAAGCATTGCGGTGTTTGGCGATTATGATGTCGATGGTTCGGCATCCTCCGCATTGGTCAGCGATTTTCTGAACGCATTGGGGCGCAAGCCGCGTATCTATATCCCTGACCGTTTGAGCGAAGGTTACGGCCCGTCGCCCGCCGCTATGCAAACGCTTGCGGGTGAGGGCATTACGCTTGTCATCACGGTGGATTGCGGGGCGGCTGCCGGTGCCGCGTTAAAGGCCGCGCGCGATGCAGGCATTGATGTTGTGGTGCTGGATCATCATGCGGTTGATGTTGCGCCGCCCGATGCATTTGCACAGGTCAATGCCAATCAGCCGGGCGATGAATCCGGGCTTGGGCAATTGTGCGCGGCGGGCGTCACGTTCTTGTTTCTTGTCGCGCTGAACCGCCATCTGCGTGAGGCGGGCTGGTATGGCGCAAACACTATCGTTGAACCGGATTTGCGCGACGGGCTGGATCTGGTGGGGCTGGCAACGATTTGCGATGTCGTGCCGCTGACCGGCGTGAACCGCGCCTTCGTGCGCCAGGGTTTGATAAAACTGGATGCAGGTTTACGCCCCGGCTTGCGCGCACTGGCCGCGGTGGCGCGCACGCAGCCGCCCTATGCGCCGTACCATCTGGGCTTTGTGTTGGGTCCGCGCATCAATGCGGGCGGGCGTGTTGGCCGTTGCTCGCTGGGTGCGGAATTGCTCACCGCGCCAAATGACGAGGCGGCATGGCCGCTGGCCGAACAACTCGATCTGCACAATTCCGAACGCAAGGCATTGGAAGCGCAAATTCTGGAAACCGCGATGGCGATGGCGGGCACGCAAGACAACGCGCCGTTCCTTCTGGCGGCGGAGGATGGCTGGCATCCCGGCGTGGTCGGCATTGTTGCGGGGCGTTTGAAAGACCGCTTTGGCAAGCCCAGCTTTGTGGCAGGCTTTGAGGGTGGGCAGGGCCGCGGCTCCGCGCGCTCGGTCGGCGGGGTGGATATTGGCGCGATTGTGCGCCGTGCGCGTGAGGCGGGCGTGATTGATACCGGCGGCGGTCATGCGATGGCGGCCGGGTTCTCCTTACCGGCGGCGAAGCTGGATGAATTTCGCACCTTTCTGGCCGACACCTTTGCCAATATCGGCGATGCACTGGATGCGGCGGCCCAATTACAGATTGATGCGGCCATATCACCTTCGGGTGGGACGGTGGAATTGGTGGACGAAATTGCGCGGGCCGGGCCCTTTGGCGCAGGCAATCCTGAGCCGGTAATGGTGGCCCCGGATGTGGAGGTCGCGTTTGCCGATGTGGTGGGCAAGGATCATGTGCGGCTGCGGCTGACCGGCGGCGATGGCGCGCGGCTGGATGCCATTGCCTTTCGCGCCGTATCCGCGCCGCTGGGGCAGGCACTTTTGGCCAGCCGGGGCAAGCGAATCCATGCCGTGGGCCGCCTGAAGGCCGATGAATGGAACGGGCGGCGCCGGGTTCAGCTTCAGATCGAGGACGCAGGCCCAGCAAATGTCTGATTTGCGGGGCAAACCGGCTTGCAAAGCACCCAAGGGGCGGCTATAGCCCCGAGCCACCGATTGTCCGCGGATTGTGCGCTTTGCGTGAGGTCTGCCGGGCATATGCGCGCCCTTCGTCTATCGGTTAGGACTCAAGATTTTCATTCTTGCAAGAGGGGTTCGATTCCCCTAGGGCGCGCCACTTCCTTTCACATTGCCAAGCCGTAATCTGCGTGCCAGCGTTCCTGTGGGCCGCCGTTCGGGGAGGGGGATGGCGGATCGCGTAACCCACCTTGTGCCTCGGTGTAGCTCCACCTCAATGAATGAAACGAGGATCTATGAAGACGTTTCTTTCGGGTGCGTTTGCCGCTGCGCTGTGCGTTGCGGCAGGCGTGATGTTTGGTGCCCAGCCGGGCGCGGCGCAAACGATGACGGGCAGTGCCACGAACCTGACAACCAGTGCGGCGGGGGCGATGGTGGCCCAGAACGGCTATGATCGCCGCGACCGCAGGCGGGGCAATCGCCGTTCGTCAGATGCGGCCTGTTACTGGCTGCGCCCGCAAGGCGGCTGGCAGGCAATGCCGCAATATGCATCAAAGCGTGCCTGCTTTGCACAGGATAGCTGCGACGGCGGTTTGGGCCGGTCAGGCGGTGGTTGCTACAAATGGGCGACCGGCCCCGACGCAGCGCGTGAAAGCTGGGGCGATGATGATCGTGCAAACGACGATCTTTTTAACGATCAGAACGATGAGTTCGGCGATGATGGTGATGTCTATCCCGACGGCAATGACGGCTATGGCCATCGAAGCAATGACAATGATCGCGGGCATCGCAGGCATCATCGCCGTTCGGCGCATGCTGCATGCTATTGGCTGAGGCCGCAGGGCGGCTGGCAGGCCATGCCGCAATATGCCTCCAAACATGCATGCTTCAAGCAGGATAGCTGCGATGGCGGGCAGGGCCGCTCCGGCGGCGGCTGTTACAAATGGGCAGATGGGCCGAATGCACCGCGGCATGCTTGGTGAGGGGGCGTAACGGCTGTTTGATGAGTCCGTTGCTGCCAGTGCAAACTTTGCAGTCTGTTCCGGTATTGTTTTGGATTTGATGCGCGCATTTTGTGCAATGCAGCCATGCAACAACAGGCTTATGATGACAGACAATTCACTTTTCGCGTATGCCTGCACTACGCGAAACTGGTTCGTATAAATATCTTCCGTGAAGCCCGCCATTGTCTGCGTGGCAGTCTGCAATAGAAAAATTTTGGGGGAAGGACTTCTAGAATGAAGCGCATACTTCTTTTGGCCGCGGCGCTGACGCTGGTCACGACGATGGCGTCGGCTGACGATGCCGCAAACAAAGATAAGGCGGCACACGCGGCAGATTCCGCGCCGCATTTTGAAGCCACCGAAGTCAAAACCGATGGCACCGTATCCATTGCCGGCGCGCGCGTCGATTATCAGGCCGTTGCCGGTACGATTGTGGTTCATGCCAAGGGCTGGGATGATAGCGCGCCGAAAAGCGACAAGGAGAATCCGACCGCCGAAGCCTCGATGTTCTACACCGCCTATTTCAAGCGCGGTGCGGATGCGGCCAAGCGTCCAATCATGTTCATCTATAATGGTGGCCCCGGTTCGGCGACTGTCTGGCTGCATATGGGTGCCTTTGGTCCCAAGCGTGTTGTCACCAATGATGATACCCACACGCCTGCCGCGCCCTATTCTGTTGTGAACAATGATTACAGCCTTCTGGATGCTTCGGATCTGGTGTTCATTGATGCACCGGGCGCGGGCTTCAGCCGTATTGCGGGCAAGGACGCGAAGAAAGAATTTTGGGGCGTTGATCCAGACATTCACGCCTTCGCCGAATTCATTCAATCATTCCTTTCGAAATACAATCGCTGGAATTCGCCGAAATATTTGTTCGGTGAAAGCTATGGCACGCCGCGTTCGGCCGGTCTTTCCTATGTTCTGGCAAATGATTACAGCATCGATCTGAACGGTGTGGTTCTGCTGTCGCAGATTTTGAATTTTGATCTCAGCGTCGATGGGCCGGAAACCAATCCCGGCATCGACACGGCCTATCAGGTGGCGTTGCCGACCTATGCCGCGACGGCGTGGTATCACAACAAGCTTCCGAACAAGCCAAAAGAATTGCTGCCGTTCCTGCATAAGGCCGAACAGTTCGCGATGGGCGAATATGGCTTGGCGCTCGCCAAGGGCAACAGCCTGGATGACAAGACCCGCAAAGACATTGCGCAGAAGCTGCACAATTTCACCGGCCTGCCGGTTGCGTACATCCTGAAAGCCAATTTGCGCATTTCGGGCGGTGAATTCGAGAAGAATTTGCAAGGCGACAAAGACCTGACCACCGGCCGTCTGGATACGCGGTTTTCGGGTGTGACGATGGACCCGCTAAGCAAAGAGGCTGCTTACGATCCGCAAAGCGCAGCGATCAGTTCTGCCTATATTAGTGCGTTCAACAATTACGTTCGCAAGGATCTGAAGTATGGCGACGGCAAGACCTATAAAATCTATGCCAACGTCTTCAAGGATTGGTCGTTCAAGCACAAACAGCCGGACATGCCGTTTGCATTTCCCGGTTCGCCCAATCTGATGCCTGATCTGGCAGCCGCGATGAAGCTGAACCCGGACATGAAGATCCTTCTGGCGGGCGGTTATTACGATCTGGCCACGCCGTATTATGAAGGCTGGTATGAGATGCATCATCTCACCATCCCGCCGGCGCTGCAGAAGAATATCGAATACCGGTATTATCAATCCGGGCACATGGTCTATGCGCACATTCCTTCGCTGAAAGGCATTCACGACGATGTCGTCGATTTCATTCAGCGTACGGACAATGTGAAATAAGAACAGCGGTTAATTTGGTGGGTGTTGAAGGGGGCGCTTTTGCGCCCCCTTTGCGTGGTGCACGCTGGCATGCCATTTTGGCGGCGAAGCGCCGTCGTGGCTGTAAATTCAACCAAGGGAGAATGGGATGTTTTTGAAAACAGGTGGTGTTGTTGCCGCCATGGTTTTGGCTGCGGGGCTTGTTGCCGGAACATCGCTGGCATGGGCCGATCACGGCAAGGCCGGGCTTTGGGATGTGAGCGTGCATGTGGATTCGCCAAAGATGCCCAAAATCTCTGCGGCGGATCGCGCGCAAATGAAAAAGATGGGTGTGTCCATGCAGTCGGACAATACCATGACCACACAACATTGCATGACGCAGAAAGAGGTGGAGTCCCACACGCTGAGCGGTATGACGCAGCAGGGCTGCACCATGAAAAATGCCAAATCGGACGGCACATCCTATAGCGCCGATATGGTTTGTTCGCGTGACGAGATGAAAGGTACGGGCCACATTACGGCAAAATATGACAGCCCTGAGCATTACACCGGCAAGATGAGCTTCACCGGCACGACCAATGGTAAGCCAGCACATGTTGAAAACCATTTTGAAGGCAAATGGGTTTCGGCCTCTTGCGGAAATGTGAAGCACTGACGGTATGAACGCACCGGCGAACCGCGCTGACATTGTAGCGCTCACAGATTTTCTGCGGGACGCGCGCAACGCCGTGGTGTTTACGGGGGCTGGCATCTCCACAGAATCCGGCATTCCCGATTTTCGCTCGCCGGGCGGCATCTGGACCAAGATGGCGCCGATTGATTTTCGTGATTTTGTGCGCAGTGCGGAATTGCGGCGTGAGGCATGGCGGCGGCGCTTCGCGATGGAAGAAATGTTCGCGACCGTCGCTCCCAATGCCGGGCACAAAGCGGTGGCCGCCTTGGTGGCGCGCGGCATCGCCAGCCATGTCATCACCCAGAACATCGACAATCTGCATCAGGATTCCGGCATCGCCGACGATCAGGTCATCGAGCTGCATGGCAACACGCGCTATGCCAAATGTCTGGAATGTGGCGCACGCGTCGAGTTGCCGCCGATCCGCGCCCATTTCGAGGCGCATGGCGAGCCCCCGGATTGCGCGGGCTGCGGGGGTATCATCAAGACCGCCACGATCTCGTTTGGGCAGGCCATGCCAGAGGACGAGATGGCCCGGGCCGAGGCCGCGACCCTGGCTTGCGATCTGTTTGTCGTTCTGGGTTCGTCGCTGGTGGTCTATCCGGCGGCGGGCTTTCCGCTGATGGCCCGGCAGAACGGGGCCAGACTGGTGATTGTGAACCGCGAAGCCACCGAACAAGACCCTATGGCTGATCTGGTCATTCGGGCGGGAATCGGGCCCACACTGGACGCGGCCGTTAACGCCTTGTAGCGGTGTGGACGCTAGGCTTTGCATCGTTAGTATGCGAATCGGATTTGCCAAATTTTGACAGGAGTTCGCGCGTGCGCCGCATGGACGAAGACGACGATAAAGACGACGACAAGAAATCAGATTCCGACAAGCCGGAGATGAACAATTCGCCGGTGGCCAAGGCGCTGTTCAAATCGCGCACCATTCTGATTTTCGGCGAAGTGGACATGAAAATGGCCGAGCGGGTCAGCGCCCAGCTTCTGGCCTATGCCGCCGATGGCGATGACGACATCAAGATTTTGCTGAACTCGCCGGGCGGGCATGTGGAATCGGGCGACACGATCCACGACATGATCCGCTATGTCGGCCCGACGGTGAAGATCATCGGCACCGGCTGGGTGGCCAGCGCGGGTGCGCATATCTATCTGGGTGCGTCCAAAGAAAATCGCTATTGCCTGCCTTACACGCGCTTTTTGTTGCATCAGCCGCTTGGCGGTGTGCGCGGTCAGGCCTCGGACATCTCCATTGAGGCCGAGGAAATCCTGAAAATGCGCGAACGCATCAATCAGGAAATCGCGCGTGAAACCGGTCAAGCTTACGAAAAGGTCGTTGCCGATACCGAGCGCAATTTCTGGATGGGCGCAGAGGATGCCGTGAAATACGGACTGGTCGGCAGAATCGTGACCAAAGCCAGCGAGGTCTGATCGTGGCCGCGAACGCGCCGTGGTGGCGTGGAGCGGTAATCTATCAGATTTATGTCCGCAGCTTTTGCGACGGCAATGGCGACGGCGTCGGCGATTTCGCCGGGCTGATGTCCAGGCTCGATTATGTGGCGTCATTGGGTGTGGATGCGATCTGGCTTTCGCCGATTCATCCCACGCCCAATCGCGACTGGGGCTATGACGTTTCCGATTATGACGGGGTGAACCCGGAATATGGCACGCCGGATGAATTTCAGGCGCTGCTGGACGCTGCCCATGCGCGCGGGCTGAAGTTACTGACTGACGAGGTGCTGGCGCACACGTCGGACGAGCACGCATGGTTTCGGGAAGCGCTGACCGGCGGCGACAAGGCCGATTGGTATGTCTGGGCCCCACCAAAGATTGACGGCACGGTGCCGAACAATTGGCTTTCGGCCTTTGCAGGAGAGGCATGGGCCTATCACCCGGCGCGGCGGCAGTACTATCACCACAAATTCCTGCGCCAGCAGCCCAAGCTGAATTGGCGCAATCCCGCGGCCCGCGCGGCGGCGCTGGCGGTTCTGGACACCTGGCTGAAGCGCGGAGTGGATGGTTTCCGTCTCGATGTCGCCAATGCGTATCTGCATGATGCAGCGCTGACCGATAATCCGCCGGTGCCAATGGACCAGCGCCGCGGGCACCATTGGGCGCACGCACCGAACCTGCAATTTCACTATCATGACAGTAACTTGCCCGAAGAAATTGTGGTTCTGGATGAGGTACGGCGCACGGTTGACCGTTATCCTGACCGCTTCGTGATGGGCGAATTTTCCGAAGAACCCGAACGCTGCGGCTGCTTTGCACCGCCCGATAAGGGGCTGCATTCCGGTTACAGCTTTCCGTTGTTGCACGCGCACCGGCTGGAGCCGCAATTCATCCGCGATCATTACGCCTTGCTGGCGCGGCATGCGGATCATTGGCCATCGGTCGCGTTTTCCAACCATGATGTGATGCGCACGCGCAGCCGCTTTGGCGGGGCCGATGCACCCGATGCGCTGGCCAAGCTGATGCTGGCTTTGCTGCTGACCATGCGAGGCACGGCGCTGATTTATCAGGGGGAGGAATTGGGCCTGCCGGAAGCGGATTTGCGCCGCGACCAGCTTAAAGATCCGGTAGGTGATCTCTATTACCCGCTGTCCAAGGGGCGCGATGGCTGCCGCACGCCGATGCCGTGGGATGGGCGCGCCACCAATCTGGGTTTTGGCGTGGGCGAGCCCTGGCTGCCGGTTTGCCCAGCGCATAAACCGTTGGCCGTCAGTGCACAGGATGGCGATGCGGATTCGATCCTGAATTTCAGCCGGGCATTGTTGCACTTGCGCAAGGCGCACGCGGCCTTGCGGCTGGGGGATAT
>JBDZUY010000001.1:76650-106243 GCA_040255365.1 Hyphomicrobiales bacterium
GCCGGGCATTGTTGCACTTGCGCAAGGCGCACGCGGCCTTGCGGCTGGGGGATATCGCGTTTGTTGATGCAGCCGGGCCGGTGCTGGCCTTCACCCGCGAGCATGACGGCGCGCGCATGCTCTGCGTCTTCAACATGAGTGCGGATGAGGCGGTGTTCAGTGGTGATATGGGTGAGGCCGTGCTGCAATCCGGCGCGGTCGGCGGCGCGGGCGCGCTTGGGCCTTATGCGGTTCACATCGGCAAGCTCTGAGCTTCCGCTTAAGCGTCATGGCCGGGCCTGTCACTGCCATCCATAAACATCAGCGGTGCCAAGCCTTGCTTGCGTGTGTGTTCATGGATCACCCGGACAAGCCGGGTGATGACGGCTAGGGCTTGGTGTCCTCCGCATCGAATGCGGCCAGCACCGCATCAATCGGCAGCAGCACGCAGGTATGCCGGCTCTTGAATGTCACCGCGCCCTCAAACGCGCCATAGCCGTCAAAGGGCGGGGCCGGGACGGCGGATAGGTCGGCCAGCATGGCTGCCACCGCATCGCGCAAATCCTGAACCGCCGCGCGGTCCATGCCGGCAAGGTGTTCGCCGAGGATCGATGCCGACGCCTGTGACAACACACAGGCCTTCGTCTCATGCGCCATCGCAATCACCGCGCCATCCTCATTCAGCGCAAGATCGACGATCACCTTGTCGCCGCAGGTCGGATTGTGGGCCGTGCCGGTGCAGGTGGCATCGGCGAGACGCCCCGCGCCATGCGCATCTGCCGCCAGCCGCAAAATCGGCTTGGCATAGAGTGGGTCACTCATGCGCCGCCCTCCAGATAGGCGTGAAGCGCCGCCGGGGTGTCGATGTCGATCAGCGGCGCGTCGTCACCGGCCTCGACTTCGCACACAAGTTCGGCATTTTCACCAATCAAGTTTCTGGCGCCCACATCACCCTGAATCGCTTGTATTTCGGTGAAAAAGCGCCGCGACCACAGCACCGGATTGCCGCGCTTGCCGCGCCGCGTGGCAACACAGATATGCCGGTCATCCTCTGGCGAGAACGCGGCGATCAGCCGGTCAATCAGCACCGTTTGCACGCCGGGCATATCGCCCAGCATCACCAGCGCGCCATCGCAATTTTCCGGTACCGCGTTGATCCCACACTTCAGGGACGCACTCAAACCATCTGAGAAATCTGGATTTTCGACGAACCGTACATCCATACCGTCAAGCGCGGCGCGCACTTTGTCCGCTTCATTGCCGGTGACGACGATCACGGGTGTTGCGCTGCTGGCCAATGCCGCCTCGACCGCATGACGGACCATAGGTTTGCCGTGAACATCGGCCAGTAACTTGTTGGAACCCATGCGTGATGACCGCCCGGCGGCCAGCACGATAGCGGCAATGCGCGGCGCATGAAGCCCGGCGGTTGATGCCGCCTCACGCGGCTGCGGGCGGCTGGGAATTTCGCTCAAAAGGCCACCGACACCCATCGCCACCATCTCGCGCCGGCCAATCGGCAGGCCCGCCAGCTTGCGCCACAGCACGAAATCAATCCCGTTCAGTTTGGGCGAACGCGCGCAACCGGGCAGGCCGATCACGTCCGCCTCGCCAATCCGCGCCGTCAAAAGAAGATTTCCGGGGTCCACCGGCATGCCGAAATGGGTGACCGTGCCGCCCGCCAAATCCACCGCAGCGGGGATCGCATCACGCCGGTCGGTGATGGCGCTGGCCCCGAATACCAGAATGGGGTCGGCGCCCGCCGCGTGCGCTTCGGCAATCGCCTCGGCAAGGGGTTCGGCGGCGTGCGGCACCCGCCGTTCAAACATGATGTCCGAGCCGAGCGCCGTCAGGCGCGCACTCAGCGCATCGCGGTTTTTGTCCAGAATGGCATCCTTGGTGTCGGCCAGCGCGGTAGAGATCAGCGCCGCCCGTCGCGGCACGAAGGGCGCAACGCGGACCAGCGGCCCGGCTGCCAGCAAGGCCTCCGCCGCATTCACCGCCGCTTCCGGTGCGGCAAAGGGAATGATTTTGATGGTGGCCAGCATCTGCCCGCGCGCGACGCGAACGAAAGGTGCAACTGTGGCCAAGGTGATTGCCTCATCGATGGCGTTCAGCGCGTCCACCCGTGCCGCATCGACCACCGCGACGCCATCAGCCTCCGCGTAAAGATTGACGCGCCCGGTAAAGGCTTCGGCCACGCGCACCTGCGTCCCGGCGCAGGGAGCGGCGATACGCGCGGCGGCAATATCTTCGGCAACGTCACCGGGTTCCAGCCGGGCGACGATAACCTCGTCGATGCCGGCGGCTTTCAGCCCGGCAATGTCGTGGGCGCTGAGCACGCGCCCTTTTTTCAGGCGATGCTCAGGGGTGCGCACGGCATGGGCCAGAATGGCGCCTTCAGCCGCCGCAATCGGGCAGGGTCCAAATTGCATGAATCAAGATTAGGCGCTGGCACCCCCGCGCGGCAAACGCAGTGTTGCGCGCAGGCCCCCACTATCGCGATTTTCCAGAATGATTTCGCCGCCATGCCCCTCGGCAATGCTTTTCACCAGGGTCAGGCCAAGGCCAGTGCCGCCCGTCTCGGTGCTGCGCGAAGTCTCCAGCCGCACAAAGGGCTCGAACACACGCATCCGGTCCGCATCGGCAATGCCGGGGCCTTCGTCCTCGACGATGATCTCATACGCCTCATCGGTATCTTTGAGTTGCACGCTTGCAGTTTTGCCATAGGCCACCGCATTTTCGATCAGATTGCGGATGGCGCGGCGCAATTCATTGGGCCGGCAGGAGAGCGGCGCCGCATCGTGCAACACCCATGTCACCGGTTTTTCCATGTCTTCCAGGTCGGCACAGAGGCTTTCGATCAAGGCGGCCAGATCGACTTTGCGCATTTTCTCGCCGCCGGTGCCGCGCGCCGCCGACAACACCGCCTCGGTCAATTCCTGCAATTCTTCAAGATTGCGTTCCAGCCGCTCGCGCAGTTCCGCATCGTCCACAAATTCGATGTTGATGCGCATGGCGGTGATCGGCGTGCGCAGATCATGTCCCACTGCCGAAAGCAATTGGCGCTGGCTTTCCATTGTGCGCTGAATTTGATCGGTCATCGCGTTAAAAGCATGCGCGGCACGGCGCACATCGTCGGGGCCTTCTTCGGGCACGCGCGGCGCAGGTCCGCCGAGGGCTGCTTCCGATGCGGCGGAGGCAAGTTCCGAAAGTGGCCGCGCCACCCGCCGCGCAATATAGGCCGCCGCCGCAGACGCGGTGAGGATGGCAACCAGCCCGGCAATGAAAATTTCGGCAGGCCAGCGCCGCGACTGACGCCAGAAATAGGTGGTGACCAATTGCACGCCGGGTTCAATTGGCACGGCAATGCTGAACACCCGGCCCGGGCGGCTGCGGCGATGGCGATGGTTCGGGCGTTCATCCACCGCGCGAATGTGTACCTGAACAGGCTCTTTGAGATTTGCCGCCGTCAGAAATTCGCGCACGCGCGCCGCAAGCGCCTTTTCTTCATCATTCATGATCGGATGCGTGATGGCGCCGTGACGCAGGCGAAACTGCCACGGCCCGGAACTCATTGCACGCGCAGTTTCTTCGCGTGAGCTGTCTGGAATACGGCTCATCACCGTCGCCACCGCGGCAATGCGATCCAGCACATGTTCAGTTCGCGATGTCTCGGTCAGTCGTTCGCGGCTGTTCTCAAACCAGATGGCCACGCCAAAGTTCGACAACAGCACCGCCGCGGCCGTAACGACAATGAGTTGTGCACCCAGTGTGCGCGGCCACCAGATGCGCCAGCGGCGTTTTTGTTTGTTGGCTGCTTTATTCAACATCGGGCTCCACAGCCATCATGTATCCACCGCCCCAGACTGTCTTGATGTAACGGGGATTTTTGGGATCTGGTTCAATTTTTTTGCGCAGGCGACTGACATGATTGTCCACCGAGCGGTCGAACATTTCGGCGTCGCGGCCCTTGGTCAGGTCAAGCAATTGATTCCGCGTCAGCGCCATTTTGGGCCGCTCCAGCAACACCTGCAAAAGACGGAACTCACCGCTGGACAAAGCCGTCGCCATGCCTGCCGCATCCAGCAATTCGCGCTGACCAATATCCAATGTCCAGTCACCAAATTTGATGCGTTCAGCCTCGGCCGGCTGCTGGCGTGGGGGCAGGGCTTGCGTACGGCGCAACACTGCGGCGATGCGCGCTACAAGCTCGCGCGGTGAAAAGGGCTTGGCAATGTAATCATCGGCGCCCATCTCAAGACCGATAATGCGCTCCACCTCTTCGCCGCGCGCCGTCAAAAGAATCACGGGAATATTCGTGGTTTCGCGGATAGAGCGGCACAGGCTTAATCCGTCTTCGCCCGGCATCATGATATCGAGCACGACCAGATCAATCGCAGCAGCTTTCATCGCCTTGCGCGCGCTTTGTGCTTCTGGTGCCACGGTAACGCGATAGCCGTGCTGACGCAGAAACCGCGCAAGCGGCTCGCGGATGTCGCGGGCGTCTTCCACGATCAGAATATGTGGCGTGGCGTCTTCTTTGGGGGCCATTGTTGCATCTGCGAAGCGATTACGATGTTCAAGATGTGCTGTACCGCAGTGCTCTGCAATCGCTGTTTGTCGCAAATTGTATCGGGATTGGGGGCATATCGCACAATTTGCGACGCTTTTCGTCAGTACGGACAAAGAAAGAGCACAAGTCGAGGCTAAATACCCGGTATACGGAGAGCACCAAAGGAGAATGCATATGACACCCCCTATTCGTTACGCACTTCTGGCGGGCGCAGCGCTCGTAATTGGAACTGGTACTGCACTTGCCGCATCGCATCAGGGACCGCGTGGTCATCACAACATGATGGAGCGCATGGACACCAACCATGATGGCCAGATCACCAAGGCCGAATTTGATGCGGCCACCGCGGCCCGGTTTAAAAAAATGAGTGGCGGCGCCGACAGCATAACCCTTGCAAATTTTGGCAAGGACCGCTCCGAAAAAATGCGCGAACGCAGCGACAAACGCTTTGGCGCAATGGACTGGAACGGTAATGGTACGCTCAGCCTGGAAGAATATGCCGCGCCCATGCGTGCCCGCTTTATACGTCTGGACCGCGACGGCACCGGCACAATTTCATGCGCACCGCATGACAAAAAAATGCATGACAAAAAGGCCGATGGCGAAAAATCCGCTGACGGTAAGGCCATGCATATGGGAATGCACAAAGGCATGCACCGCGGCATGCGGCATGGCAAACGTGGCGGCATGTTCTGCATGAATGCCGATACCAACAAGGACGGCCGCGTCACGCGTGCGGAATTTGATGCCTCGATCAAGGCACAATTTGATGCCGCCGCGACCAACGGCGCCCTGAGCAAAGACGCCTTCTATCAAATGAGAGAGAAGCGCGCCGATGCCCGCAAGGCCAAGCGCTTTGAACGTCTGGATACCAACAAGGACGGCAAGGTGACTTTGGCAGAATTCAGCGCACGTCAGGACAAGATGTTTACGCGCATGGACAAGAACAAGGATGGCGTCATTTCGAAAGATGAGATGAAGGCCATGCATCATAAGCGTGGTCATTGGAATCATGACAAGAAGGACAAAGCGGACAGCAAATAATCCGCTTTTATAAGTGAAGCGCGGGTGGTGCGGCTTTTAAGCTGTGCCGCCCGTTCGCAATATGGTGGTGATCTCTGCCAAAATTGCGATAGCAATTTCTGCCGGACTGCGCGCGCCAATGGCCAGACCGATGGGGCCATGAATTTTTGCGAGCGTCGCCGCATCAAACCCGGCTTCGCTCAGGCGCACACGCCGCGCGGCCTGCGTTTTCTTTGAGCCCAACGCCCCAATGTAAAAGCACGGTGCCCGCAACGCGACCTTGAGCGCGGGGTCATCCAATTTGGGATCATGGGTCAAAGCCACAAGCGCGCTGCGCGGGCCCAGCGGTGTTTTCTCCAGCGCTTCGTCCGGCCAGTCGTGACTAAGCGCGATGCCGGGAAAACGTTCAGCGCTGGCAAATGCGGTACGCGGGTCGATGACACGCACGCCATACCCGGCGAGCCCGGCCATCAGCGCCAAGGGCTGCGCGATGTGCACGGCGCCAATGATCGCCAGATCCAGCGGCGGATTGATGACGCTGAGGAACCAGTCTTTGCCATCGACATGCGTTGGCATGCTTTTGTCGGCGCGGGCCGCTTCGGCGGCGGCAATGCCAAGCGCACTATCATCTGTATACGGATCAATGAGAGTATCTTCGCCGCTTGCCAGATCAACGGCCCGCACAATGGCGCGCTTGGCGGCACGCGCTTTGTTGATGGCATCCAGAGTTTCGCGTTTCATCGCCTAAACAATCGGTTCGACGAAGATTTCGATTTTGCCGCCGCATGCCAGACCTACGGCCCATGCGTCCGCGTCGCTGACGCCAAATTCGCGGTGCCGTGTTTTGCCGTCTTTCATGGTGGCAAGTGCATCTTCAATCACCGCGCCCTCGATGCAACCGCCCGAAACAGAGCCGGTGAATGCGCCGTCATCACGCACGGCAAGCTGGCTGCCAGCGGGGCGGGGTGCCGAGCCCCAGGTTTTCACTACGGTTCCAAGCGCAACCTTGTGGCCGGCGTTCAGCCAGTTTGCGGCAGTTTCCAGAACGTCATCGTTTTGCATGGCAGGGGTCCGGCGGGGCTACACCGGCAGGTTAGGCGATCGCGGCGGCCGTTAGAAGGCGGCTATTCGTCATTGACTGGATCAGGCGCAATTGTGTTGGCACATGACAATGTGCGCGCAAGGGTTATCGCCGCGTCTGCGCTCACAGTTTTGGGCGCGAGGGCCGACCCCGACGCAAAGCGAACGCCCTGGTCGCGCAAGGCATCCAGCACATCTTCGCTGTTGACGCCCGTGACGCACGAAAAGGCGTTCTGCGCTTTGCAGTTGCGGCTAAGCCATGCGCCCAGGCGGTCTGCCAATTGCATATTCGCGCGCGGCGGCAGGGGCAGCGAAAAGCCTGACGCGCCGATAATACCGCTGCGATCCAGCGCGATTTCGGAATCGGGCAGCACAATGGCTATACGCCGCGCATAGGGGCGCAAGACTGAGATCATGTCGGCCAGCCGGTTCGGCGGCGTACCGGGAGAAATGTCTTCGATCAGGGGAATGATCTGCGGGTTCAAACCCAGATCGACATCGCGCAGAGCAGACAGATAGACGCGCCGGCCGCGTGACCAGCTCAGAGTCTCTGCACTCACCGGAACACAAACCGCGGAGACGCTGCCGGTTTGCATGAGCCTGTCGGAAAACGCGGCCGCATACCGCAGCACGGCTTCGTCGAGATAGGGCGCTTCGATGATCGACAATTCGCGAAAAGCGGCGCGGCCCAAAATTTCGCCACGGCCGCGGTGTGAGGTTGGCGTGCAGATATAAAGTGCAGGTGTGCCGCGAAGAATGTCATACACGGGAACAAAATTGAGCGCGACATGTTCAGCGGGGCATTTGCCCGTGATGCCAAGTTGTGAAAAACGCTTCCCTGGGTTTGGCGGCTCAATGATCCAGCGTTCATTTGACGGTAACGGATTTGCGTTTCTTTTGCCGGTCGTGATGCTGTGATATGGCGAAACATTGCGCAGAATTTGCACTTCTTCTGGGGCGGCAATGCGAAACACCGGCACCATTTGCTCCGGCGTCAGATTGTTTGTACCAAAGAACAGTTTTAGCAGCGCCAGATTTATGCGCCGGGCAAGTTCAAACGCTTCGTCGCCGCTAACCGAATTGATGATCAGGTAGAATCCGGTCTGCGTAAAAATTGTCACATCGCTGGATTGCAGAGTCGCGTAGTTCTGTTCGCAGATAATCTTCAAGTGATCAGGATTGGCAAGCAGCGATGATGCCATCTGATTTTGCACGTCGGTCAGGTTGTAGAAGAATACGGGACGTGTTTCGACGGTCTTCGCATCTATTGCGGGCTGGTCGAGCGTCATTGGTGCGTCGCGGACGCGATCCATCCATAGCCTCTATCTGGCCAGACGGAACGCTTGACGAGCGTTTGCCGCCTGCCTGCACAGAATGCACGGCAAGGCTACAATCGAGGCTTTAGAAATTCGTGAAAATTTTATCGATTGAGAGCGTTTTGCACCGCGCGTTTGGCCATGACGCTAACCAAATGTGCGCGATATTCCGCCGATCCGTGCAGGTCCGAATTCATGTTGTCAGCGGCAATTGTGATCGTTTCGATCGCTTGCGTTGCGAAGCTCTTGGTTAACGCCGCCTCCATGCTGTTAACGCGAAATACGCATGGTGCCGCGCCGGTTACGGCCACGCGCGCGGTGCTGCCAAAGTCAGCCACGAACACGCCAACCATCGCATAGCGTGAAGCGGGGTTATAGAATTTGGCGTAACCCGCACGTGCCGGAATGGGAAAGGAGACTTCGGTGACGATCTCGCCATCTTCCAGCGCGGTTTCAAACATGCCCGTGAAATAATCGTCGGCGGCGATGCTGCGCTTTGTTGTTACGATAGTGGCGCCCAGACCCAATGCAGCCGCCGGGTAATCCGCCGCCGGATCATTGTTGGCAATCGAACCACCCAGCGTGCCAACCGCACGCACGGCCGGATCGCCAATGGTATGCGCGAGTTCGCCAAGCGCGGGGATGGCGCTCATCACATCTTTGGATGCGGCGACATCGCCGTGACGCACGCCCGCACCGATGACCAATTTGTCATCGCTGAGGCGCACAAAATCCAGATCGGCAATGGCACTGATGTCTATCAGTTCTGGCGGATTGGCCAGACGCTGTTTCATGGTGGGGATCAGAGTTTGCCCACCGGCCAGAAATTTTGCTTCCGGCGATTTCGCAAACAAGGCCTGTGCATCGGCCAGCGATGTCACGCGATGATATTTGAACGCATAGGGGATCATGCTGCGCCTCCGGCCATTTTTTTTGCCGCGTCTTCAATCGACGAGACGATGTTGTGATAACCGGTGCAGCGGCAGATGTTGCCTTCCAGCCCTTCACGAATTTTCTCGCGTGTCAGATCGGGGTTGCGCGCGATCATGTCCACCGCCGTCATAATCATGCCCGGTGTGCAAAAACCGCATTGCAGGCCGTGGTTCTCGCGAAAGGCTTCCTGCACCGGGTGCAGCTTGCCGTCTTTGGCCAGCCCTTCAATGGTGGTGACATTTGCGCCTTCGGCCTGAACCGCAAACATGGAACAGGCTTTGACCGCGCGGCCATTCACATGAACGACACAGGCGCCGCACTGGCTGGTGTCACAACCGATATGGGTTCCGGTCAACCGCAAATGTTCGCGCAGGAAATAAACCAGCAAGGTGCGGTCTTCGACATCTTCGCGAACGGCTTTGCCGTTCACCGTCATGGAAACGGCGGCCATGAACGAACTCCCTCAAAAGCAATGTGTGGATAGCGGTTGCATATAGTGTCGTCTGTAGCGGTGCGGAGCGTCAAGCGGGCGGTACCAACATCCAACATGCGGGCGAGTGGGCACCATTTGTCCGCGGACAGTTGCAGCCCAATATCGGATCTAGAGAACCACACCGAACAGAACCAGCAGGATGATGATCACAGCGATCAGCCCCACCACCCAGATCTCCGGGGCAAGGCCTTCACGTGGCTCTTCTGCGACGGATGGCGGCGGTGTGGACGGATGGGCCTGTGTATCCGGTACGGTTTGCGGGTGCGCGTCTTCCTGCGCGGCCGGTGTTTCCGGGGCGGGTGCAATCACGCTGGCGGGTGCTTCGGCGGGGGCGATCTTTTGGGCGAAGCGCGAAAAGAACTCGTCGGCAATCTGCTTGGAGGCGCCGTCGATCAGCCGCTGGCCTATCTGTGCCAGCTTGCCGCCGACATTGGCCTTTGCCGTATAGGTCAGGTTGGTGCCGCCATCTTCCGGCGTCAGCACGACTTCGGCCTGGCCCTTGGCAAAGCCGGCGACGCCGCCCTGGCCTTCGCCGACCAGGGTTAGCCGGTTGGGCGGGTCCATATCGGCCATGGTGACCTTGCCGCGAAAGGTGGCGCGAACCGGCCCGATCTTCAGTGTGGCCGTAGCGGCAAAGTCGGTTTCGCTGGTCTTTTCCATCTTCTCGCAGCCCGGAATACAGGCCTTCAGGACATGCGGGTCGTTAAGCCCGTCCCAAACGGCCTGTGGCGGTGCGGCGATGATGTATTGGCCGGAAAAATCCATGGGCGTCCTTATTGGCTTCTCAGGAAACAAAATGATGACAAAGGCTTAGTATCGCAGCCCGATCCCACCGGCAAATACTGGGTGCATGGCATGGCTGTTTTGCTTTCCGAGGTGCGACATTTGTGTTAATCTTCTATTAACCATCATGAGTGCGGGGATTACACGATGGAAGTGAGTCTGGCGGCATCGCAAAGTGCGGGCGAAGCAGCGGTTGAAGTCACCGGTCTTATCAAATGGTTCGACGTGACCAAGGGATACGGGTTTATCAAACCCGTCAATAATACGCAGGCTGACATTCTTCTTCATCAAACCTGTGTCAGGCAATCCGGTTTCACAGCGGCCTATGAAGGCGCAAAAGTTGTCTGTGAAGCGGTGCGGGGGCCCAAGGGATTCCAGGCCCGCCGTCTGCTTGCGCTGGACAATTCCACCGCATCACAGGGCGAACCCGCCGCGCCGCGTGAGAACCGCTTCACGGCCGAGCCGCGCGGGCCCGTGCTGGACGCCACGGTAAAATGGTTCAACCGCGGCAAGGGTTATGGCTTTGTCTCGCGCGGGCCGGGCACGCCCGACATCTTTGTGCATATGGAAACCTTGCGCCGCTGCGGTATCCGCGAATTGCATCAGGGGCAAAACGTATCTGTGCGCATTGGTGATGGGCCCAAGGGTGAATTGGCCGCTGATGTGGTGCTGCGCGACGCCTGATCACGTTAGAGAAGCGCGTATTCACAGAATCCTGTAAGACAGGCTTCGGATTTTTCCGGGGATTTCAGTGATGCGTTTTTTTCTCGCGGCGGCGGTGGCGGGGCTTCTGCTCATGGCCACGCAAGGGTGCAGTTTGGCGCAAAGTGAACCACCCGTGCCCCAGGTGGCATTGCCCGTTTCGGACCTGACGATCACGACGGCGCGGGGGCCGGTGCATTTCACCGTGGAACTGGCCAATACGGACGAGGCACGCCGCCGCGGCCTGATGTATCGCGAACAGATGGCGGCCGATCACGGCATGCTGTTTGATTTTGGCCGCCCCGCCTATCAGGCGTTCTGGATGAAAAACACCATCCTGCCACTGGACATGATTTTTATTCGGGACGACGGCACTATTTCGTCCATCGCGGCCAACACCACGCCCTATTCACTGGCGGCGGTGCGCTCGCAAGAGCCGGTACGTGCGGTGCTGGAAATCAATGCGGGCAGGGCCGCGGCGCTCGGCATTATGCCGGGCCAGCAGGTTCAGAATGCAGTTTTTCAGACGAACGCGGACAAATCGCCCCAATAAGCCCAATAAGCCCCGTTGATGGGGCGGGCCGGAGCGTGTAATCAGCGTTCCAACCGGAAGGAACGGCCCGGGGCGTGGCGCAGCCTGGTAGCGCATCTGCTTTGGGAGCAGAGGGTCGTGTGTTCGAATCACACCGCCCCGACCATCCGCCGGTTGAAGAGGGAGAAGCCATGATCCGCGCACGTATCTATCGCCGCCCGAAAAACGCGATGCAGTCTGGCCGCGCCCGCACCAAAGCCTGGGTTCTGGAATATGAGCCGGAACGGCCGCGCGCGATTGATCCGTTGATGGGCTGGACCAGCTCGGACGATATGCGAAGCCAGGTCTCCATGGAATTTGACAGCGTGGACGAGGCGATTGCCTTTGCCGATAAACACGCCATCGCCTATCAGGTGTTTGAACCGCGCCCGCACAAAACGCGCCCCAAATCCTATGCGGACAATTTCCGTTTCGACCGAAAAGTTCCCTGGTCGCACTGATCTTGAATCAAAATGGTTTCGCCGCACGGGTGAGATGTGAGGCCCCGTAGCTCAACTGGATAGAGCACCTGCCTTCTAAGCAGGATGTTGCGTGTTCGAGTCACGCCGGGGTCACCATTTTTTATAAGCAAGCCGCCGCTGGCCAGTCCGGTACGCAGGGTGCATACCGGACCAACCTGACGCGTGATCAGTAATCGTCTGGCGGTGGCGGCGGTGGGCCCGGAGGCGGTGGCGGGTAATCACCGCGGCGATAATCGCGTGGCGGTGGGCCGTCGCGGTAGCGCGGCGGCGGGGCTGCGCCCGGCACACGATTGCCGCGTGAATCCATGCATTGCGCATAGGCGATGTTATAGGCGCGCTGCACGCGGTATTGTTCGCTGCCCGCGCCGGAATTTGCGCCAATGGCTGCGCCCGCCGTTCCGCCGACAATCGCGCCTTTCGTATCACCAACCGCAGCACCAAGGCCAACGCCAAGTGCGGTGCCGATAATGGCATTGCGCGCGCCGCGATCATTCGCGGCTTTCACGCGGCCGCTTACGCGGTCATAGGCATAGGAATCGCAATAATCTTCGTCGGCATGAAAAGCCGCGAGCGATTTTCCCTGACCGGGCCATACCGGCACTGTCGGACCCATTGGCGTGCTTACACAGCCACCCAATGCCAGCAGGGCGGTTCCGCCAAGCGCGAGACGCATCATCCGGTTCATATTTGTAACCCTCCAAGCGTGCGCAACAGCCAAAGACTTGGCAGCCCGCCGCGTAAGCGAACAAAACAAGATACCATAGCAGAAATTGGCCCGTTTCACCTGAATGCGCGATGAACGGCCAATATGCGCCTAATGGCCTTTGAATTTTGGCGGGCGTTTGGCGAAAAAGGCGGAAACGCCTTCGCGCACATCCTCGCTCGGATTGGCGATCATTACCGAAAGCGCGGCATCATCCAGCGAATTTTCCAGCGATGAATCCAGCCCCTTGCGCATCATCGATTTGGCCAGCCGCACCGCAAGCGGTGCACGCGCGGCAAGCGCACGGGCAAAAGCATACGTATGTTCTTCCAGTTTGTCCGGTGCCACGGTTTCGGTAACAAGACCCAGTTTTGCGGCTTCCTCAGCCGGATAGGTTTCGTTCAGCAATGTCATTTTCAGCGCGCGGTCGAGCCCCATCATGCGCGGGAAAAACCACGCGCCACCTTCATCGGGCAGCAAGCCGAATTTGCCCGAGGTATCGCCCAGTTTGGCGCTGGATGATGCAATGCGAAAATCGCAGGCAAGCGCAAGCGTCAACCCGCCAGCGACCGCCGCGCCGTTTATCATTGCGATCACCGGCTTGTCGCAATGATGCAGCTTGCTTACCACCTCATGCATGCCGACGCGCATCTCGTGCGCATGGCTCATCTGTTTGGTTTTGTGATCCGGCCGCTGCGGGTCTGTGCCGCTGACATCGCCGCCCGAACAAAAACCGCGTCCTGCGCCCGTGATGACAAGACAGCGCCACTCATCGCGCGCGACATATTCAGTCAGCGCGGCCACAATATCTTCGCACATCGCGCCGGTATAGGCGTTCATCGCATCGGGCCGGTTCAGGGTAATGCGCGCAATGCCCGGTTCGGCCTCGTCAAACAGAATATCGCGATAGGTTTGGGGCATGGTTTGCTCTTTCGCTTGGGCTGGCAAATATGGGAACATGGGCCGGACAGCCATGCAACCAGACAAACCCACCGGGAGGAAATTATGACGGACTATCCGGACATTCTTTACGGCGTTCAGGACCGTGTCGCGACGATCACACTCAATCGGCCAGACCGGTTGAACGCCTATACGCCGCAAATGGCGGACAGCATCAAACGGGCAATGGCGGACGCGGCAAACGATTCCAATGTGCGCGTGATTGTGCTCACGGGTGCGGGGCGCGGCTTTTGCGCCGGTGCCGATATGGAGGTTCTCTCGAACCACATTGAAGGCGGTGCAAGCGCAGGGCCGGGCACCACAAAGCCCGGCGCGATAGACGCCAAATTCAAATCCGATCTTGGTCCCGCGCTCGAAGAACATTTTGCTGATGCTGAACGCTTCGGCTATTTCGCGCGTACAAAAAAGCCGGTTATCGCGGCGATCAATGGTCCCATCGCTGGCATTGGTCTGGTGATGGCGCTGTACGCCGATTTGCGCTTTGCCGCTGACAAAGCGGTGTTCACAACATCGTTTGCGCAGCGCGGGCTGATTGCCGAACATGGCATTTCATGGCTGCTGCCGCGGCTGGTGGGGCAGGCCAATGCGCTGGATCTTTTGCTCAGCGCGCGCAAGATCGGTGCGGAAGAGGCGCGCGAGCTTGGTCTGGTGAACAAGGTGTTTGCGCAGGAAACTTTTTTTGAAAACGTACAGGCCTATGCGCGCATGCTGGCCGAAACGGTGAGTCCGCGCTCGATGGCGATCATGAAAGCACAAGTGTGGAAATCGAATTTCCAGGATTTCAACACTGCACTGGCCGCCGCCGACGAGGAAATGAAAATCAGCCTTGGCCATAGCGAGTTCAAGGAAGGCGTGGCCCATTTCCTTGAAAAGCGCCCGGCGAAATTTGCCGATATCTGAATTTGCAGCAATTGCAAGATTGACCTGAGCGCCAAGGGGGCTAAAACGCAGCCCCATTGGCGCGCGGCGCGGGGCCGCGGCAGCAACACATGGTGCGCGACATGAAGATCGTGGGCGGGAAATGGTCCAATTGGTCGGGCGGGGTAACCTGCAAGCCAAAAGAAATTGTTGCGCCGAAAGATGATGTGGCGCTGGCGGCGGCGGTGCGCACCGCCGAGGGCACGGTGCGCGTACCGGGCAGCGGCCATTCCTTCACACCGATCTGTGACAGCGACGGAACCCTGATTGATATGGCCGCGTTTGCTGGCCTGAAAAGCGTGGACGAAGCAGCCCAGATTGCCACGATGGGGGCGGCAACGCCGTTGTGGCAGGCGGGGCCGCTGCTACACGCAGCCGGGTTCGGTTTCAAGAATATGGGCGATATTGACCGCCAGACATTGGGCGGCGTCGTGGGTACAGGCACGCACGGCACCGGCGCAACATTGGGAAGTTTTTCGGCAGATGTTGCGGGCTTCCAATTGCTGCTGGCGAGCGGCGAAGTTCTGAACTGCACACCGCAAGACAACACCGAAATTTTCGAGGCGGGTCGCATGTCGCTCGGTTCGATGGGCGTGATGACAGAAATCTCGATGCATGTACGCCCGGCCTACAAATTGGTGGAAAAGAATTTCATGCTGCCGGTGGATGAATTGTTCACCCAGCTTGACGAGCTTGTGACGAAGAACCGCCATTTTGAATTTTTCTGGTTTCCCTATGCCAATCGCGCCATCTGCAAAACCCTGAACGAGACAACAGACGACGCACCCAATGTGCGCAGCGCCGAGGAAATGTTTGCCCGTGGTGAGGGCGGCGGCGCAGACATGGCATTGTTCACCTGGCTGAACGAAATTCTGCCCTATGCGCCGTTCCTGTTGCGGCCCATACACAAATTGTTTTCGCAATTTATGGCCGCACCCCCGCGTGTGCGTTGGAGCAACGAAGCGTTTCCAAGCCCGCGCAATGTGCGCTTTAATGAGATGGAATATGCGGTGCCGATTGAAAAGGGGCCCGATTGCATCCGCGAAGTGGTGGAGACGATCCGCAAAAAGAAGATCAATACCGGCTTTCCCATCGAATACCGCACAGTTGCGGCCGATGATGTGTGGCTTAGTCCGTTTTACAAACGTCCAAGTGCGACGATTGCCGTGCACCAATACAACAAGGTCGATACAACCAAATTGTTCTCGGCTGCCGAGACAATCTTCCGTAAATATGAAGGCCGCCCGCATTGGGGCAAGCGAAACACGCGCTCGGCAAAAGAGTTTTCTGCATTATATCCTGAATTTGAGCGGTTTCGTCTGCTGCGGCGCAAGCTCGATCCCGAATCCAAGTTCCTAAATGCGTATCTGCGGTCTATATTCGATTAGACGCCTGTGTTTTGTCTAATGGCCGCGGAGGCACGCAATGCGACGTCTTTGGATTGCCGGTTTGTTTATGCTGATCGGCGCGGGCGCCGGACTGTGGTTTGCCGAAGATAATCTGCCACTTGCCGCCGGTATGGGGGCAGTCGTCGGGTTGATGTGCGCGGTCATCGTTTTCGCGTTTCCGCGCGACAATGATTATCCGCCCGACGGTGACGGCTTGCTCGGCCGTTAGCCGCCCAGCTTTCGATAAAAACAATTTGGCGCGCCTGTGTGACAGGCCGGGCCGGTTTGATCCACGCGCAATAACAGTGTGTCACCATCGCAATCGACATAGGCTTCGATCAGCTTTTGCGTGTGGCCGGAACTTTCACCCTTGCGCCAAAGTTTGCCGCGAGAGCGCGACCAATAGGTGACATTGCCGCTATCGAGCGTGAGGCTCAGCGCTTCACGGTTCATCCACGCGTGCATCAGCACAGCGCCGGTCTTGTGATCCTGCGCAATGGCGGGCACCAATCCATCGGCATTGAACGCGACGGTGTCTGCAAATTCTTTGCGTGACAGTGTTTCGCTCATGCTTTCGCCTTCATGCGTGAAAAGCCTTCGCCCAGATCAGCAATCAGATCATCCGCATCTTCCAGCCCGGCATGAATACGAAGTACGGGACCTTGCGCGGCGAACGCATTGATCGTGCGCATGATGCGCGCGGTGATAATCAGGCTTTCATACCCGCCCCACGAATAACCCAGACCAAAATATTTCAGTTCATCGGTAAATGCGGCCAGCGCTTCGTGCGCGACGGGTTTCAGTTCCACGCCAAACAAGCCGCTGGCGCCGGTGAAATCGCGTTTCCACAATGCATGGCCGGGATCGCTTTCCAGCGCTGGGTGCAAAACGCGCGCAACCTCTGGCCGGCTTTGCAACCAGCGCGCCAGCTTCAATCCATTTTCCTGATGCCGCGCCAGCCGCAAGGGCAGGGTGCGAAGTCCGCGCAACGCGAGGAAGCAATCATCGCCGCTGGCATACAGACCAAGCGCGTTATGTGCATTCAACAGACGCGTAACATGCGCATCATTGGCGGTGACATAGCCCATCATCACATCGGCATGACCACCGACATATTTTGTGGTTGCCTGCACGGATAAATCCACGCCATGAGCAATGGCATTGAAGTAGATAGGCGTCGCCCATGTGTTGTCCATGATGATGGATGCACCGCGCGCGTGCGCCACATCCGCAATCGCGGGAATGTCCTGTACTTCAAATGTCAGCGAACCGGGGCTTTCGCAAAACACCGCGCGTGTGTTCGCCTGCATCAGGTCGGTTATTCCGCCGCCTATCGTGGGCTCGTAATAGGTGACCTCTACTCCGAAACGCGACAACATCTTGTCGCAGAAAATGCGTGTCGGCCCATAGCAATTATCGGCCACCAGAATGTGATCGCCTGCACTGCACACACTGAGAATGGCCAGCGCAATCGCATTCATGCCCGATGGGCAAAGCACGGTTTGTGCGCCGCCTTCCAACTCGCTGAGCGCATCGGTCAGGCTTTGGGACGTGGGTGTCGCCTTGCGGCCATAGACGTAAGGTTGATCCGAGTTTTCCAGCGTTTTCAGATCAGGGTGCAAAATCGTGGAGGCGCGATAAACCGGCGTGTTGACGGCGCCAAAATGACTGTCGCTCATGCGTCCGGCATGCGTGGCCAACGTATCTATGTTTTTGTCTTTTTTCTGAGCCACACAACACTCCCGCGCCTGAATACGCCCTATAGTCAGCGGTTTTGCAGCGGTTTGAGGGCAGGTGCAAGTGTTGCGTAAAAAAGAACGGCCCCGATGTTTCCACCGGGGCCGGTTTCATGTCATTCGCCCGATGGTCTTGGTTCGATATGCGGGCTGGCCTCATGCTCGGCCACCAGCGGCTCGTCGAGCTTCTTGTCGAGGATCGGTTTGAGCGGGAAGTTGAACAGCCAGGTGACAACACCGGCCGCGCCCCCGATAGCGGCCAGCATCAGGAAGAAGTTCTCTTTGCTCATCACGCTGAAGAAGGTGCCGATATAACCTTGCAACAGATTGCCCGTGAAGCTGGTGATGAACCACAGGCCCATCATCATCGACAGGATCTGCACCGGCGCAACACGTGCGACCAGCGCAAGGCCGATGGGTGACAGATAAAGCTCACCCAGCGTAATGAGTGCAAAGAACAGCAACAGCCAGAGCCAGCTTGCCCCGCCTTCCGGCGAGATGTAGGCCGCGCCCGCCATCACCACATAGGAGGCTGCCAGCATGAACAGACCCAGCGCCATCTTGGTAACGGTGGAAGGCTCGGTGCCTTTCTTTGCCTGACGGCGCCACAGCCAGACAACAAACGGCGTGAAGGACGCAATCATGAACGGGTTGAACGCCTGGAACCAGGTGACGGGAATTTGCCAATCAATCACACCGGGTATCAGCGCACGGTTGGTAAAATCCTGTGCCCACAGATTGATCGTGTTGCCCTGCTGCTCATAGGTGGCCCAGAAGAAGGTGACGGGAATGCACAACAGGATAAGCGCAAAGACCGCCTTCCAATCCTGTGCCGTCAATGGTTTTTTGGCTTCGGGATTGTCGGCATTTTTGCGGGTAGTGATCCGGTCGCTGGGCAGCGTGCGCAGCGCGAACAAATAGGTGATCAGACCGATCACCATGCCAACACCGGCGGCGAAGAAGCCCCAATGATAGCCAACCGTTTCGCCAAGCGTTCCGGCCACGAAAGGCGAGAAGAACGCGCCAACATTGATGCCGACATAGAAGATGGAAAATGCGCTATCGATGCGGCTGTCACCCGGCTTGTAGAGATTGCCGACCTGGGTGGAGATGTTCGGTTTGAAAAAGCCGTTGCCGATAATCAGCAGAAGCAGGCCAAGAAAAAACATGCTCGGCACGAACAGAACAAATTCTGCTGCCGCCATGATGATGGCGCCGATGATGACGGTGGAGCGTTGGCCCAGCCAGCGGTCGGCAACGATGCCGCCGAAGAACGGTGTCAGATAAACCAGCGCTGTGTATGTGCCGTAAATGGTCGAGGAGAGCGGTTGAACACCAAGCGGTTCGCCACCGTTGAAGATCGCCTCGAGGATGTGTTTGATCGTGTGATAGCCGGCAACGTTTTCGGCCTGGCCCGGAAGCAGTAGAAAATTGACGAGATACAGCACCAGAATGGCGCGCATGCCGTAATAGGCGAAGCGTTCCCACATTTCTGTTGTGAACAGATAGGTCAGCCCTATCGGGTGCCCAAACAGTTCACGTTGCGGCTTGGCTGCCGCCGTCGAATTTGCCATCCCCCGGTTCTCCTTGGTCTTTTTTGGCGGCGGGAAGTGTGCCCGCTCAAACGCGCAAAGGAAATGGGGGAATAGCCCTCAGTTTCGCTTAAGTCTGTGTAGGGATTGAAGATTATGTCACACGCGTGGGCTGCATATTTGCAAATCTGTCCGAGAGGGCACGGGGCAACTCAGAGGCAGACTTTAGGGCAGCTCAATATAGCGTTCTTCGCGTGTATAGGGCGTGAAGCCCACACGTTGATAGAGCGGCAGCGCGCGGGGATGATCCAGCGTGCAGGTGTTGACCAGCAATTTCGAGATCGGCCGCGACCACGCAATCAGCACCGCCTGATACAGAAAAAAGAAGCCGAGCCTGCGGCCAACAAATTCCGGCATCAGACCGAAATAGGATAGCTGCGCCGCTTTGGAGTCGTTGAAATCCAGTTCCGCCATGCCCGCGGGGCAGCCACCGGCATAGAGCACATAAAGCTCAAGCTGCGGATCTTTCAGGATGGCGGCGAGTTCTTCATCGCTTTTCTTTTTGCGGTCCACCCACAGATAGGCACTTCCAATCGCGTCATAGAGATAGCGATAAAAGTGTACGGGCGGATTTTCCGCGCGCAGAAGTGCGATCTTGCCTTTGGGTTGCGGGGGCGACTGAACATGCGGGCGCTGCAACATCTCAAGAAATGTCACCGTCATCGGCACGCGCTTCGGATTTTTTGCCTTTGGACTCATTGCAGGCCAAATTATCTCGTCAGGTTTTTTCAACTGGCGCATCAGGGTTCGCGCCCCATTCCGCCCAGGAGCCATCATAAAGCGCAACCGACTTTGCGCCTATCGCATTAAGTGCCAAAAGACCGATAGCCGCCGTAATGCCCGAACCACAGGTGGTTGTAATGGGCCTGGTGATATCCAGCCCAGCGTCACGGAAAAGAGCGGTCAACGCATCAACCGGCTTCATTGTACCGTCTTCGGCGATAAATTCTGTGTACGGAATGTTGAAGCTTCCCGGTATATGGCCGGGCCGCACACCGGGGCGCGGCTCTTCTTCGCGGCCGGCAAAACGCGCACGCCCGCGCATGTCGGCAATTTGTTCGCTGCGTTCGGTAACATTCGCCAGAACCTGATCGTAGGCGCGCACAATTGCGTTGTTGAGCCTTGGGGTGAAATGGCGCGGGTAGGGCGCGGGGATCATATCTTCGACCGGGCGGTGTTCGCGCTTCCATTTTGGAAACCCGCCATCCAGCACCACGACATCTTCATGGCCCATCGCGCGCAGCATCCACCACGCGCGCGCGGCGGAGTAAATCCCGGCACCGTCATAGACGACGATCAGATTGCCATCGCCCAGACCCAGTTTGCGCATCCGGCTGGCAAATTTTGGCGCGGGCGCCAGCATATGCGGCGATGGATTGGTTTCATCGGACAGATCATCAATATCGAAAAAGATCGCGCCGGGAATATGGGCGGATTCATATTCGGCCCGCGCATCGCGCCCGGCTTGCGGCAGATACCACGAGGCATCGGCCACGCGCACATCAGGTGCATGGATATGATCGGCAAGCCATTCGGTGGTGACGAGTGGGGAGTTGGTTTTCATCGCTGATAGGGAGGTTCGGCGGTTTTGCGTGGGGCTGCAAGCCATTCTGGCACGGGCAGGCCCTTTTCCCGCAGAAAATCCGGATTGAACAGCTTGGACTGATAGCGCGAGCCATAATCGCAGAGCACGGTGACAATGGTATGGCCCGGCCCCATATCCTTGGCCATGCGGATGGCGGCGGCCACATTGATGCCGGTGGAACCACCCATACAAAGCCCCTCATGCTGCAACAGGTCGAACAGCACCGGCAGCATTTCCGCGTCGCTGATCTGATAGGCATCGTCGATCGGCGCACCCTCAAGATTGGCGGTGACGCGGCCCTGACCAATGCCTTCGGTGATGGACGAACCTTCGGATTTCAATTCGCCGGTCTTGATCCACGAATAGATGGCAGCCCCCATCGGGTCCGCCGCCGCAATGCGGATGTTCGGATTTTTCTCTTTCAGTGCTATCGCGACACCACCCAGTGTGCCGCCGCTGCCCACGGCACAGGTGAAACCGTCAATCTTGCCGCCTGTCTGTTCCCAGATTTCTGGGCCCGTGCCTTCGACATGCGCCTGTCGGTTGGCAACATTGTCGAACTGGTTGGCCCAGATCGCGCCGTTCGGCTCGGACCTCGCAAGCTGTTCGGCAAGGCGGCCCGAAAGCTTCACGTAATTGTTCGGGTTGCGATAGGGCACGGCTGGCACTTCCAGCAATTCGGCGCCCATCAAACGCAGCGCGTCTTTCTTTTCCTGCGCCTGCGTTTCGGGGATCACGATGACGGTGCGAAAGCCCAACGCGTTGCCGACAACGGCAAGCCCGATGCCGGTATTGCCTGCGGTGCCTTCCACGATCACGCCGCCGGGTTTCAATGTGCCGCACGCTATCGCGTCTTTCACAATGAAAAGCGCGGCGCGGTCTTTTACCGATTGACCGGGATTGGCGTATTCGGCTTTGCCCAGAATGGTGCAGCCGGTGGCCTCGGAAGCGCCCTTCAAACGGATGAGGGCGGTGTTGCCGATGGCGGCAAGCGTATCGTTTTTGATGTCCATGATCGCGTCTGGTGAGATGGCGGCCCAACGAACCTAGTCAGCCGCGATGGCCCCTTCAACCGGGCGAATTGTCCAAAAGCCAAGAGTTTGCTTGGTTTTAACATGGGTAATGCTGTAGTGACTGGCACAAACGCCGCATTGCTATTAAGAATTGATCGCAATATACGGTACATTCAGGGCCACAAAGCGTCCTTGCGGGAGCAGCCATGCTGCGAATGAGCGATCTGAACAAGGGCGAGCGTGGCGTGGTGACCGGCTTTGCGATTGAGCGTGGCCAGGGCGTTGCCTTTATTGCCGAGGACGAGCTGGAACGCCGTCTGCTCGAAATGGGTTTTGTCGAGGGCGCGCGCTTTCAGATTTTACACGAAGGACTGATCGGCCGTGACCCCATCGCGGTAAAGCTCGATGACATGCGCATTGGCCTGCGCCGCCGCGAAGCCAACATGATTATCGTTGAAATGCAGACCGCCGATATTGCGGAGGCGCTGTGAGCGACGCGGCTCAATCCCTTTCGCAGATTGCGCTGGTCGGCAATCCCAATAGCGGCAAGACCGCTCTGTTCAATGCACTGACCGGCAGCACGCAAAAAGTTGCCAATTATGCGGGCGTCACGGTAGAGCGCAAATCCGGTATCGCCACCACACTGGACGGCATACGCATGCGTGTGCTGGATTTGCCGGGCACCTATTCCTTGCGCGCGCGCAGCCCTGACGAAGAAGTCACTCGCGACGTTATATTGGGCCGCATCCCCGGTGAGCCGTCGCCGGATGTGATTGTCTGCGTCGCGGATTCCACCAATCTGCGGCTTGTGCTGCGTTTGCTGATGGAACTGCGCCAATTGCATCGCCCGCTGATGCTGGTGCTGAACATGTATGACATTGCCGAGCGTCAGGGTATCCGCATTGATCTGGATGGGTTGTCAAAGGCGTTGGGCGTGCCGGTTGTCACCACGGTCGCGGTGCGCAAACGCGGCATGGATGTGCTGTTGCAACAGGCCGGAGCCTTGCACGCAGGCGGCGCAATGCCGGAAAGCACATGGCATGAACCAAGCGCCGCGGAAATTCGCGCCGCGCATCGCGATGCCGAAGCGATCCTGAAACAATATGTAAAGCCGCCGCTGCGCCCCGACACATGGACCGCAAAGCTGGATTCGGTGTTGCTGCATCCGGTTGCGGGAACGCTGATCCTGCTGGCCGTGTTGTTCCTGATGTTTCAGGCGGTGTTCAGTTGGGCAACGCCGCTGATGGACGGCATCGATTGGTCGTTCACACAGCTTGGTGTGGCTGTGGCGACGTATATTCCGCACGGCCTTGTGCAGAGTTTCATTTCCGATGGCCTGATTTCCGGTGTCGGCAGCGTGCTGGTGTTCCTGCCGCAGATTTTGATCCTGTTCCTGTTCATCATCCTGCTGGAAGATTTCGGTTACATGGCGCGCGCCGCGTTTTTGATGGACAAGATGATGGGTGCAACGGGTCTGCATGGCCGCGCCTTTATCCCGCTATTGTCCAGCTTTGCCTGCGCCATTCCCGGCATCATGGCGGCGCGCGTGATCGACAACAAACGCGACCGGCTGACCACCATCATGGTTGCACCCCTGATGACCTGTTCGGCGCGTATTCCGGTGTACACGCTCATCATTGCGGCCTTTATTCCACAACGCGACGTGTGGGGCTTTGCCAATCTGCAAGGGCTGGTGATGTTCGGCCTTTATGGCGCGGGCATTGTTTCGTCACTGGCTGTCGCGTTTGCGATCCGCAAGATTTTCTGGCGCAGCGATTCCGAACCCTTCCTGATCGAGCTTCCGGCTTACAAAGTGCCAGAGCCCAAAAGCGTGGTGCGCAGCGTGTGGCTGCGCGGCAAAATCTTTTTGCGCCGTGCGGGCACGATCATTCTGTCGATGATGGTGCTGGTCTGGTTCCTCAGCACATTTCCCGGCGCACCGGCGGGTGCCACCGATCCGGCGATTGATTACAGCCTGGCTGGCATGATCGGGCATTTCCTGCATCCGCTGCTCGCGCCCATCGGCTTTAGCTGGCAGATGACGGTGGCGCTGATCCCCGGCATGGCGGCGCGCGAAGTGGCCGTGGCCGTGCTGGGCACGGTCTATGCGATTGGCGGTGATGGCGGCGGCTCGCTGACACAGATTTTGGCATCGCAATGGTCGTTCGCGACCGCGCTGTCATTTCTGGCGTGGTATGTGTTTGCACCGCAATGCATGTCCACTTTGGCTGTGGTGAAGCGCGAGACCAATAGCTGGATGTGGCCGACCATCATGTTCAGCTACATGCTGGTGCTGGCCTATATCGCGTCCTATGTGGTGTACAACATCGCCAGCGCGCTCAGTTGATTGTTCCACTATCGCTTTTGGCAGCGCCGCGCGCCGCCAAAAGGCGGTAAACACATTTGCGAAAAAAGAGAGAATGGCTCCCCGGGCCGGATTCGAACCAGCGACCAACCGGTTAACAGCCGGTTGCTCTACCGCTGAGCTACCGAGGAACATTGCGCGGCGTTGTCTAGCGCGTCGCGCTGCAGATGGCTATATCAAATTCGCCGTCTTACGCAACCTTTCAGGTTTTCCATGCCAGGTACCGAAACAGGCGACAATTCCGGTGCCGATCCAAAACCGGGCACGTCAAAACAGAAAAGGCCGCGCCTTGAATTTGCGGGGCATTCGATAAAGCTGCCCGGTTCGCGCCCGCTGCGCATCTTTCTTGGTGTGTTGCTGTGCCTGGGCGGCGTATTTGCCTTCCTTCCGGTGCTGGGGCTTTGGATGTTCCCGCTGGGTCTTTTGGTCCTGTCGGTCGATATTCCGGCAGTGGACCGTTTGCGCCATCGCGGCGAGATCTGGTGGGGCCGCTGGCGAGCCGCCCGTGCTGCGCGCAAGGCTAAACGCAATAGCGATTCGTGATTCGGATATGTCCCAAAGCGGGCATAGAAGCGGGCAGAAAAAAAGGGCCGGGTGTTAGCCCGGCCCCAAGGCGTTGGGTAATGGTGGGGTGTCTTCAAGGGAAGACGTGGTTAAGATGGCACCCTAAGGTTAATGAAACCTTAATATGGTAGTGAAAATTGCTACCGGCACGATTTATGGGGTTGGCCAAGCAGCCGCAGCATGGGCAAACCCATGGTGGCGCGAATCAGATGGTGCGGGAAAAACTGGAGGCCACGCCCGGAATTGAACCGGGGTACGCGGATTTGCAGTCCGCTGCGTCACCACTCCGCCACGTGGCCTCACGGGAGTGAGCGCGGCCTATATCAGATCATACCACAAAGCGACAATCCGCTTTGTCCTTTGGCGGGCCGAAACCGGCAAATCGCGTTGTCAGGTCAGGCGGGGGCAAGTATAAGCCCGCCATCTTCCCAGCCGTCTCGCGAGTCGTAAGCCCATGCCGGATTATCGTCTTCTTCGTATGAATATGGTCGAAACGCAGGTCCGCACCAGCGATGTCACCGATATTCGCGTGCATGAGGCCCTGCGCAGCGTGCCACGCGAGCGCTTTGTGCCGACCGCCAGACGTGCGCTGGCCTATGCCGACGCGGCGGTGGAGGTCATTCCGGGCCGTTTTCTGCTGGAGGCGCGCTCGCTTGGCAAAATGTTGCAGGCTGCTGAGATCGGGCCCGATGATAGCGTCCTCGATATTGGCTGCCTTACCGGCTACACGACCGCGGTGCTTGCCCGTATGGCCAAGCATGTTGTGGGTCTTGAGCAGGATGCAGAGCTGATGCGCATAGCGCTGGAGCTGCTGCCGGCCGTCGGTGCCACCAATGCCGAAATCGTGCAGGGCGGGCTGACCGAGGGGCACAAGCCCAAGGCGCCCTATGATGTGATCATCATCAATGGCGGCGTGGAAAATGTGCCAGAGGCGCTTTTTGGCCAATTGGCCGAGGGCGGGCGGCTGGTTGCGATCCTGCAAACCAGCCCGGAACAAGCCGTTCAGGGCCAGGTCAATGTGTTTCTGCGCGAACAATCGCGGGTTGGAAAACGTTATATGTTCGATGCTGCGGCGCCTGCGCTGGCCGGATTCCGCCGAAAGGTTGGATTCGTCTTTTAGAGTGCCCATATCAAGGGCGAAGCGGGCAGGGACGCGGGCATAGCGCGCGGGGCATTTG
Source organism: Hyphomicrobiales bacterium (assembly GCA_040255365.1). Lineage (GTDB taxonomy): Bacteria > Pseudomonadota > Alphaproteobacteria > Micropepsales > Micropepsaceae > Rhizomicrobium. Next base: position 102,591 of record JBDZUY010000001.1, read on the forward strand.
ATGAATTTATTGCGGTTTGGCGCCATTGCAGTGGCTTCGGTCTTGATGGCCGGGGCGGCGCACGCCGACACCTTTTCCTTGAGCGACGCACTGGCCACCGCCTATGCGACCAACCCGCAACTGGATGCAGAGCGGGCCAATCTGCGCGCCACAGACGAAAACGTCGCCAAAGCCAATGCGGGCTGGCGGCCAAGCGTGAATGCACAAGGCTCCTATTCCATCGAGCATTATGAAATTACGCAGGGTGCGCTGCATGGCACCTCCAACTCTCATCCGCTGCAGGGGCAGGTGACCGTGGACCAGCCCATTCTGCGCGGCGGACAGACCTATGCCGGTATTCGCCGGGCAAAGGCACTGGTACGTGCAGGCCGCGCCCAGCTACAGGACACAGAACAGACTGTGCTGTTGAATGCGGTAAGCGCCTACATGAATGTCGTGCGCGATACGGCGATTGTGAACTTGCGGCAAAGCAATGTTGATGTGCTGCAAAAACAGTTCAACGCCACCGATTTGCAATTCAATGTCGGCGAGTTGACCCGCACCGATGTCGCCCAGTCACAGGCCAGGCTATCCGGTGCGCAAGCGGATCTGACCGCCGCACAGGGGCAGCTTGCCATCAGCCGCGCCAATTTCGAGCAGGTCATAGGCCGCCCCGCGGAAACGCTGAATGATGAGCCTCCTTTGCCGCAAACCCCGGCCAGCGAAGACGATGTGTTGAATTTGGCATTGCGCGGCAATCCGCAACTTATTGCGGCGCGCGAAGCAGAACGGGCCGCTGATTTCGCGGTGGACGGTTCAGTGGGGGCGCTGTTGCCGCAATTGTCCGTACGCGGACAATATGGCTGGTCGCGCTCGAACAATTTCGGCATTCCGGGCAGCAATCCCGTAGGCTCGGTGAAGGCGACTGCCATCATCGCGCAATTGACGATACCGATTTATCAGGGCGGCGCAGACGAGGCGAATGTGCGCCAAGCCAAGCAATTGCACAGCCAGGCGCAGTTGAATGCGGTTTATGCCGAACGTCAGGTGCGTGAGGCGGTGCGTTCCGCATGGGAGGCGTATCAATCCGCGCGCGCAACCATTGTGTCGAACGAAAAGCAGGTGAAAGCGAACAAGCTTGCCTTTGAAGGTGTGCGCAAAGAACAGCAAGTCGGCGCCCGTACTATTCTTGATGTGCTGAATGCACAGCAGGAATTTCTGAATTCGGAAGTGGCGGTTGTTTCGTCGCGGCGAAATACGGTGGTTGCCGCCTATCAGCTACTTGCTGCGGCTGGTGAGCTGACGGCGAAGGATTTGGGCCTGAAAGTCACACTTTACGACCCCAATGCGTATTATGACGACAATGCCGCACGCTGGTTCGGATTTAATTGAGCCTGATCGCGTGAAAAAAGCGTGATGGATTGTGCGGGCGTTAACTTCGTCTTTTCTTATTTCCGTAACTATCTTAAAGTCTTGGAAAGACCGCAAAACCAGCGGCCGGAGCGAACGCATGGCATCAAACGCACAACATGAACCGACGATGGAAGAGATTTTGGCTTCCATCCGCAAAATTATTTCCGAGGATTCGACCGAGGAAACGGCACAGGGCGAACAGGCCGGTGAAGCGGCGGCTGAACAGCCCGTGGAAGCCGAAGCCTCTGTCAGTGAGCCTGCGCCGGCAGAACCACCGCAGACCGAACCGGAATTGGCCGCAGGACCCGAAGAGGCCGAAGTTCTGGAATTGACTCAGGAAATGCCCGAGGAAGCGCCTGAACCTGCCGCCGGGCCAGAACCTGTCGTTGAGCCTGTGCCCGCTCCCGAATCTGTGGCTGCCGAGCCCGAAAATCCGGAAGACGATATTGTGTTCGAGACGATCGAAGACGAACCCGCGCCGGTGCATGCTCCCGCGCCAGCGGCGTCTGATAATGATATTTTCTCCAGCAAATCACGCCAGGCGCTGGATGATGCCTTTGCCAAGCTGGAACCTGTGGAGCCTGAAGGCCGGGCCCCGCGCGATCATTCGGCGCCGGTGGCCGGGCTTGATGGCGTCAGCGTGGAGGCGGTGTTTGACCGCGCCGTGCGCGAAAGCTTTGAGCCGGTTCTGGCCCAATGGCTGTCCGATAATCGCGATCAGGTGATCGACCGCATGAAGCCGGTGATCCGAGAATGGCTCGATGAGCACTTCCCGGCGCTGCTCGAAGATGCGGTACAGGGCGAAGTTGCCCGCGTCGTAAAAGCGCGCGGCCGCCGTTAAGCCCCGTTTGCCGGAAATTTCCGGTTAGACTGATCCGGGGCCCGCGCCCCGGATAAAGCCTCTTGACGATCGGGCATCCGGGTTGCACCAACCCCGGTTCAACTTTGTGCTCCGTTCGCATTCGCAAAAGAGGTTTTCAGGTCCATGCTCGACAAGACGTTCAGCCCCGCCGAGGTTGAAGCGCGCATTTATGCCCAATGGGAAGAAGCGGGCGCATTCGCGGCAGGCAGGCGGCCGGGTGCCGAACCCTTTTGCATCGTGATCCCGCCGCCCAATGTGACCGGGCGGTTGCATATCGGGCATGCCCTCAACAACACGCTTCAGGATGCGCTGGCCCGGTTTGAACGGATGCGCGGCAAGGATGTGCTGTGGCAGCCGGGCATGGACCATGCCGGCATCGCCACCCAGCTTGTTGTCGAACGCCAATTGGCCGAGCGGCAGGAAAGCCGTGTCGCGATGGGCCGCGAGAAGTTCCTTGAGCGGGTGTGGGAGTGGAAGAATGAGTCCGGCGGCGCGATCACACAGCAGCTACGCCGTCTTGGTGCCTCCGCCGATTGGGGCCGCGAACGCTTCACGATGGACGATGGGCTCAGCCGCGCCGTTCTGAAAGTGTTTGTTGAGCTGCACAAACAGGGCCTGATTTACAAGGACAAGCGGCTGGTCAATTGGGATCCGCGTTTGCAAACCGCTGTGTCCGATCTCGAAGTCGAAAACATCGAGATGAAGGGCCATCTCTGGCACATCAAATACCCCATCGCCGATGCGCCCGGCCAATTCATCATTGTCGCGACAACACGGCCCGAGACGATGCTGGGCGATAGTGCCGTTGCCGTGCATCCCGAAGATGAACGTTACACCGCGCTAATCGGCAAAAAGGTGCGCCTGCCGCTGACAGATCGTTTGATCCCGATTGTCGCCGATGAACATTCCGACCCGGAAAAGGGTACGGGCGCGGTGAAGATTACGCCGGGCCATGACTTCAACGACTTTGAAGTGGGCAAGCGGCACGATCTGCCGGTCATCAATATCCTGAACAAAGACGCGACGTTGAACGATGCGGTACCACCGGCCTATCGCGGGCTGGACCGTTTTGTCGCGCGCAAAAAAATTGTCGCCGATCTTGAGGCGCTGGAGCTGATCGACAAGATCGAGCCCATCACCCATTCGGTGCCGCATGATGAAAAAACCAAAACGGTGGTGCTGGAGCCGTACCTGACCGAACAATGGTACATGGATGTGAAACCGCTGGCCGAACGCGCATTGGCCGCGGTGAAAGATGGGCGCACGAAATTCGTACCCGATAATTGGGCCAATGTGTATTTCCGCTGGCTCGAAAATATTCAGCCCTGGTGCATTTCACGCCAGCTTTGGTGGGGCCACCAGATTCCGGTTTGGTATGGGTACAAGCTGGGTGGAGATA
>JBDZUY010000001.1:106343-108408 GCA_040255365.1 Hyphomicrobiales bacterium
CTTTGGTGGGGCCACCAGATTCCGGTTTGGTATGGGTACAAGCTGGGTGGAGATAGCAAATCCGGTTTGGAGTACAGTCAGTTTGAGAGGTTTTGTGCCGAAACCGAGGAAAAGGCTAAGGAGCTCGCCAAGAGTTATTTGTTGCAGCATGGCTACGCGAACAGCCAAGTGTCGGTTGAGGAAAAGCGCGATAATCCTTCTTGGGGAACGTTTCCTCTACCTGAAAATGCTTATGTTATCTGGCGCGATCCCGATGTGCTCGACACATGGTTTTCATCCGCGCTGTGGCCGTTCTCCACGCTTGGCTGGCCGGACAAAACGCCGGAACTGGATCGCTTTTATCCGACTTCGGTTCTTGTTACCGGCTTCGACATCATCTTTTTCTGGGTCGCCCGCATGATGATGATGGGTCTGCACTTCATGGACGAGGTGCCGTTCCACACCGTTTTCATTCACACGCGTGTGCTGGATGAAAAGGGTCAGAAAATGTCGAAGACAAAGGGCAATGTTGTCGATCCGCTGACCCTGATTGATGAGTTTGGTGCGGATGCGTTGCGCTTTACCCTGGCGCTGGCGGCGGGCGCGGGCAAGGACATGCGCATCGGCCCGAGCCGTGTGGAAGTGAACCGCAATTTCGCAACCAAGTTGTGGAACGCCTCGCGCTTTTGCGAAATGAATGAATGTGTGACGCAGACCGATTTTGATCCGGCGGCGGTAAAGCTGACGGTCAACAAATGGATCGTCGCCGAAACTGCAAAGACCGCCGCTGGTGTCACCGCCGCAATCGAAGCGCTGCGTTTCAATGAGGCCGCTGGCACAATCTATCATTTTGTCTGGGATGTGTTCTGCGATTGGTATCTGGAATTTTTGAAACCCGTTCTGAACGGCAGTCAGGATGAAACTGCGCGGGCCGAGGGGCGGGCCACCGCCGCCTGGGTGCGCGACCGCATCTTTGCGCTGTTGCATCCCTTCATGCCGTTCATCACCGAAGAGCTTTGGGCGCGCACCGCCGAGCATGCGCAACCGCGTGCCTCGCTTTTGATTGAGGGCCCGTGGCCGGAACTGGGCGCGCTGCCGCAAGACGCCGAAGCCAGTGCCGAAATGCAATGGGTGATTGATCTGGTTTCGGGCGTGCGTTCCGTGCGCGCGGAAATGAATGTGCCGCCATCATCCAAATTGTCGCTTGTGCTGAAAGATGCCAACGCGGTTGCGGCTGCGCGGCTGGATGCCAATCGCGATGTGATTATGACGCTTGGCCGTCTTGGTCACCTTTCGATGGCGGATTCGATTCCCGACGGCTCGGCACAATTTGTGATTGGCGATGCGGTGGCGGGTCTGCCGCTGGGCGATGTGATCGACTTTGCAAAAGAACGCGCCCGTCTGGAAAAAGATCTCGGCAAGATCGAAGCGGAAATCGCGCGCTTTGATGCCAAGCTCGGCAACGAAAAATTTGTGTCGCGCGCACCCGAAGAGGTGATCGAGGAACAGCGCGAGAAACGGGCGGAAGCCGCCGCAACTGCCGCGCGTTTGAAAGAGGCGGTTGCACGGCTTGCCACCTGAATGGCCACAGCATTGAACGGGGAATGCCATTTTTCCGCCCCGATCTGCGCCCCAGTATCGCCTGTGCGTTCAAACAGGGATTCCTGACATTGGGACTTCCGGAAGGAGAGAACGATGCTGAAAAGAACCGCAATGATTTTTCTGACCTCCGCGATGATGCTGGGCGCCGGAACAATAGCTGCCAATGCCGGCTGCCAGGGCCGGGCCACCACCGGCGCGGCCGTGGGCGCGGTGGGCGGCGGCGTTGCTGGCAATGTGGTCACGCATGGCAGCGCGGGCGGTACCATTGTCGGTGCCGTGGCCGGCGGCCTGCTGGGCAGCGCGATCAATTCATCGGGCTGCCATGACCGGCGCTATTATCGCGGTCATCACCGCCATCACTACCGCCACCATCACCGTCATCATGGGTATTATGACCGGCATCACCGCTGGCATCCCTATCGCGATTATGATTGATCGGGCCCATCGCTATTGCGATTGATCGGGATTGACGCAATTAAAGAGA
>JBDZUY010000001.1:108508-121317 GCA_040255365.1 Hyphomicrobiales bacterium
GATTGATCGGGCCCATCGCTATTGCGATTGATCGGGATTGACGCAATTAAAGAGAGCCGCGGCGTGTAACAGCGCCGTGGTTCTTTTTTTGCGCAAATCGCCGCCTGCGCGCAATAGTCATTTGCCATCGCGCCCGCAACGCGTAATCCTTGTGATGGCGCTGTGCGCTTCCCATCTGAGTGACTCGCCTGTCTGCGGCTTTGCGCTGTCAAAGGGGGAGGGGGTGGGAGGAAAACGGCGCAAAACACAAATTCAACTATCAAGATTTTGTGGTTTACCCCGTTACGCAGGCTAGACATTGATCATGACGAAATTCGACAAATCCAAACTGCCATCCCGCCATGTCACCGAGGGGCCGGAGCGCGCGCCGCACCGTTCCTATTATTACGCGATGGGTCTGACGGAGGAGGAGATTCACCAGCCTCTGGTCGGCGTCGTCTCCTGCTGGAATGAAAGCGCGCCGTGCAACATCGCCCTGATGCGTCAGGCGCAAAGCGCCAAACGCGGTGTCAAGGAAGCCGGCGGCACGCCGCGCGAGTTCTGCACCATCACGGTGACGGACGGAATCGCGATGGGCCATGAGGGCATGAAATCCTCGCTCGTCAGCCGCGAAGTGATTGCGGATTCGGTGGAACTGACCATGCGCGGTCATTCTTATGATGCGGTTGTCGGCATTGCGGGCTGTGACAAATCCTTGCCCGGCATGATGATGGCGATGCTGCGTTTGAATGTGCCGAGTGTGTTTTTGTATGGCGGTTCCATCATGCCCGGTCATTTCAAGGGCAAGGACGTCACCGTCGTCGATCTGTTCGAGGGCGTCGGCCAGCATTCCGCCGGCAATATGAGCGACGAAGATTTGCACGCGCTGGAATGTGTGGCGTGTCCGGGTGCGGGCGCGTGCGGCGGGCAATTCACGGCCAACACGATGGCCTGCGTTGCCGAGGCCATGGGGCTGGCGCTGCCATCATCATCCGGCCCGCCCGCCGAAGTGACCTCGCGCGATGATTTTGCGCTGAAGGCGGGCGAAGCAGTGATGAATTTGCTGGAAAAAAATATACGCCCGCGCGATTTTTGCACGCGCAAGGCATTTGAAAATGCGGCCATGGTGGTTGCGGCAACCGGCGGTTCCACCAATGCGGCGCTGCATCTGCCCGCGATGGCGAACGAAGCGGGCATCGACTTTGACCTGTTCGATGTCGCGGAGATTTTCAAAAAGACGCCCTATCTCGCATCGCTGAAACCGGGCGGCGAATATGTTGCCAAAGACATGTGGGAAGCGGGCGGCATGCCCATGCTGATGCGCGCGCTTCTGGATGGCGGCTATCTGCACGGCGATTGCATGACCGTGACGGGAAAGACGATTGCCGAAAATCTGAAAGACGTGAAATTCAATCCCAATCAAAAGGTGATGAAGGATTGCGCGCACGCGCTTGCGCCGACCGGCGGCGTTGTGGGGTTGAAGGGCAATTTGGCGCCCGAAGGTGCGATTGTGAAAATCGCCGGGCTGAAACACATCAAACACAAGGGCCCGGCCCGCGTGTTCGATTGCGAAGAAGATTGTTTTGAAGCGGTGCAGGCGCGCAAATACAACGAAGGTGACGTGCTGGTGATCCGCTATGAGGGGCCAAAGGGCGGGCCCGGCATGCGCGAAATGCTGTCTACCACTGCTGCGCTTTATGGGCAGGGTGTCGAAAATATTGCGCTTCTGACGGATGGCCGGTTTTCCGGCGGCACGCGCGGGCTTTGTGTTGGTCACGCCGGGCCGGAAGCGGCGGAAGGCGGACCCATCGGTCTGTTGAAAGATGGCGACATCATCACGATTGATGCCGAAGCAGGCACGATTGATGTGGATGTCAGCGATGCGGAGATGACTGAGCGGCGCAAAACCTGGAAGCCGAAGCCGCCAGCCTTTGGCTCGGGCGCATTGTGGCGTTATGCCAAAAATGTCGGCCCCGCACGCACCGGCGCCGTTACCGCGCCGGGCGCTGCCAACGAAGTGCGGTGCTACGCCGATATCTGATGACGCGGGAAAATATCGCCGGGGGCCTTGAACGGCCTGTATGTTCTTCTTATGTTCTCATCGTGTTCAGTGGGTGGCACGATGGTTTTTCCCGGTTCTGCGTCTGAAAACATAGATTTGCGCTGGCTGTTTCTGGATCTGAACAGCTATTTCGCCAGCGTCGAGCAGCAGGAGAACCCGGCGCTGCGCGGCCGGCCGGTCATTGTCACGCCGGTTGCGTCCGAAGGCACTTGTGCCATCGCTGCCAGCTATGAGGCCAAGGCTTTTGGCATCCGCACGGGCACCCCGGTTCGCGAAGCGCGGCGTCTATGTCCCGGCGTGAAAGCGGTGATGGCGCGCCATGATGTGTATGTCGATTATCATCATCGCATTGTCGATGTGATCGAGCAGCATATGCACGTCACCAAAGTGTGCTCCATCGATGAAGTGGCCTGTGAACTTCTGGGCCGCGAACGTCAGCCGGACAAAGCAATAGCCATCGCGCGCGCGATGCAGGCCGATATTTTGCGCAAAGTCGGCGAGTGCATGCGCTCCTCCGTTGGTATCGGGCCCAGTGTGCTGCTCGCCAAAACCGGCAGCGATATGCAAAAGCCAGCCGGGCTGACGGTGCTGGAATTTCGCGATCTGCCGGGCAAATTGTTGCGTCTCGATCTGGGCGATTTTTGCGGCATCGGCCGCAACATGGAACGGCGGCTGCGCGCGGCGGGCGTGACTGATGTTGCGCAATTGTGGGCGCTATCGCCGGGCCGGATGCGCGGCATCTGGGGCGGCATTGGCGGCGAACGATTCTGGTATGGGCTGCACGGGATTGATCCGCCAGACATTGAAACCACACGGCGCAGCATCGGGCACTCTCATGTGCTGGGGCCAAAATTGCGCAACGCCCCGGCGGCACGATTGGTGGCGCGGCGGCTTTTGACGCGCGCGGCCAGCCGGCTCAGGCGTGCGGATTGCAAGGCGGCAGGTCTTTCGCTTGCTATTCGCAGCGTTGACCGGCGATGGCGCGACAAGGCTGCGCGGTTCGTTTTGACCGCGGATACGTTCCATCTTTTGAATGTATTGGGCGAATTGTGGGCGGGCCTTGTGCGCGATGGCGAAAGGCTGGCGGTTCTGCAGGTGGGCGTGACCTTGTTTGGGCTGAAACCCGGCGCCGGTTTGACGCCGGATTTGTTTGGCTGGGCGCCCGGCCATGAAGAGGATGTGCAGCGGCTGAATCTGTCGAATGCGATTGACCGCATCAATCAACGCTATGGCGGCGAGATGGTGTGCATCGGTGCGCCGCCTGCGGGCCTGCCGCCCTATATCGGCGCCAAGATTGCGTTCACGCGGGTGCCGGAGCGCGAGGATTTTCGCGGCATTGATCCTGAGGCACATACGCTATGAGAGATTTAGGCGTATGCGCTTTGTGACGCGAACAAGGCATTGGCGGGAAGCGCGCCGTTTTTTGGCCATGTGGGGCAGGCAGGGTAACGCCGCAACGCGAATCCAAGGAGGGACTTATGACGGCCACGCCGCCGCCCGATAGTGCCATGTCCGATCTGGTCAAAATCATCATTGCGGTTCTTTTGCCGCCGGTTGGTGTTTTTCTGGAGGTCGGCTTTGGCGCGCAATTCTGGCTCAACATTCTGCTGACGCTGCTGGGTTACATCCCTGGGATCATTCATGCCGTCTATATTATCGCCACGCGCTGACATAACCGTCATGGCGGGCACGAGGACGGGCGAATTGGCCCGGCTGGAAGCGCTGGCCGATTTGCTGGATTCGCGGTTTCGCATTCCCGGCACGCAAATACGCTTTGGCATTGATCCGGTGTTGGGACTGGTGCCGGGGATTGGTGATCTGCTTTCGGCAGGGATCAGCCTTTACATCGCGGCAAAGCTGGCGGATCTGGGCGTGTCACGCTGGGTTCAGGCGCGCATGTTGTGGAACATCGCGCTCGATACTGTGATCGGCATCGTGCCGGTGCTGGGTGATGCTTTCGATGTCGGCTTCAAGGCCAACAAGAAAAACGCTGTGCTGGCCCGCCGCGCATTGCAAAAAGCGGGGCGGATGTAAGTGGGCTAACCGAAGATCGTTTTCTCTTCGCCGAAGAAAAGCGGCGAGCGGGCAAGGTCGATGAATTTGCGCTCGTCTTCGAGCAGGGCGGCTCCCGCGGTCTGCCCCTCTGGCGAGGTCATGGCCGCCGTCAAATCCGCGATACTCTCCCACCAAAGCTGGGCGACCCCATCATACATTTGCGGTGCGCCGCGGCCTTCGCGGATCGCATCGTTCAGCGCATCGGTGATGCTGTGAAGCTGCACATAACGGCGGATGCGCAAGGCCTTTTGGTGGCTTTTGACCAGTGGGCCATGGGTGTCCAGCCAATAGGTCTGGAAGGCCTCGCGGGTGAGTTCGCTGCGCCTGTGCAGGCAAAAGGTGAGTTTGATCATGTTCGTTCTACTGGTGATTTTCACCATGATAGCAGAGTTTTGCCCGCATATTTTCACTGTCAGCATTAACTCTGAGGCCGCTTTGTCTCGACTTGGGACAGTGCCTTGGGCCAAGGTCACAATGATGGGTTAGGGGTGATGCGTGTTGCGTTTTGGCTGGGAGGAAAAATCCTGGTTTGGCCAGTTTGTGAGCGTCGCGGCGGCGGTGTTCGCGCTGGCGTTTATGTATCTGGCCATCACCCATGTGTTGGTCTGGCGCTATGATAGCCGGATCGCGTCGGGTGATCTGAACCCACCGGCCTTGCGCAGCTTGCCAGATGCCGATGCGGTGATGGTGCTGGGTGCACAGATTGGTGATGTGCCCGATACGGTCAGCCTGCGCGCGCTGACCGGCGCCCTGAAGCAGAGCATCAAATCTTTGCCATGGGATCGCGCCCTTGTCCGGCGCAATACGCACGGGACATTGGTGACGCTGCATTCGGTGTTCATTCCGGTGAATGGCATGGCGTCGGCATTTGCGTTGTGTGCCAAGCTGGCCAATGTGCCGCCGGGATGTGTGCCCGCTATTGCCAGCAGTGATGAATTGCGCCGTATGGATGGACGCGCGGTTTCGCCCGGTGCGCTCGCTGCGATGGGGATTGCGCCCTATAGCGAGCAGACGCGCCGCTGGCCCGGCAAGGTCGCGACGGCACTACCGCCCAAAATCATCTATGTCGAACGACCGGCAAAGGAGCAAAAACCTGCGGCGCTTCCCACACCCGTGCACACCGCTCCGGTTCAAATGGCGAATGCGCGTGTGCAGCCGCCGCTGAAATTGCAACCGGGTTTGCACCGCGCATCTACGCGCGGGCGTGATTCCGTGTATTGGCTGTCAAAGACCTATCGGCCGGGTGGCCCTGGCGTTGTCAGCGTTGTGGCGGCGGGCGATGTGATGATGGGCTCGATCAGCACCGGGTTGAACCCCGCCATTCGCCCCGGCACCGATGCGGCCACGCTGGTTGGCTCTGATCTGGCCAACATTTTTCGCCGGGCGGACATCGCCTTCGCTAATCTTGAAGGGCCACTTTATAATGGTGGCGCAGGTTCGGCGAAATCCTGCAAGAATTGTTTTTCTTTTCACAGCCCGCCCTATTACGCGCAAGTGCTCGCCAATCTGGGCATAGATGCGGTGAGTTTGGCCAACAATCATAGCGGCGATTATGGTGAGGCGGGACGGCTCTCGACAATGGCGGCGTTGCGCAAGGCTGGCATTGGTTTTGGCGGGCTCAATCGCGACGGCGCGCGTGCGGCCACGCTCATTTTGCCGGGTGGCCGCAAGGCCGCTGTCGTCGCGTTTGCGCCAAACAGCGGTACGCTTAACCTAAATAACATTGGCGCGGCGCAAGCGCTGGTACGTCAGCTCAAGAAAACTCATGATCTTGTGATCGTCTCGTTCCATGGCGGAGCGGAAGGCTGGGCCTATGTGCATGTGCCGAAGAAGGAAGAATTCTTTTATGGTGAGGACCGCGGCAATGTCATGCGCTTCGCACATGCGGTGATCGATGCGGGCGCGGATCTGGTAATCGGGCAGGGCCCGCATGTGCCGCGCGCGGTGGAAATTTATCGTGGTCATTTGATCGCCTACAGCCTTGGCAATTTCTGGACCTATTCCGGTGTGCTGAATTACGCGGTGTCGGGTCTGGGGCCGGTATTGGAAGCTTGGCTCGCGCCCAATGGTGAGGTGGCGGGTTTCACCATCCATTCCACGCGACAGGCGGGACTGGGCGTGCCGCATCTCGATCCGCTGGGTGAGGCAGGCCGTTATGTGATGTATCTTACCAAATCGGATTTTCCCGGCAGTTATTCACGGTTGGCGCGCGCATCACGCCAATTACCCGTTGCCGTCGCGGGTGGCGAGGGGGGCGAAACCCCAATTCTGAATGGCTCTGGTTCCTAAATTACGTCGTCGGGTTTACACGCACCTTCTGGCCGGGTTCCAGTAATTCTGCGCCTTGTACAATCACACTATCACCTTTTGCGATCTTGCCCTTCACCTCGACAAGACCAGAATCTTCCGAACCTGTTTCGATGGCGACACGCGCGGCTTCACCTTTTGCGTTGACTTTAAAGATGTACGTAGATTCCTCACGCAGGATCAGCGCGTCTCGCGGCACGGCCAATACAGTATGCGGTCGGGCAGAGGGGACCATAACCTTGGCCGCATCACCAACCAAAGCCGCGCCGGGCGCAAGTGTAAGCCGCACTTCGACGGTACGGCTCAATTCGTCACCGACTGGCACAATGGCGCGCACGTGTGCGTCCACTGTTTTGTCTTGAATTTGCACCTTGATCGCTTGGTCCTGGTGCAGGAAATGCGCAATATCTATTGGCGCCTGCGCCTTGACCTCAATGGAGTTGATATCAACAAGACGTACAATCTCTTTGCCGGGGCTGGCATATTCTCCGGCATTGATAAGGCGAGCAGCGACATTGCCGTTGAACGGTGCGCGAATTTCGCTGTGGTCAAACTGGTATTGCGTCTGTTCAAGCTGCGCTTTGGCCTGACCCAATTCAGCAGCAGTCATATCACGCGCGGATACGGCCTCGTCGCGCTGGCTTTGTGCAATGGCCTTGGAAGAATAGAGCCGCTGCATGCGTGCTGCCTGACCGCGATTGTAACGCAACGATGCCGACAGCCGTGCCACATTGGCATTTTGTGAGGCGAGTTGCATGGCCAGCACATTGTTGCTGAGCCGGGCCACGACATCGCCTTCTTTCACGTTACTGCCGACTTCAGCCACCCATGCAACGCGGCCTTCGACTTCTGACGCCAGTTTGGAATCGTTGCGCGCGATCACTGTTCCGGCCAGCGCCATTTTGGGCGCCATGCGCACGATCTTTACCGGGATAACGGCAACAAGCGTTGCTTCTTTTTCTGGTGTTTTCTGTTGTGCGGTCGCACTTGTGGAGGGCCACAGATAGAACATACCCACGCCCAGCAGAACCAAAACAAGCCCGGCAACGCTCCATTTTGTACGCGAAACATTATCCAACTTGGGAAAAAGCTGTTTGATGCGATCAAGTAATGCGCGAGGCCAATAAAGTTTCATGCGGCGGCCCTTTCCGGTGGGATGGGGGCCTGTTTCAGTGCGGCCGGTTTTTCGCCAAGCCGCAACATTGCAGGCATTAATATCAACGTGAACACAAGGCTGAATGACAGACCGCCGACGATCACAGCGCCAAGGCCGCGGTAAATCTCGGTGCCCGCGCCCGGTATGATGACCAATGGCAGCATGCCGAAAATGGCCGTCAGGGTGGAGGAGAAGATCGGCCGTAGTCGCGTCTCCAGACTTGAGCGTACAGCGTCAACCCGGTTCATGCCTTCGGCTTCGGCTTGGCGGGTGCGCGCGACCAACAAGATGGTGTTGTTCACCACAAGCCCCAACGTGATGATAAAACCGATCATCGTTAGCAGATCGAGAGGTTGGAAAACAAACCAGTCCATAACACGCAACGCAATCACGCCGCCCACCATGCCAAGTGGCAGTGCTATAGTGGCAATTGCCGCGTCCCAAAGTGACTTAAACAAGGCTGCCATAATCAGGTAGAGCAACAACACCGCAATGACGAAGTTTTTGCCCATGGTCCACAATGCGTTGTCCAAATGATTGGCGGCTGCACCATAAGAGACGCGTCCATCAGATGGCAGCAACGCGCGTATTTCCGGCTCGATCTCCGTGCGGATTGTTGTCAGCGCATCGTTAAGTGCCATGCCTTCTGGTGGCTGAAAATTCAATGCAATGGTACGCCTGCGGTCGAAACGATAGATGCCGCTGGGCGCTAGGGTTTGTTTAAGACTGACAAGTTGACTAAATGGCATAACCCCGCCCAATGGCGTTGCCAACGGCACGTTTGAAAAGCCATCAAGCGTATTCATCGGCTTGGATTTCAAAATCATATAGAGACGTTTATCGCCATCGTAACGTTGACCGACATAGAGCCCTTCACCGAGCGCCTGCACGACTTGTCCGACTTCGCTGCGTGACCAACCGGCCTGTGTGATGGAACGATCATTGGGCAGGATGCGCAATTCCGGTTGGTCAAAGCTGAGAGAAGGTTGTGGATTAACCACCGCAGTGGGGAAACGCGCGGTCAGCAATTTTTGCCCGCGCCGTGCTGCTGCACGCATGGCTTCTGAATCTGTTGACTGAATATTGATGGTTACGCCACCGCCTTCATTGAAGCCGCCGAACAGGCTGCCGATGGCCGCGAAAGCCTGCGCATCCGGCAAATCCTTGAGGATTTTTGTGCGTACGATCCCTTCCATTTCTTTCAGGCGGGAATCATCCTGCACGCGCACAGCCATTTGCAGGTCGCCGGGGCCATAGCTCATCACATAATAATTGAGCAGATGTGGCTCTTTTTCGCCGTTCATATAAGGCGCGAGCCGTTTGAGAAGCGGTTTTGCGAGCTTGTTATCTGTGTAATCGGTCGTGATGCCGGCCGGCAGCTGAAAATAGGTGTCAACGGCGGCGCGTTTTACCTGTGGCAGATAGGAAATGGATGGCACAAGCAGGAAAGTGCCCGCCAACGAACCGCCAATCAATGAAACCATCCAGAAGCGCCGTTTGTTTGGCGTATCCGTCGCATTCATCACGGTGTCGGTAATGTGCCGCCATGTGCCCGCGAGTTTTGCGGCACGCGGCCGTGTTTTCATGAACAGCATGGATGCGACGGGAACAACTGTGATCGCAACCAGAAGAGAAACCAGTACCGACACGGCTATTGTTAGCGACAGATCGGCAAAAAGTTGACCTTCTACATCTTTCAAAAAGATAACAGGAAAGAAGATGGCCACATTTGTGGCCGTAGAAGCGAGAAGGGCACCCCAGACCTGGCCCGTGCCTTTTTCTGCTGCTTCGCCAGCCGGTGTTCCACGTTCACGTAATCGCAATATGTTTTCAAGCGCAACAATAGCAGCGTCCAGAACCATACCTGTGGCGAAGGCAAGGCCTGCAAGAGAGACGACATTTAATGTGTGCCCTGCAAATTGCAGCACAATGATCACGGCCAACAGGCTGATGGGGATGGCCGTTGAAATGATAATGGTCGCGCGCCAATCGCGCATAAAAAACCACAACACACCGATAGCCAATGCAATGCCCAACAACAGATCAGTGGTGACCATGCCGATGGCTTGATTGATGAAGTGCGATGGATCGAAGGATGGTGCAAGTTTGATGCCCTGTTCCTTGCCGATGGTATTGTTGATTTCGGCCAGTTCTTTTTTAACTGCGTTGACAGTGGCCAGAACATTGGCGCCACTGGCGCGAACAACACGAAAGCCCAGCGCCTGGTTGCCGTTCTGATAGGCAAACGACGTTTTCTTGCCGCGCGCCACACGTACATCGGCGATATCGCCCAGTTTTACGGGCTTTCCGTCCCTCCATTCCAGAATGAGATTTTTGAGATCGTCCACGGAATAACGACCACGGAACGCCAAGCCATATTGGCGCCGGCCAACATCCATCGTGCCGCCCGATGTGTCCTCCGCACCGCTTATCTGGCGGGCCACTTTCGGCAATTGAATACCAAGCTCTGCGGCGCGCATGGGATCAAAGACGATTTGCAGTTCTTCGTCAGCCGTGCCGAAATATTCGACACTACCAACGCCAGGGATCGATTCTATGCGCGGGACAACCGCGTGTTTTATAAAACTCTCATAACTTTCTGCGGTGCGATTGTTTCCCGGTAAAACTTGCATGAACACAAACAGCAACGAGGAATTGGCATCGTACTGGCTCGAGAGCGCTACAAACGGACGTTCAGAATCTGCAGGCAAAGGTGGCAGGCGGTTCAGCCTTCCGATCACATCGACCAGAGCTTCCTTCATGTCGGTTTCAAGTCCGAAAGTGAGCTGGATGTAACCGCCGCCGGAATTGGCAAAGCTTCTCATCTCCTGTGCACCGGGCACACCTTGGAGCACTTGTTCTTCGGGCTGAAGGATTTGGGCTTCAACTTCGCGTGGCGTGGCGGCACGCCAGTTTGTGCCAATGCCAATTTGCGGACGTTCAATATCAGGGAAGAGCTGGATAGGAAGCGTCGTCAGCGCAAATATGCCAAAGACTACAGCCACGGCGACACCTACGGCGACTGCAGCCGGTGTTTTTAGTCCAGCTTTTGTGAGTGCGCGCATCGGCCCCTCAAATGTTCTTAGCGAGCGTGCATAAAACGCCAATTCCTTAGGCATATGGGGTCACAAGACAGTGATGCGATAGCAACTAGCCATGCATAAAGCGCGGAGCGGGGTGGCTTTTCACGCCGGGATTGTCCCTAGCCCGGTAAAGTGGGGGGACAAGCCACCAGAGGCTCTTTATGATGGATTGTCAGCAAGCGATACGGGGGCAGCCATGACGGTTCAGCTAAAGGTAAATGGTGTAACGCGGGATCTGGATGTGGAATCAGATGCGCCATTGCTCTGGGTGATTCGGGATGAACTGGGGCTGACTGGCACAAAGTTCGGTTGCGGAATTGCGGCATGTGGTGCGTGCACCGTGCATGTGAATGGCGAGGCCCGGCGAAGCTGTGTCACGCCGGTCAGCGCCGTTGAGGGTATGGACGTGACCACCATCGAAGGTGTCAGTGCAAATGGCATCACGAACGTTCAACAAGCATGGATCGATCATCAGGTGCCGCAATGCGGCTATTGCCAGTCGGGCATGATTATGGCCGTGACGGCGCTACTGAAAACCAACCCCAAACCCAGCGACGATGATCTTAAATCCGCCATAACAAACATCTGCCGCTGCGGTACCTATCCGCGGATTCGCGCAGCCATACGATCTCTGACCGGACAGGGGGCATAACATCATGGCTACGACACGACGCATGGTTCTTCTTGGTGGTGCTAGTGCGGCGGGCGCACTGATTGTTGGCTACGCATTGTGGCCGAGCGGGCATGTTGCCAAAGCTGACAAAATGATGGCTGGGCCGAACCAAAAATTTGTCACCAATTGGATACGCATTGCGAAGGACGACACTATCACGGTGATCGTGCCGCATGGTGATATGGGGCAGGGCATTTTCACGGCGTTGCCGCAAATGGCCGCCGAAGAACTGGATGCGGATTGGAGCAAAGTCGGCTCGGAAATAGCCGCGCCGGATTCGGTGTTTGCCAATGGCGCACTGGCCGAAGGCTTCATCGC
Source organism: Hyphomicrobiales bacterium (assembly GCA_040255365.1). Lineage (GTDB taxonomy): Bacteria > Pseudomonadota > Alphaproteobacteria > Micropepsales > Micropepsaceae > Rhizomicrobium. The sequence continues at coordinate 120,142 of JBDZUY010000001.1, forward strand.
GCATGACTACAAATTTCCGGGCATCTTGCAGGGCACAATCGACAATTCCTTCCGCAAGATCGCACAGTACATGGATTTGCAAATTACGGGTGGGTCGTCTGCTGTGCGGTTTACCGGTGTCTATGGCATTCGCGTGGCAGCAGCCGCTGCTCGCGAAATGCTGGTAAAGGCTGCGGCAGCCCGTTGGAATGTTTCACCGGGGGATTGCGCGACAAAGAACAATCGCGTTCTGCATACCGCAAGTGGCAAGAGCCTGGGTTATGGCGAACTGGCGGCAGAGGCGGCAAATTACACCCCATCGGCAACGCCCAAACTGAAACCAGCCGGTGAATACAAAATCATTGGTCAGTCGCTTCCACGCGCAGATATTCCGTCCAAAACCAATGGCACCCTGACTTACAGCATAGATGTAAAGCCTGATGGCTTGGTCTATGCCGCCGTGAAGGCATCGCCTGTTTTTGGCGGCGCACTTGTTTCCGTTGATGAGGCGCCGCTTCGCGGCAAGCGCGGTATCATAAAAACTGTGCGGCTTGATGATGCCGTTGTTGTGGTCGCAGATCGCTATTGGCGTGCGAAAGATGCTGTTGAGAGCTTGCAGCCGAAGTTTGATGACAAAGGCAATGGCAATGTCACCAGCGCATCGATCTGGGCGAGTTTTAACAAGGCACTCGATGGCGGCGTTGATTCCGATGTTGATATGGGCAAGGGCGCTGCGGGCCTGACCGCACAGGGCGCGCACATTGTTGAAGCGAATTATCACGTGCCATTTCTGGCGCATGCCTCAATGGAGCCGGTAAATGCTACGGCCCTCTTCAAGGATGGAAAGCTGGAAGTTTGGGCCGGAACGCAGGATGGGCTCGGCTCGCGTGCGCATTGCGCAAAGGTTTCTGACGTCGCTATGGACGACGTCATATTTCATCAGATGCCAATGGGCGGCTCATTTGGGCGCAAGGGGCAATGGGGGCCGAACTTTCTGAACTATCCGGTGAAAACGGCTATGGCCGTGCCCGGCAGGCCGGTAAAACTGATCTTTACGCGCGAAGAAGATGTGCAACAGGATTATTACCGCCCTGCTGTTATCAGCCGTTTCAAAGCCGCGCTTGATGGAAACGGTTTGCCCACCACATGGTCAAACGCATACACCACCAATAAAAAAGCAAACGACGAAGCCCACAT
>JBDZUY010000001.1:121417-128877 GCA_040255365.1 Hyphomicrobiales bacterium
ACGCCGCCGATTGCTCCGGCTTTAACGAACGCCATTTATGCAGCAACCGGCGTACGTATTCGTGACCTGCCGATTAAAAATCATTCGCTGGCACTGAAAGACCGGCAATCGGCTAGTCTGTAAAAATAAATTGGGGATTGGTGCGCAGCACATGCGCATACGCGCAAGGGATATAAGTAATGCGTTGGGTATGGCGGAGCCTGGGGCTCGTGCTGCTGGTTGCTTTGATTGGTGGCGGGTATTTTGTTTATCGTACGGTTTGGGCCAAGCCTTTTACCTTAAACGTGCTGTTGAACAGGCAAGCTATTGTTCTGTTGCTGGACCGGCCGCAATGGTTGACATCGATCGGCGTTGTCGATGGCAGCATGCTGGATTTCACTAGCGGGAAATTGAATCCCTATTCTTTGAAAGACAGGGCAAAGGGATACGCGCGCGCTCGCTTGTTCGAGCAAGAGGTTCGTCAATGGGATCGGGCCAAACTGACGCCACAAGAGCAATTGTCTTATGACATTGCGCTGTGGAATGATGAGCGCGGTCTGTCGGATGAAAAATATCCATGGCTAGGCGCAGATGGCAGCCTGTATCCGGTTAATCAGGCTTTTGGCATTCAAAAGCAATTGCCGAATTTCCTGCTGTCCCAGCACGCAATCACCAATGTCAAACTGGCGCATCGCTATGTAGACCGGCTGAACGCAATGGCGGATGTGCTGGATGCCGTCACAAAGGATGTAGCGCGGCAGGCGAAAATGGGGGTGGTGCCGCCAGATTTCATTATTGATGCGAGCGTTGCGCAAATGAAATCTTTCATCGCGCCCCCGCCCGCAAAAAATTCATTAACAACAAATCTTGCAAAGAAAACCAATGCGCTGGCGAATGTCACGGATGCAGACAAGGCTTCCATCGTCTCGGATGGTGAACAGGCGGTGCAGACACGGGTTTATCCTGCCTATCAACGCTTGATCGCAGAAATGGCGCTGTTGCGAAAATTGGCAACACATGATGCTGGTGTGTGGCGGGTTAAAGGTGGCGACGCTTATTACGCCGATCAGTTAAAATACATTACCAGCACAGATATGACGCCCACGGAAATCCATCAATATGGTCTGGATGAAGTTGAACGCATCAGCACGCAGATAGACATGATACTGAAATCCGTGGGACTGACAGATGGCACCGTCGGTGAGCGTATGGATCGTTTGGCAATCGATCCGCGCTTTTCATATCAAAATACAGAAGATGACCGCAAGAAAATGCTTGCTCGTTACAAGGCAATCTTGGCGCATGTGAAAACATTGCTTCCACAGTATTTCACGCACGTTCCGAAATTGCCGCTGGATGTGCGGCGCGTACCTGCATATGCACAAAAGGGGTCTGCGGGCGCTTATTATGAACAACCATCACTTGATGGTTCGCGGCCAGGAATTTTCTATGCAAATTTGCGTAATGTTGGTGAAACGCCAATGTGGGCGATGCCGACACTTGCGTATCACGAAGGTTTGCCTGGACATCACATGCAAATCGCGACAGCGATGGAATTAAAGAATTTGCCCTATATGCGCCGGTTCATGTTTTTGCCTGCGTATGGTGAAGGCTGGGCGCTTTATGCCGAACGCCTAGCCTATGATATGGGCCTCTACAAGGATGACCCTTACGGCAATCTTGGTCGTCTACAGGCGGAGTTGTTTCGCGCCGTGCGTCTTGTCGTTGACACCGGCATACATGCGAAACATTGGTCGCGCGAACAGGCAATTAGTTATATGCAGAAAACAACTGGTATGGCTGAAAGTGACGTGACGGCTGAGGTTGAACGTTATGTTGTGTGGCCGGGGCAGGCCAGTGCCTACAAGCTGGGCATGAAAACAATTCTGGACCTGCGCGAGGCAGCGAAGCAAAGGTTGGGAAAGAAATTCGACATCAAGGCGTTCCACGCTGTCGTTCTCGACAATGGGGCGATGCCGCTTTGGATGCTCCGGCGCAATGTAAATGGCTGGATTGCGGTGCAAGACAAGACGAATGATGTCAAACCGGCTGCGGGTTAACGCCCTTTTCGCGTGGCTTGATGGAGGTAGCGAAGCTGCTCTAGACTTGTTGTGTATCATTTTCCGGTTGGGCGCCGGGCGGGGGAAATATGCGTGGGAAAATCATGGCGGGACTGATTGCCGGTGCGCTTCTCTTTAGCGTAAATGCGGCATTGGCTGGCGATGTACCGGGCAACGATAAAGTCGCGTTATTTCAAACGCGCAACATTTTTCACTCTGGTTTGCGCGGTACGCATATTGTTGCACTAACTTTTGATGACGGCCCCAACAGAGATACCCTGGAAGTTCTCGATGTCTTGAAGAAAGAAGGCGTGAAGGGCACGTTTTTCATCGTCGGCCGCATGGGCAAGCGTTACCCGGAAATCCTTGCCCGCATTGCGCGCGAAGGCCACCTGCTTGCCAACCACAGCGCGTCTCATCCGCTTTTAAGCAGTCGTTACGACCGGCACCCGTCACGCCTGTTGTCGCAAATACGTCAAGTCGATGACGAGATAACCCCTCTGATGCCGACCAGTGCAAAATTCTACTTTCGGGCACCATACGGTGCGTGGCGCCATGCGCACGCAAAGATTCTCAATAATGATCCAATTCTGCGCAAATACATTGGCCCGGTCTATTGGGATGTTGGCGGCGAAACACGTTTGAACCGCAATGGTTACATCATGAGTTCGGCCGACTGGAATTGCTGGCATCGTGGATGGAGTGCGCGAACCTGTGCCAAGGGGTATTTGCGTGAGACGCGCCGGCATAATGGCGGCGTTGTTTTGATGCACTGCATTCATACACAGTCTGCTGCACTTGTGGCTGCTGTCGTCCCAGCTCTGAAGCAGGAAGGCTATCGGTTTGTGCGGCTGGATGAAGTGCCAGCCTATCGCAAATACGAAACACCGGCCGCGCCATCACAACCTGTCGTGGCGTCCGCGGGTGCTGGTGTTGCAACGGCGGCGCGTTAGTTGAGAAAATAGATTGCGCCGTTGAGTAGAGCTGCGAATGCGACCCAGGCGGCATATGGCACGAGCAGTAGCGCCGCGACGCGATCAATTCTTGCAAACTCGTACATCGTCCAGGCAATCGCCGCCAACAATGCAAAAATGCCGACAAGCCCAAGCCCAATCGCATGCACGCCGAAAAATAGAAATACCCACCCAAAATTCAGTAAAAGCTGGATGGCATAAACGGCCAGTGCCCGCGCACCGCGTCCAAAGCCGGCCCAAACCCAGATCCGCCACCCGGCAATCGCGATCATGAGATACAGTACAAACCAGACTGGGGCGAACAACCAGTTGGGCGGAGTGAAGAAGGGCTTCACAAGTGTTGGGTACCAAACAGTAATAGCTGGTGCCGTCAGTAGGCCGTTAATTGCGGCAATAAACATGCAGACAGCGAGAAACGCGCCGAGTGCAAACATGGACCGGGTCAATCGTGGTGTGTGCCCAATCCCCTTTGGCATATTCTAACCTCGTTGAATGGGTACCAGCACCCAAGCATACAGCGCTGGCGGATGGGGTGGGATTCGAACCCACGGAGACATCGCTGCCTCGCCGGTTTTCAAGACCGGTGCCTTCAACCGCTCGGCCACCCATCCACACTTTGCCATGTGCTGGTAAGTGGTTAGCCAGCTTGATGCAATGGTCAAGTTGCAGTGTTTTCGTGGCCTGACGTTGAGGGGCAGGACGCATTCGGGTAACTTTCCCGGAAGCTTAAGGACTTGATTCGCCGTGATGCTTCGCAGTTTGCGCCCCCTTATCGCCGTCTCCTCATTGGCGGTTTTGGCGGCTGCCTGCAGCTCTACTAGTAGCCCGATCAGCATCCCAAAGGGGGGCGGGTATTATAAGGTCGGTAAACCCTACCAGATCAATGGCACCTGGTATTACCCCAAGGAACAGCCGGATTACGATGAAACGGGTATTGCCTCGTGGTATGGGCCGACTTTCTACGGCAAAAAGACTGCCAATGGCGAGATATTCGATGCGAATTCCTTGTCTGCCGCGCACCGGACCCTGCCCATGCCGGTTAATGTTCGCGTCACCAATCTCGGCAACGGCAAGTCTGTTGTTGTGCGGGTGAATGACCGCGGGCCATACGCAAAAGGCCGGATCATCGATCTTTCCGAGCGGGCGGCACAATTGCTGGGTTATTACCGGCAGGGCACTGCGCGTGTGAGGGTGACGTATCTTGGCCGCGCCTCCCTTAATGGTGGTCCGCCGCCGCAAGATCTGACACCACCCGTAATTGCCAAGGCGGTGCCCGCCGCACCGACCAAAAAAATTGATACCGCCGCGCTCGATATTGTGCCGGGGACACCTGTGGCCTCGATGGTTGAAACCGCGCCGCTACCAATGCCCGCGGCCAGTGCGCCGCCTTCGCCAATCAGCGACCAAGAGCCTACGGGAGAGGTGGATAAGGTTGCGGTACCGGCGGTGACGCACCTTTATGTGCAGGCTGGTGCTTTCAGCGATTATCAAAATGCTGTGCGGCTCCAATCGCGATTGGGAGGCAAGGCGAACGGGCTGAATGTTTCGCCAATCGTGCGTAATGGGGTGCGGCTATATCGCGTAAGAATGGGACCGTTCAATGATGTGAATGAGGCTGACGAAGCGTTGGCCCGGCTGTCCGGTCTTGGTAATAATGATGCACAGATAGTCGTTGATCGTTAGCGACGGCGACTTCCATTCTGGTTCCGAAGGAGAGGCAATCATGCGGCGCTTCCGCCTCATAACGATCTTGTTTCTAACGATGTTTGCAATGACTGCTGCCGTTGTACCGGCTTCTGCACGCATCGACACACAAGCCGAGCATGGCATATTGATCGACGGAAAAACCGGTCAGGTGCTGTGGGCGAAAGACGCATTCAAGCCTATGCCGCCAGCTTCGATGAGCAAGCTGATGACACTCGATCTGTTATTTCAGCGTCTTGCCGACGGCCGTGTGAAATTGACAGACACATTCCCGGTTTCAGAGGAGGCTTGGCGCACCGGCGGTTCGAAGATGTTCGTGATGGTTGGAAAATCGATACCGGTCGAGGACCTTATTCGCGGCATTATCATTCAATCGGGAAATGATGCTTGTGTTGTGGTCGCGGAGGCTCTTGGCGGCACCGTGAAGGGGTTCGTGGATATGATGAACGCACGCGCCAAGGAACTGGGTTTGAAAAATTCGCACTTTGTAAATCCGGATGGTTTGCCAGAACCTCCGGGCCAGCGCATGAGCGCGCGCGATTTGGCAGTTCTTGCGCAAAATATCATTACGGTATTCCCGCAATATTACCATTATTTTAGCGAGAAGGATTTCACCTGGAACAATATCCATCAGCCGAACCGCAATTTTGTTCTTGAGAAATTCCCCGGTGCAGACGGACTGAAAACCGGACATACAGATGCAGCTGGTTATGGCATCGTCGCATCTGCAAAACGTGATGGTCAACGGTACATATTGGTGCTTAATGGTTTGAGATATGGGCCCGATGTAAACAGCTGGCGGGCCGAGCAATTGCGCGCCGATGAAGCCGCGCGTGTTCTTGGTGTCGCATTCCGGGAGTTCAAATCTTATGATTTGTTCAAGTCGGATGATGTGGTTGGCCAGGCAAAGGTTTGGCAAGGGGATCGCGATACGGTTCCGCTGGTTACTGCAGCCCCACTGCACGTGACGATGCAGGTGGATTCGCATGCCAAGATGAAAGTCAAATTCACCTATGGTGGTCCAGTTGCGGCCCCAGTAACGAAGGGCCAGAAGATTGGCGCGTTGTCCATTACAGCACCAGATTTTCCCGGCATGACGGTACCGCTATACGCAGCTGAAAGTGTAGGCAAAGCAGGGTTCTTCGCACGCATCTTTTTAGGACTACGCTCTTTGGTGACTGGTAGCGATACCGGTACATGAGCAAAGGCGAACCAGCGCGTTTTATTACGCTAGAGGGCGGAGAGGGCGCGGGAAAATCAACACAAGCCGGGCGTCTGTCCGCCGCGCTTGATAGGTGCGGCATAGCAAACATTGTCACGCGTGAGCCTGGAGGTTCGCCGGGTGCGGAAGACATTCGCAAACTTCTGGTCGAGGGCGAACCGGGGCGTTGGGATGCACTAACTGAAACAGTTTTGCTTTATGCTGCGCGGGCCGATCACATCGTCCATACGATCAAACCTGCACTCACTGCTGGCAAATGGGTGATCTGTGACCGGTTTTCAGATTCCACCTTTGCTTATCAAGGCGCGGGCCGGGGAATTGATCGCGAGACGATCCGCCGGATCGATTCCATTGTTGTTGGCGATCTAAAGCCAGACGTTACAATAATTCTGGACTTCCCGGTTGAAGCCGGGTTGGCGCGCGCAAAAGCGCGCAGCGGAAACGAAGCCCGTTTTGAAAATTTTGATACCGAATTTCACAAGCGTTTACGCAATGCATTCCGTGACATTGCACGAAAATATCCTGCGCGGTGTGTTTTATTGGATGCGCAAGGCAGCGAGGACGAGGTAGCGGCCGCAATCTGGAATACAATTCGCGAACGGTTTAGAATCTGATCTCGATGGCCAAACGCAGCACAACAGCCAAAAGTGAATCGTCCGTCGAAATTGATTGTGTCGAAGGCTACGACCACCCGCGCCAAACTTCTTATATTGTGGGCCAAGATGTCGTTGTGGCCAGGGCTGCGCGTGCCATACAATCCGGGCATGTGCCACCTGGCTGGCTTATTACAGGGCCTCCCGGTATTGGTAAGGCAACCCTTGCTTATCGTATCGCACGATATCTGCTGGCTTACGGTGCGACAGGTGAGGGCGCCGAAGATTTATCTGTCCCTGAAAATGTAAGTGCGGCCATTCAAATTGCTGCCGGATCGCATTCGGGTTTGCTGGCATTGCGGCGCGGGGCTAATCCGCAAACAGGACGCATGATGAGTGTGTTGGGTGTTGAAGAGATTCGACGCCTTGCTGGCTTCTTCGGCATGACATCTGGTGCGGGTGGATGGCGTATTGCCATTGTCGATACTGCAGACGAGATGAATGACAACGCCGCAAATGCGCTACTCAAAGCGCTTGAAGAGCCACCATCACGCGCCGTTCTGATTTTGCTTGCCAATGCACCGGGGCGTTTGTTGCCAACTATCCGCTCGCGTTGTCAGCGTCTAGACCTGCGGCCGCTGAGCGACGTGGATATGGATCGCGAACTCACTGTTCGCCTGCCTGATTGGAGTGCCGATGCGCGTGCCGCATTAATTGACCTGGCTGGAGGATCGATCGGGCTGGCTTTGCGCATGGCCAGCGATGACGGGTTGGCATTGGCCAAAGAATCCGAAAACCTGATCGACAATGCCCAAAGCGCAGATAGTGCTGCGATTTTGGCTTTGGCTGACAAGCTTGGCCGCAGCGCAGGCGGCATAGATGTGTTTGGCGAATATCTGACGCAGGCCCTGGAACAGCGCATTCTTGA
>JBDZUY010000001.1:128977-132772 GCA_040255365.1 Hyphomicrobiales bacterium
GAAGCGGGTGTTGGGCTTTGCGTTTCAATTGGAACAACGCTCGAAAAATTCCCCCAAGTGCGCGCCGTCGCCGAACGTTTCGACAATGTTTATTGTTCCGTTGGCATCCATCCGCATGAAGCCGATAAAGAGCCGCTGTCGGACATTGCGCCGCTTGTTGAATTTTCGCGTCATGCAAAAGTGGTTGGTATCGGTGAAACCGGGTTGGATTATTATTACGAGCACAGTGCGCGTGAAGTGCAGAAGCAGACTTTCCGGTTGCATATCGCTGCGGCCCGCGAACTGCGATTGCCGCTGATTGTGCATACACGCGACGCCGAAGACGATACGATTGATATTTTGAAGGACGAAATGGGAAAGGGCGCCTTCACGGGCCTGATACATTGCTTTACGGGTACGCAAAAATTGGCCGACGCAGCACTGGCGCTCGGGTTTTCCATTTCCGTATCCGGCATTGCGACATTCAAGAAGTCTGATGATTTGCGTGCGGTGCTGAAAACGGTTCCGCTGAACCGGCTCCTGGTCGAAACGGATGCCCCATATCTTGCTCCTGTTCCGCATCGTGGAAAGCGCAATGAGCCCGCTTTTGTTGGACATACTGCAAAGGTGCTGGCGGATTTGAAGGGTGTGAGTGAAACTGAGCTTGCACATGCAACGACCGAGAATTTCCTGGCCTTGTTTACGCGTGTACCGCGGCCACAATGAACAAGGTTCTGGAAGTCACTATTCTGGGCTGCGGCTCATCGGGGGGCGTGCCGCGTATCGGCGGGCCGGATGGTGCGGGCAATTGGGGCGCATGCGATCCCGAAAATTCAAAGAACCGGCGCAGGCGCTGTTCCATCCTTGTGCGACAAAAATCTGACGGCGGGGAGACGGTTGTTTTGGTCGATACCGCGCCAGATATGCGCGAGCAATTAATTGATGCGCGCTGCGGTGCACTCAATGCTGTGTTGATTACGCATGATCATGCGGACCAACTGCATGGGTTGGACGATTTGCGTGCCGTGGTGATTGCCATGCGCAAGCGGCTAGATGTTTATATGGATACGGTTACGCAAAAAGGCGTGATGAGTCGCTTCGCTTATACATTTGTTCAACCGCCTGGTAGCGACTACCCACCAATATTAAATGCAAAAGAAATTATTGAACCGTTTGAAGATTTTGCAATTGCCGGAGCAGGGGGGGAACTGCCGGTAAGAGCATTTGCTCAAGAACACGGAAGAATACGGTCCTTGGGTTTTCGCTTTGGCCCTATTGCGTATTCCAGCGATGTAAACGGGCTCGACGACGAAGCATTTACGGCTTTGGAAGGCGTCGATACATGGATCGTGGATGCGTTGCGTTACACGCCGCATCCCAGTCACGCCAATGTGGAAACCGCGCTGGAGTGGATTGCGCGGGTGAAGCCTCGGCGTGCGATCTTAACAAACCTTCATGTCGATCTGGACTATGCGAAATTGAAAGCCGAATTGCCGGAGGGCGTGGAACCGGCATTCGACGGTATGGTGGTCAGTGCGCCGCTTTAAGAGCCTTACAAACTCGATCCGTCAAAGTTTCTGTTGGCTCGGTACCGTCAAGTTCTAATACCGGGCAGGGTAAGGTTTTCAGCCATTCCCTGTGAAATGGAAGGCTGCGTCCGCCATATTCGCCGGTGTCATAACCCGAGGCCCATTTCAGGAAATAGGCCGTTTCATCGTAATGCCATCCACCGGGGGCGATTGCGTCAGCGCCATAGCGCGCAGTTTCGCGCTCGCGCAGCCGTGGCATGCGTATATCTGTGGGCACGCAAAGGAACACGACAAGATCGAAACGCGGTATCAACGGCGCACCCCAAGCGCCAATGCTACCAGATAACACCCAACCGCTTTGCGCGTTTTCCATTGCGCCGGCAATAAGACGCACGCGCTTTTGTTCTGGCTGCTTTTCGCGGAACGGCGGATCGGTCAGTTTCCAATAATACGTATCGGTATCAAGGTGGGCAATGCCCAGCTGCGCCGCCAATGACGCGCCCAATGTCGAACAGCCTGAACCGGAGGCTCCTGTAATATGGATATGGTATGCGCCCATTGTGATTACATTGTCATGGCGGATTGCCAGTACTCGTGTTTGCGCTACGCAAGTTAATCTACGTTATCGGTCTTTTCGACAAAAGCAGCCACCTTGTCATGCATTTGCACCAGCGTGGGTTGGTGCACATAGACCATGTGTCCGGATTCATAATAATGGTATTCTATATTGGCCTGCAGTTTTGGCGGCACCTGCAGATGATGCATCTCGAACCAGCCTTCAAAGTAGGGCGTCGAGATATCGTAATATCCGCCATTGACCATGATCTTCATGTCGGGATTTTTTTTCATCGCCGCTGCCAAATCAGGCAGAACGTTTGGCAACGCGATTAGCGGTTTGTGCGCGCCCGGCGGCTGATGTTTGTAATCCCAGCTGCCATATACCGGAACGCCAAGTGTATAGGTGCGCTTGCCATCATATTTCAGATCATTGCGTACATAGGAATTGAACGCTGCAACATACGCCGAGCTGATTGCCGCGCTTTGCGGATCATACTCGCTGACCTTGCTCAAGGGATCCATTGTCGGGCCGGTAAAGCGCGTATCCAATGTGCCGGTTGTCGTGTCCTGATGTGCCAAAAGCTCTTTCTGGAACGCGCCATATTCAATACGCAGATTGGTTTTTAACAGATACGCCACCGGCAGCCCGGTGAACGCATGCAGCTTATCGGCGATCACTTTTTTGCGGTCCGCGCTTAAAAGATTGCCGCGCAAAAGCGCCTGCGCATATTCACCTGTGGTGAAATGTTCGACCTGGTCCAGGAATGGGCGCAGTTCCTTTGGCTGGGTGGGCAGCATGTGGTGATACCACGCCGTGGCTGCATAGGTCGGCAATGCGACGATATAAGGCTCGTCGATTGCCGGATTGAGCTTGGGATCATCGGGCATCAGATCCCAGTTCAAAATGTCGGACAGAAGCACCACACCGTTCAGATCGATGCTTTGCTTTTGCAGCGCCAAGGTAAGGCCGGCAGCCCGCATTGTACCGTAGCTTTCACCGAACACATATTTCGGCGAATTCCAGCGATGATACTTGCTGAGGAAATCGCGGATGAAGATGGCAAAGGCATGAATGTCCTGATCGACGCCATAAAAATTCTTGTCCGCATCCTTGCCCGTAATGCGGCCAAAACCGGTACCCGGCATATCTATGAACACGAGATCGCTGACATCCAGCAGGGTTTGGTCATTGTTCACGAGTTGATAGGGCGCGGCCGGGGTGTGGGTATGGTCGTTGGTGACAACGCGGCGCGGCCCGAAAGCGCCCATATGCAGCCATAGGGTTGCTGAGCCGGGACCGCCATTGAACAGGAACATGATCGGCCGTTTGGCCGGGTCTGCGCCGCGGCGAAAATACGCTGTGTAAGACATGGCTGCCTTGGCCGCGGGATTTTTGGGGTCGTCCTTGGGCGCCGTGTCGTCCCAGCCCTTGGGATGCACGATCAGGCTGCCGACGACCGCCTGATAATCGATCCGGCCGGTAGAAATGGTGACTGCGCCGTTACTGGTGGCGTCCGTTATGGAAAGTTGATCTGCGCTTGCACTGTCATGCGTGGCGGAAGCTTTTGCCGGAGCATCAGCTGCAACCGCCGGGCTGGCGAGCAACGCTGTGACCGCAATCAGAAATATGGTGCGCATGTGGGTGTGCTTTCGTGTGGATGCGGGAACCTGTGAAATGTCCCGGCGGTGTGCAATTCGGAATCAGCATAAAATGACCATGTTCTGTGCG
>JBDZUY010000032.1:0-38897 GCA_040255365.1 Hyphomicrobiales bacterium
TGGGTTCGGCGGTAAAGCCTAACCCCGCGCCGCATAGCGCAGCCGCATGCCAATTGCGAAGGGGAGCCATGCAGTGTGGCCAAAGCTTAATAGCAATATTGTTTTACAACCGTAAGTAATTGTTCTATATTTGTTCCAATTTGCACGGAGGGCTGCATGGCAAAGAAGCACAAGTTTGGTAGCGTCCATACGAATGAAAAATTGGAACGGCTCCAAAGCTATCTTGAAGCCTATTCGACGGCACTGAAGAACCAACGACAATGGTACAAACTCGTTTTCTTCGATGCGTTCGCCGGTACTGGTGACATTCAAATTAGCGAAGAAACGCCATTGCTCGAAGGTGTCGATGAATACGAGCCATTCATTAAAGGGTCGGCTAGCCGGGCGTTGGGCTTAGGGCACGCATTTGACCGTTACATTTTTGTCGAGAAGTCGCGTAGAAGAGTTCGTGAGTTGGAAGGATTGAAAGCTGAGTATCCCGAGCTATCTGATCGCATTGAAGTTCAGAATGGAGACGCGAACGAGAAGTTGAGGGCTTTTTGTGCGGAGACGGATTGGAACAAGACGCGAGCAGTTGTCTTTCTCGATCCCTTTGGCAATCAGGTAGTGTGGGAAACGGTAGAAAGAATTGCTGAGACGAAAGCGATTGATCTTTGGTACCTATTTCCCGCCGGGCTAGGTGTCTATAGACAGATTTCAAAACAAGGAAACATCCATAATACACATACCGCGTCGATGGATTCTCTTTTTGGAACCGATCAATGGCGTAATGTCTTTGTCAAAAAGCGAGCTGTTGAAGATCTCTTTGGCAGCTATGAGCAAAGCGAAAAATTGGCTACCGTGGATTCTGTGACGGATTATATGGCCGGTCGCATGCGGGGTATCTTCCAAGGTGGTGTTCTTGACGAATGGCTTCCTCTCGGCTCTCGTAACATTCATATGTATTCACTAATGTTTGCTTGGGCGAACCCAAGTAATAACGCCAGTGCATTGGCTAGGAGACTGGCCAACGCGGTAATGCAGAGTGGTAAGTATGGCCGGCCTAAGTGACATTGAATGGACAGATGCGACATGGAACCCTGTCTCGGGTTGCAAGGTGATTTCGCCGGGCTGTACGAATTGCTATGCAATGCGGATGGCTGGCCGCCTTCAGGCTATGGGCCATCCAGCATATGAGGGGGTGACACGCAAAAGTGGCGGACGCCCGAAATGGACAGGCCGAGTTCATCTAAATGAAAACTCTCTTGATATCCCGCTGCGCTGGAAGGCCCCACGCAAGATATTTGTCAATTCGATGTCCGATTTGTTTCAGGATGGGGTACCTGACGAATTCATCGTTCGTGTTTGGAACGTGATGGTTCGTGCAGAGCGACACGTTTTTCAGATATTGACGAAGCGCCCTGAGAATATGCTGCGTGTTGTTGTTGAACATAACTTGGCCGTTCGACCCAACATTTGGCTTGGTACATCTGTTGAATCATCTGATTTCAAACATAGAATCGCTACCTTGCGACAAGTCCCTGCTGCATTGCGCTTTATTTCGTTTGAGCCACTTATTGGTGGTATCGGTCGCGTGAATTTGTCCGACATTCATTGGGCGATTGTCGGTGGTGAATCAGGCCCGCGTGCGCGTCCGATGAAGATATCGTGGGTCGATACGATAGAGAAAGAATGCCGCCGCCAAGGTGTCACCTTTTTCTTCAAACAATGGGGTGGCGTAAATAAAAAAGCGGCTGGCAGAAAGTATCGCGATAAGACTTGGGATAATTACCCAACTTCTACCGTGATGGCGCTTGCTTAACCCGTAACTCCGTGCCCCCTTGAACATCAAGAATTTATTCCTATCTCAGATTGTTTGTGAGAGAGAGGAATGAGCCATGTCCCAAGAGTTTGAAGCCTTTGCGCAAATGCGGGAGGCGGAAGAACCGGCCGAGCCGACCCCGGACGAGGAAGAAGCGACCCAGCGCATGGTGGATGCGCGGGTTATTGAGACGGCGGCGGCGCATGACGGTTTGCGCCCGCTGGAACAATCGATCCGGCCCTATCAGGTGCGCCGTCAGGCGCGGCTACCGGCGCAAGGATTCGCAGGCGATGCGCCCGCGCCGCCGGGTGTTTCCCACGATACCGAGGCGGAATTGGCCGCGTTGATCGGTGAGTGCCGCTATTTCATGCGCGAGATCGCGTTTCATTCGGCGCGGCTGGTGCCCTCTGCCGAAGATCGCATCAAATTCATCGATGCGGCGTGCCATCTGGCGCGCACCGGCGCCGATGTTGGCAAGGCCGCGGCAAAGCTGCGCGCGCAAAACCCGCAAGGGCCGATGCGTGAGGAACGCCGGCGCATGGTGTTTGAACATATCCACGTTGCGCGCGGGACCACGACGGCGGCGGATGACAGCGCCGCGGGGGAGGGGGAACGCGAATAAAGCCGCAAAACGCAAAAACAACTTTCAAACTGTTGCGGCCAGAGGATGTGTGGCACCCCAAATCTGGTCCGCCGTTCAAAAATCGCAATGCGGTAAAGACCGGCATGCACACCGCCGAGATACGGGCCTTGCGCAACGCTATCCAACATTTGCGCCGCCGCGCGCGAGCCGCGATTGCGCGGGTGGAGCAAGAAAACTCCTCCCCCGTTTACGGGGGAGGTGCCAAGCGTTGCGAGGCGGAGGGGGGAGTGTCGCCCGCCAATGCCCCCTCCGTCTGCCGCACGCGTTGCGCGCGCCAGCCACCTCCCCCGCAAACAGGGGAGGTGTGGCGGGAACGCAAAAAGCCCTCATCAGCTTGTCGAAGGACGAGGGCTTTTGAAACCGGAGACTGGACAGTCAGATCGAGGCTTCGATCCATTCCTTGATCTTGGATTTGGGCAGCGCGCCGACTTTGGTGGCGGCAACCTGGCCTTCCTGGAAAATCATCAGGGTCGGCACGCCGCGCACGCCATATTTGGTCGGCACGCCGGGGTTTTCGTCGATATTGATCTTGGCGACGGTGACTTTGCCATCCATCTCGGTGGCCAATTCTTCCAGCGCGGGCGCGATCATGCGGCAGGGGCCGCACCATTCGGCCCAAAAATCCACGATTACGGGGGTTTTGGAGTTCAGAACATCGTTCTGGAAGGACGCATCGGAAACCTTGATCGGGTTCATATTCGGGGCCTTTGGCAATGGGGTGTCTGTCTGGATATGGAAACTAGGAACGGCTCCCGCAAGGGTCAAGCGGCAGCTTGGGGTGCGTCACGTTGCGGCCAGCCGGGTGCGGATTTGCGCCATCTGGGCATCCAGAAGATCGGGCGGCAGGGCCATCAGATGAGGCCCATCGGTCCAGATCAGGGCGGCCTCGATTCGTTTTTGCGGAAACACGCGGGCCAGCCCATGCCGGTAAAGCGCCATCTGCGTCAGATAGAGCGGGGCCGCATCTTCGGGCCGCGCGGGCGGCGGGCGATTGGTTTTAAAATCGATCACCCACACTGCGTCATCGGTGACGGCGATGCGGTCGATGCGGCCGGAAAGGCGCGCATCCTTTTGCGGGTCCAGCGGCAGCACAACCAGCGGCACCTCGGCACGGCTGCCCGGTGCAAAGGCGGGCGCAATCGCCGGATCGTTCAGGACGGCCAGCGTTTCATCGACGAGCGCGTTGGCCTCGGCCTCGTCCATCTGACGGGTCCGCAAAAAGCGCAGCGCGGCATCGCGGCGTTCGGCGGGCGCAAGGTCGGGCAGGCGGGCGAGCAGCGCATGCACCAGATTGCCGCGCCGGAAACGCGCCGCATTGCGCTGTAACGGAGAGATGATGGGCGGCGCATCCGCCCCCGCCGCATCGGACGGGCGGATCAGCCGGTGCGTTGCGCGTTCGGGTTTTGGCGCGGTGGTGGCCCAGATGGGGATTGTTGCGGCGGCGGACGTGCCGGATTTCGTTTGCGTTGCCGCTTCGGTATCGGCGGTGCCAACGACATGGATGGTTTCACCGCCGCGTTCCATCGGCGTGCCAATGCGCTCCGCCGCCGCAGCCAGAAGCGGATACCATGCGCCCTGACGGATGCCTTTCTTGTTCTCGAACCCGGCGATGTAGAGCCGTTCGCGCGCGCGGGTCAGCGCGACATAGAGCAGGCGGCGATGCTCCTTTGCCGTGGCCAGATCGGCGGCATCTTTGGCGGCCTGCACGGCGGGCGGCGCGCCGGCCTTGTTCATGGGGAAGATGATCCCATCTTCGGTATAGAGCAGGTCGCCATGCGCGCCGCTTCCGCCCGGGGTGGCGGTGGTGTCGGGCAGGATGACGATGTCGGCCTCCAGTCCCTTGGCCCCGTGCACCGTCATCACGCGCACTTCATTGCGCGCATTTTCCATGTCGCGTTTGATTTCCACCTCGCCGCGCTCAACCCAATGCAGGAACCCTTCGAGGGAGGGGGTGTTCAGCGCCTCATAACTCAGCGCAAGCGAAAGAAATTCGTCGATGGAATCATTGGCCTCTGTGCCCAGCCGCGCCAGAAGCCGCTTGCGCATACCCATCGCCGACAAGACATGCGCATAAAATTCATAAGGCGGCGCATAATCGGCGCGCGCGCGCATCTCATGCAGAAAGGAATGGGCGAAGACAAAAGGTGTTTCGCCGGCGCGCTCTTGCAATGCGCTCCACAGCGAACCATCTCTTTTGTGTGCAAGGTCGAACAATTCGGTTTCGCTGATATCGATCAGGGGGGAGCGCAACAGCGCAGCGAGATTCAGATCATCTTCGGGCAACAGCACAAAGCGGCCCAGCGCAATCAGATCCATCACCGCAATCTGCTCTGGCAGTTTGATACGATCGGCACCGGCCACCGCGATGCCGCGCGATTTGAGCTGGCGGATGATTTCGCTGGCGAACGGTTCGCGGCGCGGCATCAACACCATGATGTCGCCCGGTGTGATCGGCTTGGTATGCCCGGCAAGGCTGGTTTTGCCATTCGTCCATTGGCGGATTGTGTCGGCAATGCGAATGGCCAGTTGCACCACCGGACTGGCTTCGGATGGCGCATCAATGGGGCGTAGCGGGTCCGGCTCTGGCGTATCGCCCGGTTTGATGGCGGGCCACAGCTCCACCCGGCCGCGCAATTCGGTGTGGAATGCTTCGTGATGGATCGCCCCGCCGCGTGTTGTCAGGCCTTCGCGTGCTTCGTCGCTGGCGAACACCGCATCGACGAATTGCAGTATCTCCGGCGCGGAACGGCGCGAAACAGTAAGCGGAACATCGCGGAATGTATGGCCTGCATCGCTCGCGCGCTTCGAGAACACATCCTGGTTCCTGGCAAACTGTTCCGGGTCCGCACCCTGAAAGCTGAAGATGGATTGTTTTTCGTCACCCACCGCAAAGATGGTGCGTGGTGCGCGTTCACTCCCCCGCACACCTTCGCCAGCAAAAAACTCGCCGGTCAGAAGCCGCACAATTTCCCATTGTTCGGGGCTGGTGTCCTGTGCCTCGTCAATCAGAATGTGCTCCAGCCCGCCATCCAGTTTGTAGAGCACCCAATCCGCCGCGCCGGGTTTGTTCAAAAGACGCAAGGTTTCCAGAATGAGATCGTCATAATCCAGCATGCCGCGAAGCTGTTTCTCGCGGCCATATTCCTTGAGCATGGCTTCCGCCAGCAGAATCGCCGCCTGTGCCAGCGAGGCAGCACGTGCCGCTTTGTGCTGCTCCACCGCATCCAGAAGGCGGGCCTCGACCGACAAGACATAGGCGTGTTGTGCGGTATCTTTTTCAGCGTGTTTTTTTGTAACCAGATCTTTGTATGGCCCGCGATCCTTGGTCAGCAGCGCATCGCACATCGCCGCGAAATACTGAGCGTCGTCGGTCAAGCTGATGGCAATTCCAAGAGCATCGCTACGTTCTTTGTCTCGCTTCGAGCCTTGTGCCATCCACGCCGCGGCGGATTTGAGCTGTGCAGCTTCAGATCGCAAATCCTTACAGAATGTGGCGATGATTGTTTGCGGCGTGGCATCGGGCGCGCCATGCGCAGTACGAACTGCGGCGGCGCGTTCGGCTTCATCATCGCTCAGTTTGCCGATGTAATCTTCAAAGCGCCTGCGCCCATTGCCCGTTGCGGCTTGCAGGATGGCCAACAATTTGGCTTCCGATGTTTCGGTGACGATATGCGCAACGGCGCTGGCAAGCGCTTCGTCGCCGGAACCGGCGCGCTCCAGAACGCGCATGCGCGCCTGACCGATCAGTTCGCGCGCGGTTTGTTCGTCCAGCACACGAAATGCGGGCGGTACGCCCGCTTCCAGCGGGAAGCGCGCCAACACCTGTTGGCAAAACGAATGGATCGTCTGGATTTTCAATCCGCCCGGTGTTTCCAGCGCCAGTGCGAACAATTGACGGGCATGCTGCAACCCTTCGGCATCGCGCGGGGCCGCACCAATCTCGGCAATGCTTTGGGTCAGTTCCGTGTCGGGCAGCATGGCCCATTTGCCCAATTGCTTGAACAATCGCTCCGCCATTTCGGCGGCGGCCGCTTTGGTAAAGGTCAGACACAAAATGCGTTCGGGTTTTGCGCTGTCCAGCAACAAGCGCGTCACGCGATTGGCAAGCGTATAGGTTTTGCCCGCGCCCGCATTGGCAGACACCCAGGCGGAATGGCGCGGATCGGCGGCGGTGGCGGAATCGCTCATTCCTCGTCGCCCTCCCATCCGGTGAACGACCATTCGCGGACACGCGCCAGATGATCGTAATCGCCCGCAAAATCTTTTCGGAACGGAATAACCCGCGGCCAGTATGGCTGCTTTATGTTCGCGAACGCATCGATGTAGGTGCGCAGTTTTTCTTCCGCCTTGGCAACAAGCTCTGTGGTTTCATCACCAAAGTGCACAATCTTGCCGGGCTGCGCGTCACCCTTCACGCCAATATACAACATTTCCGCGGCATCGATTGTGCCGATCTCCTTGAATCCGCCCTTGGCAAGGATCGCGCCTTCCAGTGGAAGTTGCGGACTCAGCATGACACGAACCTGTTTGGCCGCGGGCACGGCGCCGGTCTTGTAATCGACAATCGCCGCACCGCCAGACAAAAGAATATCGATGCGGTCAGCCTTACAACGCAAACTAAATTCGCCGTTTGGCGCGGGGAACGATGCAGAGCCGGAAATTTCGACAAAGGATTGGCGGATATTTGCGCGGCGTTCGCGTTCGCCCGCGACAAACCAATGCGCCGCGTTCAAAAAGCGCGGCCACCAAAGCGCCATTGCGGCCTTGGGAACGCCGGCTTCTTTGAAAGCCTTCTCGCCATGTGCGATCAAGCGGCTTTGCGCATCATCAGGGAAACTATCTTTAGTTTCGCGAATAAAATTTTCCAGCGCTACGTGAATGGCATTGCCGCGTTCCAACGGGCCGATGTCCAAATCCAGCGCATCCAGCGGGCGCAGACCCAGCACATGCTTGGCATAGATCGCGTATGGATCGCGTTGCCAGGTTTCAATTTCGGTGACGGAAAGCGAAGTGGGCCGCGCTTCAACGGGCGGTGTTGGTGCCGGGCGTGCGATGCGTTCACCGGCACGTTCGGGTTCACTCAAGGCATTTGCGATGGCCATATAGTCTTGCGGCGGGTTCAGATCATTTTCATCAAAGCCGAGCCCGCGCGTGAATTGCTCCAGCCGCTGCAACCAGCGCGAGGCAATGGTGGGCGAACCCTCGGCTTTGCGCGCACGCGTCAGAATGACATTCGGTCCCGCCGCCAGCGTGGCAAAATCATGCGCGGAAAGACCGATGGCGCGTTCCGGTGGTTCAAGCCCCAATGTTTCGCGCATGGGACGCGAAAGCCATGGGTCGGTGCTGGCCGCCGACGGCCACGTTCCCTCGTTCAATCCGCCCAGCACGATCACGTCAAAACTTTGCAGGCGCGCCTCCTGCAAACCCAGAATGGCAAGCCGGGGGTGGCTGCCGCGCACCATGCGCACCGCCGTGCTTTCTGCAAAGGACCGGAACAAAGGTGGGTAAGAGCCGGGTTCAATATCTGCGATGCCTTCGCATGCGGTACCGAGATTGGCCACGAGGTTGGCTGCTGCTTCACCTGCATCACCGGCCCACAGGCGCGCTGCCCCCGGTATATCATCGGTGGCCGCCAATGCCTCGGCCACGGCCACATGCGTTTGCAGCAATTCATCAATGCTTGCACCACGCTTTGCAAAAAGCGCTTCCAGCGGTTTCAAAAGCGCCGCGAGATTGTCCAGCCAGGGTTTCAGGTCGTCCAAAATGGCGACGAGACGTTTGTTGTATTTCTGCGCATCGTCGCGCGCGCGTTTCATGGCCGTCGCAATGCCAGCAAAGCCCGGATCGGGGCGGGCGCCGCGCAAAACGCAGCGATCCAGTTCGCGCACATGACGGCGAAAAGTGGGGGTGTCTTCACCGCCCGACGCAAGTGGGTGTTTCAACAGTGCAAGCAAATGCACGGGCGCGAATTGCGCGTCGGCGGCTTCGGCCAGCAAACACAGAAATGCACCGGGCGGTGTTTTGGCCAGCGGGCGGCCCGCGGAATCATCAATCGCAAGTCCCCAGCGCGCCATATCGACCGAAACGCGCCGCGCCAGATTGCGGTCAGGCGTTATCAGCGCGGCGGTTTGATCTTTCTTTTCCAGTGCTTCGCGCAATATCAAGGCGATGGCTGCTGCCTCTTCACCGGGACCGGCAGCTTCGATGAGAGACAGCCCTTTCAACCCGTCAGTCACATCCGCGCCGCCGCGTTTGGCGATAGCGCGCCATGCATCGGTTGTGGGGGCTGGGCGCAAAATTTCACGCAACAAATTCACGCGCGCGCGCGTCTGTGGCAATGGCTGTGCCCAATCGATTACATCTTTGCGCGCAACACCAAGTTCACTGAGCAATTGTTTCATGCCAAATTGTGGATGGCCTGCATCAAGTGCGGCCCAGCTTTTTTCATCCAGTTCGCGGTCAAGGCCGGGCAATATCACCGCGCCGCCGGGCAGGTTTGCGATGACGCCCAGCAATTTTGCAGTTGCCGGAATACTGCCCGTTGAACCGGCAGCTATCACTGGACCTTGCGGTGGTTGCGCGGTAAAGCGCTCGGCAAGGCGTGCCAGCGCCGCATTGCGGTGTGCTGTTGGGTTGACCGTTCCTTCCTCTTCCAGAATGGCGGGCCAGCTATCACGGACAATGCATAAAAATTTGTGCACCTCTGCCCAATGTGCGGCAAGATCAGCAGGGGCAAGGTCATCAAGTTTTGCAAGATCAGCGTTCTGCCGTTCAATGTCAGCCAGAAAGCCCGCCAGTCCGCGCGCCAGATTGGCGGCCTGTGCAAAACTCAGTGTCCCACTGCCCGTAGCGGTTTTCCATTTCTTCACCAGCGTGGCGAGCAGCAATTGCTGGCGCATCGGCGTGATGGCAGGACGTAACGCAAGTTCATGTTCAGGTAGGGCCAGCAGAATATCGTCGTCATCGGCATCGCCCAGTGCACGCAGATCGGGCAACAAGGCAGCGCCACCCAATTCTTTTGCAAAAATCTCCGCGAGCGTGCGGATCGCGCGTTGTGTCGGCAAATAAATTGTAGCACCAGCCAGCGCCAGCGGATCATCCGTTCCATAACGCGCAATCAACCCACGCGTCAGTGTTTCCGCGAATGGCGCGCCAGCAGGTATGGTGAGAACATTGGCTGGCATCGCGATATATCAGACCGGAGCGAGGTCGTTGAGGAACGCCTCGGATTCTTTTACGGCTTCGGGCCGGTCGATATGCATCCAAACCCCGTCCAGCCGCACACCAAAGAGCCTGTTTTTTTCGATGGCTTTGTCCCAGAGTGGGTTGATTGAGAATTTTCCGGGTTTGACGCCGGCAAACAGGCGCGGATGTAAGATCTCCACACTCATCCATACAAACGGTGCGACATAGCCTTCTTCCGGCCGTGCAATATGGCCATCGGCATCCATCGTGAAATCGCCGAGCCCGTCATAGCATACCGTATTGACCGTGGCCGCGAGCAACATCAACGCATCCATCTTGTCAGCGTTCCAACAGGCTTGCATGTGATCCAGCGCGCTGGATGTGCCTTCCGCCCAAACCGTATCGGCGTTGCAGTGGAAGAAGGGCTCGCCTTCAAAATGTGGCAAGGCTTTGGCAATACCGCCGCCAGAATCCAGCAGTGCATCGCTTTCATCGGAAACGCGAATTTCTACATCGGTACGTGCGGCGACATGATCTTTAATCATCTGGGCTTTGTAATGCGCGTTGACGACAATCAATGTGACACCATTGGCAACAAGCCTGTCTATGACGTGGTCGAGCAGCGCTTTGCCGCGGACCTTTACCAATGGTTTGGGAAGATCGTTGGTCAGCGGGCGCATGCGTGTTCCAAGCCCTGCGGCCATAATCATTGCACGTGTTACGGGTTTGGCGGTCAAACGGAGGCTCCTTTGTGCGGGGCTGCACCGCGTGCGTCTATCGGAATGATGCGGTCATACCATGTCTTGAGTGAGGCCAACGCAGGGTGTTCGAGGTCGCGATTAAGGTAGTTCCAAACTCGGGGCAGGTAGGCCAAATAGCGCGGTTTGTTATCACGCTTGGCCAGTCGTGCAAAAATGCCTGCGATTTTTACGTTGCGCTGTGCCGCCATGACCGCCATCTCGGCGCGCACAGTATCTTCGTTCAGGGGGGTGCCTTGAACGCGCATTGTTTCGAGATAGCGCGTAATCATCGACTCAGCGAGTGCCGGGGGCACATCGCGGCGCGCATCTTCAATCAGGGATATCAGGTCGTAACTGCGCGCACCGGCCACGGCATCTTGAAAATCGATGATCCCGACTTTTGCGATGCCAGCGCGCGACGGCAACCACAGAAGATTTTGTGCGTGATAATCACGATGCACAAAAAAAGCAGGCGATTCCAGCACCGGCCTTAATGCTGCGCGCCACAGATCACGATGTTCGGCAATTTCGTCCATACAGGCGGGCCGTCCAAGTGCATGGGGCAAAAACCATTCGGTTATCAAATCGGTTTCCGCGATTAGCGCGACGTCATCATAAGCGTGTAACGGGATATTATCGCTGATAGTGGCCATTGCCGTCTCGGCGTGCAGCTTTGCCAATGCGTCTATCGCGGTACCATAGAGTTCAGTTTCGCTGGCACCCGTCGTCAATACATCAGCATAGAGGCTTTCACCCAGATCTTCGCTCAACACAAAACCCAGTGCAGGGTCATCGGCATAGATTTGCGGCGCGCTCAATCCGCGCGCGCGCAAGAAATTTGCAACGGCCACAAAGCGTGCCGTATCGGCCCCGGCGAGCCGCGCCACCGCATTGTACCCTAGCGCGCGACGTTCAGCTTCGTTTGCATGCGTGGGTGCAGCCGGTGTTTCGGCGGTCTGCGGTTGATCCAATAGCATGGCACTGCGCCCATTTTGAACGAGCCGCAGATAACCGCGCGTTGATGCATCCCCCGGCAGACGCATCTGCTTGGCGCCCGCCCATCCGGCAGTTTTCAGAAACGCGTTCATCGCCTCTGTCCGGTGGTCTGTTTTGTTATTAACGTTCATGTGCACCTTCGGGCGGTTGCAAAATTTTTGCCCAGCGAGCCGGGCCGGTGATGGCGGCGTTGCGTGCGGTCTCGCCAATTATTGTCAGATGCACCCGCAAATTGTCCTCCGGTAAAACGCTTTCTGCTTTTTCAGGCCATTCTATCAGAACCGCGCCTTCATCCAGCGCTTCGTCCAGTCCCAATTCATTCAGTTCGCGCGAATCTTCAATGCGATAGAGGTCATAATGGCGGACGGGGAAGTGCGCTGTCTCATATTGCTGGACAATTGTGAAGGTTGGGCTGGGCACGGTTTCAACGATGCCAAGGGCTTCGAGAATGGTGCGTGCCAATGCGGTTTTTCCGGCTCCCAGATCGCCCATTAACGCCACGGCACAGCCGGGGCCGAGCCCTGCGGCAATCCGCGCGCCCAAACGCGCAGTGTCGCTCAGGTCCATCAATGCTGTATTGGTTTGGAATTCGTTGTTTGTCGGGGCCATTTTCCGGTCTTTTAGCCTGCACGGGAGCCTGCCTCAATGTGCCCCGTCCCGGTTGATTCCCCAAATCTGGTCGGACATGGTAATTCCCGGCTCTGATGGGGTAATCACGGGCTTTCAGGACATATAAAGTATGCCGGAACAGATCATTATCATTGGCGCTGGCCAGGCTGGCGCGCAGGCGGTTGCGACCCTCAGGGCAGAAGGGTTTGAAGGCGCGCTCACCATGGTGGGCGATGAACCGTTTGCGCCATATCAGCGCCCGCCGCTTTCCAAGACCTATCTCTCTGGCACACTGGACCGGGAGCGGCTTTTTTTAAAACCGGACGCATTCTTTACGGAGGCGCGGTGTGAATTGCTGACATCCGTGATTGCGACGGCAATTGACCGTGCGGAAAAGACGGTAACGCTGTCCGATGGGCGCAGTCTTGGCTATGACAAACTGCTGATCGCGACGGGGTCGCGTGTGCGCAAAATTCCGGTTCCCGGTGCGAATCTGAATGGCGTGCATTATTTGCGCAATATCGCCGATGTGGATGGTCTGCGCCCCGCGTTCGAGTCTGGCAAGAAGCTGGCCATTATCGGTGGCGGTTATATCGGCCTTGAGGTGGCGGCTGTTGCGGCCAAACGCGGGTTAGACGTTACGGTATTCGAAGCGATGGACCGTACGATGCAACGTGTGGCGTCGTCGCAAATATCTGCTTTCTATGAACAGGTTCATAAAGAGGCTGGTGTAAAGTTTAACTTTAAAGCACTCGTCGAGGCGTTTGAGGGCGAGGGTAACGTGACTGCGGTACGCGCCAGCGGCCATACATATGCGGCGGATCAGGTGCTTGTTGGTATTGGCGTGATGCCGAATCAGGAATTGGCGACCAATGCCGGTCTTGAATGCAAGGACGGAATTCTGGTCGATCGCACATGTGCCAGCACAACAGACCCGTCGATTTTTGCGGCTGGTGATTGCACGCGCCATTATAGCCATGAAGATCAATTGGTAAGGCTTGAAAGCGTGCAAAACGCGATTGAGCAGGCCAAACACGCGGCGCTGGCCATGGCCGGAAAACCAAAGCCCTATAAAGAGGTGCCGTGGTTCTGGTCAGATCAATATGATCTAAAACTGCAGATCGCGGGATTGGCGCGGCCAGAGGATGAAATCGTGATACGCGGCGACCTCGGGGCGCATAAATTCGCTGCTTTCCATTTGCGCGATGGCGCAGTTGTTGCTGTCGAAGCCGTTAACGCCGCGCCGGAATACATAATTGGCAGAAAGCTGGTCGCGGACGGAACAAAAGTGTCGCGGGAACGTCTTGCGGACACCGCCATCCATATGAAGAATATCGTTTAAGAGCTATTCAGGAGCATCCATGCCGAAGATCAAATATATTGAGGACAGCGGAAAAGAACACATCGTGGATGTGCCCGCCGGTTGGACCGTGATGGAGGGGGCTGTCAAAAACCTCATCCCCGGCATTGATGCCGATTGTGGTGGCGCATGCGCTTGTGCGACCTGTCATGTTTATGTCGATACGGCGTTTGCAGACAGGATTCCGCCGAAAGAAGACATGGAAGAAACCATGTTGGATTTTGCGCAGGACCAAGAACCCAACAGCCGCCTGTCTTGTCAAATCAAGGTGACGGACGAGTTGGACGGTCTAACCGTAAAAATGCCCAAGAGTCAGCACTAACCTTTGCGTCAGTAGGCTTCAGCTTTTTCGCCCTTGAACAGGTTCTTGAAAAAGCCTGATAGGCGGTGGCGTTTTTTCTTGCGGTCAATATCGGCCTGACTGCGCACCCATGCGATTTGCACGACACGGCGTTCGCCAACAAAAGGTGTATGCCCGTGCCAGGAATTGTCCGCCCGTCTAAAGGCAACGATCGAACCCATTTCGGGGCTGGCTTCGACCACATAATCGTCGAAGCTTTTGTTATTGCGCAAAACACGGAAGCGCCCTTCGGGTGGAAGCCAGCCTTCATTCATATAGATCAGGCAGGTCGCGATCTTGCTTTCTGAATCGCTATGAATACGGCCCTCATGTGCCGCTGAAACGCGGCGGATTGTGATGAGTTGCGGATACGGCGTTAAGTCCACGCCCAGCGCGTCCGATACGGCGCTCACAAATTCCGGCCCCTGAATTTCGCCAATCAATTGTGCGAATGCGCCATGAAATTCCATGTCTTCGGCGGGGTGAAATCCGGTTGCCGTAATCTTTGGAAAGCTCGCACCAAGATCGCTGAATGCTTGCGGCGCGATCACACCGTCACCCATGAAATAGGTGTACGGCTCATGGCGCGCTTTGCATGCGCGAATGGCTGCAATGTTCAAGATGCCGGACGACGGCATGGCGGCCTCGGAAAGTTCACAGATTTCAGCCCATATATAACGCTGGCGGCACCATTCTTAAAGGCCAGCAGGGCCCAAGCCGGTCAGGCCACGTTGCTTTTTGCAGCGGATTCCGGCGTGCCATCATGGAAGCGCCGCGGCAGATGGCAGCGCACAATTGTGCCTTCCTCGCTGCCGCTTTCGATTTCAACCCAGCCGTCATGCAGTTCGACAAAGCGGTTTACCAGCGCCAGACCAAGACCGGCACCTGCGCGCTGGCCTGAGCGCCCCTTCGCAGCGAAGCGTTCGAAGACGCTGGCTTTGACTTCGGGCGCGATACCGGGCCCCGTATCGGACACGTAAATCTGCACATCATCGCCGATGATTTCGCCGCCCAATGTGATGGTACCACCTTGTGGCGTGTATTTGAATCCATTGGCAAGCAGGTTGAACACGACTTGGCGGATGCGGCGTTGATCCACAATCACAACACCAGCATCTTCTGTGCAATCAAGCGTGAAATTGATGTTCAGGCTCTCCGCATTTTTGCGCAAAGGTTCGGAGATGCGGCGCAGAAGCTCGTAGAGATCAACGCGGCCAAGCTCCAACCGCATGGCACCAGAATCGATCATCGCCAGATCGAGAATGTCACTGGTCACTTCGGCAAGCTTGTTTGATGCCGTCAGAATATCGCGCACATATTCACTTTGGCGTTCATTGAGTTCACCGGCATGGCCCGATGCCAGCATATCGGCAAAGCCATGCACGGCATTGAGCGGATCGCGGAACAGAAACGAAGCGTGATGCACAAAATCAGACTTCAACCTATCCGCGGCTTCCAGAGCATCATTGCGGTCACGCAGTGCGCTTTCAATGCGGAAGCGGTCGGTCACATCGGCAAATGTAACAAGCGTCGCGCCATCGGGCAGGGGGGCTAGCGAAAGCGCCAGAATGGTTTTGTCGCTGCGTTCAATCTCGCCCCAATCGCGGCTGCGCTCTGCACCGGATGCGATGGCGGATACCAGCTTCTGCCAGATGGGCTCTTCGCCAAAGCGTGCGGTGCAGGCTTCGGCGATGCGCTGTATGTGTGGCTCACCAGCAAGATCTGAATCCGTCAAATCCCAGATTCGTGCGAAGGCTGCATTGTGCAGTTTCAGTTTGCCATCAGGTCCGAACACGGCCACGGCTTCCTGTAGTGTATCCAGTGTGGCGGACTGCACTTTGATAAGCGTGTTGTAATCGCTTTCCAGTGCCAGCTTTTCGGTAACATCTTCATAGAGGAACGTTAGCCCGCCAAAGGGGTGCGGCTGAGCTGTGATACGCAAGGTCTTGCCGCCCGGCACATGCCAATGATCTTCGGATAGGTGTTTGTCCGGTTGTTCGTAAAGGCTCAGCCGCTCGCGCTTCCACTGCTGATAATCGCGTTGCTCGGGCAGCTTGCGTGCGTCACGCAAGCGATCAAGAATTTCGCCATCGCTGGGGTGTGTATCGAGCCAGGCCTCTGGCAAGCCCCACAATTGTACAAAGGCGCGGTTATAAAAATTCAGCTTCTGGTCGCTGCCGAAAATCGCGACGGCCGAGGCGAGTTTGTCCAGCGTATCGGAATGGGCATCAAGATGCTGCTGCAGTTTGGCTTCGGCATTGGAAACATCGGTCACATCGATGGCGGTGCCGACGATGCGTCCGTCATCCAGAGGGGCGTGGGTAAAGGCCAGTGCGCGGCGATGCCCGCCAACCACGGCAAACCGTTTTGCTACCAGCGTCTGGCCTTCGCTACGTGCGGCGCTGGCAAGATCGCGTTCGGATTTGTCTAGGGCTGCTTGCGTACCAATGGCGGCTTCGGCGTTTTCTGCACCCGTAGCAGAAACGAAAGCCTGATTGCCCCAAAGCAGCGACAATGTTTTGTCCCGCAGCCAGACAGGAATGGGCAATGCGTCAAGAACGGCGCGGAAATCCAGCGCGGCACTGACAGCTTCGGGTTCTTCTTCAAGCCACACCGCCGCCATGGCGCCCACTGCGCGGCCTCGCAAGGTGATAGCGCGGCCGTTGCGGTCATGTCCGCTTAACGAGAATGGCTTGCCATCATCGCTCAGAGCGTCAATGGCTATGGAAATTTCGGTGGCATCCGCGCCTGCCAGGCAGGAATCCAAAAGCAATTCGCCGCCGCCATACGAAATGGGCTGCCCGCCGTCACGGCCCCAAACGACAACGGCTTCACGCCCGGCTGACAACAGCGCGTCGCGCGCGCTGGTGACGGCCCGCGAGCGGGCGCCGATGGCGCGCAGGTTCCGGCGCAGGCGCCTTGCGGCACGCTGCTCTGCCATGGCCCATAGACCGGCAGCCATAGCCAAAGCCGCCGCCCCCGCCGCTATGGCGGTAGCAACCAGACCGGTGTCCGGTGCCGCAATGGCAGCCAGGGCAGGTGATGGTGCAAACGCAACCACAACCCCAAAACTGGCTGCGGCGCGAAAATGCCTCAACCTCTTAACCCCGCCATCACGGCTCTTGTTATGTCCCGTTTTGGGACGCATGAGCGGCCGCCCCCGATTCGCGCCACAGCCACGAATCACTGTGGAATCAACATGATACGTGGATAATGGATGAGGTCTAGAGAAGGTGGTTAAGAATTTGTAAACGACTACATCTCGCGTTCAGCCCAACATTTGGGCGTACAGCCGCAACCTCCCGGATAAGGGAGTCGGATCAAGGTGTTAACAATTCCGTGGGCGGAAAGAAAACGGCGGCAGACCGTCTGGCCCGCCGCCGTGTGTTCGTCGATTTTAGCCGCGCTTAGTAGCGGTAATGGTCCGGCTTGTAGGGGCCGTTCTGCGGCACGGTGATATAGGCCGACTGCTTCTTTGTCATTTCGGTCAGACGCGCACCGATCTTGTCGAGATGCAGACGCGCAACTTTTTCGTCCAGCAGCTTCGGCAGGACATAGACCTTCTTCTCGTATTTGCCCGGATTACAGAACAGCTCGATCTGCGCCAGGGTCTGGTTGGTGAACGAGGCGCTCATCACAAAGCTGGGGTGGCCCATGGCGTTGCCCAGATTCACGAGGCGGCCCTGGCTGAGCAGGATGATTTTGTTACCGCCGGGGAACTCAATCTCGTCCACCTGGTCCTTGATGTTGTTCCATTTGAAGTTCTTCAGGCCGCCGACCTGAATTTCCGAATCGAAATGGCCGATGTTGCAAACGATGGCCCGGTCTTTCATGGCACGCATGTGGTCAACGGTGATGACATCGACATTGCCCGTCGCGGTCACGAAGATGTCGGCGCGCTTTACGGCCTCTTCCATTGTGACGACTTCATAACCTTCCATCGCGGCCTGCAAGGCACAGATCGGATCGATTTCGCTGACCATCACACGGCAACCGGCTTGGCGCAGCGAAGCAGCCGAGCCTTTGCCCACATCGCCAAACCCGGCGACCATGGCGACCTTGCCGGCCATCATCACGTCTGTGCCGCGGCGAATGCCATCCACCAGCGATTCACGGCAGCCATAGAGATTGTCGAATTTCGACTTGGTCACGCTGTCATTGACGTTGATGGCGGGGAACAGCAGCGAGCCGTCTTTTTCCATCAGGTAAAGGCGATGCACGCCCGTCGTGGTTTCTTCGGTCACGCCTTTGATGGCTGCGCCGGTCTTTGTGTACCAGCCCGGCTTGTCTTTGAGGCGCTGTTTGATGGAGGCGAAAAGCGCCGTTTCTTCTTCATTTTCGGCTTTGTCGAGGAAGGCGGTGTCGCCAGCTTCCGCGCGCTTGCCAAGGTGAAGCAGCAGCGTGGCGTCGCCGCCATCATCCAGAATCATGTTCGGGGTGCCGCCATCATGCCATTCGAAAATGCGGTGGCAATAATCCCAATATTCTTCCAGCGTTTCGCCCTTTACGGCGAACACAGGCACACCGGTCGCGGCAATCGCGGCGGCGGCATGATCTTGTGTGGAGTAAATGTTGCATGAGGCCCAGCGCACTTCGGCGCCAAGTGCCGTCAGCGTTTCGATCAGAACAGCCGTCTGGATCGTCATATGGAGCGAACCGGCAATGCGCGCGCCTTTCAGCGGCTGCTGCTTGCCATATTCTTCACGCGTGGCCATCAGGCCCGGCATCTCGGTTTCAGCGATGTCGAGTTCCTTGCGTCCCCAATCGGCGAGCTTGATGTCTCTAACGATGTAGTCTTGGGCGGCGGCCATGCAATTCTCCTGTCTGGTTCGGGCGGGGTATAGCAGGGGGGTAGAGCAGGTTCAACAGGGATATAAAGAAATACGCATATCTTTATTTGATCATACTTCTTTTAGTAATTTCAATGTGTTATGCAACCTATTGTGCCTAACCAACGCCCGCCAGGGTTACATTCGCGACTAAAACTGCGAAAATCCTGTGGTGAGCATCTGTAGAAACGCCAAATCCATTGGTGCCCAGACCGTTGCGGCTGATCTGTGATGAGGAACTTCATCACGGTATCTGTGCGGGTGCCTAAAAGCGGAAGTGAAAGCCTTCGCGCCCTTCTGGCCCATGCGTTTTCAGGGCGGCGGATATTCTTTCTGCCGAATACCCGCGATCCGGACGGTGAGCTTTCGCGACTGCAGCGCTTGCGGGGCATCCGTTCACGGCGAAAAAACCTTTACCGGCATTATCATGTTGTCGATTTTAGCAGCGCCTATGCACGCATCACCAGCCAAGCGCGGCATGGCGATTTGATAGATGGCGGGCATATCGATTTTGCAAGCGTCACCGCCAACATCGCCCGGCCGTTGAAAATCATCACCTTGCTGCGCAACCCTTACGAACGCTCACGTTCAGAATACAATTACGCGCGCGCCAGTTATTTCAAAAAACCGGTTTGGGGCCGGATTGATGCCGGCATCATGCCAAAAGCTGCGGCGCAGTATTCATTTGATGGCTTTCTCGATTACTTGACTGAACGCCGTGAGCAATATGAGAACATTGCCAGCCGTTACATCGGCTGGGATGGTGCGGAGAATTTGGCGAGCTATTATGCACAACACATATTCCATAGCGGCGTTCTGGAAGACACGCGAAAATTTACGCGCGGACTTTCCGAAAAAATTGGCAAGCCATTATCTTTTCCGCACGAGAACCGCACAACACGCAAAATCGCAAACGAAATAACGTCTGCGCAGCGCACGCGCATCGAAAATCTCTATCCGCATGATTTTACATTATATGAGTGGCAACGCGATCATGGTTGAGTTTTTGCGCCGGTGTGGGCGCGCGTTATAGTTGAGACATGCCTTCGCAAACAGCCTTTGTGAGCGATGTTCCCGCGCGGCTCGACCGGCTGCCCTGGGCGCGGTTCCACTGGCTCATTGTCACTGCGCTTGGCATCACATGGATATTGGACGGGCTAGAGGTCACGCTTGTCGGCTCGCTATCCGGCGTGCTCACTAACGATGCAACGCTGGGTCTGTCCAACACACAGATCGGCCTTGCCGGCAGCGCCTATATTGCTGGCGCCGTCATTG
The DNA here is from genome assembly GCA_040255365.1 of Hyphomicrobiales bacterium. Taxonomy (GTDB): domain Bacteria; phylum Pseudomonadota; class Alphaproteobacteria; order Micropepsales; family Micropepsaceae; genus Rhizomicrobium. The sequence continues at coordinate 19,779 of JBDZUY010000032.1, forward strand.
GCGCATTGGTGTTCGGCGATTTGACGGATCGCTTTGGCCGCAAAAAGCTGTTTACGATCACGGTCGGTGTTTATCTGCTGGCAACGATAGCGACCGGTTTTTCGTGGGATTTCTGGTCGTTCATTTTGTTTCGTGCACTGACGGGGGCGGGGATCGGTGGTGAATACGCCGCCATCAATTCGGCAATTCAGGAATTCATCCCGGCGCGCCATCGTGGCTACACCGATCTGGCAATCAATGGCAGCTTCTGGGTGGGCGCCGCCATCGGCGCGATAGGCTCGCTTGTTGTGCTTGATCCGGCGGTGTTGCCCATTTGGCTGGGCTGGCGGTTGGCATTCATCATTGGCGGGATGCTCGCAATCATTGTCGTGTTCTTGCGCCAATTCGTGCCGGAAAGCCCGCGCTGGCTGATGATCCACGGGCGCAATGCCGAAGCCGAAAAGATCATTGGTGAAATCGAAGCGCGCGTGGTGGCAGATACCGGAATCGTATTGGCGAAAATAACGACGCCCGGGTTGCGGTTTTTCGCCCATGGCCGCACCGCATTGTCCGACATCATCAAAACGCTGTTTGTCTCCTACCCCAAGCGCACGGTATTGGGCATCACGCTGATGGCGACACAGGCGTTTTGCTACAACGCGATCTTCTTTACCTACGCTCTGATCCTGACAAATTTTTATGGCATCGCGCCGCAAAGCGTCGGCTGGTTTTTGCTGCCGTTCGCGTTCGGCAATTTCATGGGTCCGCTTTTGCTGGGGCGTTTCTTTGACACCATTGGCCGCAAACCGATGATTGCGCTGACCTATGGTTTATCTGGCGTATTGATGGCGCTGACGGGTTACCTGTTCGCGCAAGGGGTTTTGAGCGCTACCGGACAAACGATCGCCTGGACGATCAATTTCTTTTTTGCATCCTGCGGTGCCAGTGCCGCCTATCTGACGGTGGGTGAAAGCTTCCCGTTGGAAATGCGGGCGCGCGCCATCGCACTGTTCTATGCGTTCGGCACGGCACTTGGCGGGATCGCGGGACCGGCGGTTTTTGGTGCGCTGATTGATACCGGCTCGCGCGGTGAAATTCTTTGGGGTTATCTGTTCGGCGGCGGACTTATGGTCTTTGCCGCTTTGGTTGAGCTGATCATTGGCATTGCGGCCGAACGCAAACCCCTCGAAGACGTCGCTGCTCCCCTGTCGCTTTGGCGTGAACCTTAGCGATAAGCGAAAGGCATCGTTTTGTCGCTCAGGTTTTTGTAGCGCTCCTGAAGCGCGGTCTGCCGCGATACCAGCGGAATGTTCTTGCCCTTGATCAGCACGGCGGTTGGTGCGCTGGTGACTTCCAGCGGGTCGCCGTCCCATACCACAATGTCTGCATCCTTGCCGGGGTCGAGCGTGCCGTAACTATCGCCAATACCCCAAACCTCGGCCGGCACTTTGGTGATGGCGGCAAGTGCGTGCGCCCAGGGCATGCCATTGGCAACGGCGTTGCCCGCCACTTGCGTGATGGTGCGGGCGTATTGGGCCGGATCATCACTGGCCGGCATGAACATCACGCGGACGCCTGCGGCATCCATGCGGGCCGCGTTCTGCAATGTCGCGCCAATTTCAGAAAACGAGTTGGGCAGGTTGAGACGCGCATCAACGATCACCGGAACATCGGCTTTCGCCAATTCGGTTGCCGCCATCCAGCCTTCCTGTGCGCCAAGGATCACCAATTTCAATTTGTTGGCCGTGCAATAGGTGATGATCTGGCGAATGTCTGATGCGCGGTTGGCGTAAATGATCAACGGCTCCTCGCCGCGGATCACGGGCCCCAGTGCCTCAAGATCAATGCGTTTGCTGCGCTGGTCGCGGCTGCCGCCAGGTTTGTGATAGCCAGCGCGCTGTGCCCAATATTCGCGTGCATCGTTCAGCGTTTCGCGAAACAGCGACCATGTATCGGGCCGTGTGCCGCGCTGTGTGTCGGCGCCCAGCGGGCCAATCGTGGCAAACACGCCCGCGTGACGCTTGACCAGCAGATCATTGCTGTCACCCAGATGGATCACGGCGGCTTGCCCAAAGAACACGCCATTGTTTGGTTCTGGCGCAATCAACGAACGCGTAACGCCCGCGATGCGCGCGATGGGAATGAGCGTGGAATTGGGATTAATCGCATCGGCCACGTCAAAGGCCGCGGTATTGATGTCAGAATCGCCCTCGCTGTCGTTGGTTTCGTTCACCATCTCGATTTCCTGAATACCGAGTTGGGTGTAAGAGGCCATCAGGCCTGGCGTTACCGGCTTGCCCTTGGCATCGATGACGGTCGCGCCCGCTGGCACGCTGAGGTTTTTCCCGACGGCGGTGATTTTGCCGTTGTCGATGCGAATATCGCCATCATCCAACGTTCCCGCCGCACCCAGCGAATAAATCTTGCCGTGGCGAATAATGATGGGCGGCGTGGTTGGCGGTAATTGTGTGGCGGTTACATCGCCGGTCGGGGCTGCAAGCGGGGCATCACCCTGTGCAAGGGCGGGCGAAATTGCAAAAGCGCAGAGCACAGCCGCAGTGAAAATCAGCGTTGCCGGTTTCATTGGCCTGCACCTCCGGTATGGGCACGGCCGGGCAATTGACCCAGCTCGAAATCGCTGCGTGGGCTGAGGCGCGGATCATCACGGTCATACAGCAGCGCGCCGTCGATAAAGACTTTCTCGGCATGGCTATAAACGCTGAACGGATCGCCGCTCCACATCACGACATCCGCCATCTTGCCTTTTTCCAGTGTGCCGACCTTGTCCAGAATGCCCAGTGCCTTGGCCGGGTTGCGCGTCATCCATGCGACGGCGTGCGCACGCGTTATTTTCAGGCCGATGCGGCGGCCGGCTGCCATGGCTTTGGCAACTTCCTGATTGAGCCGCTGGATACCGATGGGATCATCGGAATGAATCATTGCGCAGGCTCCCGCTGCATCGACCATGGCAAGCCCTGCAGGCACCGCGTCATAGGCTTCCATCTTGAAGCCCCACCAATCGGCCCACATCACGGCGCAAATATTGTTTTCGCGCAGAAGGTCGGCCACCTTGTAAGCCTCGGTCGCGTGATGGAACGCGGCAATACGAAAGCCAAATTCTTTCGACACATCGATCATGGTCGCCATTTGGTCGGCGCGGTAGCAATGCATCTGAACCGCGATTTTCTTGTCGAGTACCAGCGCCAGCGTTTCCAAACCCAGATCGCGGTCAGGCGGGTCTGCATCCTTGCCCGCATGTTTGGCTTTCCAATAGTGGCGCCATTTGTGGCGATAGGCATCGGCCTTTGCGAAAGCGGCGCGATAGCCGGCCACATCGCCCATCCATGTGGAAGGACCACCCTTGTCGCCATATACGCGCTTGGGGTTTTCGCCGCAGGCCATTTTCAAACCGTACGGCGCATCAGGGAATTTCATCGCCTGCACCGTGCGCGCGGCGACATTTTTCAAAACCACCGAGCGGCCACCGATCAGATTGGCTGAGCCGGGAAGAATTTCCAGAGTGGTGACACCGCCGGCCAGCGCCCGCGAAAACCCGGGGTCTTGCGGCCAGACAGAATTTTCCGCGCGCACATTTGCTGTCACCGGGTTGGTGGCTTCATTGCCATCTGCTGTCGCGGGCTCTGACGGTGAGGGATAAACACCGAGATGGGAGTGAATGTCGATCACACCCGGCGTTACGAATTTTCCCTTGCCGTCAATAATCATCGCGCCATCGGGCACGGTCAGGTCTGTGCCGACGGCGATAATTTTGCCGTCCTGCATCACAATGGAAGCCTCGGCGATTTCCTTGTCCGTGCCGGTCAGAATGGTGGCGTTTTGTATGATTGTTGGTTTGGAGGCGAGGCGTTTGTAAGTCGTCGGGAATTCGTCGTTGGGAAAGGCATCTTTGACCACAGCAACTGTGGAGGCTGATTTGCCGGGGCCTTCCATTTGCGGAATCAGCGCCCAGGCGCCGATCAACGTCACGATCACAATGGCGGCAGCGCCCCAGATGGGCATGCCTTTTCCCTGAAGCATCCGTAATCCCCAGCATATCCGACTGGGATAGAGTTGCCCGCGAAAATGGGCAGTGCAACCGGCACAGGCGCGTTCGCGGTACGAAGGTGTGGATCAATCTTCGCCGAATTTGGCTTCGATCAGGGCCAGGATGGCGGTCATGGCTTCCTCGGCGTCTGGGCCTTCGACATCGACCTCAATTTCGCTGTTCAATGCGGCGGCCAGCATCATCAAACCCATAATTGAACGGGCATCAACGGTCTGCCCGCCCTTGGTCACGGTGATGTGCGATTGAAACCGTGCGGCGGCTTCCACGATTTTGGCAGAAGCGCGGGCGTGCAGACCGCGGATGTTACGAATCGCGGCTACCGCGTGGCGCCGCTGCGGAGTGGCCATGGCTCAGGCTCCGCCCGCCAGATCGGCAGAACCGGCGCGCATATATTTGCGACCCGCATCAATGGCATCTTTCACCGCCTGTTCAAGCGGCAGCTTGGTGCGGATATCGACCAGTTTGATGAGGCTGGGCAAATTGGCGCCTGCCAGCACCTCCACCTTGCCGCGATCAAGCAGGGTCAGCGCCAGATTGCAGGGCGTTCCGCCATACATATCGGTGGCGATGACAACGCCATTGCCCGCATCAACGGATTTTACTGCCGCCGCAATTTCACGCTGGCGGCGCTCTATGTCGTCTTCGGGGCCGATGCAGACGGCCCGCAAATGAGTCTGCGGGCCCACCATGTGTTCCATCGCGGAAATCATTTCCTGCGCCAAGCGGCCGTGAGTAACGATAACGATACCGATCATATCCAAACGCATATGTGGTGAAGGGCGGACGATAGCAACCTTGCCGCGCTATGGAAGCCCTCAATTTTAAATAAGGCCATGCCGCAGAAGATTGTTCGTAAACGCCGCCGCCGCCAGAACGATCTTGTCGGGGGCCGAGGCCTCTAACCCGTTCAGCCGCAGGTGCGGCGGACGGCTTGCCAGCGGAAGGCAAAGCCCCGGCGGTTCAAAGGATTCGCGGTCGGGCAGGCGGGAAATGGCATCATGCGGGCCCAGATCCGCAACCAGAACGATGTGCGCTTGCGCCGCATGGGGCAAGGCAACAATACCAAGCCCACGCACCTCGATCAGCCCGGCGAGCGCCGCCGGGCAGCGGGCCATAAATTTGTCATCATCGGCATAAAGTTCGGTGCGGTCGTCGGCCACCAAAATGGCACCGCGTCCAATGAGCCGGAGCGCAAGATCGGATTTTCCCGATCCACTTTCGCCCAGTAGCAGCACACCGGCATCGGGTGCGGCGCCGAAGGGGGCACCTGCGTTGGCCAGAATTATACAACTTGCGTGAATGGTTGGCGCATTCATTGGCCGGTGCGCGCCGTGTTCATAAGGGGCAAATCAACCGCCAATCTTGCACCGCCAAATTTGCCGCCTGTTCCAGGGCGGTTTTCCGCCCAGATGCGACCGCCAGCGCCCTGTGCAATCTGACGCGCAATCGAAAGGCCGAGGCCTGAGTTTTTGCCAAAGTCAAACTCGGATGGCCGTTCGGTATAGAAACGGTTGAAGATGGTGTCGAGGTTGTCAGGCGGGATGCCAGGGCCATCATCATCAATGATAATTCGTGCAGTATTGCCAATCTGTTCTGCACAGACGGTAACGGTTCCACCCTTTGGGCTGAACGAAACCGCATTGTCGATCAAATTGCGAAACACTTGGCCAATGCGCTCTTCACGGCCCATGATTTGCGTGCCCGGCGGCAATTTCATGGTGAGCTTCACCGTCACATCGCGAGGGTTTTCCATCAACTCATAAACTTCGACGATTGCCGTCAACAGGTAGCCAAGATCAATCGGCGCTGATTCTTCGCGGCTGAGTTCGGCATCAAGCCGCGATGCGGCTGATATATCGGTAATAAGCCTGTCAATGCGCTTTACGTCTTTGCGCACAATCGTCAGCAACCTGTCGCGGGCTTCACTATCCTTGACCTGCGCGGCCATTTCTGTCGCATTTTTCAGCGAGGTTAGCGGGTTTTTCAATTCATGGGCGACATCGGCAGCAAAGCTTTCGATGGCGTCTATACGGTCATAAAGCGCCTGCGTCATGCTTGAAAGACTGGCTGCAAGATCACCTATTTCATCGTTGCGGCCCGGCATGGGCGGAATGGATTCGCGGCCGGAACGACCACGGCGCACGCTGTCTGCTGCTGCGGCAAGGCGGCGAATGGGCTGCGCAATGGCACCTGCAAGATAGAGCGAGGAAACCAGCATCACGATAAAGCCGACAAGAAAAACCTCCAGAAGCGTGGAGCGTTCTTCACGCAAAATTTCATCAATGTCGCCACTTTCTGTCGAAAGCATGAGCACGCCATATATGGCCTTGAAGCGCTGCACGGGAACGGCAACCGAGAGCACAAGCTTGTTGCGCTCATCCACGCGCTTGGCAGTTCCGATCACACCACTCAGCGCGTTGTTGACCTCCGAATAGACGCGCCCATCATTGCCAGCTTCGAAATAGGGTTGAAGCTGCGCGAACGGGCGTACGCCCATGATGGCGTCATAAAAATGCCTGGCGCGGTTTCGAAGACCTGCCCAAAAACCGATCGGCGGAAGTGTGGCTGTCTGCACGATATTGCGCGCCAGCAGGTTGCGCGTGTCGATTTCAAGCTTGCCGTTTGTGCCGTATAGCCGCGCCCGCAAATGCGTTGGCGCAATCAGCTGACGTAAAAGCGGTTCGGCCTGCTCCACCTTGATCGCGCGGGTTGCGTCGTCAGTCGTGTATTCTGCGAGCGTTCCGGCCACCACCACGGCCTGTTCCTTGATACCGTCCAACCGTTCGTCGATAAGGCCGACGCGGCTGGATTGCACTGCAATCACGCCGGCAATCAGCACCAACAGCGCCAGCATGTTGAATAGGATGATGCGCCACGCCAGCACCGAAAACCGCGAATTCCCATCCTTGGAAAACGCGCGGAACAAGCCGCGCTCGATAAACGGTTGCCGCACTGCGACACGCGCAGCCGGATCGTTATCGGGCCCGGTGCTCATGTTTGATACACCCGCTCACACATTATGCCTCGCGGTAGCGATAGCCCACGCCATAGAGCGTTTCGATGGCATCGAAATCATCATCAACGACTTTGAATTTTTTACGCAATCGTTTGATGTGGCTGTCGATCGTGCGGTCATCGACATAGACCTGATCGTCGTAGGCAGCGTCCATAAGGTTGTCACGGCTTTTTACAAAGCCGGGCCGTTGCGCAAGGCATTGCAGGATCAGAAACTCTGTCACTGTTAGGCGCACTGGCTTGCCATCCCAAGTGCATTCATGGCGTTGTGGATCGAGCGAAAGCTGACCACGCACCAGCGCTTCTTTGGCCGCATCGCTTGATGCCGTACTGGACGCATTGATCTCGCCACGGCGTAACACTGCCTTGACGCGTTCCAGAAGCAGGCGTTGAGAGAACGGTTTGCGGATGTAATCGTCTGCGCCCGCATTCAGGCCCATCAATTCGTCAATTTCTTCATCTTTGGAAGTAAGGAAGATCACCGGGACATCGGCGGTTTGTTTCAGGCGGCGTAAAAGCTCCAACCCATCCATGCGCGGCATTTTGATGTCGAGGATCGCAAGATCGGGCGGGGTTGCGCTTAATGCTGTTAATGCAGATGCACCATCAGAATAGCTGCGGACATGATAGCCCTCCTGCTCCAACAACATCGTTACCGAAGTGAGAATATTTTTGTCGTCGTCGACCAGTGCGATTGTAGCCATGTTCTATGATTCCATCCCGATATTCGGCCCATAATAGGCCGCCAACAGACAAAGCAAAGCCAGACCGTCTAAGTGCCGGTCGTGCAAGCTTGAACGGTTAGACCTGAAATCGGGCGATTTGGTGTTGAATTATGGGCCACCGGCCCCAAAATCCAGCGGATAGAGCATTGTTTCGCGCGAAAAATAAGCTGGATCAACAGCCGTTCGTGGCAGCCTCAGCTATCAGCCGAATCGAACTTCCAAAATCTCGTAAGAGCGCGAACCGCCGGGGGAGGTCACTTCAACCGTATCGCCGACAGATTTGCCAATCAGAGCGCGTGCGATGGGAGACGAAATAGAGATGCGTCCGCTTTTTGCATCGGCCTCCATATCGCCCACGATCTGAAATTTCTTTTCCTCGACGGTATCTTCATCGACAAGTGTGACGGTGGCACCGAATTTCACCGTATCACCAGAGAGTTTTGACACGTCGATCACTTCGGCGCGGCCGATCATGTCTTCCAACTCGATAACACGGCCCTCGATAAAGGACTGTTTTTCTTTTGCCGCGTGATATTCCGCATTTTCGGAAAGGTCGCCATGCGCCCGCGCTTCCGCGATCATCGCAATCACGGCTGGCCGCTCCACTGATTTCAATTGCGTGATTTCGTCCTCAAGGGACTTGTATCCGCTGGCGGTCATTGGAATACGTTCCATCTGAATTCTTTGTCCTGCTTGCTGGCAAAGAACATCCCGGCGGCCCCGCCTTGCTGCGTTAGCCGACTACAAGGATGTGTTTACTTCGCTTAAAACCCTGTTACGCCAAAGACAATTTTTCATAACCCTTGGCGGTCATGGAAAAGTCTAGGGCCGGACTGGGGCGACTTCAAGAGAGTGCCGCATTTATCAGGGCGTGTGCGGGCTTCCATGCGTCCGGCAGCAGGAAATAGCCAACGGTCATGACCATATTGGGTGCCTCGCCCGGCTTGGCCAGGGGGGCCGCAAAAATTTCGGCTGAGAGATGGTTGGCCTGCTCAACCTGATATCGCGTCACCAGACGCAAAGGGCGCTGTGCACAGACGATAGCATCAAAACAAGCATTTGCACGTTTCACGAGGGCGGGAGGCAGAAAATCGTCGAATGTCTTGCCGGTTAAATTGCCAAAGACATCAGCCATTGCCGTACCAAAAAAACGATGGCGATAGTGCATTGTGTTCGCCGCATCGCGTTCAATAGCAAAGATCGAAAGATTGCGCATATAGGGCTTCATCAGCCGCGCGGTCAGTTGTTCCCGCGCGGGCAGGGTACCGTCCGGCGTCAGGCTGGACCACAATTGATGCAGGTTGTTGAGCTCGGCTTTGTCGAACACAAGCTCATTGCAGAGCCGTGATTTCCAATCGTGCTGATGCGCCTTGGCGTTAAACCATCCTGCCGGATCGTCAGATATAGCAATTGTCATGACGCCTATTATGCCCACGCAAGCGTAGCCATGCGGTAAATGCACAAGCACAACTTTGACGTGCGACGTGGCTCAGAAATAGCTTTGCAGTGGTGCCACTTCGAGCGATCCGGTGCGCAGCGCGGCGATGGCCTGTGTGGCTGCGGCAGCGCCCGCCATGGTGGTGTAGTAGGGCACCTTCATTTGCAGCGCCGTGCGCCGGATCGATAGCGAATCGGCCAGTGCCTGTGCGCCTTCGGTGGTGTTGAACACCAATTGCACTTCGCCATTTTTCAGTGCGTCGACAATGTGCGGGCGCCCCTCAAGAACCTTGTTGACGATTTTGACGGCAATGCCTGCCTCTTCCAGAAACTTGCCCGTACCGCGCGTGGCAATCAGATCAAAGCCCATTTCGCGCAGTTCGCGCGCAGGCTCCACTGCAAATTCCCTGTCCGCTTCCTTCACGGAGATAAAGGCTGTTCCCGCCATCGGCAGTTTTAATCCTGCGCCTATCTGACTCTTTGCAAAGGCGCGGCCGAAACTTTCATCCAGTCCCATGACTTCGCCGGTAGAGCGCATTTCCGGGCCCAAAATCGTATCGACGCCGGGGAAGCGCGCAAACGGCATCACTGCTTCTTTTACAGCGATATGTTTCAGATCGGGTTGCTTCAACTTCAGGTCAGCCAGTTTTTCACCGGCCATCACACGTGCGGCGATGGCGGCGACGGGGATGCCAATAGCCTTGGCTACGAACGGCACCGTGCGGCTGGCGCGCGGGTTTACTTCCAGCACAAAGATGTCTTCGTTCTGCACGGCGTATTGCACATTCATCAAGCCGCAGACATTCAGCGCCTTGGCCATCGCGATGGTCTGGCGTTTGATTTCCGCAATGGTTTCTGCGCTCAGCGAATGTGGGGGCAGGGCACAGGCGGAATCACCGGAATGCACGCCCGCTTCTTCGATATGCTCCATGATGCCGGCGATAAATACATCGCCGTCCGCATCGGCAATTGCATCCACATCCACTTCGGTTGCGTGATGCAGAAAGCCGTCGATCAGCACCGGGTTATCGCCAGAGATCGAAAATACCTCGCCCGATTGCAGCGAGTTTTTCATCGTGTGTTCGTCAGGTATGATAACCATGCCCCGCCCACCCAACACATAGGACGGACGCAAGATGACCGGATAACCGATTGCGCGCGCCGCTTCGATGGTTTCTTCAGCGTTCATGGCGGTGGCGTTGCGCGGCTGCTTCAGCCCAAGCTCATTGAGCATCGTCTGAAAGCGCTTGCGGTCTTCGGCAAGGTCGATGGCGTCTGCCGATGTGCCCAAAATCGGAATCCCAGCTTCTGTCAACTGATTGGCCAGCTTCAGTGGCGTCTGACCGCCGAACTGCACAATCACACCGACGACTTCACCATTTGTTTGTTCTTTGGCGACAATTTCCAGAACGTCTTCTGCTGTCAGCGGCTCGAAATAAAGCCGGTCTGATGTGTCGTAATCGGTGGAAACCGTTTCGGGATTGCAGTTGACCATGATGGTCTCAAAGCCTCGCTCCGACAGCGAGAATGCGGCATGACAGCAGCAATAATCGAATTCAATGCCCTGGCCAATGCGGTTGGGGCCGCCGCCAAGAATGATGATCTTTTTCTTGTCGGTTGGGCGGCTCTCACATTCGGCTTCGCCGCCAAAGGGCGTCTCGTATGTGGAATACATATAGGGCGTCAGGGCCGCAAATTCGGCGGCGCATGTATCGATGCGTTTGAACACCGGGTGCACATTCAGTTTATGCCGCGCCGCGCGCACGTCTTTTTCTTTTTTGCCGCTCAGCTTGGCCAGCCGCGCGTCCGAGAAGCCGAGACCTTTTAGGTGGCGCATGTCGTCGGCGTTGGTGGGCAACCCATTGGCTATCACATGAGCTTCCGCGGCAACCAAAGCGGCAATTTCATCAAGATACCAGGGATCATATTTTGTGATCGCCTGAATATCTTCCATGGGAAAACCAAGGCGCATGGCCTGCGCGGTGGTACGTAAACGATCGGGTGTGGCTTTGGCCAGTGCCGCACGAATGGTATTGGCATCGTCCGTCAGATCGATGTCATCAAAACCATCGATACCGGTTTCCATGGAACGCAAGGCTTTTTGCATGGATTCCGCGAAGGTCCGGCCAATTGCCATCGCCTCGCCAACCGACTTCATCGATGTTGTCAGTACAGCTTGCGCACCGGGAAATTTTTCGAATGTGAAACGCGGAATCTTGGTGACGACATAATCGATGGCCGGCTCAAAGCTGGCTGGCGTCACTTCGGTAATGTCGTTCTGCAATTCATCCAGGGTGTAGCCGATGGCCAATTTGGCGGCGACCTTGGCAATTGGAAAACCGGTCGCTTTCGATGCCAGTGCGGAGGAGCGCGACACACGCGGGTTCATCTCGATGACAACCATGCGTCCATCATCCGGGTTCACCGCGAACTGCACATTCGACCCGCCGGTTTCCACGCCGATTTCGCGCAGCACCGCGATGGAGGCGGTGCGCATGCGCTGATATTCCTTGTCTGTCAGAGTCAGGGTTGGCGCGACGGTCATGGAATCGCCGGTGTGCACGCCCATCGGATCGATGTTTTCTATGGAACAGATGATGATGGCATTGTCGGCGCGGTCGCGCACGACTTCCATCTCATATTCTTTCCAGCCCAATACCGATTCTTCGATCAGCACTTCGTTGGTAGGGGATGCGTCGAGTCCGTTTTCTACAATCTCGAAAAATTCTTCGCGATTATAGGCGATGCCGCCGCCTGTGCCGCCCAGCGTAAATGACGGGCGGATAACAGCGGGCAGGCCCACTTCGTCCAGCGCCTGCAAGGCGTGAGCAAACGCTTCGGGTGAAAGCTCCATCTGCGGATTGTTTTCCGCATCATAAAGAAAATTGCCGTGATCGTCTTTTTTGTGGCGCAGATAGCCTTTCAGGGTTTGGCCGAGTGGCACATCCAATCCGATCTTCAACATCGCCTGGCGGAACAATTCGCGGTCTTCGGCCTTGTCGATGGCGTCGGCGCTCGCGCCGATTAGTTCGACATTGTATTTTTCGAGCACTCCGCGTTTGCGCAAGGACAGGGCGGTGTTCAGGGCCGTTTGCCCGCCCATGGTCGGCAACAGCGCAAAAACGCGATTCGCCGGCACATTTTCGCGTTCGCGGGCAATAATTTTTTCAACGAATTCGGGTGTAACTGGCTCGATATAGGTCGCATCGGCCAATTGCGGGTCGGTCATGATGGTGGCTGGATTCGAATTGACCAGAACCACGCGGTAGCCTTCGGCCCGCAAGGCTTTACAGGCCTGGGCACCGGAATAATCGAATTCGCAGGCTTGCCCGATGACAATTGGTCCTGCCCCGATGATCAGGACTGTGTGGATATCGGAGCGTTTTGGCATGTTGTCTCGCGCGCAAAGAGGCCCCCGCGCGTAAGCGGGGCCCGTTCGGGTGATAATGTTGGCTAAGAGGATCGTTTAGCGAGGAGTCGCCGGAGGGGCAACCCTCGTATCGCCGCACCATATCAACTGCGCCAGCGCAAGGTCCGCTCTTTCACCGGGTTTGCGAAGGGCGCACCCGTTGCCACCGATTCTGCCCACGCTTTTTTCAGCCGGTGATACCACATGGCCGGTTGGTCGGCGTCCTGGATCAACATCAGGCGGGGATTGAATTGCAGTCCCTGTTTCTGGAGTTCGACCATTTTGCGGTCATCGCCCAAAAAGGTCGGACCAAGCGCCCAAAAGAAGGGCTTGATGAAGCCGAGCCATGCCGGCCAGTAGAAAATCTGGGTAACTTGCGTGGTATCCGCGTCGATGGGGGTGCAGACGGTCAGCCCAACCACGGCGATTTTGCGGCCCAGGAATGTGCCCGCGATATTCTCGAATCGGGTAGAGGGCAGCTCGAACGTGATTTCGGTCGTCACATCGCCGCCCAACGCCTTGTAGGCGGGCTTGCTCGGCTGATGGCGGCTCATCACAAAGCCATTGGCTAGCGGTGCATATTTCTTGGCCTTTTCGCGCGGGCGCACCCGCCACCACCAGCGGCCATGCACATAGGGCGCATGGGCCGGGTCCATCAGGCCGATCACGGCATGATCGATGCCGCAGGCAAATGTCTGGCTTTCCACCCAGCGTGGCTTGGCGTTGGGCACACCAGCCTTGGGCGGTTCTGTGCGCGGGGGCAGATTTTCATGGCCCGGTTCGGCCACATAGACCCAAATCAGGCCATCCTGTTCGCGCACGGGATAGGCGCGCACCGCGATATTGGACGCCTCCACCGCTTCGCCGCCAACGAGCGACGGAATAAGGGTGCAGCCGCCATCCTTGCCGAAGCGCCAGCCGTGATAGGGACATTCCACCGTGTTTTCGGAAAGCACCCGCCCGGCGGACAGCGGAACACCGCGATGCGGGCAAATATCGCGCAGGGCAAATGCCTCGCCATTGCGCATGCGTCCAATCACTACCGGCTCGCCCAGCAGCAAAATGCGCGTCATGGCGCCCGGCCGCACATTGCGGGCAAGCGTGGCCATATACCAAAGGTCGCGCAGAAACGGCGCCGCCGCGTCGGCGGTGCGTGGTGTTTGAGATTCTGCACTCATTTTGCTGGCGCGGTCTGGGAATCCAGCGGTTTTAACAGGCTATCCAATGTTGTCATAAACTGCTCTGCCTTGAAGCTAGGCAGTTTATAGGCCCATCCGGCGCTTTTGGCATTAATCGCGCGGGCTTCTTTGCGCGAATCGGGTTTATCGGCCGATCCTTCCGCCGAAACTGTCGCCCAGACATCAGCGCCGTCTTTCACCGTTTCGACGCGAATTGTCAGCCCGTCGAATGTTTTAGTGGTGAGGCGGGCGGAATTGGTGAAATCCAGATCCTTGGCGGGGCGTACATCGGTAAAGGTAAAGCCGGTAATGGCGGCAGCTACACTATCGGGGGCGCTGTCATAGGCCAGCACGCGGCCATTCGGCATATCACTGACCCGAAAATCCCCTTGCGAGGGCTTGTCCCGCAAAACGGTGAAGGCTGGCCCGCTCACCGGCGTGACATCAACCTCGCGAATGCGTGCGCGGGTCACATCCATCACCTCGGTGTCCAGCCAATCGGCCAGCTTGGCATCGGGTTGCATCACCGAACGCACCAGCCAGCTTTGATCGGAATTGGGATGACGAACAAAAAGACCAATGCCGCCCGCGCTGTCGCCAATGTCTTCCGTTTTCCCGGCAATCACATCGGCCAGTATCTTGCCCTTGTCATCGCGGAATGTGACGCGTGTTCCTTTGCCTTTGGGCGGAGCTTTCAGGTCGATGTAATGCAGCCAATCTGCGCGCGCAGTCTTGGGCGCAATAATTTCCATCGCTGTCAGACCAACGATCATTTTGCGGACCGCGTTGAACGATGCCGGATAATTATAATGGTCTGGCAAAATCCAACCGCGATCAGGGCGGAATTCTGCATTCAACTTACCATTTTTTGTAATAACCTGAATTTGCGCCACATCACGCATATGATTGTGTAATTGCGGAAAAAACGCCTGATCGGCGTTTGGCGGGCTCAGCTCAACCGCGCGGTTCCATACGGCACCGACTGCCAAACCTGTAACAATGATGGCGAGCGCAGCCAGCAACGCCAGATTGCGACGGCGTGGATCTTTGCGAAGGGTTTCTGCGAAGCTCATGCCCATGCCCTCACAGATTCAGTGCGCGTGCGCGGCGGCGGCGGCGCAGGATGGCAAGAAGCAGCGCGAAGCCGGCCACCAAAAGCGGCACCAGTGCGATGTTGATGAAGGCGAGGAACGTGCCAAGCTGATCGACCTCTTTGCGCAGATTGTGCTGCACATTGCGCAATGCGGTTCGTGTTTCGACAAGCTCGCGTTTGAATTTCTCGATTTCTGATTTTTGCTCCGGCGTCAGTTCGGCATTTTTGGGTTCTGCGCCATTGGCGCTGCCGCCTTGCTCCAGCGCTTGCAGGCGGGTTTGTGTGTCCGCAAGGCGCTGTTTCAGAACATCGTCTTCTTGCTGGAACTTGGCCTGTGCCTCTGCCTGTAGTGCGCGCACCACCGTGAATGGCCGGTCATTCGTGGCGCGGGTGCGCAAGGAAATCAGATCATTCGAGCCGGTCAGGTTTTCAACCGCGTTCAACACAAAGGCCGCATTGTCCGCAAAAGGTGTGGGCACACGCTTGCCAAAAATATTCTGTTCGCGCACCCAGAAACGGTCATCAAAAATATCGGCGTCGGCCATGACCACAACATTGATCGGCCCAGCCGATTGCTTGATTTGGTTTTTTGCCGCTGCGCTGTCGCCGGGAAGGCCCTTGGGGTAGGCCGTTTTCGCCGGGCCGGTAATGCGCGCCGCGATAGTGTAGCGCGTGCCGGTTGGTTTGATCTCGGCCATCAATTCTTGTGGTTGCGGATGCAGGCGCAATTGTGCGCTGTCCAACAGCGAAGCCTGCTTCGAGCTCATCACCAGCGGCGTAAATTTCGTCGTTGCATCCTTGAGTGGCTTCAATGCGCCAGCGCTGGCAAGATTGATTGTATCCAGATTGGCCGTGATTTGATCACCGGTATCAAAATCTGCTTTGCCCAAATGCAGCCAGACCGGATAAGCGGCAACCGGGTTGCGCGGGTCCGCAGATACCTGCACGCGTTGCGCCAATTCCTTGTCGCCAATGATTTTGTTCGGGTTGAACGCAATGCCCCAGGCGTGAAACAGCCTGCCCAGATTGGACGAGGGCGGGCCATTGCCGCGCGGATCCAGCCCGCCGCCCGCTGCTGCCAGCTCTGCCTGCGGATCAACAAACACCAGCGCATGGCCGCCCTTCAACACATATTGGTCGATGGCGTAATTCTGTGCATCCGACAGATTTGGCGGGTGCGCGATCATCAGCACATCAATGCCAGCCGGGATCGACTTGAAGTCCGGCTTGAGCATCTCGGTGTCATAAGCCTGATGCAGTTCTTCATAAATCTCGTAGGGCCGGGCCTGACCGCGCAACGCCGCTTCCATTCCGCCCGCACCGGTATCCAGCGGCAATGACGTAATGATGCCGATCTTTGGTTTCTGCGGCGTCGAGAGGCGGTAGATCAGCGATGTCAGATCATATTCGAGATAGGCTTCGCGATCTTGATTGAAGAAGGGAATGACTTCTTTGCCGTCGATCGTATTGCTGCCAACAAGACCAAAATAGACCATATCGCCACTATCGGTGGGCGCACCCGTAAGACCGTAAGACGAGGCCTGATCTTCGGCGGCGGTAAACGGCTCGGGATCAATTTCCTGCAAGATGATTTTGCCGCCGGAAAGATCGGCATATTGCTGCAACAAGTCGCGCACACGTTTCGCATAGGTCTGAATTTGCGCGTAATCCGCCGCGACATGCTTGGCGTAAAAGAATCTCAGCGTGATCGGTTCTTTGAGGTTGGCGATTGTATGCTTGGTGCCGTCGCTAAGCGTGTAGAGGCTGTTTTGCGTCAGATCGATCCGCTGATCAGTCAGCGCCGTGTCGGTCGCAATGTTCAGCGCCACAAAGATGATCGCCGCCAGCACAAGAACGGCTATGCCATAGGTTCTGCGTGGAAAGGATTTCATCGCCATCACCGCGCCCGCTTCAGGTCAACGATCACAGTGTTGGACGTCAAAAATAATGTGGTCAGCGAGAGGAAGAAAATGATGTCGCGCAAATCGATGACACCGCGGGAAATGGCAGTGAAATGTGTGAGGAAGCTGAATGACGAAAGGGCATCGACGAATGTAATCGGTGCCCAGCCCTTGAAAAAATCCACAATCATCGGCGCACCGGTAATCGTGAACAAAAAGCACACGACAACACTGACGACAAAGGCGATGACCTGATTGTTTGTGGTTGCCGATATGCACGCGCCAACAGCCAGATAGCTGCCCGCCATCAAAAAGCTGCCGATATAGCTCGCAAAGATGACACCATTGTCAGGGCTGCCCAGATAATTGACGGTGATCCAGATGGGAAAGGTGAGCGCCAATGCGACGCCGGTAAACGCCCATGCGGCAAGGTATTTGCCCACCACTGTGGCCCATAGCGGCAAGGGCAGAGTGAGCAACAATTCCATTGTGCCGGTGCGTTGTTCTTCTGCCCACAAGCGCATCGAGATCGCGGGAATAAGAAAGAGGTAGAGCCACGGATGATAAGCAAAAAAGATCGAAAGATCGGCAACGCCATTGGTATAAAAATTGCCGACATAAAATGTAAATGTGCCCATCGCGAACAGGAAGATCACGATGAAGACATAGGCCAGCGGCGTCGCGAAATAGGCAGCGAATTCGCGCTTGAAGACCGGCCAAACCGAACTCATATCTGCACCTGTGCCGTCTGGCGGCTTTGCGCGCGCGCTGTATCATGTGTGGTGATGGCACGGAATACATCGTCCAACCGGCCAGCCTCTGCGTAGATTGCGCTCAAATTCCATTGTTCGGCATTGGCAAGGCGGCCGATGTCGTCAATTAACAGCGCACCGCTTTTCGGAAAGGCCGTGATTTGCGTCATCCCGCCCGGGCGCGGGGTTTCTTCGATGCTGGAAATTTGGCCGAGTGATTTCAGTTTGGCCGTTGCCTTGGCAGCCAATTCTTGTGCAATCAATAATGTTACCGCGTTGTGGTGGCGCGAGCGGGCCAGCAATTGTGCCGGTGTGCTATCGGCAACGACGCGTCCGCGATCAATAATGACAACGCGTGTGCACAGCGCCTCCACTTCTTCGAGAAGATGTGTGGAAACGATAATGGCTTTTTCCGGCGCCATTGCGCGCAAAAGTGTGCGCACAGAATGTTTCTGATTGGGGTCCAGTCCGTCCGTAGGTTCGTCCATGATCAGCACCGGCGGGTCATGCAGAATTGCCTGCGCCAGGCCGACACGGCGCTTGAATCCTTTGGACAAAGTGTCGATGGTTTGATCCAGCACCGGCGCCAATTCTGTTTTGGAAACAGCAGCGTCAATTTTTGCTTTCGCAGCATCGCCTGCGAACCCGCGCGCATGGGCAATGAAGCGCAGGAACTGGCGTGTCGTCATGTCGCCATAGGCTGGCGCGCCTTCTGGCAAATAGCCGATGGCGCGCTGCGCGGCGACGGTATCGGTTTCCAGATCGTGATCCAGAACACGCACACGCCCGCTGGTCGGTGCCAGATAGCCGGTAATCATTTTCATGGTGGTGGATTTGCCGGCACCGTTCGGCCCAAGAAAGCCGAGCACTTCGCCCTTGCCAACGCGCAAATCGATTCCGCTGACGGCGGGAACAAGGCCGAAACGTTTGGTAAGTCCGTCGATTTCAATCATGAATGAATGCGGCGGTTTGGGGTCATGCCCACTTAGAGAAAAGCAGCCGTTGCTGCAAGATGCGAATCGTTACGGATCGGTCATACCCTTCATATGGTTGATCAAAGAGATGAATTTCACGCCACAATGCGGCCATCGCCCACCTTTTGTATGGGGCAGATGGATTTTGCCGGAGCAGGTTTATGGAACGAAAGGCACAACAACGGGCGATTCTGGTGGGAACATTGTGTCAGCTTGGGCTTGTTCTGCTCTCGCACTTCTTCATCTGGGTGGAGATCCATGTTTTTGAATTCGGCGGCATGATGATTTCTGCCACTGTGGCCTATCTCTATGCACAGGAAATTGGCACGGGTTATGGGCGCATGGCGCTTGGCGGTGCGGTGATCGGTGCGGTCTGCGCGTTGATGGGGATTGCACTTGCTGTGACGCTACATGACAAGCCACCGGTTTTGCTACTCGCCGGAACGCTGGTCACAGCGGTAACAGGCATGTTTGGCGGGCTTTTCGGGCAGATGTCACACAATTGGATGGCGCTTGAAGGGCGCCGCAAGAAAAACTAGAGCAACGTGCGGGCAAGTGGGCACCGGTTGCCCGCGGAAAGTTGCGGCCAA
>JBDZUY010000064.1:0-1606 GCA_040255365.1 Hyphomicrobiales bacterium
CCCAATCCATCATCCTGTGGGGCCCGCCCGGCACCGGCAAAACCACCATCGCGCGTTTGCTCTCCAGCGCGTTTGCATTGCATTTCGAGCAACTCTCCGCCGTGTTCTCCGGTGTTGCCGATCTGAAAAAAACGTTTGAGGCCGCACGCGCCCGCCGCAAAACCGGGCAGGGCACGTTGCTGTTCATTGACGAGATTCACCGCTTCAACCGCAGCCAGCAGGATTCGTTTTTGCCGGTGGTCGAAGACGGCACCATCACGCTGGTCGGCGCGACAACCGAAAATCCATCGTTTGAGTTGAACGGCGCCTTGCTGTCACGGTGCCAGGTCTTGGTGCTGCGTCGTCTGGATGATGCGGCGCTGGAAATTTTGATCGCGCGGGCGGAGGCGCATTACGGCGAACCCTTGAAACTGAATGATGATGCGCGCACCGCCTTGCGCGCAATGGCCGATGGCGACGGGCGTTATTTGCTCAATCTGGTCGAAGAAGTCGCGGCGCTGAAAATTGCCAAACCGCTGGACCCGGCGGGGCTGGCGAACGCGGTGCAAAAGCGTGCGCCGCTGTACGACAAAAGCCGCGAAGAACATTACAACATCATTTCGGCCTTGCATAAATCGGTGCGCGGGTCCGACCCCGACGCCGCGCTCTATTGGCTGGCGCGCATGCTGGCGGGCGGCGAACAACCGCTTTACATCGCGCGGCGCATGGTGCGCATGGCGATCGAGGATATTGGGCTTGCCGATCCGCAAGCTGTGGTACAGGCGCTGGCGGCAAAAGACGTGTTCGATTTTCTGGGCAGCCCGGAGGGTGAGCTGGCGCTGGCGCAATGTGTTTTGTATCTGGCCAGCGCACCGAAATCGAATGCGGTTTACAAAGCACATGGCGCGGCCAAACGCGCCGCCGCCGATCACGGCTCGCTGATGCCGCCCGCGCATATTTTGAATGCGCCGACCAAGCTGATGAAAAATCTCGGCTATGGCAAAAACTATCAATACGATCACGACGCGGAAGGCGGATTTTCGGGCCAGAATTATTTTCCCGATGCTATGGAACGCCAAAACTTCTACGTGCCGAAAGACACCGGCTTTGAACGCGAGATTCAAAAGCGCCTGGATTATTGGGCGAAGTTGCGCAGCAAACGCGGCGGCAAATAACAAATGTCATCCCCGGCGAGTGCGAACATTGTGAGCGCGAGGGAAGGGGATCAAGGTGTCGAAATTTAGATGATGGAGACACCTGGGTTCCCTTCCCCTCGCATTGCTGTCGCAATGCTCAGCCGGGAATGACATATTTGTTATAATCCAATTTCCGTTCACGCGTTCGCAAACCAAGCCTGCGCCGTACACCTACGCCGTCTACCCCGCGTCGCCATTGCCATAGCGGATGACCTTTACCTTTTCGATCGTCACCAGCCCGCTGCCCATCATCGCTTCCAGCAGCGGCAGGAACGTGTTGATCTTTTCCTCGCTGTCCACGATGTCGATGACCAGCGGCAAATCCTGCGACAGGCGCAAAATCTTTGTCGTGTGCAGATGGCTGGATTGGCCAAAGCCCAGCGGCCCGCGGATCACGGTGGCCCCGGCCAATCCCGTCTCGCGCGCTTTCA
>JBDZUY010000033.1:0-12190 GCA_040255365.1 Hyphomicrobiales bacterium
AAGCCGGTGTCGCCGGTGCTGTTCAGCCGGATTTTTGCAGTGGTGGGCTTCGCCATGATGATGCTCTCTGAATAAATCTCTCGAAGGGCCGGTAAACTACCCGCGCGCGGCGGGAAGTCAAGACGGGGCGGGTTTGGGCTGGCGAAACACCAGAAAAGCCACATAAACCGCGCAAATGCCGCCCAGTGCCACCAGGAAGCCATGCGGGTTCCAGGCATCCAGCGCGGCCCCCTCCATCGCCGGGCCCAGAAGAAGCCCGAAGCAATAGAACATAACAAAGGCGGCGTTGGCCGTGACCAGCGTGTTGGAATCAAAGCGCTGTCCCAAAAGCGTCAGCCCGATGCTGTAGATGCCCAGAATCAATCCGCCCCACAATGCCAACAGGGCATACATCAGGATCGGCGTGCCGATGAGCAGCGGGGTCAGCGCCGTGCCGATTACCCCGGTGGAGGCGCACAGCGCCAGCAATCTTCGCCGGTTCATCCGGTCGGCCAGATAGCCCAGCGGAATCTGGAACGCGATGCTGCCCACCGCAATCGCGGTGACGGCCAGCGCGGCGGCAGCCTCGGTGTAACCCATGCGCACGGCATAGACCGGGAACAGACCCACCATGCCCGCATCAATCGCGCCGAACACGAACGCGGCCAAAAATGCAGCGGGCGCATATTTCAGCACCGAGAAAACCGAGCCGATGGATTTTTCTTCGATACGCGGGGCGTTGCGCCGCGCCGCCAGCACCGGAATTAGCGCGACACACAACATGGCCGCGCCCAGCCCGAACGGCGCAAAGCCGCGCGTGCCGATGAATTGCAAGATTGCGGGCCCGATGCCAAAGCTGCCGGCAATGCACATCGCGTAAACGGCCACATAGCGGCCGCGTGTTTTTTCAGTCGCCAGCCGGTTGATCCAGAATTCGGAGACAACGAACAACCCGTTCAGCGCCGCAGACAATACAAAGCGCAAGGGAAACCACAACCAAAGCGAGCGGGTGAAAAACAGCGCCAGCAGCGACGCGGCCGCCACCAGCAAACACACGGCCAGAAATTCCGCCGCGCCATTGCGCTGAATAAGCCGCGGCACGAATGGTGTGACGATCAACGCGGCCAAACCGGCCACCGCCAGGTTCAATCCGTTCACGCTACCGGCAACGCCCATGCGTTCCAGTGTCAGCGACAACAGCGGCAGGGTCAGCCCCATGCCGGTACCATAGGCGATACACGCTGACAGAATCGCAAACAGGCTGATGCGCCGGGCGCGCACGCTGGTCATCGCACGCTTAGAGGTAATCGAGGCTGGTCGAGCCCCGGCGAAAACGGAAGAACGGCACCGGCCGCGCCGCATCCGGCCCGTCGCTCACGCGCGCTTCCACTTCATCCAGCACGGTGCGCGTGATGGAGGGCAGGTCGAGGGCCCGCGCTTCTTCCAATGTTACCCAATGCGGCGTCAGAAGTTCGGTGTTGTCTTCGTCTTCGGCCATGAGTGCGATGGAATCTGCATCGGCCATGAAAAACCGCGCGTCGAAACGGCGCGTGCGATTGGGCGGGGTGATGGCGCGGGCGATGATGTCCAGATTGCTCAAATCGGGCACCACGCCATGCGCGAAAAATTTTGCCCAGGGCGCGCTGCGTGTGCGCGGCACACGAGGCTCACGCGTGCCGACCAGCACGCCGGTTTCTTCAAAGGTTTCGCGAATGGCGGCCAGCGCCAGCCCGCGTGCGCGCGCTTGTGAAACACCTTGCGCAGTACAGCGCAGCACATGCGGTTTCAAATCGCCGCCAACCTTGATGCGTTGATCGCCGGGGTCCACTCTGCCGCCGGGGAAAACATATTTGTTCGCCATAAAGGCCAGCGAGGCGTGGCGTTTGCCCATCAGAACGCGGATGCCGCTTTTCTCGCGCCGCACCAGAACAAGTGTGGCCGCATCTTTGGGCCGCAGCACGGCGGGCACCATTTTCTGGTCGTCTTCATCGAAAGGGCTGGGCGCGTTCATACCTCTGTTCCTACACCATTGGCGGTTCGGCGCAATCTTGCCTTTGTTCAGCGTTTGCGCTTGGCCTTGCCCTTTTTGGCGAGGGGCTTTGTCTTTTCCTTGTGCATTTTGCCGTGTTTGCGACTGGTCTTGTGGGGGCGGTAGGGCTTTGTGCCATCGCGTTTGGGCGCGGGCTTGTCCTCCACCAATTCAAAGCGCAGACCGCCAGTTAACGGAGCGGCCTCCAGCAATTTTACCGGCAAATAATCGCCCAGCGCATATTGAATGCCGCTGCGTTCGCCGACCAGCGCGTGTTTGCGCTCGTCATGGCGGAAGAATTCCTGACCAATTGTACGCACGGGGATCAGCCCCTCCGCGCCCGTATCGGCCAGCCGCACGAACAGGCCAAAGCGGGTTACGCCGGTGACCCGCGCCTCGAACTGCGCACCGATTCGCTCCTGCATAAAGGCGGCGACATAGCGGTCGGTCGAATCACGTTCCGCTGCCATGGCCCGGCGTTCGGTGATGGTGATGTGCTCGGCAATCACGTCCAGCCGGCTTATTTCCTTGTCGGTGATACCGTCCTTGCCGAGTTTGCCGGCGCGGATCAGCGCGCGATGCACGATCAGATCGGCATAGCGGCGAATGGGCGAGGTGAAATGCGCATAACGCGTCAGGTTCAGACCGAAATGGCCGATATTGTCCGGCGCATACACCGCCTGACTTTGGGAGCGTAGCACCACATCATTCATCACGTCGGCAAAAGGGCCGTCTTTCGTTTGTGCCAGAATACGGTTGAAGGTGCCCGGTTTGATGACCTGACCCTTGGCGAAATTGATGCTGATCGTGTGCAGATAGTCGGAGAAGGCGAAAATCTTTTCCTGCGACGGTTTTTCGTGCACGCGATAGAGCAGGGGCAGATGCGCCTTTTCCAATGTCTCGGCGGCGGCGACATTGGCCTGGATCATGAATTCTTCGATGACCTTCATCGATTCCAGACGTTCCTTGAAATCAATGCTTTTCACCTTGCCGTCCGGGCCGATGGCAATCTGGCGTTCGGGCAGATCCAGATTCAGCGGATCGCGCTTGTCGCGCGCTTTGGCCACCGCTTTGTAAGCATTCCACAGCGGCACAAGCGTTTGCGCAGTGATGGTTTTGTGTTCGCGTGCCGGTTTGCCGTCGAACCCGGCCTGCGCCTGTGCATAAGTCAGGCTGGCGGCGGAACGCATGATACCGCGAATAAATTCATGGCTGCGTTTGTTGCCGTTTGCATCAAACACCATGCGCACGGCAAGACAGGGCCGGTCTTCGTTTTCCATCAACGAACACAGATCGGCGGACAACCGCTCCGGCAGCATCGGCACAACGCGGTCGGGGAAGTATGCGGAATTGCCGCGCTTATAGGCTTCGTCGTCGAGCGCGCTGCCGCTCGTCACATAATGCGCGACATCGGCAATCGCGACGATGACAACATGGCCGCCCTTGTTTTTCGCATCATCATCGGGGGCTGCCCACACCGCATCATCGTGATCACGCGCATCTTCGGGATCAATGGTGACAAGCGGAAATTTGCGCAGATCCGTGCGCCCCGCGGTGGGCGCGGGCTTGGCAGCTTCGGCTTCGTCCAGCACAGCCTTGGGAAATTCAACCGGAATACCATGCGCATAAATCGCGATCAGGCTGACCGATTTGGGCGCATCCATATCGCCCAGCCGTTCAATCACCTTGGCGCGGGGCAGGCCGGATGCGCGGCCCGATAAAGGCTCGGCCAGCACAAGCTCGTTGTTTTTGGCGTCGCAGCGGTCGCGATTATCAACGATAAAGGCGGAGCGCGTTTTGCGGTCGATGGGTTCAATGCGTCCGCCGCGTTCGCCCGTGCGATACACGCCCAGCACGCGATGCACCGATGCGCCCAGCCGTTTGATGATGCGTGCATCATAGCCATTTGCCGTTTCGGTCAGCCGCGCCAGAATATGTTCGCCCACACCCAGCGCCGGGCCCGCATCATCTTTGCCCGGCGAGACATAGATGGTCGGGGGCGGCGTGTCGTGTTCCCATGCCTGCGGTCGCGCCAACAATTCGCCGTCATTGTCTTGGCCGGTGATTTCCAGAACGGCGACGGGCGGCATGGTGCCGGGTTTGGCGTAAGAGCGTTTTTTCTCGCCGCGTTCGATCAGCCCTTCGGCCTCCAGCTCGCGCAGAAGTTTTTTCAAACCGATACGGTCAGAGCCTTTGACGCCCAGGCTGCGCGCAATGTCGCGTTTGGTTGCGCGCGGATTTTGCGCCAGAACGTCCAGAACCTGCGCCCGGTCGATTGGCGGCGCATTGGCAGGCGATCCCTTGCGTGCCAAGGATTACTCGCTCTCTGCCGCTTGCGCGCTGGTTTTCGCTTTGGCTTTTGGTGCGGCTTTCTTTTTCGTGGTTTTTTTCTTTGCAGGTTTTTTGGCGGGCGCTTTTTTAGCGTCTCCGTCAGCGGTCTTCGCTTTGGCCTTTGCTTTCGTTTTGGGCTTGGCTTTGGCCTTGGTTTTCTTTTTCTTGCCGCCGCCCTTGGCCGCGCGTTCGGCGATCAATGTCACCGCGTCCGCCAAGGTCACGGAAAGCGGGTCGGTACCCTTGGGTATCGTCGCGTTGATATCGCCGTCGCTGACGTAAGGCCCAAAACGTCCACGCATCAGTTTGACCGGCGCGCCGCTTTCCGGATGCGCGCCCAATTCTTTCAGCGGTTCGGGCCCGCGGCGCGAACGCGAATTGGCTTTCTTTTCCGCCAGCACGGTAACGGCGCGGTTCAAGCCCACGTCAAACACATCTTCCGGTGTTTCCAGCGAAGCATATTGGCCATCGTGAAACACATACGGCCCATAGCGGCCGAAATTCGCGGTAATCGGATTGCCGCTTTCGGGATGAATGCCGACTTCGCGCGGCAGCGACAACATTTTCAGCGCAAATTCCAGATCGACATCAATCGGGTCCGTGCCCTTGGGAATGGAGGCGCGCTTGGGCTTCTTGCCTTCGCCCAACTGGATGTAGGGGCCAAAGCGCCCGGTGCGCACAGTAATCATCTCGCCGGTTTCGGGATCCGGGCCCAATTCCTTGGGCTGGCCGTCACCGGCCTCATCGGCTGATTGGCCAAGCTGGCGCGTGTAACGGCACTCGGGATAGTTGGAACAACCGACAAACGCACCGAACCGGCCCAGCTTCAGGCTGAGTTCGCCGTCATCGCAGGTCGGACATTTGCGCGGGTCACCGCCATCTTCGCCTTGCGGGAAAATGTGCGACTTCATCAAATCATTCAGCGAATTGATGACATCGGTAATGCGCAGTTCCTTGGCCTCGCCGATGGAGGCGGAAAACGCGGTCCAGAAATCGCGCAGCAGCTTTTTGTAATCCAGCTTGCCAGCCGAAACTTCGTCCAATTGTTCTTCGAGGTTGGCGGTGAAATCATATTGAACATAACGCCCGAAAAAGCTGGTCAAAAAGGTTGTGACCAGCCGGCCCTTGTCCTCGGGAATAAACCGGTTGCGGTCCATGCGCACATAGGCGCGGTCGCGCAAGGTCGAAAGCACGGATGCGTAAGTGGAGGGGCGGCCAATGCCCAATTCTTCCATCTTGCGCACAAGGCTGGCTTCGGAATAACGCGGCGGCGGTTCGGTGAAATGCTGCGCCGGTGTCACATCATTGACGTTCAGGGTATCGCCCGCGCTAACTTTGGGCAGGGTGGAGCCGTCTTCATCGGCCTCATCATCCTTGCCTTCCTGATACAGCGTCAAAAATCCGTCGAACACGACGACCGAGCCGGTGGCGCGGAAGGTCAGCTTGCCGTCTGCGGACACCACATCAATCGTGGTACGTTCCAGTTCTGCGCTTTCCATCTGGCTGGCGATGGCGCGCTTCCAGATCAGTTCGTAAAGCCGTGCCTGATCGGAATCCAGCTTGCGCGACAGATCATCGGGCAGGCGCGAAAAACTGGTGGGGCGGATCGCTTCATGCGCTTCCTGCGCGTTCTTGGCCTTGCTGCTGTACACGCGCGGCGCGGACGGCACGTAACGCTTGCCATATTGCTTGGCGGCCATGTCGCGCGCTTCGGCAATGCCTTCACCCGCCATCTGAATGCCATCGGTTCGCATATAGGTGATCAGGCCGACCGTCTCGCCGCCAATGTCGATGCCTTCATAAAGCTGTTGGGCAATCTGCATTGTGCGCTTGGCGGCAAAGCCGAGTTTGCGGGACGCCTCCTGTTGCAAGGTAGAGGTGATAAAGGGCGGGGCGGGGTGCCGCTTGACCGGCTTTGCTTCAACGCTGCCCACGGTGAAGCGCTGCGCGTTGATCAGGTCAACCGCACGCTTGGCCTCTTCTTCCTTGGCGATGGAAAGTTTATCGAGCTTCTTGCCGTCCAGATGCGTCAGATGCGCGCTGAAATTTCCGGCCTTGGCCTCCATCGCCGCATCGATGGTCCAGTATTCCTGCGGCTTGAACGCCTCAATCTCGGTTTCACGTTCGCAAATTAGACGCAGCGCCACCGATTGCACACGCCCGGCGGATTTCGCGCCCGGCAATTTGCGCCACAACACCGGGGACAAGGTGAACCCGACGAGATAATCCAGCGCGCGGCGGGCAAGATAGGCATCCACCAATTCGACATTGATCTCGCGCGGATGGGCAATCGCATCCAGCACCGCGTTCTTGGTGATGGCGTTAAAGGCGACGCGCTCGACCTTGGCGCCCTTCAGCGCGTTTTTCTGACGCAGCACTTCAAGCACATGCCACGAAATGGCCTCGCCCTCGCGATCCGGGTCAGTGGCCAGGATCAGCTTGTCGGCGCCCTTCATGGCATCGACAATGTCCTTGATGCGCTTCTGGGCGCGGGAATCGACCTCCCACAGCATGGCAAAATCTTCATCCGGCTTGACCGAGCCATCCTTGGGCGGCAGGTCGCGGATATGGCCAAAACTGGCCAGCACTTTGTAGCCAGAGCCGAGATATTTGTTGATCGTTTTGGCTTTGGCGGGGGACTCGACAACGAGAACGTTCATGTGGGGCTTGGCTGTTCTGATATGCGGCGGCGCGAATTTGCGGGCCGGACTCTTAATATATAGGGGTGACTGGGGGCGGACACTGAGCGAAGCGCCCGAGCGGTGTCAACGGGACTATTGCGAAACAGCAACACGCATAGGTAGAAATTCATCTTTTGTTCCATAATGATCAACTATAAGTTGTAAATGCGGATTGGCGCCATATAGTTAATTCAGACAATCTGAAGGTGTGTCATGCCGTCTGCTCAGCCCAACTCACAATTTACAGTTCTGGAAGATGTTTCTTCTTTTACGTCCGGTGATGCTGCCCGCTACACCGCGCAAATGCTGCGATCCTTGCACAAAATCGCCAATCGCCAGGGCCAGACCGTGCTCGCCTGCCTGCTGGAGGCCGCTGCCGACGAGGCGGAAAGCCTGGCTGCGGCGCACGTCTTGCGCCAAAAAACAGAACGCTCAAGCGATCAGGACGGTCAGGCCAGCGAGACCTGATTGCCGGGGTGGCGGTCCAGCTTTCCGGCCAGTTCCAACTCCAAAAGCACGACCAGCACGGCGGACGGCGTCGCCCCGCACAGCCGGATCAGCTCGTCGGTCGCCACCGGCGCCGGGCCCAGCAATTCCAGCATTTGCTCGCGGATGCGATTCGCCTCGGCTTCATCGGCTGCGTCAGGCGGCGGCGCTCCGCGTGGCGCACTATCCGGCTCGCGGAAAGTGTGGCCGAGAATGTTTTTCAACGCGTCCAGCACATCGCTGGCATTTTCGGTGAGGGTTGCGCCATCGCGGATCAACCGGTTGGCCCCTGTGGCGCGCGGGTCGAGCGGTGAGCCCGGCACGGCAAAAATCTCGCGCCCCTGATCGGCGGCATATTTCGCGGTGATCAGCGAGCCGGAACGCGTGGCGGCCTCCACAATCACCACGCCGCGCGACAGGCCGGAGATGATGCGGTTGCGGCGCGGGAAATGGCGGGCCAGTGGCGCCAGCCCCATCGGCATTTCGCTGACGATCACCCCTTCGCGGGCGATGCGTTCATAGAGCGTACGGTTCTCCGGCGGATAGATTGTATCCACGCCCCCGGCCAAGACGGCGCAGGTGCCGCTTGCAAGGGCGGCTTCATGGGCGGCCGCATCAATGCCGCGCGCCAGCCCCGATGCGATGACCAATCCCTCTGCGCCCAGATCGGCGGCCATGCGCGTCGCAAATTTGCGCCCCAAGGCAGAGGCGTTGCGCGCGCCGACAATCGCCACCATGTCGCGCGTCAACAAATGCGCGTTGCCGATGATGGCAAGCAGCGGCGGCGGCGCGTCGAGCGCGGCGAGGCCTTGCGGATAATCCGGCTCGCACGCGGCAATAAACCGCCCGCCCAATTTTGCCAGCGCCGCGATTTCGCTTTGCACATCGCGTTCGGATGGAATGTGCAGATTGGCGGGCGCGCCGCCGCGCTTTGCCAGATGCGGCACCGCGCGCAACGCATCACTGGCGGTGGTGAAACGCGCGATCAGATTGGTGAAGGTGACGGGGCCGACATTCTGTGTGCGCGAAAGACGTAGCCATGCAATGCGTTCACCATCGCTTAAGGTGCGCGCCACCACTCAATTGCCCGCTTTGCTTTTGCCAATGCGCGGTTCGGTGCCGTTTGAAAGGCGGGCGATGTTTTCGCGGTGCGTGTAAAAAATAACCAACGCCATCACTGCAAACAGAAGCGCGTAAACCGGCAGGCCGAAGAGATACATATAGACCGGCGATAGCGTTGCCGCCGCCAGCGCCGACAGCGAGGACATGCGCGAGACAAGCGCCACGATGATCCACGTCAACGCCACGGCAATCGCAGCGGGCCAGCACAGTGCGAAACTGATGCCGACAAATGTCGCCACACCTTTGCCGCCCTTGAATTTCAGCCACACCGGAAAAATGTGACCCAGAAATGCACCCAGCCCGGCAAGCGCGGCAAAGCGCGGGCCGAAATAGGATGCGCAGAGCAGAACCGGAATCGCGCCTTTGCCCGCGTCACAGATCAAGGTTGCGATGGCCGCCCATTTTTTGCCCGTGCGCAAAACATTGGTTGCCCCGATATTGCCAGAGCCGATCTTGCGCACATCACCGGCCCCGGCCAGCCGTGTGAACAACAGACCGAACGGGATGGAGCCCAGCACATAGCCAAACAGCAAAACGCCCGCATAGATCGCAAAGCCGGCATGCGGCGTGGTCTGGATGATGTCGTATTGCATAAAGCCCCTGACTGAGAGCAAACCCCTGAAGACAAAAACACGGTTCCTCGTCCTTCGACAAGCTCAGGATGAGGAACCGGGGGCTAATCCTTGTTTTGGTGCCGTCTGTGCCTCGTCTTGTAACCTTGTCCTGAGCCTCATCCTGACTCCCACCCTGAGCCCTCACCCTGAGCTTGTCGAAGGGCGAAGGGCGATGACGAGCATGTAGCAGGAGAATAAACGCGGATTGGAAAACCTATTCGCCCGCGCGGTCGAACACACATTCGCCGCCGGCAAAGGTCATTGCCGCACGGCCCTGGAATTTGCGCCCCTCGAACGGGGTGTTGCGCGCGCGCGAGTGTAGCGCATTCGGGTCCACGACAAAGGGCTCACCCGGATCAAACAGGACGAGATCAGCAGGCGCGCCGATTTTCAGGCTGCCGCCATCCAGTTTCAACAATTTCGCAGGTGCAGCAGTGACGGTGTTCAACACATGGGCCAGGCTGGCGCGGCCATCATGATAGACGCCAAGCGCCGCAGGCAGCAGCGTTTCCAGCCCCACCGCGCCAAAGGCAGACTGCGCAAAGGTCTGGCGCTTGGTATCGGCGGCTTGCGGGTCATGGCTGGAGACGATCACATCAATCTCGCCCGATGCCACGCCTTCGACCATCGCGGCGCGGTCCGCCTCAGATCGCAAAGGCGGTTTGACTTTACGGAAGGTGTAATAGGCCCCGACATCCAGCTCGTTCAGCGCCAGATGATGCGCCGCAACCCCGCAGGTGATGGGAAGCCCGCGCGCCTTGGCCGCGACCACGGCTTCGAGCGAGGCGCGGCACGAAATCTGACCGATGTGATAGCGCGCGCCCGTCATCTCCACCAAACGGATGTCACGTTCCACGATGATGGTTTCGGCTTCGCTGGGGGCGGCGGGCAGGCCAAGGCGCATGGAAAATTCGCCTTCGTTCATCGCCGCACCAGCGGACAAAGTGGGGTCTTCGGCGTGGCCCACCACCAGCGCGCCAAACGTGCCGGCATAGGCCAGCGCGCGGCGCATCATTTGTGCATTGGCAATCGTGCGATCACCATCGGTAAAGGCGACGGCACCGGCCTCCATCAAAAGGCCGATCTCTGTCATCACTTCGCCCGCAAGGTGACGGGTCAGTGCTGCCATCGGCACAACGCGCACAATCGCGGTGGCGGCTGCGCGCCGCATGATGAAATCCACCAGCGACGGTTCGTCGATCACCGGATCGGTGTTGGGCATCACAACAATGGTGGTCACGCCGCCCGCCGCCGCTGCCTGACTGGCCGACGCCAATGTCTCGCGGTGTTCGCTGCCCGGCTCGCCCGTGAACACACGGCAGTCAATCAGACCGGGAGCCAGAACCTTGCTATCGCAATCAATGATGCGTGCATCGCCGGGTGCACCGTCTTTGAAAAGCTGTGCGCCCCAATCAGCAATGATGCCGTCTTCGACCAGAAGCGCACCGGGTTCGTCGCGTTTGGTTGCCGGATCGATCAGCCTTGCGTTGAGAAAGGCGGTGCGCGTTGTCATGAATTGCGCCCCCCGTTGGAAAGCCCGCGCGCCAGCGCATCCAGCACTGCCATGCGAATGGCGACGCCCATCTCCACCTGTTCCTGTATCAGCGAAACTTCAATGTCGTCGGCCACGTCGCTGTCGATTTCCACACCGCGATTCATCGGGCCGGGATGCATCACCAGCGCGCCGGGTTTGGCGTATGCCAGCTTTTCGCGGTCCAGCCCGTAGAAGTGAAAATATTCGCGCGCCGACGGGATGAACGCGCCGGCCATACGTTCAAGCTGAAGGCGCAGCATCATCACAATGTCCGCGCCTTTCAGGCCTTCGCGCATATCGGTGAAAATCTCGACGCCGAAGCGTTCGGCATAAGCGGGCAGCAATGTGCGCGGCGCCACCAGCCGCACCCGCGCGCCCAGCTTGGCCAGCATGTGAATGTTGGAACGCGCCACGCGGCTGTGCAAAATGTCGCCGCAGATCGCCACCACCAGCCCCTCGAAATTGGTGCGGCGGCGGCGAATGGTCAGCGCATCCAGCAAGGCTTGCGTCGGGTGTTCATGCGCCCCGTCACCCGCATTGACGACACAGCAATCGACTTTGCGTGACAGCAATTCCGCCGCGCCGGAATCCTGATGCCGCACCACCAGAATGTCGGGGCGCATCGCGTTCAAGGTTGTGGCGGTGTCGAGCAGGGTTTCGCCCTTGGACACGGACGATGTTCTGACGCTCATGTTCAACACATCAGCGCCCAGCCGTTTGCCCGCCAGCTCGAACGAGCTTTGCGTGCGGGTGGAGGCTTCGAAAAACAGATTGATAAGCGTGCGGCCCTTTAGTGTGTCGGTCTTTTTGTGACCGGCGCGGGTTTGGGCGGCATAAGTTTCGGCCAGATCGAGCAGGCGCACAATCTCGTCCGCCGAAAGCGATTCGGCACCAAGAAGATGGCTGGTCTGAAGGATAGCGGCGTTGTCTGCGCGGGTCATTAAAGTCCGGCTTATAGGGTTCGCGGGGCTTGGGTGCAAGTCATGTCAGTAACCAGACCATAAAGGGCATGGTAAGAAGCGCGGCAATGGTGGTGGAGGTGACGATATTGGCCATTAACGGGGCATGTCCGCCCAATTGGCGCGCCAATATATAAGCATTGGTCGCGGTGGGCACCGCACCGGCCACCACGGCCACGGCGCGCGCCGGGCCATGCACGCCATAAAGCATACAAAAGCCCAGCATCAACAGCGGCATGACAAACAGCTTTAACACTCCTGCGACGCCCAGAAGGCGCGGGTGATCTTTCAGGCTGCCGAAATCCAGACCGGCCCCCACCGTGAACAGGCCCAGCGTGACCGAGGCATCGGCCAAAAGTTTGAGTGTCATGTCGATTGGGCCGGGCACTTGCAGGCTGACGACTTGGGCGGCAATGCCCGCGGCGCAGGCCAGCACAAGCGGATTGCGCGCCACG
>JBDZUY010000033.1:12290-14849 GCA_040255365.1 Hyphomicrobiales bacterium
GACTTGGGCGGCAATGCCCGCGGCGCAGGCCAGCACAAGCGGATTGCGCGCCACGCTTTTGACCACCATCGCGCGCGATGTGCCGGGACTGGCGTGCCGCGTCAGCACCGTGACGCATAAGGTGTTGACCAGCGGCACCATCGCGGCAAACGCGACGGCGGCCAATGTGGTGCCAACCTCGCCGAACAATCCTTGCAACACCGCGACGGCGACAAAGGCGTTCCAGCGCACGCCGCCCTGAAACACTGATGAATATTCCTGACCCGTAATGCCCAGCGGTTTTCGGATCACCATCATGATGATGGCCATTGCGATGATGCCCGACAGCAGGGTGAAGGCCAGCGGCCAGACATGGAAGCCGCCGAAATGTGCATCCGCCAGCGCGCGAAACAGAAACGCCGGGAAGAAAATGAAATAGGTGACGCGCTCCATGCCCACCCACGCCGTATCGGGCACGATGTTCATGCGCTTTATCGCGGCACCCAGACCGATAATCAGAAAGATGGGCAACAACGCGCCCAGAATGGTCATCATGGGATTTGTGTTTCCGTGATGTCTTCCAATGTGCGGCCCGCGGTTTCGGGCAGGAACAGCACACAGATGATAGCCAGCGGCACCAGCGCCAGCGGCACCATGATCGCCGGGCCATGCGCCAGCGATGGGTCAACGCCGCGCGCGACAAAGAAATCGTAAAACACCCCTTCCAGCGCTAGACCGAGCGCGCCGAACAGAATGTTTACCAGATAACGCATGCCCGATGCGGTGGCGCGGTAAGCGGTGGGGAACAACTCGGATGGATAACCGGAGAACAAGGCGTCCGCCGAAAGAAAGCCCATCAAGCCGATGATCCATGCGGCGGGCAGATACCAGCCATCTACGCCGCTATAGAACACGCCATAGCCGCCCATCATCAGAACCGCGCACAGAATGGCCATCGTCTTGCGGCCGATAACATCGGAGAAGCGGCCCGCGTAAAAATTTCCCAGAAGCGAAAACACGCCGCCGAACAAAAACAGCGCGGTGACACCGCCCGGCGAATAGCCATGTGCCTGTTGCAGATATTTGCTCATCAACGTCACCGCCGCGCCATTGGCAAAGCCAAATGCGGCCACGCCAGCCAGCAAGGCCGTGAGGCGGCCCGGATATTCGCTGAACATGCGGCGCGCGACGTCGAATGCCGTGCGGATCGACAGCATGCGCGATTGCACATGGGTTTTGCGTTCCTCAAAGCGTTTGGTTTCTGGCAAAGCGCGGCGAAAATAGCCCAGCACAATCAACGCCAATCCGCCGATCACATAAAGCGAGCGCCAGCCATAGGGAAGGTAATTGACCAGCCCGAACAACAGCGCCGCCAGCCCGCCGCCGAATGCGCTCATTGCGGCTAATGTGCCGGTGGACCAGCCGCGCACTTTGGGCCCGATTTCTTCGGCGACAATGACAAAGCACAACATTTCTTCGGCATAACCGAACACGCGCACGCCAATCTGTGCCCAAACAAATTGCGGATAGGTTTGTGCAAACGCGGTGGCCAGCGTCATCACCGAAGCGCCCGCAATGGTGATTAGCAGAAGACGGCGGCGGCCAAAAATATCGGCGCTCATCGCCAAAAGCAGCGCGGCAAACGTTGCCAGCCGGAAGAACGAGATCGTCAGCCCCGCCATGTTCTCGGGAATGTTCAGGCTGGCCTGAATTTGCGGCAGCGCCATGCCGAAAATGTTCATGTCGTAGCCGCCGAACAGAACGGCGGAACCGGCAAGCAGCAGAATGCGTTCCTGCCGCGCGGGGATTCCGCCGGGCGGGCGCAGGAAGGGCGGCAGCCAATAGAATTTGGCCTCTTGTTCGTCTTTGTTGATCGTCACTTATTTCCCCCCGGAAACGCCCCCGATTGTTCCGCCTGCACGCATACGATCCAACGCACCTTGCAGAATGTAGGCGGCGGCCATCTTGTCCACCACCTGCGATCTGCGCCTGCGCGACGCATCGGCGTCAAGCAGGGTGCGCGTGACGGCGGCGGTGGAAAGCCGCTCGTCCCAGAACAGAATGGGAAGCGCGCTGCGGCCTGCGAAATTGCGGGCAAAGGCGCGGGCCGATTGCGCGGATGGCCCCGCGCTGCCGTCCATGTTCAGCGGCAGGCCGATCACTAAGCCGCCAATATCATGTTCATCAATCAGTTTTTCGATTAGCACGGCGTCTGCGCTGAACTTGCCGCGCTTCAATGTTTGCAACGGTGTCGCGATGGTGCGCTGCGTATCGGACAGCGCCAAGCCGATGGTCTTTTCACCCAGATCAAACCCGAGCAACCGTTTGCCGGGTTCGAGCACGGGCTGAAATTCAGCAAGGTCGAGGATGCTCATGCGTAAACTCCCTCGCCCCCGTAAGGGGGGAGAGGGCGGGGTGAGGGGGTGGTTTGTGCGATGCGCGCGCGGCGCAAATATATGGCTGACATCATCCCCCTCACCTTAATCCTCTCCCCCGGAAGGGGAGAGGAAATGTCTGTCAACACCGTGTTCCGATTTCGATGCGGTTGCCCGCCGGGTCACGGATGAAAAAGCGGCTGAG
>JBDZUY010000033.1:14949-24701 GCA_040255365.1 Hyphomicrobiales bacterium
GAGTTGCCCCATGTCCGTGGACAAACAGACCGTCCGGCGTATCGCCAAGCTCGCGCGTATCGCCCTTGATGAAGAGCGCGTCGCGCCGATGGAAGCCGAGCTGAACCAGATTCTCACCTGGGTCGAACAGCTTGGCGAAGTCGATGTCGAAGGCGTGGAGCCGATGACATCCGTCGTCGCGCAAAAACTGAAGATGCGTGAGGATGTGGTGACAAGCGGCGCCGATGCCGATGCTGTCACGTCGAACGCGCCGATGCGCGAAGATCATTTCTTTGTTGTGCCCAAGGTGGTGGAATAAATGACGATCCCTTCCAAACCCACCGATTTCACCTTGGCCGAGGCGCGCGATGCCGTGCGGTCCAAAAAGATTTCTTCCGCCGAACTGACCGATGCGTTTATCGGCGCAGTGGAAAATTCGCGCGATCTGAACGCATTCGTCACCGAAACCGCTGATCTGGCGCGTGGCGCTGCGAAAGCATCCGATGACCGCATCGCCAGGGGCGAGGCGCGCGCGCTGGAAGGGCTGCCGCTGGCGATCAAGGATCTGTTCTGCACCAAGGGCGTGAAAACGACTGCGGGCAGCCACATCCTGGATAATTTCGTGCCCCCGTATGAATCCACGATCACGCAGAATTTGTGGAATGCGGGCGCATTGATGCTGGGCAAAACCAATATGGACGAGTTCGCGATGGGCTCCTCCAACGAGACGAGCTATTTCAAATCTGCGATCAATCCGTGGCGCGCGCGCGGCTCCAACCAGAATTTGGTGCCCGGCGGTTCTTCCGGCGGTTCGGCCAGCGCGGTTGCCGCCAATCTGTGTCTGGGCGCAACGGGCACCGACACGGGCGGTTCGATCCGTCAGCCTGCCGCGATTACCGGCATTGTTGGGCTGAAGCCGACCTATGGCCGCTGTTCGCGCTGGGGTGTGGTGGCGTTTGCATCCTCGCTGGATCAGGCGGGGCCGATGACGCGCACCGTGCGCGACGCGGCGATCCTGCTGAAAGAAATGGCCAGCGTTGATCCGCTGGATTCCACATCCGTCGATGTGCCGGTGCCCGATTACGAAACGGCGATGGCGGGCGGGATCAAAGGTTTGCGTGTGGGTATTCCCAAGGAATACCGGCTGGATGGCGCACCGCCCGAGATTGATGCGCTGTGGGAAAAGGGTGCCGAATGGCTGAAGGCGCAGGGCGCGGAAATTGTGGATGTATCCCTGCCGCACACCAAATATGCGCTGCCTGCTTATTACATTGTCGCGCCAGCGGAGGCCTCGTCCAATCTGGCGCGTTATGATGGCGTGCGTTACGGCTTTCGCGCAGAGGGCGCGCGCGACATCACCGATCTATATGAAAAGACGCGCGGCGAAGGTTTCGGTGCTGAAGTGCGCCGCCGTCTTCTGATTGGCACCTATGTTCTGTCGGCGGGGTATTACGACGCGTATTATCTGCGGGCACAGAAAATCCGCACGCTGATCCTGAACGATTTCACCGAAGCGTATAAAAAATGTGACGTGTTGCTGACACCGGCGACACCGGGCCCGGCATTCGCGCTGGGTTCCAAAAGCGCGGACCCGCTGGCGATGTATCTGAATGATATTTTCACCGTCACGGTGAACCTTGCGGGATTGCCCGGCATTTCGGTTCCCGCCGGGCTGACGGCGGATGGTCTGCCGCTGGGTTTGCAGATTATCGGCAAGGCATTTGATGAAGCCACCGTGCTGCGCGCCGGTCAGGCGATTGAGGACGCGGCGAATTTCAGTGCAAAACCAACCGGCTGGTGGAGAGCAGCATGAGCCAGAGCGCGGAAAATACCAGCAGCGCCAAGCTGATCGACGGGGCCACCGGCCAGTGGGAAATCGTGATCGGCATGGAAGTGCATGCGCAGATCACATCGAGCGCCAAACTGTTTTCCGGTGCCGCCAACGAATTCGGCGCCGATCCGAACAGCCATGTCAGCTTTGTTGATGCGGCGATGCCGGGCATGTTGCCGGTCATCAATCGCAAATGCGTGGAACAGGCGGTGCGTACCGGGCTGGGCCTGAAGGCGAAGATCAATCTGAAATCGGTGTTCGACCGGAAGAATTATTTCTATCCCGACCTGCCGCAGGGCTATCAGATCTCCCAGTACAAGAGCCCGATTGTGGGTGAGGGCGAGATCATCATCGATCTGAAGGGCGGCGAAACGCATGTCGTCGGTATCGAACGGCTGCACATGGAACAGGATGCGGGCAAGTCGATGCACGATCAGCATCCCGATTATTCCTATGTCGATCTGAACCGTTCCGGCGTTGCGCTGATGGAAATCGTGTCGCGGCCCGATATGCGTTCATCCGAGCAAGCTGCTGCTTTTCTTAGGAAATTACGCGCCATCGTGCGCTATCTGGGCACCTGCGACGGCAATATGGATGAAGGCTCGATGCGCGCCGATGTGAATGTCTCGGTGCGCAAACCGGGTGGTCCGCTGGGCACGCGCGCCGAAATCAAGAACGTGAATTCGATGCGGTTCGTTGCGCAGGCGGTTGAATATGAAGCGCGCCGCCAGGTTGATCTGATCGAAAGCGGCGGCACCGTGGTGCAGGAAACGCGTCTGTTCGATTCAAAACTGGGTGAGACTCGTTCGATGCGCTCGAAGGAAGAGGCGCATGATTATCGCTACTTCCCCGATCCCGATCTGTTGCCGCTGGAACTGGATCAGGCGTGGGTTGATGAGATTGCAAAGAGCCTGCCCGAACTTCCCGACGAGAAAAAAGAGCGGCTGATGCAGGCGGGGCTGTCTGCGTATGACGCCACGGTGATTGTTGGCGAGCGCGAAACGGCGGATTATTTCGAAGCGATGGTAGCAGCAGGCGCAAGCGCAAAAAGTGCTGCAAATTGGCTAAATAACGAGTATTTCGGGCGTTTGAACAAAGCCGGTCTGACGATTGATAACGGCCCGATTTCTGCCGAAGCCAACAGTGCAATCGTGCAGATGATCGATGCCGATGTTATCTCAGGCAAGATTGCAAAAGATCTGGTCGAGATTGTCTGGAACGAAGGCGGCGATCCGAAAATCATCGTCGAAACCCGCGGCATGCGTCAGGTGACGGATACGGGCGCCATCGAAAAGGCGGTCGATGATGTGATCGCGGCAAACCCGGACAAGGTTGAACAGGTCAAAGCCAAACCGAAGATGGCGGCGTGGTTCGTCGGTCAGGTGATGAAGGCAACGGGTGGAAAAGCGAATCCGCAAGCCGTGAACGCGGTGTTGAAGGCGCGACTCAATCTGCCGGATGACGAGTGATTCGCACATTTGCAAGGTGTTGACGCCTGCTGCCGCCTGCTGCAAAGATTTTAATCAGTACACAAACGAACGCATAAAAACGCTTTAAAATATAGTTTTTATGCAAGTCGGCGTTTGGTGCGAAAATGGCGTTTGACGGGCAGTATTGCTTCGTTAACCCAACTTATCCATATTCTTCAACGTTTTGGGGGGTGCGAGTCGCACGGCCCAGAAACTGTAGAGGAGTCGTACCACATGCCAATGACTGCAAAGAGAAAGCCGGCGAAAAAGCGCAAAGCCGCAAAGAAGACGAAGAAGCGCACCGTACGCAAAGCCGCCGCGAAGGCGGGAGCGCGTAAGACAAAGCGTAAAACAAAAGCCAAGACGAAGCGCAAAGCCGTGAAGCGGAAAGCCGCCAAGAAAACGACGAAGCGCAAAGCGACGAAGCGCAAAGCTACGAAGCGCAAAGCCGCGAAAAAGACCACGAAGCGGAAAGCCACGAAGCGCAAAGCCGCGAAAAAGACCACGAAGCGCAAAGCGACGAAGCGTAAAGCAGCGAAAAAACCTGCTGCCAAGCGCAAGACGAAGCGCCGGAAGAAAAAGGCTCCTGCTGCTCCTGCCGCATAGGACAGCTAGGCCGAATGGCAATGGCCGCGGTTTCCCGTATCTGCGCATATCAGCGCCGGTCCGGGTGGCCGCGGCCAAGCCTTTTTGGGGGCATCGCGCCTGATGCCCTTGGGGTGGCTCTTTAAGAAAGCCCCTGTTTTCGCTAAACAGGCTGTATGGCCCAGAAATCCAAAGCAGGGGCAGCTAAAGCCCGCAAATCCAAAGCCGCGAAATCCAAATTCGCCAAAGCCAGAGCCGCCAAGGCCAAGGCTGGCGCGAAAGCCCGGTCAAAACCGGTGCCGCGCCCGGCAAAAGCCAGATCCGCGACCAAATCCAAAAGCAAAGCCAAAACCAGTTCGACCGCCCGGTCCAAAAGCAGGCCGAGCCCGGCGCGCGCGAAACCGCAGCGCCCGATAGAGCTGTACTACTGGCCAACGCCGAACGGATGGAAAATTTCCATCATGCTCGAAGAATGCGGCCTGCCTTATGTGCTGAAGCCGGTGAACATCGGCAAGGGCGAACAATTCACGCCCGAATTTCTGAAAATTTCGCCGAACAACCGCATGCCCGCGATCATTGATCCCGATGGGCCGGGCGGGCGGGCGATCTCGGTATTTGAATCCGGTGCGATCCTGCAATATCTCGGCCGCAAGACGGGCAAGTTTTATCCTGCCGCCGAACGCGCACGCGTGAAGGTGGATGAATGGCTGATGTGGCAGATGGGCGGGCTTGGCCCCATGACCGGACAGGCCAATCATTTTCTGACCTATGCCAAAGAGCAGGCCAGCGATTATGCGCGTGATCGCTATGTAAATGAGGTCCATCGTCTGCTTGGCGTGATGAACATCCAACTGGCGAACAACAAGTATTTGGCCGGTGCTTATTCGATTGCAGACATGGCGTGCTGGGGCTGGGTGATCGGCGCATCGCGCATCCACGACATGGCCGAATTTGCGCATGTCAAAGCCTGGCGCGACAAGATCGGTGCGCGCCCTGCGGTGCTGCGCGGCTTTGCTTTGGGCCGTGAATTACGCGAAGCGCAAAATAATGATCCAAAAGCGCAAGAAGAAGCGCGCAAAATTTTGTTCGGCCAGCGCGCGCGAACATAAAAATTATTACGCATTTTCAATGCAATGCATGCGTTGCGGTCTTGAAGTGTTAACAACACCTGAAGATCAACGTTAACTTGCCTTTAGTCTATCGCCCCCAACACTGATCGCGGTGCAGGAGAACGCCTGCACGTTAGGTGGAAGAAGGATCGATGTCCGGTCCATGTCCAAGGGGGCCAGAGATGGCATGCATAGACGTTGATGCGCTGACACAGTTTGAAACGGACGCCAAACAGGGGCGCGCCGATGCACTCTACAATCTGGGGCTTGCCTATTCGACGGGGCAGGGCGTGGATGTCGATTACGTCGCGGCGCACAAATGGTTCAACCTTGCCGCCCAAAAGGGTAGCGATCTGGCCAAGAATTGGCGTGCACAGATTTCCAGCGAAATGAACACCAGTCAGATCGCCGAAGCCCAGCGGCTTGCGCGCGAATGGCTCACAATTTTCCGCTGAACTTAACGCGTGCTGTCAGGCCGTGCCTGCGGCGTTACGGGCGGTGATGATACACCGCTGGCGGGCCGTGGCTTCGGTCTTGCGTCGGGACTCCTAACCACGGACGCAGGTGCAGGCGCTGCAACGGACGCGCGTGCGGGTGCAGACGCCGCAACAGGCGCAGAAGCCGCTGGCGGGCTATAAGCCATCGCTTTTATTTTGGGCGTACTCGGCCGGTAAAGATCCTGCACAATGCGCAAGGGCTCGTCGCGTCCGGACAGCCGGTTGCGATACACCTGCGTATTTTCCAGAACCCGCTGCACATAATTGCGCGTTTCCGAATACGGAATTTCCTCAATCCAGTCGATCGGATCGACGCCGGAATAACGCGGATCACCATTCAGCGCGATCCAGCGTTTCACATTGCCCGGCCCGGCATTGTATGCCGCCGCCGTCAGGATGTAGGACCCGGTCCAGTCGTTCAGCCCGATGGACAATTCCACCATGCCCAATTGCATGTTGTAATTCGCATCGGTTGTCAGCGCGCCAAATTGATAGGGCAAGCCCGCCGCCCGCGCGGCCTTTTGCGCCGTTGCGGGCATCAACTGCATCAATCCGCGCGCGCCGGCATGGCTGATGACATCGGGATTGAATTCGGTTTCCTGACGAATGATGCCCAGTGTCAGCGCCGGCTCCGGTTTGGGTGATGGGCCCTGATATTCCGGCAATCTGATGACCGGGTGTGAATAGGTCTGCAGATTTATGCCTTCATAGCTGGCCGTCTTGGCAACGCGCACCGCGATTTCGGGAAAACCCATTCGAACCAGAAGATCAGCCAGAAGAGTCAGCCGCGCGGGTTGCATGTGTTGTTCGGCAGCATGATTGGCGAACAGGCGCAAATATGCCTCGTCACCCAGATCACCCAGCACACGGATTACATGGGTCATCTCATCGCGTTCAAAGGCGGGCTTGGCGCTTGTGGTATCGACGCTCACATTGTTCAGATGCAGCGTTGGGGTGGCATCAATGCGCGCCAGTGCAAGCTGACCATAGAATGTCTCGGCCTGTTCTGCCGCCTTGCTATAGGCCGCGTAAGCGCCCGAAAGATTGCCGGCGGCTTCCTGTGCGCGCCCGGTCCAGTAATAGCCGCGCGCCATGCTGATGGGGCGTGTAACGCCTTTCGCCAGCTTTTCGAAATGGCGCAAGGCCGCGGCCGGATCATGCAAAAAGCGCAGCGCGATCCATCCCGCCAGCCATTCGGATTCGGCAAATTCACTGCCGCCGCTCAGGCCCGTGCCTTCGGCCAGGCGATAGGCGGTGCGGTAATTCTTTTTCTGCAACGCATCGCGCGCATCCAGATTGAGTTCGCCCCACCAGCGGCCGGGATCTACGCCATCAATCTTGCGCGCATCCATACGCGCCAATACAAGCGCACCTGCATCCTGATTGCCCGTGCGGCGCAAGGCCCGCGCCTGGTCGAACATCACGCCGGGCGCATTACGCAAATTAGAGGGCAGCGCGTCGACCATACGCAGGCCCGCCGCCGGATTGGTGTGCAGCGCCATGCGCGCCTCGGCCATGCGCCGCCCATCGG
Source organism: Hyphomicrobiales bacterium (assembly GCA_040255365.1). Taxonomy (GTDB): domain Bacteria; phylum Pseudomonadota; class Alphaproteobacteria; order Micropepsales; family Micropepsaceae; genus Rhizomicrobium. The sequence continues at coordinate 21,951 of JBDZUY010000033.1, forward strand.
GCCCGGCCCGGCTGATCTGGCGCCGCGCAGCGGACAAATCATCACGCCACAGAAGATGATTGAGGCGCGCATCATCAATGGTGGGGCTAAACAGCGCGCCATGCGCCTGAATGATGGCCAGTTCCTGATCCGGCTCAAAGGAATTGTCTTCCCACGCTTTGCGGATCAGCGCGTTGCCCTTGCTGGTTTTGCCGGTGGCAATCAGGGCTTCGCCCAGCCGCACCTTGCCGATACCGCTGACCGGCTCTTTGCCGCCAAAAAAATCCAGCACTGCGCTCGCGGCCATACCGGGTGGCATCGCCTTTTCGGCGCGCGCCTGAAGTGAAATCTGCCCCGGCCAGCCCGGATGGCTGCGCATGAATGCGGCAATTTCGGCAAAGGGTGCGCCGGAATTGCGATCAATCAGATAGCGCCATTGCATAAACAGCGTGGCCGCCGCGCTGTGCCCCTGTTGCGCCAGACCGTTTGCACCGATCCAGTCGCCGCGGCCCGCAGCATCCAGCGCCGCAGAATAGACGCGGTGATCCTCTGTGCTCAGCGTATGCAGTTTGCCGGGTCTGCGCGTGGTATCCATCGGCATGATGTCGCCGCTGACACCGGACGAGGTGATGGGTTTCATCATCACCACGCCGTTTTGCTCGATCAGGCCATTGGGTAGCTGGCGCGGGCTCGTCTGTTGCGGACTCGTAGAGGATTGCGCCCACGCCGCACCGCCTATCAACGACAGCACCGGCGTCAGAAACAAGGCAAAGCGAATGCGCGACATGGATGGGTCCTGTGTCTCGGTCGGGAACAATGGTAGCGATGCTAGGGGCGAACCATAGCGGTTGGCCGCATGTCTGGCCAGTAAGCCGCCTTGCCGCGCGGTGAATAAGGGCGCTATTTTGCAAAAAGAAATTTAACGACGGATTTCATGGATGCGCACCACGCGCGAAAAATTCCGGGGCTCATTCCCTGCCTTAATTACGCCTTTCAAAGATGGTGCGGTGGACGAGCCTGCGTTCCGCAAACTTGTCGCCTGGCAGATTGCCGAGGGCAGCCATGGGCTTGTGCCCTGTGGCACGACGGGCGAATCACCCACCTTGAGCCATGACGAGCACATGCGCGTCGTCGAATTGTGTGTGCAGGAGGCGAACGGCAAGGTGCCGGTGGTGGCGGGTGCGGGTTCCAATTCCACCGCAGAAGCGCTTTTGCTGACCCGGCACGCCAAGGATGTGGGTGCAGATGCGGTGCTGAGCGTAACGGGCTATTACAACAAGCCGTCGCAAGAGGGGCTTTACCGCCATTACGCCACGATTGCCGAAGCAGTGGACATTCCGATCATTCTTTACAACATCCCCGGCCGCGCGATTGTCGAGATTGCGGTGGAGACGATGGTGCGGCTTTCCAAGATCGCCAACATCATTGGCGTGAAGGATGCGACCGCCAATCTGGCGCGGCCCAGCCGGGAGCGCGTGGCGTGCGGCCCCGATTGGCGCATGATGTCGGGCGAAGATGCAACCTCGCTTGGTTACATGGCACATGGCGGGCATGGCTGCATTTCGGTGACGGCGAATGTGGCACCGAAATTGTGTGCGCAATTTCAGGAAGCCTGCATGGCAAAGAATTTTGACGCAGCGCTGGCGATACAGGACAAATTGATCGGCCTGCATGATGCGATGTTCTGTGAGCCCAGCCCCGGCCCGGTGAAATATGCCGCGTCTGTGCTTGGCCTGTGTCACAACGAAGTACGCCTGCCGATGATGCCGGCCACCGAGGGCGCGCAAAAACGCATCCGTGACGCCATGGCTGGCGCCGGGCTGATCTGATGGCAAAGAAAAAGGACGACGGCCGCAAGATCGTCGCCGACAATCGCAAGGCCCGCTACGCCTATGCCATCGATTCGACGATGGAGGCGGGCATTGTGCTGCATGGCTCGGAGGTCAAGGCGCTGCGCGGGGGCAAGGCGACCATCGCGGAATCCTATGCGACGGCGAAGGATGGCGAGATCTTTCTCGTCAACGCCTATATCCCCGAATACACCATGGCCAACCGCTTCAATCACGAGCCCAAACGCACACGCAAATTGCTGGTGCATCGGCGCCAGGCGGCAAAACTCGCGGCCAGTATTCAGCGTGAAGGCATGACCCTGATTCCGCTGAATCTCTATTTCACGCCAAAAGGTGTCGCGAAGATTGAACTGGGTATCGCCAAGGGCAAGAAGCTGCACGACAAGCGCGAAACCGAAAAGCAGCGCGATTGGGCGCGCGACAAAGCCCGCCTGATGCGCGACAAGGGGTGAGGCCCCATGCGTGATGACGGCAAGCCGGACCTGATCGGCAAGGTCAAAGACAAGCTGATCCGCACAAAAGAAAAATGGGCGGCGGACGGGCGGCTCATCACCGGCGCGCCGGATGCGGATCACGCAAACCGTTTGCCGCCGGGCCAGAAACTGGTGACGAACTGGCCGGTGCTCGATCTGGGTGTGCAGCCCGATGTGAAGCCGGAAAATTGGCGTCTGCAAATTCTGGGTGCGGTGGAAAATCCGGTGGCGCTGAAGCTGGAAGATTTTCGCGGCCTGCCACAGGTGGAGATGACATCCGACATTCACTGCGTCACCGCGTGGAGCCGCTATGACAATCATTGGCAGGGCGTGTCAGCCGCCGCGCTACTCGCGCTCGTCAAGCCAAAGCCCGAAGCGCGGCACATCGTGTTTCATTCCTATGATGGCTACACCACCAATGTGCGGCTGGATGTGTTTGCCGATGATGA
>JBDZUY010000033.1:24801-37475 GCA_040255365.1 Hyphomicrobiales bacterium
GTCAGCACGCGCGTATTGGTGTTGTAGCGCGAGCAATGATAGCTGGAGACAAGCCGCAGCCCGCCAATTTCATAGCCCGTGCCATGCCCAAACGGGTGGGCGCTCAATTTTGCGCCCAGTGTTTTCACCACGCTGTCATGCGCAATTTTGCCCAGCGCAAAAATCGCGCGCAGCTTTTTCATCGCCGCAATTTGTCCGCTGAGAAACGGGCGGCAAGTGTTGATCTCTGCTGGCAGCGGCTTGTTCTGCGGCGGCACACAACGCACCGCATTGGCGATGGCGCAATTCACCAGACTCAATCCATCATCGGGGCGCTTGTCGTAAGTGCCCTTGGCCAGTCCATGTTTCAGCAAGGTCGCGTAGAGAAGATCGCCCGCATAATCGCCGGTAAATGGGCGGCCCGTGCGGTTGGCCCCATGCAGCCCCGGCGCAAGGCCAACGATCAACAACGCCGCATTGGTTTTGCCGAACACCGGCACCGGCGCGTTGAAATAATCGGGCAGGGCGCGCGCATTGGCGGCGCGAAAATCGGCCAGCCGCGGGCAAAGCGCGCAATCGTGCGGCGGTTCGCTTGGTAAAGTGGGCAAAAATCTATCCTGACCCGAATCCGAAAACTATCCGGGCCATGCTATCGCGCTGGCGTCAAAAGCTCACGCAGTTTGCGCAAACTCTTCCGGCTCGCTCTGTGCAACCGAGCGTGGCCCGCCTTCGCGCGCAATCATCGGCTTCAAATCTTCCAGCTCGATGAAATTGTCGGCCTGACGGCGCAATTCGTCCGATGCCATGGGCGGCTGCGAACGCAAAGTGGAAACGACAGAGACGCGGCGGCCCTTGCGCTGCACCGCTTCGACGAGACGGCGAAAGTCGCCATCGCCCGAAAACAGCACAATATGATCGACCTGATCGGCCAGCTCCATCACATCAATCGCAAGCTCGATATCCATATTGCCTTTAACCCTGCGGCGGCCCTGGCTATCGGTAAATTCCTTCAGCGGTTTGGTGACAACCGCAAAACCATTGTAATCCAGCCAGTCCACAAGGGGGCGCAAGGGCGAAAAATCCTGATCCTCTGCAACAGCGGTATAATAAAAGGCGCGCACCAAGATGCCTTTATGCGCAAAAAGTTCGAGCAGACGCTTATAATCAATATCGAACGAAAGGCCTTTGGCGGCACCATAAAGATTGGCACCGTCCACGAACAACGCAATTCGCTCTTGGGGATAAAAAAGCATCGAATGACCTCCTGGATACACAATATTGAAAATCTGGCATCCCCCGCCAGAAAACAGTTTTCGTTTTATGCTTTTGCCGGACAGGCACAAGACCCGTTCGGAGTGCGCACATGATCTTGATCGCACTGGGCGCCAATCTTCCGTCTCATGCTGGTACACCGGCGGAAAATGTGCGCGCTGCATTGGGTGTACTCGAACGCAAGGGTATCCGTCCTGTTACAATTTCTCCACTTTACGCATCACCTGCCTGGCCAGATCCCAACGATCCCGAATATGTGAACGGCGTTGCAAGCGTTGAAACGTCGCTCGAACCGCAAGCCCTGATTGTATGCCTGCATGAAGTCGAAAGTTTGTTCGGCCGTATGCGCAACGAAAAAAATGCACCACGGCCGCTCGACCTCGACATTCTGGACTATGGCGGGCGCATTTGCGCTGCAAATCCCGTATTGCCGCATCCGCGATTGCAAACGCGGGCTTTTGTTTTGCTGCCGCTGCGCGATGTTGCGCCCGATTGGCACCACCCTGTCAGTGGCAAAAGCGTCAGCGAATTGATTGCCACGCTGCCGCAACATGACTGCGATAGTGTAAGACCGCTTGGCTTACAGACGTAATGGTGGCCACAGTTTTATCACAGCCTGCACCAGAATTTTGGCGGGCATGTTTGGGGTTAGTGGCGGAAATTTCCGTTGGGTGCCTGCATCGCGCCGGGCACCACGCATGCCCCGCCCAAAATGGCCCAGCTGATGACAGCGCCGAAAATGCTGACAATCAGGGTGTAGGCAACAAAAGTTTTCATGCTAGGAATTTAGCGCATTTCCGGTAGCGGACCTAACGCATGTGGCATGAACTCGCGCCTTATATTTTTCCGCTTATCGCACTGGTTTTCATCATTCGCCGGGGGCTCAAGGCAAGTGCGCGCAAAGTGCGGCTGGGCCGGCTCTGGGTGTTTCCCGCGCTGATCCTGGTTGCCGTTATCGCCACACTGGGTTCGGGGCCAAAGCCGCCGGTCCTGATATTGCTGGCGTTTGCCGGTGCGCTGGCTGTTGGCGGGCTGGTGGGTTTTTTGCGCACACACCACATGCGCTTCTCGGTCGATAGTGAAACCCAGTCTGTTACCCAAACCGCGACGCCGCTGGGCACTATCATCATTGCGGGTCTTTTTGTTCTGCGCTTCGGGTTGAAACTGGTGTTCCCGGAATTAAATGGCTCTGGCGGTTTCGCGGGCGCCGGAGGGGCAGGCCATCATATCAGCACCCATTTGATATACTGGACCGATGGCGGGCTTTTGTTTGCCGCCGGTATGATATGGGGCCGCGCGGTCACCACCTGGGTCCGGGCCAAAGCGGTGCTGGCCGCCCATCAGGTTTTGAACGGTCAGCCGCCACCCGCCAATGATATGTAAGTTCGAGCGATAGCCCCTTGCCGCGAGGGCGGTCAGACTATAATGTGCGCCGCCTTTACAGGGCAGAGAACCAGATTCTGGTTAAGCCTTTGAAAAGCCATAAGGATTTATGAATGGCCCGCGTTACCGTCGAAGATTGCGTTGATAAAGTCCCCAATCGGTTCGACCTGGTTCTGTATTCCGCACATCGTGCGCGTCAGCTTTCGGGCGGCGCAGAGCCGATTGTGGACCGCGACCGCGATAAAAACCCGGTTGTCGCTTTGCGCGAAATTGCCGGAAAGCTGCTGAAACCAGAGGATATGCGCGAAGATTATATCCGCGCCTTGCAGAAGCATGCCGAGGTGGATGAGCCGGAGGAAAGCCCGAGCGATGAGGATGTGCGCGAGGATTCGATGCATCGCCAGGTCACGGAAGAGGAGCTTTTGCGGGCTCTGACGACCGAAGCCCAGCGCCGCGCCGAGCCCCAGCCGGAACCCGAAGTGGACTATGACGATTGAGGTTTTGCCTCGTCAGCGGCCATTTGCGGCATTAAAAGCAAGAAATTCGTAGTGTTAAGGGGCCCGGAACGCGGAAATCGTTCCGGGCTTCCTATATTATACTCGTGAAAATGAGTGCTTCGATCCAACCTGTCGGCCCTCCCGGCGCAGGCGCGGCTGATGTCGCCCCAAGCGCCAGCGTGCCTGCGCGCGCCAAGGCTCGGCGCAAATTGATGCGCCAGACCGAGCTGGTCGAGCGGGTCAAAGCCTATGACCCCGGCGCGGACGAGGCCATTCTGAACAAGGCTTATGTCTATGCCATGACGGCGCATGGCAAACAGTTCCGCGCCTCTGGCGATCCCTATTTTGCACACCCGCTGGAAGTGGCCGGTATCCTCACCGAATTGAAAATGGATACGCCATCCATCGTCACCGCGCTGTTGCATGACACGGTGGAAGATACCCAGGTCACGATTGAAGACGTGCGCGAAAAGTTTGGCGATGAAGTCGCGGGCCTTGTCGATGGCGTAACCAAACTTTCACAGCTTGAGCTTTTTTCCGAGCGCACCAAGCAGGCGGAGAATTTCCGCAAACTGATGTTTGCGATGTCGAATGACATTCGCGTGCTGCTCGTCAAACTGGCGGACCGGTTGCACAATATGCGCACGCTGGGGTTCATTCAAAAACCGGACAAGCGCCGCCGCATCGCGCAAGAAACGGTGGACATCTATGCCCCGCTGGCCGGGCGCATCGGCATGCAGAACATGCGTGAAGAGCTGGAGGATCTGGCCTTCAATGAGCTTAATCCCGATGCGCGCAATTCCATTGTCACCCGGCTGGCACGGCTGGATGCGAATGTGGATGACCGTATCGGGCGCATTGCCGATCAGCTCAAACGCAAATTGGCCGAGAACGGTATTGATGCCTGGGTCTATGGCCGCTCCAAACGGCCCTATTCCATTTGGCGCAAGCTGAAGGACAAGCAACTCAATTTCGAACAGCTTTCCGACATATTGGGTTTTCGCGTGATCGTGCGCGATACGGCCGATTGTTATCGCGCGCTTGGTGTCTTGCATACCAATTGGCGCATGGTGCCGGAGCGGTTCAAGGATTTTCTCTCCAATCCGAAAACCAATGGCTACAAATCGATTCACACCACTGTGATCGGGCCGGAACAGCAGCGCGTGGAAGTGCAAATCCGCACACAGGAAATGCACGAAATCGCCGAACGTGGCGTGGCGGCGCATTGGCGCTACCGCGAACATGTCAGCGAGCATGATTCCGCGGCCGAGAACGCCTATCAATGGCTGCGTGAGATGGTGGAAATTCTGGAGCGCGGTGAATCGGCCGAAGAATTTCTCGAACATTCACGTCTGAACATGTATCAGGATCAGGTCTTTTGCTTTACGCCAAAGGGCGATCTGATTGCACTGCCGCGCGGCGCCACACCGATTGATTTTGCCTATGCCGTGCATACCGATCTGGGCAGTACCACAGTGGGCGCACGGGTGAATGGTTCGCATGTGCCGCTGCATACACCGCTGCGCAATGGCGATCAGGTGGACATCATTCGCACAAAGGATTCGCGGCCATCACCGCTTTGGGAACAATTCGTTGTTACGGGCCGTGCGCGTTCGGAAATCCGGCGTTATCTGCGCAACGCCCAGCGCGACGAGCATGTCAATTTTGGCCGCAAGGTTTTGGAAAAGGCATTTGCCGACGAGGAAGCCGAACTTTCGGATCGTGCCATCGAACACATCCTGAAAAAATTGCGTCTGGCAAAACCCGAAGATGTCTATGCCGAGGTTGGCCGCGGGGCGTTGCGCGTGGACGAGGTGTTGGAAGCGGTGTTCCCGGAGATCAAGCGCGATCCCAAGCGCCGCAAAACCGAATTTGCCAAACCGCCGGGCGCGCGCGCCATTTCCATTCGCGGGCTAACGGAAGGAATTTCCTACCGGCTGGGTAAATGCTGTCATCCGCTTCCGGGCGACCGGATTGTCGGTCTGCTGTCTGCGGATCATGGCACCGTCGTTCACACCATCGATTGTTCCGAGCTTGAAGCCGCGCAAGACCGTATGGACGAATGGCTCGACGTTGCCTGGAATAATAATGCGGCTGTGGTCGGCCCGCATGTCGCGCGTATTCAGGTGCGGGTGAAAAATGCGCCGGGCTCATTTGCTGCTGTGGCAACGGTTATTGGCAACAATGGCGGCAATATCTTCAATCTGAAGGTGATGGGCCGCAACACCCTGTTCTTTGAATTTCTTGTCGATATCGAGGTGCGCGACGTGGCGCATTTGCAGAACATACTGGGTGCGCTACGCGTGCATACGGTGGTCGAATCGGTTGACCGCCTGCGCGGGCCGCAGGAAAACGCGCCCGAAGAACCAGAAGGCTTGAGCGCGTGACACCCGAACAGGTTTTGAACGAATTTCGCAAAGCGGGCGCCTTGCTCGAAGGGCACTTCATCCTTTCAAGCGGGCTGCATTCCGATGTGTTTTTGCAAAAGGCGCTGGTGTTTCAGGATGCCAAGCGCACCGCCAAATTGTGCAAGGCGCTGGCCGAAAAAGTGCGCGCCGAAGTGACAAAGGAATTTACGGCCATTGTCTCGCCCGCTGTTGGCGGCATCGTGCCGGGTTATGAAATGGGCCGTCAGCTTGGCTTGCCCGCGATGTATGTGGAACGGCAGGACGGCAAGTTCCAGCTTCGCCGCGGCTTCCATCTGGAAAAGGGCCAGAAGGTGTTGATGGTCGAAGATATTGTGACGACTGGCCTGTCGTCGCGCGAATGTCTGGAGGCGATCCGCGCCACGGGTGCACAGCCCGTGGCGGCGTGCTGTTTGATTGACCGCTCCGGCGGCAAGGCGAAGCTGGGCGTGAAATTTGTCTCGCTCGCGGCGTTCAAATTTCCGGCATGGGAAGCGAACAAATTGCCGAAACATTTGCAGGGTACGCAAGCGTATAAACCCGGGAGCAGGGGACTGGCATGAATCGTCTGCGCCTGGGTGTGAACATCGATCACGTTGCAACCATCAGGAACGCGCGCGGCGGGGTGTTTCCCGATCCGGTGCGCGCGGCGCGGATGGCAGCAGCAGCGGGTGCCGATGGCATCACCGCGCATTTGCGCGAAGACCGCCGCCACATCTCTGATACTGACATCGACAATCTGGCGCGCGAGCTTTCCATTCCGCTTAATCTGGAAATGGCGCCGACTGATGAAATGCTGGCCATCGCGCTGAAGCACAAACCGCATGCCGCCTGCATCGTTCCCGAAAAGCGCGAAGAACGCACGACCGAAGGCGGCATTGATGCGGCGGGCCAGCACAATCGTCTTGCGCCCTATGTGCGAGAATTGTCGGCGGCGCATGTGCGTGTTTCGCTGTTTGTGGAGGCCAGCCGCGAACAGCTTGATGCCGCAAAATCTCTGGGTGCGCCCGTTGTTGAACTGCATACCGGCGCCTATTGCGACAGCGATGGCGCGGAGCGTGAAAAACATTTGGCGGCCATTCGCGATGCCGCCGCCTATGGCACATCGCTGGGGCTGGAAATTCATGCCGGGCACGGTCTGACATTTGAAACCGTTGGCCCCATTGCTGCGATTGGCGAAATCCGCGAACTCAATATCGGTCATTTTCTGGTGGGGGAGGCGATATTCAGCGGGCTCGATGCCGCCATCCACCGCATGCGCGCCTTGATGGATGATGCGCGCGCAGAAGCGGGGGCGCGGAACATCGCATGATTATTGGGCTGGGCTCGGACCTGATCGACATTCGCCGGATTGAAAAAACGTTGGAACGGCACGGCGAACGATTCATTGCGCGGATCTTTACCGATGTGGAGCGCACCAAATCTGAAAAACGTATGCAACGCGCCGCCAGCTATGCCAAACGCTTTGCCGCGAAAGAGGCATGCTCAAAGGCGCTTGGCACCGGGCTACGCAAGGGCGTGTTCTGGCGCGATATGGGCGTGATCAATCTGCCGGGCGGCAAACCCACCATTGCGCTGACCAATGGCGCATTACAACGCCTTCATCAAATTACACCCGCCGGACATATTGCTCAGATAGATTTAACGATTACCGACGATTTTCCACTGGCACAGGCCATTGTGGTTATCAGTGCTGTGGCGCATGCGCCGCAGGGCACGGGGGAATAAGCCCCTGCGGCCCGATGTTTGCTTGCTTTTCCGGGGCCCCTCCGGTTCTTTCCCCCCTCCAGGAACATTTGATGCGCGATACGCCCGATATGCCAGATACCCCCGATAAGCCAGACAACGGTCCAGACACCGGCATAGATAAAGACAATGACGCCGTGCAGGCCGCGCCGCACAGCGACGCGCCGGATATTGTTACGCCAGAAGGTTCTTCCCAACAGCCGGTCGCAGACACGCCGGAAGTGGCGGCGGCGCAAGACGATGCAAAAAGCAAAACAGCAAAAGCCGCAGCGAAGAAGGCACCGGAACCGGAATCCTGGGCCGAGACGGCAAAGACCATTGTCTATGCCTTGCTGGTCGCGCTGATCATTCGCACCTTCATTTTTCAGCCCTTCAACATTCCATCGGGCTCGATGGAGAACACGCTTCTGATCGGCGATTATCTATTCGTCGAAAAATATTCCTATGGCTACAGCCGCTACTCCTTCCCGCTGGGTCTGTTCCCGATGTCGGGCCGGGTGTTCTTCTCGCCGCCGGATCGTGGTGATGTGGTGGTGTTCAAACTGCCGTCTGACAATTCTACCGATTACATCAAGCGGGTCATTGGTCTGCCGGGCGACCGGATTCAGATGCTGAATGGCCAGCTCTATATCAATGACAAGCCGGTGCCCAAGGTGCGCGTGGGTGACTTCATCGAACATATTGGTGATTTCACACGCGATGTGCCGCGCTATCGCGAAACATTGCCCAACGGGAAAAGCTATTACGTGCTCGACCGTGATCCCGATGGCCCCGGCGACAACACCGATGTCTATACCGTTCCGGCGCACCATTATTTCATGATGGGCGACAATCGCGACAATTCCGCGGATAGCCGCACGGTGGTTGGCTATGTCCCGCAGCAAAACCTTGTCGGCAAGGCCGAAATCATATTCTTCTCTACGAATGAAAGCGCACGCTTCTGGGAATTCTGGAAATGGCCGTCGGCGGTTCGCTGGGGCCGGCTCTTCACCATCATCGATTGATGTGAAGGTTTTGAAGGCGCTTGAGACCAGTCTGGGTCACACATTCAAAGACCGGCAATTGCTTGCGCGTGCGCTGACCCATGCCAGCGCCAGCGCCGACAATTCAAATGAGCGGCTGGAATTTCTGGGCGACCGGGTTCTGGGGCTGGTCATCGCGGAAAAGCTGCATGCGCAATTTCCGGGCGATGCCGAGGGTGCGCTGGCCCTGAAATACAATGCACTTGCGCGGCGCGAAACTTGTGCCGCGGCGGCGGAGGCGGCGGGTCTTGCCCCGCATCTGATTTTGGCTTCGTCCGAGGTGGGCAGCGGCGGACGGCGCAAATTGGCCATTCTGGCCGGGGCCTGCGAAGCGGTGATTGCCGCGCTCTATCTGGATGGCGGCATGGATGTGGCGCGCGCCTTTATCGAGCGGTATTGGGCCGATGCCGTGGATTCGCTGAGCAATGACATGCGCGATCCCAAGACGGCCTTGCAGGAATGGGCGCAAGGGCGCAAAGGCAAGGCGCGGGCAGCCCCCGCCTACAAATTGGTGAAACGCGAAGGGCCGGATCACGCGCCCAAATTCGAGGTAGAAGTGAACGTCAGCGGCGTAGACCCGGAAACCGGCATTGGCGGTTCCAAGCGTGAGGCCGAACAGGCCGCGGCCAAGGCGCTGTTGATACGTCTTGGGCAATGGCACACATGAGCGACGCAGCCCAAACACCCCAAACACGTTGCGGCTTTGTCGCGGTGATCGGCGCGCCGAACGCGGGCAAATCCACCTTTGTGAATGCGCTGGTCGGCTCCAAAGTTTCCATCGTCTCGCCCAAGGTGCAGACCACGCGCATGCCGGTGCGCGGCGTGGCGATGCGCGGACAAGCACAAATCATCTTTGTCGATACGCCCGGTATCTTTCAGCCGCGCCGCAGACTTGACCGCGCGATGGTGAAATCGGCCTGGGCGGGCGCAGGCGATGCCGATGCGGTGCTTCTGATTGTCGATGCCGCCGATCTGGTGGCCAAGCCAAAGGGCGCGGCCGCACGCGATACCGATGCCATCGTTGAAAGCCTGAAAAAGGCAGAGCATGGCAAGCTGCCCAAGATCTCGCTGGTGCTGAACAAGATTGATGAATTGCCGCGCGCCGAGCTTTTGCCGCTGGTGCAAAGTTTTTCGGAGACCGGCGTGTTCGATCAGGTGTTCATGATTTCCGCACTGAAAAGTGATGGCATTGACGAAGTGGCTGATTGGAGCGCGGCGCATTTGCCCATCAGTGCATGGCTCTATCCTGAAGATCAGGCGGCGGATATTCCCTCGCGTTTGCTGGCGTCGGAAATCACGCGCGAAAAACTCTATTTCCGCCTGCATGACGAATTGCCGTATGCGACCACGGTGGAAACCGAAGCCTGGACCGCAAAAAAAGACGGCTCGGTGAAAATCGACCAGATCATTTATGTCGAACGCGCAGGGCAAAAGGGTATTGTGCTGGGCAAGGGCGGTCAGACGGTGAAAGCCATTGGCGAATCTGCCCGCCGCGAAATGGAAACGATTTTCGGTCATCGCGTGCATCTGTTCCTGTTTGTGAAGGTGCGCGAAGGCTGGGCCGAAAACCGCGAGCATTATCGCGATATCGGGCTGGAATATCCGGAGGAGTAAAAGCGCGCGCGATGGAATGGTCCGACGATGCCATCGTGCTTTCGGTGCGCGCGCATGGTGAAACCTCCGCCATCGTTGAAACGCTGACGCGCGATCATGGCCGCCATATGGGGCTGGTGCGTGGCGGCGCCTCGCGCAAATCCAGAGCGGTGTTGCAGCCGGGCAATTCGTTGCATGTGGTGTGGCGTGCGCGCTTAAGCGAACATCTGGGCAGTTTTGCCGCCGAGCCGGCGCATTCGCGTGCAGGCAGCCTGTTGGAGCGGCGCGATTCCCTGGCTGGTCTGAATGCGTTTACACAAATTGCCGGAGCGGTATTGCCCGAACGCGAACGCCACGCGCCCGTGTTTGCGGCGGGCGAAATGCTGCTGAACGCAATGGAAGATCACGAACTTGCCGAATGGGGTGCGCTGTATGTGCGCTGGGAGGTTGGTGTTCTGAATGAGCTGGGTTTCGGGCTCGATCTGTCATCCTGTGCCGCAACGGGTGTGACCGATGACCTGATTTATGTCTCGCCGCGCTCTGGCCGGGCGGTGTCGCGTGCGGGCGGTGCGCCCTATGCCGAGCGTATGTTGAGCCTGCCGCCATTTTTGCAGGGCACACAGGATGTGGGGCCGACAATCAATGATGTGCGGACCGGCCTTGCGCTGACGGCGCATTTTCTGGCTGAACGGGTGTTAAAACCGAACGGCAAAACCATGCCGCCGGGCCGTGTGCGGCTTGAGGAGTTGGCCTCGCGCGAATCGCAGTAAATCTTTCCGCCTCACAGATTGGACTGGAATTATGGGCGAACAACCGATCAAAGACGACATCAGGCCGGAACCGCTGAGCCAGGCGCTGTCCGAGCGCTATCTGGCCTATGCGCTGTCGACCATCACACAGCGCGCGCTGCCCGATGTGCGCGACGGGTTGAAGCCGGTGCATCGCCGCTTGCTGCATGCGATGCGCGAGCTGGGCCTGCGCCCCGATATGGGTTTCAAGAAATGCGCGCGCGTCGTTGGCGATGTGATCGGCAAGTACCATCCGCATGGCGATGTCGCGGTGTATGACGCGCTGGTGCGTCTGGCACAGGATTTTGCGGTGCGTTATCCGCTGGTCGAGGGGCAGGGCAATTTCGGCAATGTGGACGGCGATAATCCGGCCGCGATGCGTTACACCGAAAGCCGGCTGACCGAAGTGGCGCAGGCCTTGCTGGATGGCCTTGATGAAGATGCGGTGGATTTTCGCGCCACCTATGACGGCGAAGACAGCGAACCGGTGGTGCTTCCCGCCGCGTTCCCGAATCTTTTGGCCAATGGTTCCAGCGGTATTGCCGTGGGCATGGCGACAAACATTCCGCCGCACAATCTGGGCGAATTGTGCGCGGCGCTGGTCGCGCTGATTAAAAATCCGAACACGCAAGACAAGACGCTGCTGAATTTTGTGAAGGGGCCGGACCTGCCCACAGGCGGCATTTTGATCGATAGCGCGGAAACGATAGCAGAGGCTTACAAGACGGGGCGCGGTTCGTTTCGCGTGCGCGCGCGCTGGCACAAGGAAGAAGGCCCGCGCGGCACCTATCAGATTGTGATCGACCAGATTCCGTATCAGGTTGCCAAATCCAAGCTGATCGAACGCATCGCCGAATTGATCGAACAAAAAAAGTTGAACACGCTTGACGACATCAATGATGAATCGGCCGATGACATTCGCATCGTGCTGGCACCCAAAAGCCGCACCGTCGAACCCGAACTTTTGATGGAACAATTGTTCCGTCTGACCGATCTGGAAACGCGCATCTCGCTCAACATGAATGTGCTGGATGCCGGGCTGGTGCCGCGTGTGATGAGCCTGAAAGATGTGCTGGCCTCATTCGTCAATCACCGGCGCAACGTTTTGGAACGGCGCACGGCGTTTCGCCTGGTCAAAATTGCTGCGCGGCTGGAGGTGCTGGAAGGCTATCTCGCGGTCTATTTGAACCTCGACAAGGTGATCAAGATCATTCGCACCGAGGATGAGCCCAAGCCGAAACTGATCAAGGCGTTCAAGCTGACCGAAACGCAAGCCGACGCGATTTTGAACATGCGGCTGCGCTCGTTGCGCAAACTCGAAGAAATGGAAATCCGCAAGGAACACACCAATCTTTCCACCGAACAAAAGGCGCTGAAAAAGCTGATGGGTTCGGACGCTGCGAAATCGGCGCGGCTGATCGAAGAAGTCAAAGAGATTGATGCCAAGTTTGGCCTGAAGACGCAGCTGGGCAAACGACGCACACAGATTGCCGACGCCAAAGTGGTCGCTAAGCTGCAAACCATTGCCGAAGAAGTCGTCACCATCGAAAGCGCGGTGGAAAAAGAACCGATCACCGTGGTCTGTTCGCAAAAGGGCTGGCTGCGTTCGCTGAGAGGGCATCAGGAACCGGGCGAGGGCGTGAAATATCGCGAGGGTGATCGCGGCCGTTTCTGGGTGCATGCGCAGACGACGGACAAACTGATTTTGTTTTCCACCAATGGGCGGTTTTTCACCTTGGATTGTTCCAAACTGCCGGGCGGGCGCGGCAATGGCGAGGCGATCCGCACCTTCATCGATCTGTCATCGGATGCCGATCTGGTGACGATGTTTGTGCACGAACCGGGGCGCCAATTATTGTTGGCCGCCACGTCTGGCCACGGTTTTGTCACCAATGAAGATGATGCTGTGGCGATGACCAAGAGCGGCAAAAAAGTGATGAACGTAAAGGCCAATGTCGAAGCCAATGTCTGCCGCTTTGTCGATGGCGA
>JBDZUY010000002.1:0-17583 GCA_040255365.1 Hyphomicrobiales bacterium
ATCCTTCGACAAGCTCAGGATGAGGGTTTGGATTTGGCGAGAGACAAACCGCGCGTTACAAAAGTTCCCGCACCAGATCCGCTGGGCGGCAGAGTTTGGCGCCCTTGTCCGTTTCCACAATCGGGCGGTTCTGTAACACCGGGTGCGCGGCCATCGCGTCCAGCAATTCGGTCGCCGGTGTTTGCGGCGACAGATTCAATTCCGACGCAAGCGGTTCCTTGAAGCGCACAATATCGGCCACCGGCCCGCCCGTGCGCGCCACCAGCTTTTCCAACTGGTCACGCGAAAGCGGCGTTTTCAGATATTCCACAATGCGCGGTTTGACGCCCGCATCTTCCAGAATTTGCAAACAGGTGCGCGAGGTTCCGCATTTGGGATTGTGATAAATTGTAATGGCCATGATGGGATATGCTTGTTTCTGTTGAACGTTTCGGCACCGCGTTTCGGGTGCATCGCAACATACACCAGCCCCCCGGGATATGCGCAAGTTTGCGGTCGCACATTGTCAAAAGGGCCCGGATAGCATAGCGTTTTGGGCAAGACGGCGTCCCGTCAGACGAAGCGCAATGTTGTTTGAATCCGACTCGCCTTACGTGCGCGCCGCGACGAGACAGCCAGACTTCCTCACCGGACAAAGCGCCGCCTGCCCCCGTTCCGGCATGTTGCCGGCGCGGCACTTCGAGACGACAGGAAAGTCCATGACGAGCGGAACCGTAAAATTCTTCAACACCACCAAAGGCTATGGCTTCATTTCGCCGGAAGGCGGCGGCAAGGATGTGTTTGTGCACGCCACCGCCGTGGAAGCGGCCGGTATGCGCAGCCTGCAGGAAGGCCAGCGTGTCTCCTTTGACATCGAGCCCGATGCACGCGGTAGCAAAGCGGTGAATTTGAAGGCGGAATAAGCCCCCCTTGCAAAACACTGAAACGGGCGGTGGAGACAATCTCCATCGCCCGTTTTCATTTTCAATTGGCGCAACTCCTTAGCGGAATTAATGCGTGCCGCTTGGTGCAGTTGCCGTTGTTTTGGCCGCTGCTTCACCAATGGGAAATTGCAGCACGACACGCTTTTGTCCGCTTTCTGGCGGCGAGAAGGTTGCGCTGCGCACGCCACCACCCTGGTTCCACAACAGGTTGGCTGTCACTTTGTAATTGCCGGCGGGCACCTTCAGCAGCACCCACGCGCCCGCACAATCAAACGCCGACAACGCCTTGCCGCTGGCGTTCGACAACACGACATGCGCGCCGGAAAGATATTGCGCGGCGCGGTTCGAGAACTCGATCCGGATGGGATAGCTGGCCCAGCGCGCATCATTTTGTGCGCCATCGCCAATGCCGGTGCACACCGTGCTGATCCCGTCGATCATGATGGGCGAATCCATCGGCATTGGCGTGTCCGCCATTGCCGTGCCGCTTATCATCGCGGCACTGGCCAGTGCCGCCGCAAATATTGTCAAACGCATCGTCAAATCTCCTTTGGCCGTTTGGCCTCCCATACCTTGCCCCGGCGGGCCACCCCGCCACGCGGGCGCGATCAGGCAACGCAATCGCGGCAATTCTATGCCATCCGGCGCACATGACAGGGTTTTTACCCGCCAATAGAAGGGGCGTGTGGCGGGCTTACCACTGCTCTATTGCACTGCGGCACAGCGTTTGGGCGCCTTTTGGCCTGCGGCAAAATTGCTTGCACCCGATTGGGGCAGGCCCTATAGGAGCGCCGTCAAAGACGTGCATGAGAGAAGTAATTCTGAGCGTCCATGCGGGACCTGTGTCCAAACCGGTCCGGACTGGAGTGACGACGAGGCTTTTCCTGAAACCAAGCCGCGGCTTTGACAATCACGGGCGGTATGGTGCCGGCCGTGGAAAATTTGCTTTCAGGAGAAGGCTGTCATGACCAACGGACAGGTAAAATTTTTCAACACAACAAAAGGCTTCGGCTTTATCGCGCCGGAAGATGGCGGCAAGGACGTGTTCGTCCATGTCACCGCGGTGCAGGCTGCCGGGCTGAGCGGCCTGAAAGAAGGCCAGCGCGTCAGCTTCGATGTCGAAGCCGATAATCGCGGCCCAAAGGCTGTGAATCTGAAACTGCTCTAAGCATATTTCAGTTTGGAAATTGCGGATGCGGCGCGCGGAGAAATCCCCGCGCCGTTTCTGTTTTCATAGACGAATAACAACGCACCGGCGCTCACCACATAGCAGCCCGTCATGGCCGCCCTTGTGGCGGCCATCCATAAACACCATGCAACAACGTGTTCATGGATCGCCGGAACAAGTCCGGCGATGACGCACAACAAAAATGGACAGGCCTAACAAGCCTCAACTCGCCGGTTGCCACAACTCGATCTTGTTGCCTTCGGGATCGAGTATCCACGCGAACCCTCCGTTCGGATCGCTATCATCGCGGCCCAAAATCTCCACATCTTTCGCACCCAGCTGGGCCAAAAAGCCGTCAAGATCATCGACGGCAAAATTGAACATGAAGGGTTTGGTGGACGGCTTCATATAATCGGTGGTGTCGGCAAACGCGCTCCACACACTGAAGGGCGGCGCACCACCCCCGGCGTTAAATTGCACGCCGCCCCAATCCTGCGTCGCCAGACCCAGCACATCGCGATACCAGGCAAGCAGCGCCTTGGGGTCTTTTGCCTTGAAGAAAAGTCCGCCCAGACCGGTAATCCGCGCCATCGTCGTCCTCCCGCTGCCGATTTGGCCTATCATGGGCACAAGCGGGCGATGAGTCACCGCAAAGCAGCCCGCGCCCTTGCGTTGGCAGGCTTGCGTCTTTTGTATAGCCGGACGATAGCGAGGTTTTACTGTGGGTTTTGAAGGCGGCGAACGCTTACAGCTTCTGGATGGGGATGCGCTCAGACGTGACCTCACCGCGCTGGCGCGCGCGCAATCCGATCAGGCCCGCCTGCGCGCCGAAGCGCTGGCGCTGATAAAATCCATATTCACTGAGGCGCGCGAGCGCGTGAAAACCCGCGTCGAGGACGGCACCCTGTCCGGGCTGGTGGCGGCGCGCACACTTTGCGATCTGCAAGACATTGTGATTCAGGTTCTCTACGATTTTGCCACCAAGCATTTTTATTACGCGCAAAACCCAACGGCGTCCGAACGCATCGCCATAGTCGCGACCGGCGGTTATGGCCGCGGCCAAATGGCGCCCGCATCGGATGTGGATTTGTTGTTCCTGCGTCCGTTCAAACAAACGCCCTGGGGCGAAAGCGTCATCGAATTCATTCTCTACATGTTGTGGGATCTGGGTTTGAAGGTGGGGCACGCAACACGCTCGATTGCCGATTGCATCCGCCTGTCCAAACAAGACATCACAATCCGCACCGCCCTTCTGGAAGCGCGCTTCATCTGGGGCGATGACAATGTCTATGAAGAATTGCGCACCCGCTTCTGGAGCGAAGTGGCCGAAGGCACGGGGCAGGACTTTGTCGAGGCCAAACTGGCCGAACGCGACCAGCGCCATATGCGCCAGGGCGAAAGCCGCTATCTGGTCGAGCCCAACATCAAGGAGGGCAAGGGCGGCCTGCGCGATCTGCAAACGCTCTACTGGATCGGAAAATATCTCTATCACGTCGATGATCCGGTCGATCTGGTGCATCACGGCGTATTTACGCGCGGCGAATACAAAACCTTTCAAAAAGCAGAGGCGTTTTTCTGGGATGTGCGCTGCCAACTGCATTATCTGGCGGGCCGCGGCGAAGAACGCCTGTCGTTCGATGTGCAGCCCGCGATTGCGCGCAGGCTCGGCTTTAGCGATGACAATCCGCGCCGCGCGGTGGAACAATTCATGCGCGCCTATTTTTTATGCGCAAAAGATGTGGGCGATCTGACACGCATTTTCTGTGCTGCGCTGGAAGAACAGAACCGCAAGACCAAACCATCCTTGTCCAATCTGCTGCCGGGCTTTTTGAAACCGCGCACGGGCCACGAAGATTTTTATGTCGAGAACGGACGGTTGAACGCACGCACCGGTGTTTTCAAACGCGACCCGGTCAATCTGTTGCGCATCTTTCATCTGGCCGATGAAAAGGACGTGGCGGTGCACCCCGCGGCGCTGCGCACCATTACGCGTTCGTTAAACCTGATTACCAAGGCTGTGCGCGAGGATGAAACCGCCAACAAATTGTTCATGGAAATTCTGACATCGCGGCGCGATCCCGAACGCGCGCTGCGCCGCATGAACGAAGCCGGTGTGTTTGGCCGCTTTGTACCGGAGTTCGGGCGCGTCGTCGCGCTGATGCAATTCAACATGTACCACCACTTCACCGTTGACGAACATCTGATCCGCGTGGTTGGCAATATCGCGGCGATCGAACGCGGCGAACACAAAAAGGACAATCCGCTTTCCACCGAGATCATCAAGCGCGTCAAATCACGCGAGACGCTGTATTGCGCAGCCTTGCTGCACGATATTGCAAAAGGCTTGCCCGGCGATCATTCGGCGGTAGGCGCAGAGCTGGCCGAAAAATTGTGTAAACGCTGGGGCCTGTCGCAAGGCCAGACCAATGCGGTGGCATGGCTGGTGGGCAATCATCTGGTAATGAGTGATGTGGCGCAAAAGCGCGATATTGCCGATCCCAAAACCGTGCGCGATTTTGTGGAAACCGTGCAATCACCCGAAATGCTGCGTCTTTTGCTGGTGCTGACAGTGGCCGATATTCGCGGTGTCGGCCCCGGTGTGTGGAACGGCTGGAAGGGTCAGCTTTTGCGCGAGCTGTATCACGAGGCTGAAAGCCTGATGACGGGCGGCAAAGCAACACCCGCCCGGGCCGCGCGCATCAGCCGCGCCAAACAGGCGCTGGAAGACCGGCTTGCCGATCTGAACCAAGATGCGCGCATGAATGCCATCACCCGCCATTATGATGGCTATTGGCTGGCCTTTGACGATGACACCCATGAACGCCATGCGCGGTTGATGAACAACGCCGATGCCAAAGGCGAACTTTTGGCGATTGCCGCAGAGAGCAGCAATTTTCGCGCTGTCACTGATGTCGTGCTTTACACGCCGGACCATCCCGGCCTGTTTTCCAAAATCGCGGGCGCCATATCGGTTGGCGGCGGCTCCATCGTCGATGCCAAGGCATTTACGACGACCGATGGTTTCGCGCTGGATGTGTTTTCGGTGCAGGACATGCAGGGCAATGCCTTTGGCGATGTGTCCCGCATTGCACGATTGCGTCAGAAGATCGCCAAAACCTTGCAAGGTGAAATTCGCCCGCGCACGGTCTTTGCCAAACACAAAGGCACCAATCGCGCATCGGCGTTCAACGTGCGCCCGCGGGTCAATTTCGACAATGAGGCCTCCTCTAGCGCCACCGTGGTGGAGGTCGAAGGGCTGGACCGGCCCGGCCTGCTCTATGATGTGACGCACGCCTTTTTCGAGGCCGGGCTTTCCATATCCTCGGCGATGATTGCGACCTATGGCGAGCGCGCGGTGGACGTGTTCTATGTCCGCGACGGCTATGGCCACAAAATCACCCACCCCGAACGGCTTGCCGCCGTGCAGACCCGGCTGACCGCCGCCCTGGAAGGGCGCAGCCTTGAAGCGGCGGACGCATAAAGGCATAAGGCCAGACCGCATTTTGAGCCAGAAGCCATGACAGACACAGCCGCCACAGACACAGCAACCAAACATCGCCCCCTCGTTTTTTCCGGCATGCAGCCGACCAACACGCTGCATCTGGGCAATTATCTGGGCGCGCTGAAAAATTGGGTGAAGATGCAGGCCGAGACGGACTGCCTGTTCTGTGTCGTGGACATGCACGCGATCACACAGGATTCCGGCTATCGCCACCCAGCGGAACTGACGCGGGCAACGCGCGAAGTCACCGCCGCCTATATCGCGGCGGGCGTGGACGCGGCCAAAACGCCGATCTTCAATCAGGCGCGCGTGCCCGAACATGCCGAGCTTGCCTGGATATTCAATTGCGTGGCGCGGCTGGGCTGGATGGACCGCATGACGCAGTTCAAGGAAAAAACCGGCAAGCACAAGGAGCGCGCATCCGTTGGGCTCTATACCTACCCCGTGCTGATGGCGGCGGACATTCTGGCCTACAGGGCAACGCATGTGCCCGTTGGCGAAGACCAGAAACAGCATCTTGAGCTGGCGCGCGACATTGCCCAAAAATTCAATCAGGATTTTGCGCTGCCCGATTTCTTTCCGCTGCCTGAACCGGTGATTACCGGGCCCGGCACGCGCGTAATGAGCCTGCGCGATGGCACCAAGAAAATGTCAAAGACCGACGAGTCCGACAATTCGCGCATCAATCTGACAGATGATGCCGATACGATTGCGCAGAAAATCCGCAAAGCCAAAACCGACCCCCATCCGTTGCCCGCAAGCGAAAAAGAGATGGAAGGCCGGCCCGAAGCCGAAAACCTGATCAACATCTATGCAGGATTGGCGGACACGAGCGTTAAAGACGTGATCGCGCGATATGGCGGGCAGCCTTTCTCCAGTTTCAAAAATGCGCTGGCTGAGCTGGCCGTCGCGAAATTGGCACCACTCGCTGATGAAATGCGCCGCCTTTTGGCGGATGAGGCCGAAATCGACCGGATTCTGGAAAGCGGGGCCGCCCGCGCCCATGCCATTGCCGGGCCCATTCTGGCCGAGGTCAAAAAGGCTGTCGGCTTCGTAATCTGAGCATTCGCCCACCACAAAAAAGGGGCGGTTGATATGATCGCCCCTAACACCCATCTAGTATCGGGTAGTGATAGGGGCGAAACGCATGGATATCAGCCAGACAATGCGGCGCTGGTGGCGCAAGGTTCGCGCCTGGTTCGCACAGATGCGCGCGCGCATACAGGCCAGCAATGCCGCCAGACGCAGCCAAACTGGCGATGGCGACGCCCCATTGCCACGGGCTGAACAAGAGCGCCCGGTGCGCTGGGGCTTTTTCGCGCGCATAGCACTGATCGTGATGCTGGTCCTGCTCGTCGTCTATCCGGTGACGGCATGGTTCTATTCACATATCGACGATGACCCGAACTTTGCGCAGACAAACAATCTGCCAGCCGGGCAAAGCCACGCAGTTGCCGCCACCATCGCGTTGCTGGATCTGGAAGTGAACCAACGCGATTGGGCCGCGAATGATCCGTTTTTCTGGCCGACCAGCCTGCTCGACAACATGCCCAATTATCAAAAAGGCATGGTGGGCGCGCTGGCGCGGTTTGCCTTTGAACTGACCGATCAGATTGGCCGCGCGCGCAGTTCATCCGAAGCCGATCCGGATTTGCAGAACGCAGCCGGGCTTTTGCAATACCCGCCCGATGTGTGGGTGTGGGACCCATCGGTTTCGTTCTGGCCCACCGCTACGTCTGAACAGCAATACAGAAAAGCGATCAAGGCACTGCGCCAATACAATACGCGGCTGGCCAACGGCAAAGCGATCTTTGATGCGCGCACCGACAATCTGCAATTCACGCTGGACCGCATAGCCGCTGATCTGGGCTCGTCCTCGGCGATCATCGAAGCGCATGTGCGCCAGAAATCGGGCTTTCCGTTCCAGAACGATACCGACGACGTGTTCTATAGCGTCAAGGGACAGATGTACGCCTATTACATTGTGCTAAGAGCGCTACAGACAGATTTTGCCGGCGTCATCAAACAGCGCGATCTGGCCAAGCCGTGGGCCAACATGATGGCCAGCTTCCGCTCTGGCATCGCGCTTCGGCCCACCATTGTTCTGAACGGTGCGCCAGATAGCGGGTTTGTGCCCTGTCATCTGTGTAGCGAGGGATTTTACCTGCTGCGCGCCCGCACCCAGATGCGCGAGATCACAAATATCCTGCAACAATAGCCGTTTTGCGTTAGAACGAACGCCATGACCGACAATATCAAAACCGCGCTTATCACCGGAGCGGCCAAAAGACTGGGCCGGGCCATTGCGCTTGATCTGGCGCGGCATGGCTGGGCTGTGGCGATCCATTATCACGGCTCGGACCGCGAAGCGCGCGCCACCGAAGCCGATGCGCGCAGCGCTGGCGTCAAAGCCGCAATTTTTCAAGCCGATCTGACCGACGAGCGCGAAACCGCAGCGTTGCTCGGCCGCGCAAACGAGGCGCTCGGCCCCATCACCGCGCTGATCAACAATGCTTCGGTGTTTGAACCCGATGAATGGGCCAGCGCCACACGCGCATCGTGGGACCATCACATGGAAACCAATTTGCGCGCGCCCTTTGTGCTGTCACAAAGTTTTGCGCATCAATTGCCCAAAGAAACGCGCGGCGCGATTGTGAACATCATCGACCAGAGGGTGAAAAAGCCGACGCCGCAATTTCTTTCCTACAGCCTGTCAAAAGCCGGGCTTTATTGGTTGAATACAACATTGGCGCAAAGCCTTGCCCCCTTTGGCATTACGGTAAACGCGGTGGCACCGGGCCCGACAATCCGCAATGCACGCCAGAGTGAGGCCGATTTTACCCGCCAGCGCGCAGCCACCTTGCTGGGCAGCGGCGCGCAGCCGCAGGACGTTTGCGACGCGGTGCGCTATCTTCTGGGCGCACACAATGTCACCGGCCAGATGGTGAGCGTGGATGGCGGTCAACATCTGATCTGGCAGACACAGGATGTCAGCGGGAGCGAATGATTTGAGCCAATTGATGGGCGCGGCCCCACCCCATATTGCCGATGCGCATCGCGCCATCCGCCATGTCTTCATTCGCAATCTTGAAGTGCTGGCACAGATCGGCATTTACGGCCATGAGCAGGGCAAATTGCAACCGGTACGCATCAATGTCGATCTGGCCGTCGAAGACTGGAAGAACGTCGAAGACAAGCTTGATCGTGTGGTCGATTACGCCACCATCGCCGCCGCCATTCGCGCGCTGATCGAGGCGGGGCACATCAATCTGGCCGAAACGCTGGCCGAACGTATTGCGGCGGCTTGCTTTGTGGACCCGCGGGTCTGCACCGCGCGGGTGCGGGTGGAAAAGCTGCATGCCCTGCCCGGCGCGGAATCCGCAGGCGTCGAAATCGAGCGCGCACGGCCGTAATACCCCAGCGGCCAAGGCAATTATTCCATGAATAAAACCCGCAAAACCTGCGCGAATGGGCGGTTATACGACACGTGTGACAAGTGTTTCGGCAGGCAGGTCAAGTAATCACGGCTCTTCATACTGACTTAAGCAGTAAATGTTTATATGAGGCGTTGCCGTGGGAAACGCCTAAAAATGCTGAAAGCTGCTACTGCAGACGGAAATCTTTCCGTGCCACTTTGCATTGACGCGCAGGATCGCGAGACGCGCATCCTCAATGCGAAACTGCGCGTTCTCTATCAGGGCGTATTTGCCATTCCG
Source organism: Hyphomicrobiales bacterium (assembly GCA_040255365.1). Classification (GTDB taxonomy): domain Bacteria; phylum Pseudomonadota; class Alphaproteobacteria; order Micropepsales; family Micropepsaceae; genus Rhizomicrobium. The sequence goes on from JBDZUY010000002.1 coordinate 9,310, forward strand.
GCAAATCTCGTTATTTCCGCGATCGTTGCCTATGTCTTGCACGATACATTTCCTGTCACGATTCTGATCACCTGGTATTTTGCCACGCTCGCCCTGGCAGGGCTGCGTATGTATCTTCACCATTGTTTTATGAATGCGCTGGAACAGGGACGCGGCGGCGCACGCTGGCGGCCCTATTTTACCGCAGGTTCGTGTGCTGCCGGTACGTTGTGGGGTGCGCTTTGTCTCGGGCTTCCCGCCTATGGGGATACCAACGATTATGTACTTTTGACATTGGTGGCCGCGGGCATGAGCGCAGGCGCATTGGCAACAATCGTTGCACATTTGCCGGCATTTATTCTGTATGCCTGTGCATTCACGCTGCCACTGGCGGCTGTCTCGGTGCTGCATGCAGAGCCACATGTCGCGGCCAATGGTGTATTGATCCTGTTTTATACCGGTGTCATTTGCATGGCGGCGAAAAAACTCAACCTGCTTGTTACACACACGGTCGAGCTGCAAATCGACAATGAAACATTGAACACATCGCTGGGCCGTGTACGTGGGGAACGCGATGATGCACGCACCGACAAATGGTCCACACTGGCCCAGCTAAGTCATGAATTGCGCACACCGCTCAATGCCATCATCGGATTTTCGGAAACAATCCAGACGCGAATTTTCGGACCCATCGGCAATTCGCGTTATGAAGAATATGTCGATCACATCTGTTCCAGCAGCAACCATTTGCTGCAACTGACAACCGAAATGCTGCAATTGTCGCAAGGCGAAGCTGGCAAGCTGGAATTGGCAGAAAGCGAAATTCATGCCGGCAGCGTGGTAAAGGCCTGCGTCTCAGAGGTTTCTCAAATCGCAGGTGCCGCAAATATCACGCTGAATCTGCGCATTGCGCCGGATTTGCCATTGTTGCGCGCCGATGAAACCAAATTCGGTCAGATTGTGCGCAACCTTCTAAGCAACGCCATCAAATTTACGCAAGCCAATGGCAAAGTCGTGGCCGAAATAAAAATCGCTAGCAATGGCGGCCTTGTATTCATTGTGCGTGATACCGGCATCGGCATGAAGCCGGAAGATATCGCGCTGGCGATGGCGCCGTTCGGGCGCATCGCCAATCCGTTGAAGCACAAGACCGAAGGCGCGGGCCTTGGCCTGCCGATCTGCCAGCGGCTGGCCGAAATACACCAGGCCGAGCTTCATATCGCGAGCAAGATCAATCAGGGCACAATCTGCACCGTGTCGTTTCCGCCGTCGCGGACCATCGCGCGCGGGCATTCCCATGCGCTGCACGAAAGCATCGAGCAAGCCATGGGCGCGGCCTGACCGCACAAGCCTCTCGCTCCGCGCCGCGTGGCGCGTTATATCGGGGTCATGTGCCCGGATGACCAAACGCCGCAAACACCGAACCCAGCGCAAACGCACGATGCCGCAGAGCCGTTGAAAGGCCCGGCGCGGATTGCCGCCTATCTGAAAACCCTGCCCGATGCGCCGGGCGTCTATCGCATGCTCGATACCAAGGGCAATGTGCTTTATGTCGGCAAAGCCAAGAGCCTGAAGAAACGCGTAACCTCTTACGCGCGCGGCACACCCCATGCCGAGCGGCTGACCCGCATGATCAGCGAAACAGCCGAGATGCTGTTTGTCACCACTGCGAGCGAAACCGAAGCGCTGCTGCTTGAATCCAATCTCATCAAAAAGCTTAAGCCGCGCTACAATGTTTCATATCGCGATGACAAGAGTTTTCCCAACATCCTGCTGCGCGAGGATCATGCCTATCCGCAAATTTTGAAACATCGCGGCGCGAAGACGACCAAGGGTGTGTATTTCGGGCCCTTCGCCAGCGCGGGCGCGGTGAACCGTACCTTGAACACGCTGCAGCGCGCATTCCTTTTGCGGTCCTGTTCGGATTCGGTTTTTGAATCGCGCACGCGCCCCTGCCTGCTGTATCAAATCAAGCGGTGCAGCGCACCCTGTGTCGGGCGCATTACCGACGAGGATTACAAAGAACTGGTGCGCGAAACCGAAGCGTTTCTCACCGGGCGTTCGCGCAACATTCAGCAGCAAATGCTGGCGGAAATGAACGAAGCCGCCGAGAAGCTGGATTTTGAACGCGCCACGCAATTGCGCGACCGCGTACGCGCGATGAACCAGATTCAGGCGCATCAAGGCGTGAATCCGTCCACATTCAGCGATGCCGATGTGTTTGCCGCGTTCAGCGAAGGTGGGCACACCTGTATTCAGGTGTTCTTTTTCCGCGCTGGTCAGAACTGGGGCAACCGGCCCTATTTCCCGCGCCACGATACACAAATTTCCGTTGCTGAAATTCTCGAAGCCTTTATCGGCCAGTTCTATGACGAGCGCCCGGCCCCGCCGCTGATCCTGACATCCGAGAACATTCCCGAACGCACATTGTTGGCCGAGGCACTTTCGCTGCGCACGGATCGCAAAGTCGAAATCATCAAACCGCAGCGCGGCGAAAAGCGCGAGATTGTGGAAATGGCGCAGACCAATGCGCGCGAGCAGCTTGGCCGGCGCATGGCGGAAAATTCGGCGCAGCGTGCATTGTTGGAAGGCACCGGCGATGTGTTTGGTCTGGAAAGCCCGCCAAAACGCATTGAAGTGTATGACAATTCGCATATTCAGGGCGCACACGCGCTGGGCGCCATGATTGTGGCCGGACCGGACGGCTTTGAAAAAGGCGAGTACCGCAAATTCAACATCAAATCGACCGAACTGACGCCGGGCGATGATTACGCGATGATGCGCGAAGTGCTGACCCGCCGCTTTGCCCGGCTGATGAAAGACAGCGGCAAGCCAGACACGGACGATGGGGCCGATGTGGCACGCGGAAAATGGCCCGATCTGGTGCTGATTGATGGCGGGCCGGGCCAGCTTTCGGTGGCCTGTCAGGTGTTTGCCGATCTGGGGGTGGAGGATGTGGTGCTGGTCGGGATTTCCAAGGGCCCCGACCGCGATGCGGGGCGCGAGCATTTCTATATGCCGGGCAAGGAGCCGTTCCGTCTCGATCCCAAAAGCCCTGTCCTGTATTATTTGCAACGCCTGCGCGATGAGGCCCACCGATTCGCTATTGGCAGCCATCGCAAAAAGCGAAGCAAGGCCATCGGTGCCAGCCCGCTGGACGAAATTGCCGGCGTGGGGGCGGCCCGCAAACGTGCGCTACTCCAGCATTTTGGCTCGGCCCGTGCGGTTTCGGGGGCCAGCCTGACCGAATTGGAGACAATTGAGGGGGTCAGCGGCACTTTGGCCAAAAAAATATTCGACTTCTTCCACCCCGCATCGTGAAGCCAATGCTAGTGTAGGACCATGTTTCGCTTACCCAACGCCCTGACCATATTCCGCATCGTTCTGGTGCCCATCTTTGCCGCGGCTTTTGTCTATCCCGGCGAGACCGGGCGCTATGTCGCTTTTGCCATTTTCTGTCTGGCGGGAATCTCTGATGCGCTGGATGGGCTGGCCGCGCGCAAATTGCGCGCCACCAGCGAGTTTGGCCGCATGCTGGATCCGATTGCAGACAAAATATTGGTCGCCGTCGCGTTGATGATGCTGGTCGCCAACAATGCGTTCGATGGCTACCGGCTGATTCCGGCACTGGTCATTCTGTCGCGCGAGATTCTGGTATCGGGCTTGCGCGAATTTCTGGCCGGGCTGAATGTCTCCATTCCCGTCACGCGCATCGCCAAGATGAAAACCACGATCCAGATGATCGCCATCGGTGCGATGATTCTGGGCATCCCGTTGGACCATTACATTCCCGGTGCGCTGGCTTTTGCCTATGTGCTGCTGTGGGTGGCGGCCGCGCTGACGGTCTATACCGGCTATGCCTATTTCCGCGCCGGGCTGACCTATGTGCGCCCCGACCGTGACGACCAGCGAGGCGCGGGAGAACCGGCGTGACCCTGCTTTATTTCGCCTGGCTCCGCCAAAAATTGGAGCGCGGCGAAGAGACAATGGCGCTTCCCGATAACGTGAAAAACCTGGCCGATCTGGCGGCGCATCTGGCCGCGCGCGGCGGCGCCTATGGCGAGATTTTTGGCGATATAACTCGCCTGCGTGCGGCGGTGAACCAGACCCACGAAAAATGGGACACAGCCATCAGTGATGGCGACGAAATCGCGTTTTTCCCGCCGGTGACAGGCGGATGACCAAAGTTGCCATCCAGGCCGAGCCCTTCGACATTGCCGCAGAGATTGCGGCGCTAAGCGGCGGCGGCAATGTCGGCGCCGTTGTGACGTTCACCGGCCATGTGCGCAGCGATAGCACCACCACAGAGCTGAACCTTGAGCATTATCCCGGCATGACCGAACGCGAGATCGCGCGCCACATTGCCGATGCCGAGGCGCGTTGGCCGCTTCTGGGCGTGACCGTGATTCACCGCATCGGCGCTTTGAAACCGGGCGACGCGATTGTGCTGGTCGTGACCGCATCGGCGCACCGCAAGGCCGCGTTCGAGGCCGCAGAATTTTTGATGGATTTCCTGAAAACCCGCGCCCCGTTCTGGAAGCGCGAAACGCGCGGCGGCGAAACGCATTGGGTGGATGCGCGCCAAAGCGACGACGCCGCGGCGAAGCGGTGGGAGTGAAATAGTTTCCAGCCAGCGTCATGCCCGGCCTTGTGCCGGGCATCCATAATCACGTCTGTAAAATCGCGTGTATGGATCGCCGGAACAAGTCCGGCGATGACGATTGGTGCCGTTAGCTCTAAAGCGTCACAACCGATTTTTCACGGTTCACGTCTTCCATGTAATCATGCATCAGGGTCTGCGTGATATCGGCTGGCTTGAATTTATAGGGCCCGATCTCGGACACTGGCGTCACTTCAGCCGCTGTGCCGACGATGAAACATTCGGAAAAATCTATCATCTCTTCGGGTTTGATCTGGCGTTCAATCACTGGAATCTGCCGCTTGCGCGCCAGCGCCATCACCGAACGGCGCGTGATCCCATCCAAAAAGCAATCGGGGACGGGCGTATGCAGCGCTCCATTCTGCACAAAGAAAATGTTCGCGCCCGTCGCCTCGGCCACCAATCCGCGATAATCCAACATCAGCGCATCGGCATAGCCTTGGGCTTCGGCGGCGTGTTTGGACATTGTGCAGATCATGTATAGTCCGGCAGCTTTGGCTTTCGTCGGCGCCGTATCCGGCGCAGGGCGCCGCCAATCCGAAATGCCCAGACGAATGCCCTTCATCTTTGTGGCCGGGTCGAAATAGGACGGCCATTGCCACACCGCGATGGCGACATGGATTTTCGTCTTTTGCGCAGAGACAGCCATCATCTCGCTGCCGCGATAGACGACGGGGCGCACATAGCCATCGGTAATGTTCTGCGCGCGTGCCGCCTCATAACAGGCGTCGAAAATCTCTTTTTCACTGAAGGGAATTTTCATGCCCAGAATGCGCGCGCTTTCAAACAGCCGGGCGGTATGTTCCGCGTGTTTGAAAATGCGGCCCGAATAGATGCGCTCACCTTCGAAAATGCTCGACGCATAATGCAGCCCATGTGTCAGCACATGGGTTTTGGCCTCGCGCCAGGGGACAAGCTTGCCATCGAACCAGAGCGAACCGTCGCGATCATCGAAAGGAATAATGTCAGCCATGAAATCCTCGTGAAACCTGTTACAGACCGTTGGCGTTGGTTTTGCCCGGCGGCTCTTGAATACGCCCGCCCTTGAATGCCCCCGTAAGACAGCCTAGATATGTCAGCATGTCTGACGTAAAAAATGCCGAAACACGGTCCCTAGCCTCCCCTTTATACCTTCGCGACGAGGAGTTGAAGCAGGGCGTGGACCTGCTCTTTGCCGCATACGCCGATGTTTTTGGTCAGGGCGACGCGGTGTTGCGCAAAGCGGGACTTGGCCGGGCCCATCGCCGCGCGCTTTATTTCATCGCACGCAACCCCGGCCTGACCGTGGCGGCACTGTTGCGTATCTTGAAAATCACAAAACAGAGCCTGAATCGCGTGCTGAACGATTTGCTGAGCCAAAACTACGTTGAACGCCGCCCCGCACCAAACGACCGACGCATGCGTCAGCTTCGCCTGACACAAAAGGGCGAGAATTTTGAAACCGAGCTGTGGGAAGCGCAGCGCCCGGCATTGGTGCGCGCCTTTCGCGAAGCCGGACCCGAAGCGGTGGGTGGATTTCGCCGCGTATTGATCAGCCTGGCCGCAGATGCGCACACCGCGCCGCGCGACGGAGACGACGCGCCATGAACCCGCCCAGCACAAAATTGCAGCACGCACATTTGCTGGTGATTGATGATGATGCGCGGCTGCGCAGTCTGTTGCAGCGTTATCTGACCGCCAATGGCTATCGCGTCAGCGCGGCCGCCAGCGCCGAGGACGCGCGCGCATTGATGAAAGGCATGGCCTTCGATCTTTTGATCGTGGATGTGATGATGCCGGGTGAGACGGGTTTGGAATTCACCAAAGCGATGCGCAGCCAATCGCAGGTGCCGATTCTGCTTTTGACAGCGTTGGGCGATTCCGCTGATCGTATTGCGGGCCTTGAAACCGGCGCTGATGATTATCTGCCCAAACCGTTTGAGCCACGCGAATTGCTTTTGCGTTGTGGCGCTTTGCTGCGGCGCGCGGCCATACCGGGCGATGGTGCACACCGCGAAGTCAAAATGGGTGAGGCGGTGTTTGATGCCCAGCGCGGCGAGCTGCGCCGTGCGGGCGAGCCGGTAAAGCTGACCAGTTCGGAGTCTGCCTTGCTGAAACTTTTCGCCGCCAATGCCGGCCGCGCCTTTTCGCGCACCGATCTGTGTGCGCGGCTTGGCGTAGCGCTGGAACGCTCCATCGATGTGCAGGTCACACGCCTGCGCCGCAAGATAGAAGACGACCCCAAATTGCCGCTCTATTTACAAACCGTGCGCGGGGTCGGCTATGTGCTGATCCCCGACCGCGTATCATAAACCCATGATGCGCTTTCGCCCCTTTCGCAGTTTGAAACGCATCATGCCGCGCGGGCTTTTTGTCCGCTCGCTAATCATCATCATCGCGCCGGTCATCCTGCTTCAGGGAATCGTGACCTATGCCTTTTTCGAACGCCATTATGATGTGATGACGGCGCGCATGGCGCGCGGTGTCGCCGCCGATATTGCTTTTCTGATCAACATTGAAGAAACCCATCCCACCGGGCCAGTGCGCGATAAGCTGCTCGATATGGCGGCGCGCAGCCTGAGTTATCAGATTTCGGTATTGCCCGGCGAAAAGCTGACACGGCCGTTCCGCCATTCCACGTCCAATCTGAAAGACGCCATGTCGGTGGTGATTGCGCGGCAATTGGGCGATGGACGCCATTTCACCTCGCGCCGCATTGGCGATTATTTCGATCTCAAGGTCGATGTTGACGATGGTGTCTTGCGTGTGCTGATCCCGCGCAAACGCCTGATCGCCTCCAATGTGGATATTTTCATTCTGTGGATGGTTGGCTCGTCACTTGTGCTTTTGGCCGTGGCCATTCTGTTTTTGCGCAATCAGATACGCCCGATCGAGCGTCTGGCCTTTGCCGCCGAAAGTTTTGGCAAGGGGCGCAGCGTGGACAATTTCAAACCCTATGGCGCCACCGAGGTGCGCCGCGCGGCACAGGCATTTTTGACCATGCGCGCGCGCATTGAGCGCCATGTCACCCAGCGCACCGAAATGCTGGCCGGTGTGAGCCATGATTTGAAAACACCGCTGACGCGGCTGAAACTGGAACTGGCGATGATGCCAGAAAGCGAAGAACTTGCTGCCCTGCAAGGTGACATCACCGAAATGGAGCGCATGCTTGATGAATATCTGGATTTTGCGCGCGGTGAAGGCGGCGAAAATTCGCAAAGCGTCGATCTGGGCACAATCATACGCGAGGCGGCCACTTCGGCACGGCGCGGGCGCAATGTCGCCAAAGAGCGCGTCGTGGTTAGCGCACCGGGCGGTATAGAATTGGCGGTGCGCCGCAATGCACTGCGCCGCTGCATCAACAATCTGATCGACAATGCGCTGAAACATGGCACGACGGCGCAAGTAGCGCTGAGCGCGAGCGAACGCTTTGTCGATATTACCATTGACGATGATGGACCCGGTATTCCCGAAGCGCGCCGCGAGGAGGCTTTTCGCCCGTTTCATCGTCTTGATGAAGGGCGCAATCTGCAATCTGGCGGCGTCGGGTTGGGCCTTGCGATTGCGCGCGACATTGCGCGTGCGCATGGCGGCGATCTGACCTTGCATCAAAGCGCACTGGGCGGGCTTCGCGCACTGATCCGGCTGCCGGTTTA
>JBDZUY010000002.1:17683-34773 GCA_040255365.1 Hyphomicrobiales bacterium
CCTTGCATCAAAGCGCACTGGGCGGGCTTCGCGCACTGATCCGGCTGCCGGTTTAGGGTTGGTCGTTTTCCGCTTTCTTTCCGCGGTTCAAAAACCGGTCCGCGCGCGCCAGATCGCGGTCGAGCGATGCCATCGTGGCCGCCAGATCTTTGCCATCATCCAGAAACGCCGGGATGGCATGGCCGATAATGCCGGCGAGCCCGGCGGCTTTCAACGCGCCTGCCCGGCCCGTATCGGCTTCGGCCAATGCCAGCAAGAATCCGGCGGCAGCAAAAACATCATCCCGCGCTGCCAACAGCGATAACGGCTCGCGCCGCAATCCTTCATACAGCGCGCGCAACGCCGCGCGATGCGCCACCCAGACATCAAACCAGACCATCACAACATCGAAGACACGTTCGCGCGCATCCACCGATTGCGGATCAGGCACATAACGCTTTGCCACATCAGTTTCGATACGCGACAGGATAAGCCCGATCAGCGCAGGCTTGGATCGCGCGATCGTTTGCAACACGGTGGGCGTGATTTTGGCGGCGCGCGCCACCGCCAATAGAGACAGATCTGACCAGCGCGTTTTGGCCAGAAGCTTCAGCGCGGCATTGGCAAATTTTGTTTTGGGATCGACAGCGGCCATGGCGCAGCATCGCAAGCTGCGCGCACCAATTCAATCTCCGCTGAGAATCCAGACATGCCCAGCCGGATCGCCGATGCGGCAACGCCGTCCGCCGCCGGGAGCATCTTCCACCGGCGCCAAAGATTGCGCGCCATGTTCCAGCGCACGGGCCTGAGCACCCTCCAGATCATCAACCGCCAGCACAATCATGGCCGACGTTCCGCCCAGAAGTTTGGGCGATTTTATGCCCATGTCTTCCATCACCTTGTAACCATCGGCCATGGAGAAATGATGACCATTGATGACAAATTCGCTGTGCCCGATTTTGCCATTGTCCGGATCAACCCAGCGCATGATTTCGGTTGCGCCAAAGGCTTTTGCATAGAAATCGAGGCAGTCTGCGGCGTTGTGCGCGATCAAGCGGATGGAAACAGGCGGGTGGTCGTGTGCCATAACAAAGCTCCGGTATTACCGCACCATTGAAGCGCGAAACGCGCGCCGATGATTGTAAAAAATTTCCGCATTTTTACCTCCCACCTGTGGGGAGGTCGATGGCGAGAGTGTAACGAACGGCATCGGGTGGGGGGCCGCCGCACGATGGCAGGTTCCGCCCCCACCCGGCTCGCGATGCTCGCCGACCTCCCCACAAAGGGGGAGGTGAAATCCTCATTTATTCCATCAGCGGCACATGCTGAAGGTGTGGCCCGCGCCGCTTCTGCCAATCACGCGGCGTAAAACCGGAGAACGCCTTGAAATCGCGGATCAGATGCGGCTGATCGTAATAGCCGTATTCGGCGGCCATTTGTGCCCAATCAATATTTTCTGCACCCCATGCCCCGCGCAGCAGCCGCTGAAAGCGCAAAATGCGCAGACAGATTTTTGGCGACATGCCGATCTCGGCGGTAAACAGGCGGATGAATTTCTTGTGACTGATTTCGGCTTCTGCGGCCAGTGAGGCAATGCTGACCGGCGCGGCACCATGCAAACGCCGCAAGGCCAGCGCCACAGCGGGATGACGCTCCAACCGGTCTGCCGCCAGCGCAATCAGCGCACGTTCGAGAATTTCAAATCTGTCTGCCACTGTTGGCGCCTGAACCAGCCGCTCATGCAAACGCCCGGCTTCGGGACCCCACACATCTTCGAGCGAAACATGATTGTTGAAAAACTCACTCGCGGGCATGCCCAGAAACGCAAACGCACCGCCGGGATGAAATTGCACACCCATCATGTGCGGTTGATCTGCATTGATCGCAAACGCGCCCGATTGATTGCCGGACAGCGCAATGCCCTTGAGCTTGTTGTGTGTGCCGAAATTTTCGCCGCCATACCAGGAAAGTCTATCGTGCCGCAGATTGATCAGCAGGCTCATGCGCGATGACGCCATGATCGTATCTTTAGCATGGCCGGGCGCATCGCCCTCCCAATACCAAAGATTTTCGATAAAGCCGTCCAGGGGCGGCGCGGGAATGTGCTGCAGATAGATCATCGCCCGGCAAATTTGCGCGCAGGCGGCAGCCCCCGCAAGCGGCACACGCCTATTTGCCTAACGCGGTGCCGCGTTTGCGGGCCGCCGAAACGCCACGTTTCATCAGCCCATCAAGGCCCGGTTTTGCCATTAACACCCTCAACGCGGCCTCGGTTGTGCCGCCGGGACTGGTAACCGCCTTGCGCAAATCGGCGGCGCTGCGCCCATCACCCGCCAACAGCGCGCCCGAACCGATGATCGTTTGCCGCGCCAGTTTTTCGGCCACCGCGCGGGGCAGGCCCTCTGCGATGGCGGCATCGGTCAGCGCCTCCACAAGCAAAAACACGTAAGCGGGGCCGGAGCCGGAAACCGCGGTGACAATGTCCATGTCTTTTTCGGCCTTCACCCACACCGTTTCGCCCAAAGCGGCCAGCAGATTTTCCGCCAATTTGCGCATCGCCGGTTTGATCTCTGCGCCCGCATACAGCGCGGAAATGCCCGCGCCAATCGAGCCGGGCAAATTGGGCATCGCACGCACGATGCGCGCATCTTTGCCAAAGGCCTTGCGCAAAGGCGCGATGCGTGTGCCCGCGGCAATGGAAATCATCAACGCGCCGCTTTGCGCAATCGCGGCGAAATCCTTGGCATTGGTTTTCAGGATTTGCGGTTTGACTGCAATCACGCAGGCCTTTGCGCGCGGCGCATCGCTCACATTGTTATGCAGTGTGATGCGTTTGTCTTTGGCCAGTTTGCGCAAATCAGCCGATGGGTTGGGTTCCACCACCGCGACGGCAAAATCTGTTTTGGAAAGCCAGCCGCTGAGAAGCGCCCCGCCCATGCGGCCCGCACCAATGAGAAGGATGGTTTCATTTGTTTTGGCTTTTTGTTTGACGGGCAATGCCCCCTCCACCGCTATCGCGGCCCCCTCCCCCGCTAGCAGGGGAGGAAAATATGAGCGCGCGAATTTCTCCCCCGTTTACGGGGGAGGTGGCTTGCAAAGCAAGACGGAGGGGGCGGCTTTAATTCAAGCCTGTCCCTGACATTCGAGGATTGCGGACGCGACCGCTTCTTCCGCCGTCTTGCCACCCCATAATACAAACTGGAACGCCGGATAATAATATTCGCATGCCTCAACCGCGAGGTTGAGCAGCGCTTCGCATTGCGCGGCACTGGCGCGCGCATCGGGAAAGATCATCGCGTGGCGATAAACAAGCGTGCCGTCTTCGGGCCACAGATCAAAATGGCCAATCCACAATTTGGCATTCACATACATCAGCAGCGCGGCAATTTCGGCGCGGCGCGTATCGGCGCCCACGCGCATGTCGAACGCCGACGACAGATGCAGCGAGGCCAGCTCATCACGCCATGTGAAACAGAAATGGTGATCACACCAGCGCCCGGCCACAGAAAGATTGAGTTCGTCACGGCCAGAGCGCTCAAACGGCCAGCCATTCTCCTCCACCGTCTGTTCCAGCATATCCAGCGGATGCGGAGCAGAAACGGTCTCATTCTGGTGAGCAAGGCTCATGGCAAACTCCTTAACGCGTGCCATCCAAAAACGAAGCACCTGCGGTCAACCTGACACAAGGTTTTGCGGTGACACAAGAGTCCGGCCACCATCTGCATGGGGGTGATCAGAGAATTCACAGCTTTCCGTTAATCAGGATTTCTCTGGGGATGCGGCGGTTTTCTTCCCGCGCGGCGCGGCTTCGCCAAGCTTTGCTTCCAAGGCCGCGATACGCTTTTCCAGTGCCGCGTTTTCGCTGCGCGCCTTGGCCGCCATTGCTTTTACGGCGTCAAATTCCTCACGCAGCACGAAATCCATGTCGGCCACCAGCCGTTCCAGCCGCTGGCGAATAAAGACATCCATCTCGCCGCGCACCGAATTGGCGGCGCCCGCCGCATCGGTGAACATCCGGGCAAGCCCGTCCAGAAAGGGATTTTCGGTCTGCATAAGCCCCCTATAGCGCGAATGGTGAAGCGCGAATAGCGCAAGGTGGTAAAAGACCATACGATTCTTTATTCGCTGTTCTTTGCCCCGCCCCCACTCGCTGATGGCCCTTTGCCCATGATTTATGAAGCTGTTCTGCCCTATCCGCATATCGACCCGGTTCTTTGGCATATCTGGGGGCCGATCGCGGTGCGCTGGTATTCACTGGCCTATATTGCCGGATTGCTGGCGGGCTGGTGGGTGATCCTGCGCCAATTGCGCAACAGCGCGCTGTGGGCGGGCCAACCCTTCAAGGGCAAGGCCCCGGCCACCGCCGACGAGATTGGCGATCTGGTGGTCTGGGCCACCTTGGGCGTGATCCTGGGCGGGCGGCTGGGCTGGGTCATCTTCTATGGCACCATCCTGTGTTCGGTCTCTCCCGGCGCGCCGATGTGTCATGGCCTGCCGGGCGAATTTCTGACCAACCCGATCCGCATCATATCGGCATGGGATGGCGGCATGTCGTTTCATGGCGGGCTGATCGGTGTCGCGGTGGCGCTGTTGCTGTTTGCCCGCAAGCGCAAGATTGATGTGATAAAGCTGGGCGATCTGGTCGCCACGGTTGCGCCTATCGGGCTGTTTTTCGGGCGGCTGGCCAATTTCATCAATGGCGAATTGTGGGGCCGCCCCACCGACGTGGCATGGGCCATGGTGTTTCCCACCGGCGGGCCGGTGCCGCGCCACCCCAGCCAGCTTTACGAAGCAGCGCTCGAAGGCATAGTGCTGTTCATAATCCTGCAACTGGGTTTGCGGTTGTGGCGCTGGCAAAAGCGGCCAGGCCTTCTGACCGGCGCCTTCTTTCTGGGCTACGGCACATTCCGCGCCTTTGTCGAATTCTTCCGCGAACCGGATGCGCATTTCCTGGGCCCGGTCACGATGGGGCAGGCCTTGTCGATTCCGATGTGGGCGCTGGCCGCGTTTTTCCTATGGTATGCGTTCCGCGATTCCGCTGATCCCGCAAAGCCGAAGCCGTGAACGCACTGTACCAACGCATTGTCCGGCTGATCGAGACGCAAGGCCCGCTCTCCATCGCGCAATTCATGACCCTTGCGCTGCATGATCCCAAGGCCGGGTATTACGCAACACGTCAGCCCTTTGGTGCGCGCGGCGATTTCATCACAGCCCCGGAAATCAGTCAGATCTTTGGCGAGCTTTTGGGCCTGTGGCTGGCGCAATGCTGGCAGGATCAGGATTCGCCGCCGCATTTTCATCTTGTGGAACTGGGACCGGGCCGCGGCACCCTGATGCGCGATGTGCTGCGCGCGGGCCGCACCGTGCCCGGTTTTTGCGAGGCTGCCGAGATTGTTCTGGTCGAAGCCAGCCCCGGCCTGACCGCAATCCAGCGTGAGACGTTAAAAGATTCCGGCGTGAGCGCGCGTTGGCTGACGCATCTGGATGAAAGTCTGGAAAGCGCGCCGCTTTACCTGCTGGCCAATGAATTTTTCGATGCCCTGCCCGTGCGCCAATATGTGATGAGCAAAGATGGCTGGCGCGAACGCATGGTGACGGAAAAAAACGGCACGCTGGATTTCGCGCTGGCGGCACATCCGCTAAAGGGCCTTGCCGTGCCAGAGGCACGCGGCGCGGCCGAACCCGGCGCGGTGTTTGAAACATCGCCCGCCGCCACCGCCATTGCCGAAGAAATTGCACAGACCATCGCTGCCAAGGGCGGGGCCGCGCTGATCGCCGATTACGGACACATGGGCAATGGCTTTGGCGAAACCCTGCAAGCGGTGAAGGGCCACGACTATACCAAGGTGCTGGAGGCACCGGGCGAGGCCGACATTTCATCGCATGTCGATTTTGCGGCACTGGCCGAGGCGGTAAAGCGCGCGCGCGCCTTTGCCCTTGGCCCCGCCGATCAGGGCGCGTTTCTGGATGCGCTGGGCATCAATATCCGCGCACAGCTTTTGTCCAAGGCAAACCCCAAAGATGCGCACGTGATTGCCAGCGCCGTGCACCGCCTGACCGCGCCCGATCAGATGGGCACCTTGTTCAAGGCGATGGCGATCCTGCCCGAAAGCGTGCCCAAACCCGCCGGGTTTTGAATCTCCATTTCACCTCCCCCATGAGGGGAGGTCGAAACGCATAGCGTTTCGGGTGGGGGTGTGCCCAAGCCCCCACCCCGGCACGCGAGCGAAACTCGCGGCCCGCTCCTCCCCGCGTTGGGGGAGGGGAAAAGACATGCTAAGCGATGAACAACTCTGGAGCGGCCATGAACATCATCCATAGCAAAACGCTGAACGGCATGCCCGCCATCGCGCATGGCTTTTTCGGGCGTGAGGGCGGCGTTTCCACCGGCATTTATACCTCATTGAATTGCGGGCCGGGCTCGGATGATGCGCGCGCAGCGGTGATCGCAAATCGCGAGAGCGTGCGCGGCGCGTTGGGTGCGGATGCGCTCGTTACACTGCATCAAGTACACAGCGCGGGTGCCATCATCGTCACCGCACCGTGGAATATTGGCGAGGCTGCGCAATGCGACGCAATGGTGAGCGCAACACCCAGCATCGCGCTGGGCATTCTCACCGCCGATTGCGCGCCGGTTCTGTTTGCCGACGAAGCAGCGGGCGTGATCGGGGCGGCCCATGCCGGATGGAAGGGCGCGCTGGGCGGGGTGATCGAAGCCACGCTTCAAGCGATGGAAAGGCTGGGTGCAGAGCGCGGCCGTATCGCCGCGGCCATAGGGCCGTGCATCAGCAAGGCCAATTACGAAGTGGGGCCAGAGTTCCGCGCGCGATTCGCAAGCGATGACCCCGCCAACACCCGTTTCTTTATTGCCAGCGACAAGGCAGACCATTTCCGCTTCGATCTGGAAGGTTTTGTTGCAGCCCGGCTGGCAGCCGCGCATGTGAGTCGCATCGAGCCGCTCTCGACCTGTACATACGCGCAAGAACACACATTTTTCAGTTACCGCCGGGCCACGCATCGCGGAGAGACAGGGTATGGCCGCCAAATTTCGGCTATCATGCTGACATCATGAGCACGCTCTCGCCGTTTGGGCCGGGCATCTGGTTGGCAGAAGGCCCGGTTGTGGATTTCCACAGCTTTGCTTATCCCACGCGCATGGCGGTGATCCGGCTGGCGAATGGCGATTTGTTTGTGTGGTCGCCGATCGCCCTCAATGATGCGCTGCGGGCCGCGGTCGATGCCCTAGGGCGTGTGGCCCATATCGTTTCGCCGAACAAAATTCACCACCTTTTCATGGGCGAATGGAAACACGCCTATCCGCAAGCGCGGATGTATGCGTCGCCCGGTTTGCCCGCACGGCGGCGTGATCTGACGTTTGATGCGGTGCTGGGCGATGCGCCGGAGCCGCCATGGAAGGATGACATCGATCAGGTCGCATTGATTGGTAATCTGTTCCTGACCGAAATCATATTCTTTCATCGCGCCAGCCGCACAGCGCTGGTGACAGATTATCTTCAGAACTTCCGGCGTGACTGGTTCAAAGGATGGCGCGGTTTGGTGGCACGCTGGGATGGGCTGGTGCAGCCGCAAAGCAGCGCGCCGCGTGAATTGCGTCTGGCCTATTGGAATCGCCGCAAGGGGCGGCGGGCGCTTGCCCGGATTCTGGCCTGGGAACCGGAAAAACTGGTCATTGCACATGGCGATCTGGTGCACAGCCAAGGTGCGGCATTTATCCGCCACGGATTTCGCTGGCTGCAGCCCTAGCGGGCGAGGAAGCGGTTTACCGGCCCCCCACCCCTTGCTAGAACGCAGCCACGTTCACAAAACCATCACATTTGGGGGCCGCAGCGCATGACCGACACAGGCGACGCACAAGGGATGCGCCTCATCGCGGGCAATTCAAACCGCCAGCTTGCCGAAGCGATCAGCCAATATCTCAAAATCCCGCTGACCAAAGCGGTGGTGCGCCGTTTTGCTGACATGGAAGTGTTTGTCGAAATTCAAGAGAACGTGCGCGGCGAGGACATGTTTGTCATCCAGTCCACATCGTTCCCCGCCAATGACAATCTGATGGAATTGTTGATCGTGATTGACGCGCTCAGGCGCGCATCGGCACGGCGCATCACAGCCGTCATTCCCTATTTCGGCTATGCCCGCCAGGACCGCAAAGCCGGACCGCGCACGCCAATCTCTGCCAAGCTGGTGGCCAACCTCATCACAGAGGCGGGGGCCAACCGCGTTTTGACCGTCGATCTGCATGCCGGGCAGATTCAGGGCTTCTTCGACATTCCGACCGACAATCTTTATGCCGCTCCGACCTTGGTAAAAGACATTCAGGATTTCCTGGGCGCGCCCGATAATCTGATGATCGTGTCACCCGATGTCGGCGGCGTGGCGCGCGCGCGCGCATGGGCCAAACGGCTGGGCGCAGATCTGGCCATCGTGGACAAGCGCCGCGAACGCGCCGGTGAATCCGAAGTGATGAACATCATCGGCGATGTCGAGGGGCGTTCGTGCATTCTGGTCGATGATATTGTCGATTCCGGCGGCACCATCTGCAATGCCGCCGAGGCGTTGTTAAAGAACGGAGCCAAGGATGTTTGCGCCTATGCCACGCATGGCGTGCTGTCGGGCGGGGCCGTGGCGCGCATCGCCAATTCCAAATTGAAAAGCATGGTGGTGACCGATTCCATTGCCGCCACAGAAGACGTGCGCAAATGCACGAACATCAGGCGTATCTCCATTGCCCCGCTACTCGGCGAAGCCATGCACCGCATCAATCATGAAGAGAGCGTCTCCAGCCTGTTTGATTGAGGGGTCGGATGGCGTCGGAAAGTCCGCACCCCTATAGCCGTCATCACCCGCTTCATGCGGGTGATCCAACTGGGTTCGCCGCCAAATGGATTGCCCGGACAAGCCGGGCAATGACGGCTGAGGTGAGCACTTCCAGCCTATTTGATTGAGGCTTGCATGGCCACAGCATCGGACGTTCGCGAAATTGCACTGGCACTCGATGGCGTGAGCGAGGTCGATCATCACGCCCGCCCCGCCTTTCGCACCAAGGCGCGCATTTTCGCGGTGATCCGGCCTGACGGGCTCTATCTGCATCTGCCGCAGGAGCGCAAAGAGTTCCTGTTTGAAGCCGCGCCCGATGTGTTTGTGAAATATATGTGGGGCAAGACCGCCAATGTGATCGTGCAACTGGCGAAAATCGGCAAAGCAGAATTGAAAGCCTTGATCGGCGAGGCATGGCAGACATCCCAGCCTTCAACCAGAAAGGCGCCGGTTAAAAGACCCGCCAGAAAGCCAACCACCCGCAAAACACGCTGAGCCAACCCGCCAGGATTTACCGCGTATCGCGCCCTGCCTCGCCCCCCGGTTGCCAATACGGCCGCCATCCGCTAAAAGCCCGGCTTTCCGGGACTTTGCGTCATTCCGGGCGCAAAAGATTTCTGTGAGATTCCAAGGATTTAGGATAATGCGTGAGATTCAGGAATTGCGCGGCGAGCTGCGCACCGGCACGGGCAAGGGCCCGGCCTACCAGACGCGGCAAAAAGGCTTGGTACCGGCCATCATCTATGGCGGCACCAAAGAGCAGCCGCAGCCGATCGCGGTGCCCCGGCGCGAGTTGGAGCGTTACACCTTTACCGGCACCTTCCTGACCACGCTTTTGATGCTCGACATTGACGGCAAGAAAACTCGTGTGCTGCCCCGCCAGATTCAACTGGACCCGGTGAGCGACCGCCCGGTGCATGTCGATTTCATGCGGCTGGAAAAGGGCGCGACGATCACGCTCAACATTCCGGTGCGCTTCAAGGGCCACGAAGCTTCGCCCGGTCTGAAGCGCGGCGGCGTGCTGAACATTGTGCGCCATCAGGTAGAGCTGACCTGCCCGGCGGAAAACATTCCCGAATTCATTGAGGGTGATCTTTCCGGCCTCGAAATTCTCGACGTGCTGCACATCTCGAAATTCACGCTGCCCGAAGGCGTGCGCCCCACCATCGCGCGCGACTTTACGGTTGCCACCATCGTGGCCCCGACCAGCGTTATCGACGAACAGCGCGCCGCCAGTGCCGCCGCCGATGCTCCGGCCGAAGCCGAGGAAGCAGACGACGAGAAGACCGAGGGCGAAGGCGAGAAGGCCGCAGCACCCGAAAAGAAATAAGCCGCGTTTGTTCCCCCGCCCGCCGACAAGCTCGGGGCGGGGGAACCGCTTTTTCCGCATTGCGAGCTTGTGGCGATCCATGAGCTGTGATGCCCGTTTCCAACTCTCCCTTGCTGATTGCGGGGCTCGGTAATCCGGGCGCCGATTACGCACGCAACCGCCACAATGCCGGATTCATGGCGGTGGATGTGATCCATGAGAGCTATGATTTTTCACCCTGGCGATCCAAATTTCACGGCGCGGTCAGCGAGGGCAATTTCGGCAAACGAAAAGTCATTTTGCTGAAGCCCATGACCTATATGAACGACAGCGGCATGTCGGTGGCGCCTGCCGCGCGGTTTTTCAAGATCGCGCCGCCCGACATTGTGGTGATCCATGACGAACTGGATCTGGCCGCCGGAAAAATGCGCATGAAGGCAGGCGGCGGCGATGCCGGTCACAATGGTCTTCGCTCTATCACCGCTGCGCTGGGCCCGACATACCGGCGTTTGCGCATCGGCGTTGGTCATCCCGGCGACAAATCGCGCGTGCATGGCCATGTGCTGAACAATTTTTCCAAAGCCGATGAAGATTGGCTGGTGCCGATGCTGAGTGCGATTGCTGAGGCCGCACCGCTTTTAGCGCGAAACGATGATGCCCGTTTCACCACCAAGATTTCGTTGGCCCTGAACCCTCCGGTCAAAAATCCGAAACCGGATAAAACGGCAAAGCCAGAATCACCCGAAGAGAAAGACACCGAATAATGGGTTTCAAATGCGGCATTGTGGGCCTGCCGAATGTCGGCAAATCCACGCTCTTCAACGCGCTGACACAGACCGCGGCGGCGCAGGCGGCGAATTATCCCTTTTGTACCATCGAGCCCAATGTCGGCGATGTCGCGGTGCCGGATCCGCGGTTGGAAAAACTGGCCACCATTGCCAAATCCGCCGAGCTTGTGCCGACGCGCATCACCTTTGTGGATATTGCTGGGCTGGTGCGCGGTGCCTCCAAGGGTGAGGGGCTGGGCAACCAGTTTCTGGCCAACATTCGCGAGGTCGATGCGATTGCCCATGTGCTGCGCTGTTTTGTCGATGACGACATCACCCATGTCGAAGGGCGCATCGATCCCTGCGGCGATGCCGAGACGGTGGAAACCGAGCTGATGCTGGCCGATCTGGACAGCTTGGAACGGCGTATTGTGCCGATCGAGAAAAAAGCAAAGTCAGGCGAGAAAGACGCCAAGGAACAATACGCCCTGATGATGAAGGCGATCACGCTTTTGCGCGAAGGCACGCCCGCCCGCAAGGCGGAACTGACACCGGAAGAAGAAGAACCCTATCGTCAGCTTGGCCTGATGACGCAGAAGCCGGTTTTGTATGTCTGCAATGTTGATGAAGGCGCAGCCGCAGACGGCAATGAATATTCCAGAGCGGTTGAAGCCAAGGCGAAAGCCGAAGGCGCGGGCGCGGTGGTCATTTCCGCGCGCATCGAAGAAGAGGTTGCCCAGTTGGACCGCGCCGAACGTGCCGATTTTCTGGGCAGCATCGGGCTGGAAGAACCGGGGCTGAACCGCTTGATCCGCGCAGGCTATGCGCTCTTGGGCCTCATCACATTTTTCACCGCCGGACCAAAGGAAGCGCGCGCCTGGACTATTGCAAAAGGCTCAAAAGCGCCGCAAGCCGCAGGCGCCATCCATTCCGATTTTGAAAAGGGTTTTATCCGTGCTGAAACCATCGCCTATGATGCGTATGTCTCGCTGAACGGCGAAGCCGGTGCGCGTGACGCGGGCAAAATGCGGCTGGAAGGCAAGGAATACATTGTCGCCGATGGTGATGTGATGCATTTCCGGTTCAATGCGTAAGGCGATGCGTTTATGAACGATCTCTATCATTTCGAGGATTTCACCATCGGCCGCAGATTTGCGTTCGGTGCATACACAGTCACGAAGGACGAGATTTTTGAATTCGCGCGGGCGTTCGATCCGCAGCCGCATCATCTTGACGAAGACGCGGCGAACGCATCCATGCTGAAAGGGTTATCCGCCTCTGGCTGGCATGTCTGTGCGATGACCATGCGCATGTTTGCCGAAGGGATCATTCTGAAAACCGCAAACCGCGGCGGTGTCGGCTGCGATGAAGCGCGCTGGATAAAACCGGTACGACCCGGCGATGTACTGCGTCTGGAGGTTGTGGTGCGAGCAGCAAAGGAAAGCGCGCGCCATCCGGGCGTCGGTTTCGTGACCTTTGATTGCAATGTTTTCAACA
Organism: Hyphomicrobiales bacterium; assembly: GCA_040255365.1. Classification (GTDB taxonomy): domain Bacteria; phylum Pseudomonadota; class Alphaproteobacteria; order Micropepsales; family Micropepsaceae; genus Rhizomicrobium. Next base: position 30,071 of record JBDZUY010000002.1, read on the forward strand.
CCCATGAACAAGTGGCGATGGTGTCGATGACGCCGATCATTCTGAAACGGGGGGCGTGATCATGTGGTTTGAAGACATCGAGATCGGCGCGCGGCGCGAAATCGGCAGCTACACTTTCACCGAAGATGAAATCATCGCCTTTGCGCAAAAATATGATCCGCAAGTCTTTCATCTTGATCCGGTGGCGGCAAAAGATTCGATGTTTGGCGGGCTGGTGGCCAGCGGCTGGCACACCGCCGCGATCTGGATGAAGCTGATGATCGACAGCCGCAAAGACGATACGGCCAAGACCAATGATGCCAGCCGTGCTGGTGTTTCGCCGGGGTTTGAAAACATGCGCTGGATGAAACCGGTGCGGCCGGGCATGACCATCACCTACACCTCGGAAGTGACCGAAAAAGTGAATTTGAAATCGCGCCCCAAATTGGGCCTGGTCAAAAGCCTGAACGAAGCGCGCGACGAAAGCGGCGATGTGGTGATGCGCTTTACCGGCAAAGGGTTTGTGCCCAAACGGCCAAAAGCCTGACGCGGCCTGTCGCAAGTTTTCCCTTTTGTCTGCCATCCCCGCCGTCCTAGGCTTGCCCATATGGCAATCCAAAACAGGGAGAATTCCTATGGCCCGCACAGGCAAAATGGTGAAAATGAAAATGAGCGACGGCGCGGAAATCGGCGTCTATCACGCCGAAGCGCAAGGTAAGCGCAAGGGCGGGCTGGTGCTGATTCAGGAAATCTTTGGCGTCACCGAACACATCATGGATTGCAGTGATCGTTTTGCCGCCGAAGGCTACGAAGTTCTCGCGCCCGCACTGTATGACCGCGAAGAGCCGAATTTTCAGGCCAGCTACACGCCCGAAGATATTCAAAAGGGTATCAAGCTGGCGCGCGCCGATCACCCATTCGATCTTTCCATCAAGGATGCGCAAACCTGCATCAACGCGCTGAAGGCCAAGGGGCCGGTCTTCATCACCGGTTATTGTTATGGCGGTTCGGTCAGTTGGGCGGCGGCCTGCCAATGCGATGGGTTGTCGGCAGCATCCGGTTATTACGGCGGCAACATCGCGCAGATGAATGACCAGAACCCGAAATGCCCGACCATTTTGCATTTCGGCAAAGACGATCACGGCATCCCCATGGATGCGGTGGAAAAAATCCGCAGCGCGCACCCCGACGTAAAAATTTATGTCTATGAAGGCTGTGGCCACGGTTTCAATTCCGACCGCCGCACCGATTACAACGAAGCTGCCGCCAAGCTGGCCATGCAGCGCACCCTGGACCTGTTTGCCGCCAATGCGGATTGAGCGTTAACCTTGTGTGTGCCCGCTTCGCAACATTTTGTGGAGCGGGATCGCACCCGGCCCATCAATAGAGGTTACAGGAGCATTCCCCGCGTTTAAGATTGCCCCAAAGAAAGACATAGGGGTGCGGAGCCGGTTCGTTGGTGGGGGATTTGGCACAACATTACGGGATATTGGCCGCCGTCATTATCGGCGTCGTGGTTGCGTTTGGCCTGTGGGTCGCAACCCGTTCTGTAACGCGCAGCCAAGATTACCGCAAAATTTCCAGGCGATGGACCGCCCCACAACCCACCGTCGAACAATTGATCGCCAATTTGCGCAAATTGATGCGCAAATTCGAGGACGATCATCGCGCGCGTATCATCACGATCATCCACGACATTCCGGACGAGATTGGCCCGCACACCGGCGAGTTGCGGTTTTACCTGTCGCTGGAACAGGCGTTTGAAATCCTCGAACAAATTCGCACGACGCCCAAAGACATCCCCATTGCTGTTGTCCTGCACACACCGGGCGGCGAAGTGCTGGCGACCGAACTGGTGGCCGCGGCGTTGAAGGACCGCACGGCACCCACCACCGCCTATGTGCCATACATGGCAATGTCCGGCGGCACGATGGTGGCGCTTGCGTGCGACAGGATCATCATGGGCAAGCACGCCACACTTGGCCCCATCGATTCCCAATTTGCAGGGTTTCCGGCGCACTCATTTCAGCGCTTGTTGAAAGACAAGCCGGTGGACAAGATCGGCGATCAGGCGCTGTTGCTGGCCTATATCGTGGAAACGCGCATGAAGACGGCGAACAAACGTGCGCGTGAACTGGTGAACAAGCATCACGACAAGGATGGTGACCACAAGGCAGTGGATTTTTTATCCAGTGGCGAGCTTTATCACGGCGAGCGGATTACCCTGGCGCAAGCCAAAGAGTTGAAACTGAATGTCGAGGGCGATTGCCCGCGCGCGATGTTCGATATGGTGGATGCGCAACTGAAAATTCTGCGCCGGCCGGATAACATTGTCGGCGCCGAACCGCTGTCGCAGAAGGACAAACCGCCGCTCCTGACCAGCCTGTTCCGGCCCTGGGATTGGTGAGGGAAATTATCGCAAACTCGCCTCGATATTTCCGCCATCGACCGTGATGATGCCCGCCGTCGTCTTTTCGGCGTGCGCAAGATAGACAAACGCCTCGGCCACTTCGGAGGCATAGACCTCGCGGCCCAGCAAATTGCCGCTCATATATTTATCTTCCGAAACCCCGCGCGCCTTGGCCCGCGCCGCCACCATGTCGTCGGTCAACAGACCGGAACGGATGCGATCTGCATTCACCGCATTGGCGCGGATGCCATCCTTGCCATGATCCAGCGCGTATTGGCGCATGAGGAAAAGCGTGGCGGCTTTCGGCAGACCATAGGGGCCAAAATTCTTGCCCGGATTCACCGCCTGTTTCGACGTGTTGAACAACAAACAGCCATAGGTGCCTTGCGCTTTCATCACGCGCACCGCGTTTTGCGCGACGCTTTGATGGGCAAAGAAATTCAGCTCGAAGGATTTGTGCAGCACATCGGCCTCCACTTCGCCGATTTCGCCCTGCCATGCCGCGCCCGCATTTGAGACCACAATATCAACGCCGCCAAACGCCTCCACCACTGCGTCAAAGGCGCTACGCACGTCATCCGGTTTGGTCACATCACACGCAATCGCCAGCGCGTTTTTGTGGATCGCGCGCGCGGCCTTTAGCGCCGCATCATGGTCGCGGTCCAGCACGGCAATCTCAGCCCCCTCAGCCGCCATCGCTTTGGCGGTCGCCGCACCAATGCCCGATCCGCCGCCGGTGACAACGCACACCTGACGCGCCAGAATTTTCTCGGCCGCCTTGCCCAGCTTGGCCTGTTCCAGCGACCAGTACTCGACATCGAACATGTCGGCTTCGCTGATCGGCTGATAGGAACTCACGCCTTCGGCGTCGGTGATAACCTCCACCGTGTTTTCGGCAATGTCAGCGGCGATGGCCGCATCTTTTGCCGATGCGCCAGCACCGAACAACCCGATTCCGGGCACCAGCACGACACGTGGCAGCGGATCGAGTTCTTTTTTCTTGGGCTCGGCGCGCGCATTGTTGCGTTCGAAATAGGCGTGATAATCGGCGATATATTTTTCCACCGCCGCTTCAACCGCCGCCGTCCAATCGCCCAGCTTTGCCGCCTCTGGTGCGGGCACAATCAGCGGCCAGTTTTTCGTGCGGATATTGTGATCCGGCGTCACCACACCCTGCTGACTATAGCGCGCCAAGTCTTTGCCGTTCACAAAGTTCAAAATTGCAGGCGAAGTGCGGAAGTTCAAAATCTGCCGCTTCACCGTGCCCGCCATCTCATCACGCGAAATGGCAAGGCGCCCGCGCAGGATCGGCGCAATCTCGACAACAGATGCGAGCGCCTTCGGCGGTTCGGCCTGTGCAATCGGTTTTTTGTTTTTGGCCAGGCGTTCTTCGGCCATCGTCACAAATTCGATCATGCGCTCGTAAGCGGTTTTCGCATCATCGGCGAAGGTGAAGATACCGTGACGCAGCAGCACCAGCCCCTCAACATCGGGGTTTGTGTCGAAGATGTCGGCGACCGATTTGGCCAACGCGAAACCGGGAATCGTGTAGGGCACGTACGCGACGCGGCTGCCGTATATTTCACGGGCAATCGCTTCGCCCTCCGGCTGATCGGTGATGGCCAGCACGGCCGTGGAATGGGTGTGGTCAATAAATTTGTGCGGCAAGAACGCATGCAGCAGCGTTTCGACAGATGGATTGGGAGACGTGGAATCCAGCAGATTGACTCGCTGATAATTCACCATGTCTTCGTCAGACAGTTTGTTCAGCGCGCGCAAACGGCGCAGCGGCGCCAGACGCACAGCGGGAAGGCCCGCGGGCTCGATATTGCCCATATCCCAGCCCGAGCCCTTCACACAGAGCACATCGACATCATCACCCAGCAGATCCTTCATGCTGGTCTTGACGGACGTGTTGCCGCCGCCATGCAGCACCAGACGCGGATCACCGCCCAACAGACGCGTGGTGTAGGTGCGCAAAGCCAGATCTTCATTCACGCCCTGTTTGGCGTAATGGGCAATGGCGGTTTTGGCGTCAGTATCGGACCAGCGGGATTTCATGTTTCTCACCTTTTTCACGCCCCTCGCCCTTCGACAGGCTCAGGGTGAGGGGCTCTATAAAGCCTCATGCTGAGCTTGTCGAAGCACGAGGCTTATAGCTTGGGAAACAACCCGCGAAGCCCCGCCTCGCTGGCCTCGCACACGCCACGTTCGGTGATAAAGCCGCTCACCAGCCGCGCGGGCGTTACATCAAAGGCGGGGTTGGCACCGCCGCTGCCGGGGGCCGCGATCTCCACCGTCGCCAAGCCGCCGC
>JBDZUY010000002.1:34873-38182 GCA_040255365.1 Hyphomicrobiales bacterium
CCCTGGCGCATGTAAAGGCCGCCCGCATTGTCCGCGACAATGGTGTGCGGCACGCCGTGGCTGCCCAATTCAAACGCCGTCAAGGATGCGCCCTGATTGCGCGGGCGCGTTTCATCGACCCAGACATGCACGGGGATGCCGGCATCGTGCGCCATATAGATGGGCGCAAGCGCGGTGCCCCAATCGACGGTCGCAAGCCAGCCCGCATTGCAATGGGTCAGCACGTTCAGCGGCTCGCCGGTTTTTTTCTTTGTGGCGGCGTCGCGGAAAATTTGGAGGCCGTGCTCGCCGATGGAACGGCACACCGCGACATCTTCATCGCAGATCGCGCCCGCTTCTTTCCACGCCAGCGCGGCGCGCGCCTCGCGCGGCTGGTTGCGCAAAAGATCGCGCATGCGTTTCAGCGCCCAATGCAGATTGATCGCGGTCGGCCGTGTTTCTAAAAGCATGTCATGCGCGCGGTCCAGCCCGGTATCAGAGGCATCTTCGCGCATCGCCAGCGCCATGCCATAGGCGGCGGTCACCCCGATCAATGGCGCGCCGCGCACCACCATGGTTTTGATCGCGACCGCACAGTCTTTTGCGCTGTTCAGACGCAAAGTGACAAATTCATGCGGCAGCTTGGTTTGGTCGATCACCTCAACCGCATCACCACTTGGCCATATCGTGCGATAATGTTTGTCGTGAATATTCATGGGATTTTTCTAGCACCTACTCTGCGGCGGCGGGAGGGGCGTCGCGGGCCAGATCGAAAACGGCGACACCGGGGGCGCCGCGCGCACGATTAAGCCAATCGGGATGGTTCAAAGTGGTCTCTGCATCGTGAAGGCCCGCGGCCCAATGCTCACGCACCGAACGGCGGGTAAACAAATAATCCTTCGACCGCGTCTCGGTCAGCTTGCCGCGATAAATCAGATGCGCAATCGTCAGCGACGCCTGCCGCCCCATATGCTTTGCCAGATATTGCGCATCGGGATCGTTCTGCAATTCATCAGGCAGTTTGGCCAAAAGGTTGCGCAGCGCATTACCTTGTGTGCAGTCATAACGAACCATGTCGGTGATGAAGCGTGTGCGGCTGGAAAAGCGGATGTCCTTTGCGCGCTCACCTGCATCAATCATGGTACCCGGCATGGGACCACGCGCGCTAAACAGATCAACCTGAAACACCGTTGTGTCGTCAGACCCCCCAAATTCAGAGGTTACATAGTCAAGCGGCGTGTTGGAAACGAGCCCGCCATCCCAATAGAATTCACTATCGATTTCAATTGGTGCAAATCCGGGCGGCAGCGCGCCGGACGCCATGATATGTTCGGGTCCGATCTTCTGATGCGCGCTGTCAAAATTGACGAAGTTGCCGGACTTCACATTGACGGCGCTGACACTAAGCCGGGTATCGCCCGCATTGATACGATCAAAATCAACATGCGCCAAAAGCGTTTCGCGCAAAGGGCCGGTGTCATAGTAAGACAGAGCGGCTGGCGAACCCGGCGGATGAAATTGCGGTGAGACAAGCCGCGGGTTGAAAAAACCAGGCACCCCGAACGTGGCGATATAGGCCGCTGCCGCATTATTTGCCCACGCATGGGGCAATGCTTCATTGACCAGATCTTCAACAAGAACACCTGATGACACGTGTTCCCAGAAATTGTGCAACTCTTTGACACGCACCTCAGGCGGATTACCGGCGATGATCGCGGCATTGATCGCACCGATGGATATACCACCGACCCAATCAACAGCGACGCCATTTTCGGACAGCGCCTGATAGACCCCGCCCTGATAGGAGCCAAGCGCGCCACCGCCTTGCAACACCAGCACGGTTTTTCCGGCACCACTTCCAGTCATGGCGGCCTCCAAGTCTTGCACTATTGCATGAACCAGCCGTGACTGACGACCAGCGACTGTCCCGTCAGCGCATTGGTCGGGAATGATGCGAACAACAGCGCCACTTCGGCAACATCGTCAACCGTGGTGAATTCGCCGTCCACCGTATCCTTCAGCATCACCTTCTTGATCACATCATCTTCGGAGATGCCGAGCTCTTCGGCCTGTTCGGGAATCTGCTTGTCGACCAGCGGTGTGCGCACGAAACCGGGGCAGATGACATTGGCCCGCACACCATGTTTGGCGCCTTCCTTCGACACAACTTTTGCCAGACCGATAAGCCCATGTTTGGCGGTGACGTAAGCTGACTTCAGGACAGAAGCCTCTTTGGAATGGACCGAGCCCATATAAATCACGCTGCCGCCGCGGCCGGATTTATACATGTGCGGAAGACAGGCTTTGGTCGTCAGAAATGCGCCATCGAGATGTATGGCGAGCAGCTTCTTCCAATCTGCAAACGGAAAATCTTCGATCGGGTGGACAATCTGGATACCGGCATTGCTGACCAGAACATCGATGCCGCCCCACGCCTTGGCTACCGATTCAACGCCAGCGTTCACCTGTTCTTCGTTGGCAACATCCATCGCCACCGCCATCGCGGTGAAACCCTTGGCAGAAAATTCTTCGGCTGTCGCTTTTGCGGCGTCGAGCTTCAAATCGGCGATTGCAATTTTGGCGCCTTCCATCGCGTAACGCAGGGCGATTTCCTTGCCAATGCCACTGGCAGCGCCGGTAACAATGGCGATTTTGTTCTCAAGCTTCATTGTGGCCTCCTAAGCCGGATCTGTGATCGATCCCGGTACAGCCCCCCAGAACTGAGCTACATATAGACCTGCGCAGCACAGCGGCAATGGCTGGGCGGCATTACAACGCGGACATCCAGGCGGTTGGCGGTGCTCAATGCCCCCCGAAGCTCACAAGCGTTGTGACCTCATGGCCCAGCGCGCGAATTTTGTCCGCCCCGCCCAAATCCGGCAGGTCGATCACGAACAAACAGCCCAGGACTTTCGCGCCCGCCCTTTCCAGCAGTTTCACCGCGGCCAGACAGGTGCCGCCCGTGGCAATCAGATCATCGACGACAATCACATGATCGCCGCGTTTCACCGCGTCTTTGTGAATTTCAATGCGGTCCTTGCCATATTCCAGATCGTAATCTTCGCCCATCACATCATGCGGCAGCTTGCCTTTTTTGCGCACAGGGACAAAGCCGGTGGAAAGTTGATGCGCCACAGCCCCGCCCAGAATAAAGCCGCGCGCCTCAATACCCGCCACCTTGTCAATGCGCACACCGGCAAAGGGTTGCACCAGCTCGTCCACCGCGCGGCGGAACGCACGCGGATTGCCAAGCAGCGTTGTGATGTCACGGAACATGATGCCCGGCTTCGGGTAATCCGGAATCGTGCGAATGGTTTTTTCGAAATCCAT
>JBDZUY010000002.1:38282-53314 GCA_040255365.1 Hyphomicrobiales bacterium
TGATGCCCGGCTTCGGGTAATCCGGAATCGTGCGAATGGTTTTTTCGAAATCCATGTTTTAGACTTTCTTCAATACGCGGCCAGCGACCGCATCCAGTTTAGCGAAATAGACGGGATCGCGCTTGTCCGGCGCGGTGATGATGGCGGTGTCGAGCGTGTGTTCAATATTCAGCGGGCTGGGCTTGCGATCCGGTCCCAGCTTTGGTGCCACGGCCATGACGAGCTTGCGCGCATTTTCCGCATTCTCGGTCAGCACCTTGACCACCTGATCGACGGTGACGTGGTCATGGCCCTCGTGCCAGCAATCATAATCGGTCACCATCGCGACAATGGCGTAGGGTAGCTCGGCCTCACGCGCCAGCTTGGCTTCGGGCATCGCGGTCATGCCGATCACGCTGCAGCCCCAGGAGCGATAGAGATTGCTTTCAGCCAGCGAGGAAAATTGCGGCCCCTCCATGCACAGATAGGTGCCGCCGCGCGCATGATCCACGCCGACCTCGGCACACGCATCGGTCAGCGCATCAGCCAGTTTGGGGCACACCGGATGGGCCATCGAGACATGGGCGACAAAGCCGGGGCCGAAAAAACTTTTCTCGCGCGCATGGGTGCGGTCGATGAATTGATCGGCCATCACAAAGGTGCCGGGCGGCAAATCTTCGCGCAGCGAACCGCAAGCCGAAACCGAGATTACATCGGTCACGCCCGCGCGCTTTAGTGCATCGATATTGGCGCGGTAATTGATGGTGGTCGGGGTCTGGATATGGCCGCGGCCATGGCGCGGCAGAAACACCAGATCCACACCGGCAAAGCGGCCGAACAGAAGTTCGTCGGACGGCGCGCCCCACGGCCCCTTCACCGCTTCCCAGCGCGCGTTCTCAAGGCCTGGAATGTCGTAAACGCCGCTGCCGCCGATAATGCCCAGAACCGTCTTTGCCATAACGCCCGCCTCTCAAAGAAGCGGGCGTTTTAACATGGGCGATGGGCAAAGCCAGAATTTCCTTGCCCGTCAAACGAAAAGGTTAGTGCGCGTCTTTCCAGACCTTGCGATAGGAAAGATAGAGCAGACCAGAAAGCAGCAGCAAAAAGGCCATCACGCCAAAACCGACGCGCTTGCGCTCTTCCATCTTGGGCTCGGCCGCCCATTCCAGGAAGGTCACCACATCATGGGCTTCCTGATCGACTGTCGCCTGTGTGCCATCGGAATAGGTCACCGAGCCATCCACCAGCGGCGGCGGCATGGAGATGTTCCAGCTTGCGAAATACGGGTTGTAATATTTGCCGTCCAGCACATGGAACCCGGCCGGCGGCTTCTCGCCAAAGCCGGTGATGATGGAATAGACACGGGCCGGCCCGCCTTCCAATGCCTTGGTGATCAACGAAAGATCAGGCGGCAATGCGCCGCCATTGGCGACACGAGCGGCCTTTTCATTCGCGAATGGTGCGGGGAAATGGTCCGCCGGAATACCGGGGCGCTTCAACCGTTCGCCATTGGCATCAAAAATCTCGCCCTGGTCGTTGGGTTCGGCATTAATGCGATAGCTGGCGGCGATGGCTTTGACCTGCGCCTCGGTGAAACCGGGCCCGCCTTCATCGGACAGGCTGTGAAAGGCCACCCGGTCCAGACTGTGACAAGCCGAGCAGACTTCCTTGTAAACCTGAAAGCCGCGTTGCAGCGCCGCCCGGTCAAAGGTGCCAAACGGCCCCTCAAACGAGAATTCCACATGCTTGGGCGCAATGGGTTCACCAACGGCTTCGGCGGCCTGTGCGACCCCGGTAACAGCCCCGGTTACAGCCACTGTGGCAGCGAGCGTGAGTACGAATCGGAGAGCGTGTTTCATGATCCCGGTCTCCTATTCGGCCGGCGCTGTGGCGGACGATTTGCCCAGCACAGATTTGGCAATGCTGTCAGGCAGCGGTTTTGTTTTCTCGATCCAGCCAAGCACCGGCATGATCACCCAGAAAAACGCGAAATAATAAAGCGTCGCGATGCGCGCCACCCAAAGCAGCGGAACATCAGCCACGCCCAGATGCCAGACCGCCTGCGGTTCCTTGGAGCCGAGATAGCCGAGCAGGATCGCATCAAGCACGAGCACCCAGAACGCCTGCTTCATCAGCGGACGAAAACGGCTGGACCGCACTTTTGATGTGTCGAGCCAGGGAATGAACGCCAGCGTGAGGATGGCACCAAACAGCACCAGCACACCCAGCAGTTTTTGCGGAATGGCGCGCAGCATCGCGTAGAACGGCAACAGATACCATTCCGGCACAATATGCGGCGGTGTCACCAGCGGATTGGCAGGCGTGTAATTGTCGGGGTTGCCGACAAAATCCGGCGCATAGAACACCAGCACCGCAAACACGATCACAAACAGCGACAGATAGAACGCATCCTTCACCGTGTAATAGGGATGGAAGGACACAGTGTCCTGCGGGCCCTTCACGTCGATGCCCAGCGGATTGTTGTTACCCGGCACATGCAGCGCCCAGATATGCAGACCGACAACACCGGCAATCACAAACGGCAGCAGATAATGCAGCGAGAAGAAGCGGTTCAAGGTCGGATCGCCAACCGCGAAACCACCCCACAGCCAATGGGCAATGCCCGTGCCGACACCCGGAATGATCTGATCCAGCGAGGTGAACAGGTTGGTGATGACGGTGGCGCCCCAGAACGACATCTGGCCCCACGGCAGCACATAACCGAAGAACGCGGTGGCCATCATCAAGAGATAGATGATGACGCCGAGGATCCACAGCACTTCGCGCGGCGCCTTGTAAGAACCGTAATAAAGCCCGCGGAACATATGGATATAAACGGCGAGGAAGAACATCGACGCGCCGTTGGCATGCATGTAACGCAGCATCCAGCCATAATTTACGTCGCGCATGATGTTATCGACGCTGGTGAAAGCCAGATCAGCGTTCGGCACATAATGCATCGCCAGCACAATGCCGCTGAGGATTTGTACCGCCAGACAGAACATCAGAATTCCGCCGAAGGTGTACCAGACGTTCAGATTGCGCGGGGTTGGAAACGTCGTCGCCGTATCATGCACAAAGCGCATAATGGGCAGACGCGTATCAAGCCAGCGGGCGAACCCGGTTTGGGGAGTGTATGTAGAAGGGCCGGACATCAAGACGTTCCTTAACCGATTTTGATTTTGGTGTCGTTCAGGAAGTTATAGGGCGGGATATACAGATTTTCTGGCGCTGGCCCGCGACGAATGCGCCCGGCGGTGTCATATTCCGAACCATGGCAGGGACACAAATAGCCGCCAAAGTCGCCCTGATTGTCGAGCGGGATGCAGCCCAGATGGGTGCAGATGCCGACCAGTACCAGCCATTCGGGTTTGATTTCGCGGTTTGCATCCGTGGCCGGTGCATCCGCCGCCAGATTGGCATTGCGCGCCAGCGGGTCAGGCAGATCGGACAGTTTCACCGCCTTGGCTGCGGCAATTTCCGCCGCCGTGCGCCGGCGAATGAAGACGGGCTTGGAGCGCCACATCACAACAATCTGCTGGCCCTCTTGTACCGGGGTCAGATCCACTTCGGTGGACGAAAGCGCCAGCACCGATGCGGATGGATTCATCTGGTTGATGAACGGCCAGGCCGCCGCCGCAACACCGACCGCGCCAACGGCCCCCGTTGCGATATGAAGAAAGTCGCGCCGTGTTGCGTCGGGCGCTGTCGTGCTTGTCACAAATCCACCTATTGATAAGTGAGGTATCCCCGGAAGGCAGAAATGCGAATGCACGCACCGCCCCCGGGCCCCCGGTGCGTCCCAAAACTCGAAGGCTAAAATAGTGAGTCGGCACCGGGGGGTCTTGCGGCACGATGACGCAGAAAAAGCGAACCACTTCCGAGCCTTGTCAGATGAGCCCCAATCATGCGCCTAGCCCTTTATGAGCCCGATATCGCCCAAAACACCGGCAGCCTGATCCGGCTGGGCGCCTGTTTGGGTGTGCCCATCGACATTATCGAGCCCTGCGGCTTTGTCTTTGCGGATCGCCATATGCGCCGGGCAGGCATGGATTATCTGGAAAAGGCCGATTTCACCCGCCACACCTCATGGGCCGCATTTTGCGCCGCGCGGCAGGCGGCGGGCGCGCGCACCGGCCGCATCGTTCTCTTGACGGCGAAAGCGCGAACTTCCTACACCAATTTCACCTTTGCAGAAGACGACACGCTTTTGCTGGGCCGCGAAAGCGCAGGGGTGCCGCAAGATGTTCACGATACCGCCGATGCGCGGCTGACCATCCCGATGGTTGAAACCATGCGCTCCATCAACGTCGCGCAGGCGGCTGCCATGGTATTGGGTGAAGCGTTGCGTCAGACAAAAGGATTTGTGCAGATTTGAGCGCGCCCGATACATCGCCCGAAAAGCCCAAGCCAGAAGACCCCGTGGTAACCGCGCAAAAACAGCGTGCCCGCGCGTGGTTTGAAGAATTGCGCGATTCGATCTGTGCCGAATTTGAAAAGATCGAAGACGAACACACCGGCCAGATGGCCGATCGCGCGCCCGGCCGCTTTGAGCGCAAAGCCTGGAGCCGTCCACCAGAGGACGGCGCGGAGACTGGCGGCGGTGTGATGAGCATCATGAAGGGCCGCGTGTTCGAGAAGGTGGGGGTCAATGTCTCCACCGTCTTTGGCCGTTTCAGCCCGGACTTTGCAAAACAGATCGCGGGGGCCGCAGAGGATCCGCGTTTCTGGGCCAGTGGTATTTCGCTTGTCGCCCATATGCAGAACCCGCATGTGCCCGCGGTGCATATGAATACGCGGCACATCGTCACCACCAAGGGCTGGTTCGGCGGCGGTGCCGACCTGACCCCGATGTTCCCCAATGAAGAAGACGCTGCGCTCTTTCATGCTGCATTGCAGCGCGCCTGTGACGCGCATGGCGCCGATTACTATGCCCGCTTCAAGAAATGGTGCGACGAATATTTCTATCTGCCGCATCGCGGGGAGCCGCGTGGGGCGGGCGGGATTTTCTATGACCACCACAATAGCGGCGATTGGGACGCAGATTTTGCATTTACCCGCGATGTGGGACTGGCATTTCGCACCATCTATCCCCAAATCGTAAGAAAGCGGATGGAACAAGCGTGGTCAGAGGCTGACCGCGCCCATCAGCTTGTCCGCCGTGGCCGTTATGTGGAGTTCAATCTGCTTTATGACCGCGGCACGCAATTCGGCCTGAAAACGGGTGGAAATGTGGAAGCTATCTTGATGTCCCTGCCACCCGAAGCGCGCTGGCCGTAAAAGCCACACCTGATTTTTCCCTGCGAGGATTACTTGGAACATATTGTCAACCCGGCCTTCATGGCGCTGTTGCAGGTGATCCTGATTGACATCGTGCTGGCGGGCGACAACGCCGTCGTCATCGGTATGGCCGCGGCGCGGGTTCCCAAAACGCACCGGCGCACCGTGATTTTCTGGGGCCTGGTGGGCGCGGTGGTGATGCGCGTGGTGCTGGCCATGCTGACCGCCACCCTGCTCGAAATCATCGGGCTGATGTTTGCCGGTGGCATTTTGCTGCTCTGGGTATCGTGGCGGCTCTACCGCGATATTCATCACGCCCATTCCGAGGTGCACGCCGAAGCCATCATCGACACAATCAAAATCGATGTGGACGAGACGGGCGCAGGTGCGCTGTTACATTCAAAAGCTGTTCGTCGCGCCGTGGTGCAGATCATGATCGCCGATCTTTCCATGTCGCTCGATAATGTGCTGGCCGTGGCCGGTGCGGCGATGGACCATATCTGGGTGCTGTCGGTCGGCTTGCTGCTGTCCATCGCGCTGATGGGTATTGCTGCCAACATGATTGCCGCGCTGCTGCAAAAGCATCCGTGGATCAGCTATGCTGGGCTTATCATCGTGGTTTATGTGGCGTTGCGCATGATCTGGTTCGGCGGCTGGGAAGTGTTCCACGCCGCGCTGTAGGCGGTTGTTGTTTTTTCTATGCGCAACTCCTTAGCGGAAAACCGGTGCCCACTTTTCCGCCCGTTGCGCTCACATCACCCTGAGCAAAATCGCCGTTGCATCATCATGCGTTTTGAAACGGGCAAAGCGTGTGCCATCGGGATCGGCGGTTTCAATGGCGCGCAATTCCTCGCCCAGCGCTTCCAGCCCGTGTTCCTCAGCAGCAATCATCAGCGATTGCGCATCATAGCGCCCATAATCAGATGCCAATGCCAGAAACCCGTCTGATGCCAACAGCAACAACGACCCAGCAGGCGCGACATAGCTTTGCCGTGAGACATGATCGGCCGGTGCGGTTTCTGGCGCGAACGCCCAATGGCCCTTTTCCGAATTGGCGTAATTTCGTGCTTTGCGCAGCGCAGCCAGATATTCCGGCCGGTTGATGCCGGCCGCAGGTGACAGCCCGCTTTTTTGTGCAAGCTTTGTAACCCGCGCCGCTTCCTGTTCGCGTTTGTCAAACGCATCACCGATCACGGCCACCGGCTGATTGGGACATTTCAAAAGCCCCGCGCAATCACCAAACCACAGCGCCTCAAACCCATCATCATTCGCAGCAACAAACATCATTGAGGCGTGGGGAATTTCATAGCGTTCCTTCGGCGCGCGGCGGCGCAAACCCAGATAGGATTTTTCCGCATCGCCCAGCGCATAGCGCAGCGCATCATGCGCTGCCTCGCCATCGCGCATATGCGCCATCAGACGGCGCGCCGCAAATTGCGACAGCCAGGCCGCATCGCTTTCGCCCGGCATTAATTGTTCGCCCAGCCCGGTTGCGCCATCCAGCACCACAGCCGCCTGGGGAATTTGTAAAAACGCATCATCATTGGGCTTTTCAGCATTGCCCGGCAGGCTGAGACAATCGGCCAGCATGAATTCCATACGACCCGCCCCTAATACACCGTCGCCTGCACCACGGCCTTCAGCCGTTCGGCAAGCGAGAATTCATCGTTGATAAAATCAGCGTCGACCCACCATTCTTCAACCTCGGCCAGAATTTGCCCAACCAGCGGGCCAGCGGGCACACCGGCGGCCATCACATCACGGCCGGAAAGCGGAAATGCGGGCCGTTCCCACGCATCGGCCATTGCCAAAAGCGCGCGCCAGCGCACGGCATTGTTTTCTTTTTCATCTGCCGCCCAATGCAGTAGTACGCGGTCGCGAAATTTTTGCGTGCCAAGCCGGTAAAGCAATTTGCGTACTTCTCGGATCGACAGATAACAGACGATCTTTTCATCCGCGCCTGCCAAATCAACCAGCCGATCACGCATCTCGTTAGAGAGTTTCCAGGCATCGCAAACCGCCGAAGCCGCCGCTGTATCGGCGGGCAACAACGCGGCCAGGCGCAACACTGCGTCGGGTGTAAAGAACGTCCCCGCATCAATCGCGGCCAATGATTCCAGCCGTTTCATGTCCAGGGTGCCCGGCAAGATTTCCGGCAAAATTGCGCTGGCTGCCATCACACGCAAGCCAGACACCGGATCTTCCGCGCGTAACAATTTCAACATCTCATTGGCAATGCGTTCGCCCGACAATTTGGCAAGGCCGCTGCGTTCCTGTGCCGCTGCTTGCAACGCGTCGCTGTCCAGTTCGCCCTTGCCATACCAAGCGTGAAAACGGAACAGCCGCAGAATGCGCAAATAATCTTCGCGGATACGCTGGCCCGCATCACCGACAAAGCGCACATGGCCCGCTTCCAGATCGGCAACACCATTTACGAAATCGAAGATTTTGCCATCTGCACTTGCGTAAAGCGCATTCATCGTGAAATCGCGGCGCGCGGCATCCTCTTGCCAGTCTTGCGTGAAGGCGACCACGGCGCGCCGTCCGTCGGTCGAAACATCGCGGCGCAATGTTGTGATTTCAAATGGTTTGCCGCCGGATATTGCCGTGATCGTGCCGTGTGCAATGCCAGTGGGCACCGCTTTCAATCCGGCCGCTTCCAAACGTTGTGTCACCAGATCGGGCGTCAACGGGGTTGCAATATCAACCTCTGTAACATCGCGGCCCAAAAGCGCATTGCGCACCGCGCCGCCGACAAAGCGCGCGTCGCCGCCGTCTTTGCACAGTGCATTCATCACGGCGCGGGTTTCATCCCACGCCATCCACGGATCGCGGATCGGATCAAGCGAACGGGTCACGACCGGCCTCCTCCAATTTTGGGCAATGGTTTCGGCGGTGGCGGCGGCGGTGGATTGGGATCGACATGGCCCGGAACGACCTTGCCGTCCACCAATTGCGGCGCAACATAGATGCCTTGCGTCGTCTCACCCTGGGTAAAGCCGACATACAAGAAACTGGCGATCACCAGCAAAAGCCCGGTGACGGTCAACCACATCCACGGCGTTGCAGGCGCACGCACGCCGCGCCAGCGATGCGCCACCATCACATAGGCGGCAAACAGCGCGAAGGGCAGCAGAAACAGAACAACCCGCTCCAACACCATACGGATCATGCCGCACCCACTTTCTCACCAAAATTCACCAGCATCGCCGCCGTCGCACCCCATATGTAATGGCCTTCATAAGTATAGGCATAATATTCGCGTTCGCGGCCTTGCCAGACCGTTTTGTGCCGTTCGCGGTTGGCCGGATCGAGCAGAAACGACAGCGGCACTTCAAAAATTCCGGCAACTTCGTTTGCGTCCGCGACAAGCGAAAAGCCCTCGCGCACCAGCCCCACCACCGGCAAAATCGCGTAGCCGGTGCCGGTTTCATACGGATCCAGAAAACCGGCCAGCGAAACAAAATCCTCCGCAATGCCGGTTTCTTCGCGCGTCTCACGCAAGGCCGTGTCGATCAGGTTCTTATCACGCGCATCCACGCGCCCGCCGGGAAAACTCACCTGCCCTGCATGGCGCGGCAAATGGGCGGCGCGTTCGGTCAACAGCACGGTGGGTTCGGGGCGCGCGACGATCGGCATCAACACCGCCGATGGCAGCAAAATGCGTTTCGCATTGGGCCGCAGTTCAGGATTGAGATCATAATCGCCGCGTGTGGGCGTTAGTGGCAGCGTGGGCATCGCATCATATAAATGCGGGCGCAGCGCATCGAGGCCGCTTTTGCCAATCAGACGCACCAGATCATGCGGTGCAAAATTTGCGTCACTCACATCCGCCAGCCTGTCTTTGCCGGGTCCATCACGGTTTGCCGATTGGAAAGAATTCGCCGCCGCTCCATACGCCCAAAAATCCCTGATGGCGCCCTTCGCCGGGAATGGCGAGATCGGCCAATTGATAAAATACGCTGCGCGCGATCAGCGCTTCCAGCCCTTTGCGCACATGCACATAGGGCGAAGGCTCACCGGTTTGTGCATCGGTTTCCACACGAATGGGATTTTGCGCATCGGCGATTGTCTCGTCGCCAACATTGGTCGTGAATATCAGCTTTTGGTCCCGGCCTGTGCCTTCCACATCCATCAACACCGCGACAAAGGGCGCATCATCCACCTGTATGCGCATCTTTTCGCCCGGCGTCACCAGATGAATGCCATCATCATCTTTTCGCAAGATCGTGGAAAACAGCCGCACCAGCGCGTGCCGCCCGATGGGCGAGCCCTGATGGAACCAAGTGCCGTCGCGGGCGATACGAATATCAATCTCGCCGCAATGGGCGGGATGCCAGTTTTCGACCGGCGGCAATGTGCGCCCCGCCGCCGCTTCGCGCTGCAAAGCCGCCAGACCGAGGGGAAGATCGCCCGTGTTCATGGCTATGCTCCGTCTATCCCATTGATTTCATGCACACACACCTCACGGCGATGTGCGGGCGCCACCGCCGCAAAGGGAGCTTTTCGCAGTTGCGCGCGAAAGCCCAGGGTGCAACATAAAAGCCGTATTTCCTGGGCCATGCTATGGCTCGAACATAGGCATGCCACCGGACCGGGGCAACCAGAGCCCCGCCGCAGGACCACCAGCCGATAACCCCAGCGCGAATGGCTATATATTGAGCGAGCAATTGAGCGAACATATGACCGATACCCAGACCATGAATGCCGAAGCGGCCGCCCAGATGAGTGAAAGCCAGGCCGTCGCCCAGGCCGAAAGGCTGGCCGCAACCTTTGGTCAGGTGCGCGAGGGCATTGCCAAGGTGATCTTTGGCCAGCGCGCCGTGATCGACCAATCGCTGACCACCATTCTGGCGGGAGGCCACGGTCTTTTGATCGGCGTGCCGGGGTTGGCCAAAACGCGGCTGGTCGAAACCATTGGCATTGCGCTGGGCATGGATTGGAAACGCATCCAGTTCACGCCCGATCTGATGCCCGCCGACATTCTGGGCAGCGAAGTTTTGGAAGAAAGCGAAAGCGGCACGCGCGCCTTTCGCTTTATCAAGGGGCCGGTGTTTACCCAGCTTTTGATGGCCGATGAAATCAACCGCGCATCCCCGCGCACACAGTCTGCTTTGTTACAGGCGATGCAGGAGCGTTACGTCACCATCGCGGGCACGCGTTATGATCTGCCACAGCCCTTTCATGTTCTGGCAACACAGAACCCGCTGGAACAGGAAGGCACCTATCCGCTGCCCGAAGCCCAGCTTGACCGCTTTTTGCTGCAGATCGATGTCGGTTATCCCGACCGCGAAGCCGAAAAGCAGATGCTGGTCGCCACCACCTTTGGCGTCGAGGCGCAAGCCGCCGCTGTTTGCACGCCGCAAACGCTGATGCAGGCACAGGCCATTGTGCGCCGTCTGCCGGTTGGCGACAAAGTGGTTGAGGCGATTTTGCGCCTTGTGCGCGCCGCCCGGCCCGATGAAGAGGGCGCGCCCGATCTGCGCGGCTTTATCTCGTGGGGCCCCGGCCCGCGCGCCAGTCAGGCCTTCATGCTGGCGGTGCGCGCCAAGGCGTTGATTGAGGGACGCTTTGCCCCATCTGTCGAAGATGTTGCGGCGCTGGCGCACCCGATCTTGCGTCATCGCATGGCCCTGAATTTTTCTGCACGCGCCGAAGGCACGACGATTGGCGACGTGATCGACCGGCTGTGCCGGAGCACTCTTTGAACGATAACGCACACGCAAATGGGTTTGGCGGATCGGGCGCGCATGGCAATGCCGAGCGCGTTCGCACCGAAGCCGAACGGCTTTCCGCCACGCTGCCGCCCTTGCTGGTGGAAGCGGAAAAGCTCGCCTCCGCCATATCGCTGGGCGTGCATGGACGGCGCAAAGCCGGCATGGGCGAAAGCTTCTGGCAATTTCGCCGCTATCAAAGCGAAGACCCGGCCACCGCGATTGATTGGCGCCAATCGGCCAAGTCGCAACATCTGTTTGTGCGCGAACGCGAATGGGAAGCCGCCGAAGCGGTGTGGTTCTGGCGCGATGGTTCGGCTGGCATGCGCTTTCATTCCGACGGCATCAACGTCACCAAGATCGACCGCGCCAGCGTATTGACCTTGGCGCTCGCCGCGCTTCTGGTGCGCGGCGGCGAACGCATCGCCTTGCTGGGTGAAGGCCACGGCCCCGCCACGGGCCGCGCAGCTTTGCGGCGCATGGCCCATGCGCTGATCGAACTGACGCCGGATGATGCCGCGCTGCCGCCCGAAGCGCCCATCACCAAACGCGCGCAATTTGTCTGGGTCAGTGATTTTTTATCGCCCTTGAGCGAGATTGAATCCGCCTTGCGCAATTTTGCCCATAGCGGGCAGACCGGCCATCTGGTGCACATCATTGATCCGGCGGAAGAAGACTTTCCCTTTTCCGGGCGCACGCGGTTTGAAATGCCCGGCGGCGCACAGAGCGAAATTTTTGGCCGCGCCGAAACCGTGCAAAGCGCCTATCGCACACGTTTCAAGGCGCATAGCGAAACATTGGCCGCGCTGGCGCACAGGCTGGGCTGGTCTTACCTCGCGCATCGCACCGACAAGAGTCCGCAATCAGCGCTGATTGCGCTTTATGGCGCGCTCGGTGGGCCGATGAAACACGGCGCATAGACAGACATGATGAACCTGTTTGCCGGATTGAGTTTTGCAAGCCCGCTTATCCTGCTGGGCCTTCTGGTTCTGCCGGCGATCTGGTTTTTGCTGCGCATCACCCCGCCTTCGCCACACAAAATTACATTTCCGCCGCTGCGTTTGCTGTTGGGATTGCGCGCGCGCGAAGAAACACCGGCTCGCACGCCGTGGTGGCTGTTGCTGTTGCGCTTGCTGGCTGCGGCCTTGCTGATTTTGGCGCTGGCCGAACCCATTTTCGGTGAGCCGCCCGCCGCGCCGGGCAAAGGTCCGCTGGTGCTGTTTGTTGATAATGGCTGGCCCGCCGCGCACGCATGGAAAGACCGGCAGGCCGCGATGAATGATGCGCTGGCTGAAGCGGCACGCGCGAACCGCCCCGTCGCGTTGGTGCCAACGGCCAGCGCCACGCAAGACAAAATCTCGCTGCTGGATGCCGGAAAGGCCGAACGCGCGGCGCGCGAATTACAGCCGCAATCATGGCTGCCGGACCGCGCAAAGGTATTGGCCGAACTTGCCAAAACAAAATTTGCCGCGCGCCCGCAAATCCTTTGGCTCAGTGACGGACTGGATTATGGCGCCGCCAAAAAGACTGCCGCCGCACTCGCCAAAATCGGTACTCTGAAAATCTATAGCGACGCGCAAGGCAAAGGCCCGCTGGCGCTAAGACCGCAAAGCGACGAAGCAAACGGCTTCAAAATCACAATCATCCGTAGTCAGACAGCGGGCCCACGCAAAGGTCAGGTGCATGCGTTTGGCGCGCATTCGCAAGATCTGGGCGGTGCAGAATTTGCTTTTGCTGACGGCAAGACGAGCGCCACCGCTGACATTCGCATGCCGCCGCAAGTGCGCAACGAAACCAAAACCCTTACCATCACCAACGCACAATCGGCCGGTGCAATCCGCCTGTTGGATTCCAGCTCCAAGCGCCGCTCGGTCGGACTGGTATCGGCCAGCAATGAAGATGGCGAACAGCCGCTTTTGTCTGATCTGTATTATTTGCAACGCGCGCTTGGCCCTTATGCCGATCTGCACAAGGGCACGGTCGAGGCCGCGCTTGCCAAACATGTTCAGGTGCTGGTGCTGGCCGATATCGGCAAAATTACCGGCGCCAATTATGGCCGCGTCGAAAAATTTGTTGATAATGGCGGCGTGCTGATCCGCTTTGCCGGTGAACGCATGGCCGCCCATGTTGATGATCTGATTCCGGTGAAGCTGCGCACCGGCGGGCGCTATCTTGGCGGCGCATTGGCCTGGGCCGAACCGCAGCATCTGGCACCGTTCCCCGAAACCAGCCCGTTCCGCGGTTTGAAAATTCCCGCCGAAGTTACCGTGTCGCGCGAAGTGTTGGCCGAACCATCGGTTGATCTGTCTGACCGTAGCTGGGCGCGGCTGAAAGACGGCACACCGCTCGTCACCGCTGTGCAAAAAGGCAAAGGCTGGATTGTTCTGTTTCATGTCACCGCCGGGCCGGCATGGTCGTCGTTGCCACTCTCCGGTCTGTACGTCGATATGCTGCGCCGCCTGACTGATCTTGCGGGCGGCGCGCACCCCAATGATCTGGGCACCGATGCCAATGCGGTGTTCCCGCCGCTGATGACGATGGATGGCTTTGGCCATTTGCAAAAACCGCCCGCCGATGTGTTGCCCATTCGCGGCTCAGAGCTTGCCAAAGCCAAACCCTCACCCGCGCATCCGCCCGGTCTTTATGGCGCCGAAGGCGGCGAGATTGCGCTGAATGCGGTGGCAGCAAACGATTCACTGGTGCCGATGCGCGCGCTGGATACGCCCATTGCGGTGTATGCGGGCACCCAATCGCTGGCGCTGCAACCGCCGCTGCTGGCGATTGCACTGCTCATCATTCTGGGTGATGCGCTGATTTCGCTATGGCTGCGCGGCTATCTGGCACACACGCGGCGCATCTCTGGCGGGGCGGCGGCGTTGTTGTTCGCTGTCCTTTTGATTCAGCCGCAACACGCGCGCGCCGACGAAAGTTTTGACATGAAGGCCGCGCTGGACACGCGCCTTGCCTATGTCAAAACCGGTCTATCCGATGTGGACAATATGAGCCGTGCGGGCCTTGAAGGTTTGGGGCGCGTGCTTGCGGCGCGCACATCCTACGAACCCAAAGAGCCCGTCGGCGTTGATGTGGCGCATGATGATCTGTCGTTCTTTCCACTTTTGTATTGGCCGATGGACCCGCGCGAAGCCGACCTTTCGCCAGACGCGATTTCCAAGCTCACCGATTACATGCGCAGCGGCGGCACGATCCTGTTCGACACGCGCGATCTGACCTTGGGTGCGACGCGCGGCGCCGATTCGCCGGGCCAGCAAACCTTGCGCCGTCTGCTGTCCAAACTCGACATTCCGCCGCTGGAACCTGTGCCGCCCGATCATGTTTTGCGCCGCACGTTTTATTTGCTGGATGATTTTCCCGGCCGCTGGGACGGCGGCAAAGTGTGGGTACAGGCCATACCGCCGCGCACACCTGACATGCCGCCCGCACCGGCGCGCGGCGGCGATGGCGTATCGCCCATCATCATTGGCGGCAATGATTGGGCCGCGGCATGGGCGGTGGATTCCAATGGTCAGCCGCTTGTCGCGGTCGTGCCGGGCGGTGAGCGACAGCGCGAAATGGCCTATCGCTTTGGCGTTAATGTCGTGATGTATGCGCTGACCGGCAATTACAAGGCCGATCAGGTGCATGTCCCTGCCCTGCTCGAACGGCTGGGTGAAGAGCCATGAGCACAACCATCGGCTTTGCTCCGCATCTTCCGCTCATTTTGTTTTGGGTGCTGGCCGGGCTTGCCGCATTGCTTGTGCTTGGGTCATTCGTCATCGGTGCGCGCGGTGCATGGGCGCGGGCGCTGGCGCTGATCGCTGTGGTTTTGGCGCTGGCCAATCCGCTGATCGTGCGCGAAACCCGCGAACCCTTAAGCGATGTGGTGGCGCTGGTTATCGATCATTCGCAAAGCATGGATATCAAGGGCCGCCGCTTAAAAGCCGATGCCGCCGCCGCCGAAATCAAACGCGAACTGGCGAAAGACCCATCGCTGGAGGTGCGCGAGAGCGTGATAAACACGCGCAACACCGGCGATGACAACGGCACGCAAGCCTTCAGCGC
>JBDZUY010000002.1:53414-61828 GCA_040255365.1 Hyphomicrobiales bacterium
CTGGTATCGGGCGAACCACATGCAGGCGAGCGGGTGTGGCGCAATCTATTAAAGGCCGATCCCTCGGTTGATCTGGTGCATTTCACCATTTTGCGCCCGCCCACCAAACAGGACGCGGTGCCAATCAACGAGCTGTCGCTAATTGCGTTTCCCACGCGCGAATTGTTTGCAGAAAAACTCGATCAATTCGATCTGGTGATTTTCGATCGCTATACCGAACGCGGCATTCTTCCCCTCGCCTATTTCGGCAATATTGCGCGCTATGTCGAAAATGGCGGCGCATTGCTGGTGTCATCGGGGCCGGAATTTGCATCACCGCAAAGTGTTTACCGCACACCGCTGGCAGCGGTTCTGCCCGCGCGGCCAACCGGTGATGTGATTGCGCAAAAATTCAAACCGCTGGTTACAAAACAGGGTGAGGCGCATCCGGTTACGCACAATCTTTCGGGCAGCAATCAAAACGGCAAGCCGCCCACATGGGGCGATTGGTTCCGCATTATCGGGGCTGAAAAAATTTCCGGCGAAACGGTGATGAGCGGCCCGCAGAACCGCCCGCTTCTGGTGCTGGATCATGCGGGTAAGGGCCGCGTTGCCGAATTGCTTTCGGATCAGACATGGCTTTGGGCGCGCGGCTATGAAGGCGGCGGGCCACAGGCCGAACTTTTGCGCCGTCTTGCACACTGGCTGATGAAAGAACCCGAACTGGAGGAAGAACGGCTTTCAGCCTCCATCACCAACGGGCAAATCGCGATTGAGCGGCACACCATGGCCGATACGGCCAAGCCGGTGACACTGACCTATCCATCCGGCAAAAAAATCGATGTGCCGTTGACGAAGATCGAGCCCGGTCAGTTCCGCGCCACCGCAAAGGCGGATGAATTGGGCCTTTACCGTTTGACCGATGGCACATTGAGCGCCGTCACCGCGGCTGGCCCGTTGAACCCCAAAGAGGTCGCCGACATGCGCGCGGTGGATTCCATTTTGATACCGCCCGCCAAGGCGACCGGCGGGTCTGTGCGCTGGCTGGTGGATGATGGCGTGCCCTCAATCCGCCGCGTTGCCGCCGGGCGCGCGATGGCGGGCAAAGGCTGGATCGGCCTGAAACAGAACGGCGCCTATCGCGTCACCGCGGTGGAGCAACAGGCCCTGCTGCCGCCCTGGGCTGCATTGTTGCTGGTGCTGGGCACGCTGCTTCTGGCGTGGCGCATGGAAGGGCGCTGAGCCACTTTTGTTTCTGCCGCCAAGCGCCTACCATGCCACGGAGGAAACGCGAGCGTGAGGGGACACAGGATGGCGCGCAATCTGATTTCCGTACGGGCATTTTTGATCTCGGCGATGGTTGCAACGCTTTGCGCCGTCACCTTTACAACAGCCAATGCACAAGACCGTGACCGCGATTACCGCGACCATCAACGCTATGACCAGCGCTACGATCAACGCTATGGCGGCGGCGAGCTGGTTCGTATTCAAAACCGTTCAAAGTCTGACCGCTATCTGAACATCGAGCATGGACGTCTGGAGAGCAGCCACATCAAGCAGAAATGGGATAGCGCACGCTGGTACATCGAGGATGGACGCAGAAATTCTGTGCGGCTGCGCAATTTCTGGAAGAGTGATCGCTTCATCCAAAGCCGCGATGGCTATGCCGAAGCTGCACCGCTTGAACGGCGCGGGCGCAGCGCGCTGTGGGTGATTGAACCGGTCTATGGCACCGATTATGTGCGCCTGCGCAGCCGCGAAGATCGGGACGAATATTTGCACACCGAACACGGCGATGTCGAAGTCGGCCCCATTCAGCAGGGCTGGTGGAGCGCGATGTGGAAGCTGTCTCCGGTCAACTGACGCGAGTCTTTTTTCGTGAACGCGGCGGCCGCTACGCCAGTAGCGCGCCGCGTTTGCACCAGAACCAGAATGTGATCAGCCCAAAGCTGCACCGTCGGCGCAAACCGGATCATCTATCGCCGCGCGCATCACCTTGCCGCTCAGACTTTCCAGCGCGCCATCCACCAGCGCCAGACCCAGAATGCGTGACGGATCAACCGGGCCGGGAAACACGATCTGCTTGGGGGCCAACGCGGCAAACCCGACACGCGCGTAATAGGGCGCATCGCCAACCAGCACGATGGCACGATGCCCATCCGTCTTTGCCGCCTCGATCCCCTTTTTCATCAGGGCAATGCCGATACCGCGCCCACGCTGATCCGATTGCACCGCCAGCGGTCCCAAAAGCAGCGCAGCCTGCGCCCCAATGATGATGGGCCAGAAGCGCACGGAGCCGCGCAAAACGCCGTCTTCCACCGCGATGAAGCTGAGCCCATCTTGCGCGCCCACACCTTCGCGCAAACGATAGGCCGCTTTGGCATAACGCCCCGCTCCGAAACTCTGTTCGTTCAGGGCCTCGACCAGCGGGCCATCTTCGGGCCGCTCAGCACGTATTTCCCAGCTCATCGCACTTACCTGTCCCTTACGTTGCGGCACTTTTGGCGGCACTTTGTCCAAGGTCTTTCACGCATCGCCTCGCGCGGCTAGGCTTGGAACCAGAGAACAACCAAATGGAGGTAATCGCATGGGTGTGATGGATGGCAAGACTGTTCTTGTCACGGGCGCGGCCAACGGTATTGGCAAGGAATGCGCGCTGCTGGCGGCCAAGGAAGGCGCCAATGTTGTGGTCAATGATCTGGGCGGCGGCGTAGCGGGCGGCGATGAAGGCGCGGCAGGCCCCGCCGAGCAGGTAGCCAAGGCGATTCGCGATGCGGGCGGCAAGGCGGTTTCCAACTCGGACAGTGTGACCGACCGCAATGGCGTGAAGCGCATGATCGAAACCGCGATGGATGAATTCAAAGGCCTGCACGCGATCATCAACCCCGCCGGTATTTTGCGCGACAAGATGTTCCACAAAATGGATGATGCCGATTGGGATCAGGTTCTCGAAGTGCATCTGAAAGGCACCTACAATGTATGCCGGGCCGCGGTAAATCACTTCCGTGAGCAGCAGGAAGGCAGCTTTGTCCTCTTCGCCTCGACATCGGGGCTGATCGGCAATGTCGGCCAGGCAAACTATTCCGCCGCAAAAATGGGCATTGTCGGGCTGTCGCGCATTCTGGCGATGGAAGGCGCGGCCAAGAATGTGCGCTCCAATTCCATTGCGCCGTTTGCCTGGACCCGCATGATCGCCACCATTCCGGTGAAGGACGAAGCCAGCGCCGCGCGCGTGGACCGCATGAAAAACATGATGCGCGCCGATCAGGTGGCACAGCTTGCCGTGGCACTTGCATCACCCAGCACCAAAGACGTCAACGGACAAATCTTTGCCGCACGCGGGAACGAAATTTTCCTGATGAGCCAGCCACGCCCCATTCGCGGCATTGGCAAGATGGAAGGTTGGACCCCGCAAACCATCGCCGATCATGCGATGGCCGCGATGAAGCCCAGCTTCACCGATCTTGGCGCAACCACCAGCGTGTTTGGCTGGGATCCGATCTGAAACACCAATAAGGCCTTACCAATAGGAACTGACCGGCGCGTTGTCATAAATTTCGGCAATGCGCCGGCGGGTGCTGGCCGTTGCCCCGCCGGGCAGCGCGCGCGGATCAAAAAACCGCGCATCGCGAATTTCAAGATTCGGCTTGAACGCAATCTGGATGTCGCGCACCCGGTAAAGCGCCACCAGATTTGTCACCAGCCCATAGCGACGCGTGAAAAGCCCGGCCATTTGCGGCGGCAAAGAATGTGTCAGGCCAATTTCTTCTCGCAATTCGCGCACAATAGCCTCAACCGGTGGTTCACCACGCTGGACCCCGCCACCCGGCAATTGCCAACCTGCCATATAGGAGTGGCGCACCAGCAACACCTGGCCTTGCGTATTTTCCGCCAGCGCACTGACCCCAAAGGCCACGGGCGTGGCCAGGGCCTTGAACGCCAGCGATGCGCCAAGCCCGATACGCTGCAAGAACGAATTTCTGGCTTCAGCCACTGGCCCCTCTTTGTCCGCAAAAACAGACCCGGTAAGACATTCGTAACCACCGCTACCATAGCGTAAGGGTGAATATGACAGGCGGGCCTATGGTGCTGTTCCTCAAGAAATTTCTGCGCAATCAAGCCTGCGTCACAGATCATGCCCTGTACGCGAGCGCAGTTCCATGAGCAGTCCGGATTTCAGCCATATCAAAGTGTTGATCGTTGATGACGCGGTGCATATGCGTTTGCTTATCCGTTCGCTGCTGCAATCCCTGGGTGTTCGGGATGTGTTCGAGGCGGAGAATGGCGCCAACGGTTTTGAAAAGCTGCGTGTGCACCGGCCTGATGTGATCCTGACCGATCTGTCGATGAAACCGGTGGATGGTATTGAATTCACCCGCAAAGTTCGCAACGACCGTGACAGCCCAAACCCTTACGTTCCCGTCATTATGGTAACCGGCCACACCGAACGCGCACGCGTAACCGCGGCGCGCGATGCTGGCGTTAGTGAATTTCTGGCCAAACCGATTACGGTGCAAAACATATTGTCGCGCATGACCGAAATCGTGGAACGGCCGCGGCCTTTCGTTCGCTGTGAAAATTATTTCGGCCCGGATCGCCGCCGCCGCCGTGACGAAAATTACAGAGGCGTGATGCGCCGCAAGGACGATGTGGCCGACGACGTTACAGTCGATTAGTCTGGCATTTACCGTCTCGTAAAGCGTATTAACGGGTTTTTGTGCACTTTCATTGCCAAATCCGGCCTCGTATTCATCGCTCTTTAAGCCTCAATGTTAATACTGCGGGCCTCGTAGCTCGTGGACTTTGACTTCATGCTTCAAATCGGCGGCCTGGTATTTCTTTTCGCGGCAGTGTTCGGCGGCTTTATCAGTTCCGGCGGCTCGCTTGATGTGGTGCTCGAGGCGCTACCGCATGAAATGCTGACCATTGGCGGTGCAGCGCTGGCAGCATTGCTGATCGGCGGGTCTTTGTACTCGGTCAAAAAAGTCGGCGGCGAGATGGGAAAAGTCATCTCCGGCTCGAAATGGAAACATTCCGATTACACCGATCTTCTGTGCCTGTTGTTCCTGTTGACCAAGACGATGAAATCCAAGGGCTTGATTGCGCTGGAAGCACATATTGAAAAGCCGGAAGAATCTTCCATCTTCAAGCGCTATCCGCGCATCGTCAAAGATCACTTCGCGCTCGATTTCATTTGCGACACGCTTCGCATGATGACAATGAGTCTGGAAGACCCCCATCAAGTCGAAAACGCGATGGAAAAGCAGCTCGAAAAGCATCATCACGAAGCGCTTGAACCGTCTGCCGCGATGCAGAGCATGGCCGATGCGCTGCCCGCTTTGGGCATTGTCGCCGCGGTGCTGGGCGTCATCAAAACCATGGGGGCGATTTCCGAACCGCCCGAAATTTTGGGCGGCATGATCGGTTCTGCCCTCGTCGGCACGTTCCTGGGCGTGTTCATGGCCTATGGCATCGTTGGCCCAATCTCCACGCGCCTTAAAATGATCGTGGACGAAGATGCCCATTTCTATCATGTGATCCGCGATGTTCTGGTGGCGCATCTGCACGGCAATGCCGCCCAGGTCTCCGTCGAGATCGGGCGCGGGTCTGTGCCATCCGAAGCGCAGCCGAATTTTCAGACATTGGAAAAAGCGCTGGATGAAATTCCGCCCGATCCGGGCTGAGTTGCGGCGGACCTATTTGCGAATTTTGATCGGGATCAGTTCCGGCGTGGCCATGCGGTGTTCACCCAGCGCCATGAAGAACGTGGCCAGTGCGCCAGCGAAAAAGCCCAGCGGCACAGCATAAAGCACATCCAGATCACAACCGAACACAACAATCGTTGTGACGATCAACCCGGTCCATTGCCCAATGGATTTCGGCATAGCCATTTCCCCACATCAACGCCGTCCACGCTACGCGCGAAGCCGGTGCGGGTGAAGAACAGGCTTAAGCAAAGGTTAATGGGCCAGCCTTTACACGCCGAAATCGATACCCTGGGCCAGCGGCAGCGCATCGGAATAATTGATGGTCGCGGTCTGGCGGCGCATATAGGCCTTCCAGCTATCGGAGCCCGATTCGCGCCCGCCGCCGGTTTCCTTTTCACCGCCGAACGCACCGCCGATTTCCGCGCCGGATGGGCCGATATTCACATTGGCGATGCCGCAATCAGACCCTGATGCAGCGATGAAGGTTTCGGCTTCGGCCAAATCCTGCGTGAAGATGCAGGATGACAGCCCCTGCGGCACCGCATTGTGTTTGGCAATCGCATCGCCCAGATCGGTATAGCGCATCACATACATGATGGGTGCAAAGGTTTCGTGGCAGACAATCGCCGTCTGGTCCGGCATTTCGACAATGGCGGGGTTCACGTAATAGGCGTTGTCGCCTGCGCCCTTGTTGGTGCGCCCGCCGCCAGTGATTTTTCCGCCTTCATCTTTGGCTGTTGCCAGCGCGCGTTCCATGCCTTCAAACGCCGCCTTGTCAATCAGTGGGCCGACAAGCGTGCCTTTCGCCAGCGGATCACCAACCGGCAGGCCAGTATAAATCTTTTTCAGCGCAAGCACCAATGCATCATAGATGGAATCATGCACGAACAACCGGCGCAGGCTGGTGCAACGCTGGCCCGCTGTGCCAACGGCAGAGAATGTGATCGCGCGCTGTGCAAGTTCCAGCTTTGCGCTTGGCGCAACGATCATCGCGTTGTTGCCGCCCAGTTCAAGAATGGATTTGCCAAAGCGTGCCGCCACAACCGGGGCAAGCTCACGGCCCATACGTGTGGAACCCGTCGCGGAAACAAGTGGAATGCGCGTATCTTTGGCAAGCTGTTCGCCCGCTTCGCGCAGGCCCAATACCAACTGACACAGATTTTCCGGTGCATCGCCAAAGCGTTTCACTGCGCGCGCAAACAGCGCAAGCGTCGCCACCGCGGTCAGCGGTGTCTTTTCGCTCGGCTTCCAGATCACGCTGTCGCCGCACACCAGCGCCAGCGCCGCATTCCATGCCCACACCGCAACCGGAAAATTGAATGCAGAAATCACAACGACCGGCCCAGCCGGATGCCAAGTTTCCATCATGCGATGGCCGGGGCGTTCGGACGCAATCGTCAAACCGTAAAGCTGACGCGACAGACCGACCGCGAAATCGCAGATGTCGATCATCTCCTGCACTTCGCCGAGCCCTTCCTGATGGATCTTGCCCATTTCCAGGGTGACGAGACGGCCAAGCTGATCCTTGTTGGCGCGCAATTCTTCACCGAACAAACGCACCAATTCGCCGCGCCGCGGGGCTGGCACATTTCTCCAATCCTGAAACGCAATTTGCGCAGCGGCAATCTTCGCGTCGATGGATTTGGCATCGTCAAATGCAACACGCGCAATCTCGGCCCCATCAATGGGCGAATGAACTGCGTAATCGCCGGATGCGGGCTTGATGCCGAAATGGGCAAGAAGATCGTTCGTGTTCATAATGTTCTCCATAATTCCTCAACCGCCGCGCAGTTTGCTCAAACTGGTGGTGGGCGAAATCGCTTCGGGATCGACCTTGATGTGAATCAGCGCCGGTTTGTTTGCGGCCTCGGCCTGGCGAAACGCATCGGCAAAATCTTCGGTGCGCGTCACATGAAATCCGGCCGCGTCATAGGCCCGCGCCAGCGCCACAAAATCGGGGTTCTTCAAATCGGTACCGGACACGCGGGCGGGATATTCGCGTTCCTGATGCATGCGGATGGTGCCATACATCGCATTGTCGAACACCAGCACGATGATGTGCGCATCATATTGCACGGCGGTCGCCAGCTCTTGCCCGTTCATCATGAAACAGCCATCGCCCGCGGCGCACACCACGGTTTTTTCCGGGTGCACGATTTTTGCGGCGACCGCGGCGGGCAAGCCATAGCCCATCGCCCCGCTGGTCGGGCCCAGCAATGTGGGAAAGCCACGATACTTGTAAAAACGGTGCGTCCACGCCGCGTAATTGCCCGCGCCATTGGCAATGATCGCATCATCCGGCAAAACCGTGTTCAGCCAGGCCCAGATGTCAGACGGATTCACATCACCCGGCGCATCAACCGGCTGTGCATAGGCTTCATACGCGGCACGCGCCTCGCGCCGGAATGCGCGCCAGCGCACAGACGCGGGCGGACTGAGTTCCGCAACCATCCGTGCAAACGGTGCAACGCCCGACGCAATAGCCAGATCGGCCTGATACACCCGGTTCAATTCATCGGCGCTGGGGTGAATGTGCACAAGCGGCTGTACTGGCTTGGGCACCGACAGCCGCGTGTAACCATGCGTTGTCATCTCGCCCAGCCGCGCACCCACGACAATCAACAGATCGCTTTGCTGAACGTTTTTCACCAGCTTGGGATCGGCGCCAATGCCCAGATCGCCACAATAATTTTCGTGGGTATTGTCGAGCCGGTCCTTGGCGCGGAA
>JBDZUY010000002.1:61928-114120 GCA_040255365.1 Hyphomicrobiales bacterium
ACATGAAACGCGCGCGCGACATATTCGGGAATGCGGGACGGATCACGAATTTCCGCAGACCATTTGGCCAGCGGCGCGAACATGGCGCGGAAGTCCACTTCCTGAAACGCCTCGCGGTCCAGCATGGATTGATCGGCCTGTCCGACAAACAGGATCATCGGCGTGGAATCCTGAAACGCGGTGTGCACACCGATAGAGGCGTTGGTGGCGCCCGGCCCGCGCGTCACAAAACAGATACCGGGCTTGCCCGTCAGCTTGCCAAAGGCTTCGGCCATGTTGGCGGCCCCGCCTTCCTGACGGCAGGTGACCAGCTTGATCTCATCACGCGCGTCATATAGCGCATCAAGTACGGCTAGGTAGGATTCGCCCGGCACGCAAAACGCATGACTGACGCCATTGATTTTCAGCGCTTCGACAAGGGCCTGTCCGCCAGTGCGTGCCATAGAATTTTGCGTTCCTTTGGGCTTCGCCGCACTTACGCGTAATAGCGGCCGAAGCGGTTGGCAAGAAAATCGTCCAGCTTTGCTTCTTCCTGGCGGACGAAACCGCTTTGCGGCAACTTTCCATCCACAAGCATGTCGCACATCGCGCAAATGCCAGTGGCGGTTGTGATCTGGATCGCGCTCATCAGGCGGTCACCGACCTTCTGTGCATAGACCTTTTTGGCATAGCTTTCTTGCGTCAGCCTACCGTCAATCAGGCCAGACACTGTGACAAAAATCAGCACGACATCCTGATAGGTGATCGGGATTGCCGTCTCCAGCACGTCTTTGAGGATATCACGGCGCACGCCCAAACGCAGATCGCGCACCAGCATTTTCACAATGTCGCGGTGGCCGGGATAACGCACGGTCTTGTAATTCAGGCTTTCGACCTTGCCTTCCAGGGTATCGCACAAGGTGCCAAGGCCACCGGAAGTGTTGAACGCTTCATATTCGGTGCCGTCGAGCGAGAATTGCTCCAGCTCTTCCAGCGCCGGCACTTCGGCAAGCTGCCCGTCGCGAATGCTCTCGCACGGATTACAATATTCGTTGATCAGCCCGTCGGTGGACCATGTCAGGTTGTATTTCAGCGCATTGTGCGGAAACACCGGCAGCGCACCAACGCGCATCTGCACATCGCGCAGGCTTTCGAATTTCCTGGCCAGATCATAGGCAACAATGGAGATGAACCCCGGCGCCAGCCCGCATTGCGGAATGAACGCAGTTTTTGCGCCATCGGCCAGCCCCTTCACCAGACGGGTGGTTTCCACATCTTCGGTCAGGTCCAGATAATGCGCGCCCGCGATCTTGGCGCCTTCGGCGACGATCTTGGTCAGCGAATAGGGCGTGGCGGACAGCACAATGTCATGCCCCTCAAGCTCTTTGGCAAAGGCGCGCGCGTCGGACAGCTCGAATTTGCGCAAGGAGACATTGTCTTTCTTGGGCATGCGCTCCAGGCTTTTGGCATCGCGGTCCACCACCGTGATGGCGTAATCCCCCGTGGCCGACAAAAATTCTGTGATGGCGATACCGATTTTGCCGCCGCCGACGAGCATCACTTTTTTCATGGGGGAGTCCTTTTTCTATGTCTTCCACAGGAATAGGCCCGCCCGCCGCCGGAAAAGAGGCGGCGATCCGCCGGAAGCCTTGCTTTGCTCCGGCGAAATGACGGATATTCCGGCGAATTGCCAAACTCAGGTCATCTGCCCATGCGCGACTCCGATACCGAGCTTCTCAGGCTTCTCAAAGCCAATGCCCGTGAGCCGACCGCCTCGCTGGCGCGCAAGCTGGGGCTGGCCCGCTCCACCGTGCAGGAGCGCATTTCCCGGCTGGAGCGCGAGGGCACCATCAAGGGCTATACGGTGCGCGTGGCCGATGACGGGGCAGATGCACCCTTGCGCGCCATTGTGATGATTTCCGCCGATCCCAAAAAGGCCGACCGCGTAACAGCGGAGCTAAAGAAGATGACGGCGCTGCGTTCACTTTTCGCCGTGTCAGGCGCCTACGACATGATCGCCGTGGTCGAAACCGACACGACGGCGCGCATGGATACCGCGCTGGATCGCATCGGCACCGCGCATGGCGTGGCCCGCACAGTCTCGTCCATCATTCTTTCGGAAAAATTCGCCCGTTAACCCCGCGGCACTTTCACCTTGCTTGGTGATGCGCGCAAGGAAAAGCCCGCATCATGCAGCGCCTTGCGGATTTCGTCGGCATGGGCGGCATCGCGCGCTTCAATGGTCATGCCCAGATCGGCCAGCTTGGCGCTCATATCGGTCGTCATGCGGTTGTGGCTGACTTCCAGAATATTGCCGCCGACTTCGCCGACAAGCGTTGCGATGCGCGCCAGAAGACCGGGGCGGTCTTCAATTTCCACCATCACAGAAATGATGCGGCCCTCGCGCGAAAGTTCACGCAAAATCACATTGGACAAAAGCCGCATGTCGATATTGCCGCCAGACAGGATGATGCCCACCTTGCGGCCCTTGAACAATTGCGGGTTGGCGGCAACGGCGGCATAAGCCGCAGCGCCCGCGCCTTCCACCACCGTCTTTTCAATTTCTAGCAGCGAGGCAATGGCCTTTTCGATTTCGTCCTCGCGTACCAAAAGCACATCATTGACCAGCGCATCGACAATTTTGCGCGTCAGGCCGCCGGGTTTCTTCACCGCAATGCCTTCGGCAATCGTCTGACCGCCGCACGGCAGTTGCTGCTGCTTCAGTGCGCCATACATCGACGGATAAAGCGCCGTCTGCACACCATAAATTTGTATGTCCGGATTCAGGGCGCGCGCGGCCACCGCAATACCCGAAATCAAACCGCCGCCGCCGATGGGCACCACCAAAGTATCGACTTCGGGCGCATCCTCCAGCAATTCCAGCACCACGGTGCCCTGCCCGGCAATCACCCGCGGATCATCATAGGGATGAATGAAAGTCAGATTTTCCTCGGCCTCGATGGCGCGGGCGCGCTCATAGGCCTGCGTCAGGGTTGGCCCATCGATTACCACACGCGCGCCGAAATTCTTGGTGTGTTTGACCTTGTTGAAGGGCGTGCCCTCGGGCATCACGATGGTGGCGGGAATACCCAAACGCCCCGCATGATACGCCACGCCTTGCGCGTGGTTGCCCGCGCTCATCGCCACGACGCCGCGTTTGCATTGATCCGGCGTTAGCGAGACAAGCTTGTTCAACGCGCCGCGCTCCTTGAACGAGGCGGTGAACTGCAGATTCTCGAACTTCAGATAAATTTCACAGCCCGCAAGTTTGGACAGCGTGCGCGAATGATGGGTGGGCGTGCGTTCGACCGCGTCGCCAATCACCAATGCGGCGGCGCGCACATCATCCAGCGTGACAGGAATGGCAGCATCAGATTTTGCGGCAGAATCGGTCATTTGAGAAACGCCTTCCTGGCCAGAAACAAAATCGGCAGGCCAGCCGCTTTGGCCGGACAAACCAGCCACATGGACCGGAACAGGAATGGTAGCAGCGGAGGGATTTGAACCCCCGACCAAGGGATTATGATTCCCCTGCTCTACCACTGAGCTACGCTGCCATAATGCCTGAAAACCGGCCAAGGCGCGCGATGTAAGGGGCGGGGGTTTGCCCTGTCAAGCCAAAGGGGCCAATTCGGGGCCTGCGCAGGTTCAGGCCGCGACCGCGGCGCGCTGCGCGCTGACAATCCAGCCGCCGCCCAGAACGCGGCTGCCGTCGCGCTCGTAAAAGACGCAAGCCTGCCCCGGCGCCACAGCCTCTTCATGGCCCAGCACGTCAACACTGGCCCGCCCGTCCTCCAGCGGCGTAACCCGCGCATCAACCGGCGCGCGCGTGGAGCGCATTTTCACGGCACAATCCAGCGGGCCGTCGGCGGGTACAAGCCAGTTCACATCGCGCAGCATCACGGTGCGGATAGCCAGCGCCTCACGCGGGCCGACGACCACACGCGCATTGGCGGCATCGATCTTCAGCACAAACAGCGGCGCGGCATTGCCCGAAAGGCCGACGCCCCTGCGCTGACCCACAGTGAAATTGATGACGCCTTCATGATGGCCGACAACATTACCGTCCAGATCCACAATCTCGCCGGGCGTTGCCGCACCGGGGCGCAGACGCTGAACGATATTGGCGTAATTGCCATCGGGTACAAAACAGATGTCCTGGCTGTCCGGCTTGGCTGCGGTAATCAGTTCCAGCTCATGGGCAAGAGCCCGCACCGCCGGTTTTTCCAGCCCGCCCAGCGGAAAGCGCAAAAACTCAAGCTGCGCTCTGGTCGTGCGATAAAGAAAATAGCTCTGGTCGCGGCTGGTATCGATGGCGCGGTGCAGCTCTGGCCCGGTCGCACCCATGACCCGGCGCACATAATGGCCCGTGGCGAGCGCATCAGCGCCCAGCGAGCGGGCAGATTCCATCAGATCGGCAAACTTCACCTGATCATTGCACTGCACGCATGGGATCGGCGTTTCGCCGCGCGCATAGGAATCGGCAAAATCTTCCATCACGCGCTTGCGGAAACGCTCTTCATAATCGAGCACGTAATGGGGAATCGAAAGCCGCTCGGCGACGCGGCGCGCATCGTGAATATCCTGCCCCGCACAGCACGCGCCCTTTTTCTTGCCCGCGGCACCCGCATCATAAAGCTGCAAGGTAATGCCGACCACGTCATAGCCCTGGCGCGCCAAAAGCGCGGCCGTGACCGAGGAATCCACCCCGCCGGACATGGCCACAACCACCCGCGTTTGATGCGCGGGCTTATCGAACCCGAAATCGACGGGTGCGGTGCCAGGGTCAGCTTGGGTAAGGTCAGGCGTACTCATAGCCGTGCCTATAGGACCGCAAAGCGGCAGGTTCAAGGCATTGGGCGCATCGGGCGCACCAAAACGGCCAATTATCAGAGGTAATTCAGCAAGGAAATCTGGCTGAGCGAGCTGGTAACCTTGAGTGCGGCCTGCAGCGCCACCTGGTTCTGGTTGAGCTGGGTAATGGCCTTGCCCATATCCACATCCTCCAGGCTGGAGACAAACCCCTTGTAGAGTGTGGAGAGCGTTTGCTGCTGATCGGTGGCCGCCTGAAGCTGGTTATAGACATTGCCATTGGCGGCGGCAGCATTGTTGATCGTGTTGGCTGCCGTGGTGGCACTTTGAATGGCGGTACTCAGAAAACCGGATTGCGGCTGGGTCAGCGGTGTGCCGAACGGGCCATTGGCGCCACCGTTATAATCCACGATGGATTTCAGCGCGCTCATCAGATCGCCGCCAACATCGGACGCCAACTGACCAATCTGCACAGTGACGCCATCGCCCACCTGCACTTTCTTTTTCAGACTGCCATTGGCAAACGCATCGCTGGCACTTGCCAGACTGGAAAGATCGGACAGATTGGCGATCTTCACCGGCGGCGTGTTGTCGTTGTCGCCGCCATAAATGTAATTGCCGTTGGCGTCTTTGGAATTCAAAATTTGCGTGGCCTGATCGAAGATGCTCTGCGCCTGTGTCATCAGGGTTGAGCCGTCATTGTTGGCCAAAGCCTTGGTCACGGTATCGCGCAATTGCGCCGCCAGATCCGACATCGCGGACAATTGCGTGTCCTGAAGATTGGCCTGATTGAGCGCAAGCTGCGTGGTGGCCTGATAGGAATCCGCACGCTTGGCCGCAGACCGGGCGGATTCGAGCACCGCCGTCTTGTCACCAATACCGGCATAGGTATTGGAAACCTTGCCGCTGGCGACCTGATTTTGCGTTTTGTCCAGCGCACTCGACGCCTGCTGAAGCTGGGCAAGCATGTATTGGCTTTGGGCACTGGTCGCAACGCGATCGATCGACATTCCAAATATCCTTACTGAATCTGCAACAGCGTGTCGTAAAGCTGGCCGACTGTTTGCAGCAGGCGCGCGCCCGCGGCATAGGCCTGCTGATACATCACCATGTTGGACAATTCTTCATCCAGATTGACGCCAGAGACACTGGCTTGGCGGCCTTGCGCTTCGACCAGCCGGTTGCTCTGCGCCGTGGCGTTGTCACTGACCGCCTGACTGCGGGTTGCAACATCCTGATAGAAGCCCGCCGCGTAATCGCTGAGCGACACATTTTGCGCACCGAGGCCACCAACTTTGGCAAAGGCGATGGGTGTTGAGCCAACATTTTGCAAGGCCAATGCGCCGCGCGCATCGCCATGCGTGATGATGGTGTCACCGGCTACCGTCGATGCGGTGATGCTGGTTTGGCCAAGCGGCAGCCTTGCCGGCGATGTAACCAGGGCCGGTGACACGGCAAAGCCGGACGCCGGTGCCGCGCCTTGTGAAACGCCCAGACCGAAAATCTGGGTGAAGCCCATGCCGGTGCTGCCGCGCTCGGTCGAATCTGTTGTCACATTAAGCTGATAGTTTTTGTAATTGCTTGCCGGTGTCATGGTGAGCGCACCATCAGAACCAAGCGCGAAGCTGGCCGCACCATTGAATGCGGTGTTCATCGCGGTGATGACATCGCCCATGCTCATGCCGGCCGTAATCGTGACACTGGCTTTTTTGGCGATTTCGCCGTTTGGACCTTTCAGCGCGAAGTCCATTTGCCCGCCCGCGGCCAGGCCGCTGGAATCGGTGGCAGCAAACCCGGTCGTCAACACGGACGGCACCGAGGTATGAAACACATCGTTCAAACCAAAGAATTGCGAAAAGCCGACACCACCGCGCGCCGTTGTGGCGGACGGATCGTCCTGCACTGCAATGCCATCGCCGCCATTGGCCGAAATGCTGAGCGCACCACTGGTGAAACTGGCCGAACCGTTGGCGCCCAAGGCAGTGTTGAGCGCGGTGGCAAAACTGCCCACGGTGCTGCCGATAGAGGTGCTCGCTCCGCCATCCACCGACAGGGTACCAGCACCAAAATCCACATCGATACGCGAAACCAGCGCGCCAGTACTATCGGTCACCGCGACCGTGGTTTTGCCGGTAAAGTTCAGCGCATCGCTGGAAAGCAGGCCCGTATTGCGGCCATCAAGGCTGGACGGTGGCGGAAAGGCGGTGTTGGCATTGCTCTGTGCATTGAAAGCAAGCGCGGTTTGGCGCGACAGCGAGCCCAATTCCTGCAGCATATCCGACAGAGCGCCATCGCGCATGTCGATCAGGCCTTTGATCTGGCCGCTTTGTAAATGGGAATCCAGCGGCTGGGCGTTGCCGATATTTTGCCCCGTGGCCGGTGCTATGGTTTGCAGGCTGATCGACCCATAGGTGCCGTTGCTGGCGCCGCCCGCATAAGACAATTGGGCGTAAGAATCACCAACAAGGCTGATGCCATCGCCCGTGGAAATGATGGTCTGGCCATTGGCCTTATCGGCGGTGCGTATATCCATGTATTGCGACAGGTTTTTAACCGCCACATCACGCTGATCCAGCAGACCCGATGCGGTATCGCCAGCGGCAACGGCCGTCTGTATCTGCTGATTGAATGTGTAAATCTGTTTGATAAGACTGTTGACTGTGCCAACAGCCGAGGAGACCTGCTGATCCACCTGCGATTGCAGACCCACTACCGAATTGTAGGTAGATGTGATGGTCGAGGCCATGCCCTGCAAGGCTGCCAGTACCGATTGCTGCGATGTGCTGGATGTCGGGGCAAGTGCCGCATTGCCCAGCGCAGAAAAAATATTGTCGAGCCGTGCGGTCAACGCCGTGTTGTCGCCCGGGGAACCCAGCAAGCCATTCAACTGATTGAAGATGACGTTCTGTGCGCTGTATTGCGAGGATGAGCCTTTGGCCGAAAGCGCTTCTTGCGTCAGAAACTTGTCCACCACCCTTTGTACATCGGCGATGCTGACGCCAGTAAGCTGGCCGGCGGCGGTTTGCGCCTGTTCATTGACCACACGGCGCGCATAGCCGTCTGTATTCATATTGCCGACATTGTTGGAGACCACACGCAACGCCGCGGTGTTCGTCAAAAGCGCACTCAAAGCGCTCGATGCGATCGCGTTCAATGACACGTGCCTATGCTCCAGATGCTTTGTCGCCGCACCAATGATCGCAAAGCCCGTGCCAGATGAAATCGCGGAATACAGCGTGTTTTTTGTGGGGCTTGCGGAAAATTATGTCATCAACCCGGCAGAGTTTGCCGGGGACAGGCAGTTCATGCCCCGATAAAAATGCGCGACGCAGGCGCCACACACTGCGAAACCCCGGCTTTTCCAAAAGAATTTGGCGATGCGCGAAACTGGTCCGGCCCTTGCTACGAAGGCTGTGGAATTATTGCGGGCTACAGCATTTGCCAGTGACGGATAATATTTCTACGAGCACAAACACCGCGCATATTGCGGGCAGCGCAAACGCGCCAGCCGGCAAGACCAGTGGCGGTGCAGGTGCCGATGACAGTGTTGCGACCCTGTTTGCGGAAATTTTGGCGCAGAACAGCAAGCTCGCACAGCGCGGACAGAACGCAGGCATCGCCACCCAGGCAAAGAATACATCGGCCGATGCAGCCTCACTGAAACTGGCCGCATTGAAAAAGCTGACCGGAACCGCAGCGGCAACGGAAACTGCGGACATTGCGTCTGCTGCCAGTGCAGTAAAGAGCGGCAATGGCACCTCTTTACCCGATAACATTGCCGCGTTGCTGGCAAAGGCGAATGCCAAACCCGCAGATCCCAATGACGGCGTGGCAGACAATACGGACAAGGCGGACGCACATAGTGAGCCCGC
Organism: Hyphomicrobiales bacterium; assembly: GCA_040255365.1. Taxonomy (GTDB): domain Bacteria; phylum Pseudomonadota; class Alphaproteobacteria; order Micropepsales; family Micropepsaceae; genus Rhizomicrobium. Next base: position 70,592 of record JBDZUY010000002.1, read on the forward strand.
GTCAACCGATAAAAGCGAACAAGCCAAAGCCGCGGCCAAGACGCAGCCCAAAGGCAAAGAAAAATCTGCGCCGGATGTACAAACTGCGCTGGCCGCACTGGCAGTGGCTGGCGCGGCCTCTCCAGCTTCCGCACCGGCCAAAGCCACTGATGCCGCGGTGATCGCAATTGAAAGCAAAGCCGCCCAGCCCACAGCCGCCCAGGTTAAAAATGGGACGCCACAGAATGCGGGCGCTGCAAATGGCGCCGCTGCAAATAGTCCCGACGCGAATGAGGTTGCGCCGCAATCCGGTAAACAGGCTGACAACAAGGCCGACAACAAGGCTGGCGGCAAAGCAGACTCGCAACAGGCCGCAAATCCCGCCGACGTAAAAACAAATGCCAAAGCAAATGCGACGGCTGATGCAAAGGCGGCAACCGATACGCTTGCCAAGCTGAACCTGCATGTTGGCGACACGGGCAAGTCTGATGCGCAAACATTGGCGCGCCATGCACCCGACGCCCAAGCCACAAAGGCCCAGGCAACGCCGGTGCAGTTCGATGCCGCCAGTGCAAAACTGGCAAATGCAAACGGACCAGCTGGCCAGAATACCAATGGTCAAAATGCCAATGGCCAAAACGCAAATGGCCAAAACGCCAATGGTCAAAGCGCCAATAATCACAACCACGGCAACAACCACAACGCAGCGCCTGACCAGTCCGCACAGCGCACCACGCAACCGGCGCAAATTCAGCCCGCGCACAGCCAGACACAGGCCCAGCCGAGCACAGCAGCACACACAAGCGGGCCGGCCACACCTGTGGACACCAGCTTCGCCTCTGCACAGGCCGCCGCGAATGCGCCCCAAACCACTGCCAATAGCGGTTCGGCGATAGCGGCCAATCTGCAGGTCGCACCGCAGACCGCCGCGAACGCGCAAATGCAAGCGCAGGCAAATCTGGCCGCTCTTGCTGTGAACATCGCGGCCAGATCAAACGCAGGCATCAGGCATTTTGATATCCGCCTCGATCCGCCAGAGATGGGCCGTGTGGATGTGCGCCTGTCGGTGGATGATTCCGGCAAGGCCCAGGCCCATCTGGCCGCCGACAAGCCGCAAGCACTAGCCATGCTGCAACGTGATTCCAGCCAGTTGGAACGGGCACTGCGCGAAGCAGGCCTGCAACTTGCCAATAATGGTTTGAACTTTTCGCTGAAGGGCCAGGACCGGCAGGACCAGCAGGCCCATCAATTTTCGCGCCGCGGCGGCCGCAATTTTTCGATTTCCGCCATCGCTGCCACCGATGTGGCAAACGCCAACCCCCTTTCGTCCAGCTTGAGCGCATCAAACGCCCGGCTCGACATTCGCGTGTGAGGATCAAATGGTCACGACACCTATTCCAGCAAGCACCACGGCAACAGGCACTACTGCATCGGGACAAACCAATGCGGCCAGTCAGCAGCTTGCGGGCAATTTCAATACATTCCTGACATTGCTGACGACACAGTTGCAGAATCAGGATCCGCTTTCACCGATGGATTCCAATCAGTTCACGCAGCAACTTGTGCAATATTCGAGTGTCGAACAGCAGATCAACACCAATGACAATCTGAAATCGCTTCTCGCGCTTACCAAGAGCCGCGCCTCCAGCGATGCGGTTGGGTATCTGGGCAAAACAGTTTCCATCACCAACGGACAGTCGCAATTGAGCGGTGGCTCCGCAAATTGGAGCTACGCGCTGGGCGGAACAGCCAAGGCCAATATTCTGACCGTCACAGATGGCAATGGTAAAGTTGTGTATGCGGGCGCGGGCGAAACAACCGCCGGTCAGCACAATTTCGCCTGGGATGGCAAAGACAATGCCGGCACCTCGTTGCCCGATGGAACCTACACCTTGACAGTCACGGCACAGGCCGAAGATGGCACCAAGATCAGTTCCGCGGTCGCCAGCAAGGGCGTGGTCAACGAAATCAACCTTACCGGCGACGAGCCGCAACTCATGATCGGCTCCATGGCCGTTCCGCTGAGCCAGGTGGCCGCCGTCGAAAGTCTCTAGGAACGAAACCGGCGGCTGAGAAACAGCGGCCTTATTCAGGATGGGGCACTTCGCGCAAAGCGCATCGTGCTCAAGGGAACCAAAAAAATGAGTTTGTATGGCGCAATGATTACTGGCGTTGCGGGCCTTAGCGCGAACAGCAAGGCACTCGGCGTTGCATCGTCCAATATCGCGAACGTCAATACAGTCGGCTACAAAGCGAGTCAGAGTCAGTTTTCGACATTGCTCGCCTCAAGTTCCGGCGCTGGCGACGTTTCCTCGGCAGGCGTCGTCGCGCATGCCACCCAGAATGTGAGCAGTCAGGGCCTTTTGACCAGCACAGGTTCTGCAACCGATCTGGCGATTCAGGGCAATGGCTTTTTCGTAACCAGCAAGCAATCCGGTTCTACGCAATCCTTGCTTTACACGCGCGCGGGCAATTTTACGCCCGATGAAAACGGCGATCTGCGCAACGCAACCGGCCTTTACCTGATGGGTTGGCCGGTGGATGCCAACGGCACCGTGCCGTCAGACCGCAATGATCTTAGTGCGATCAATGTGAACAATCTGGCTGGCAAGGCCGAAGCCACCACCACCATGGCGTTGCATGCCAATCTGCAGGCCAGCACGGCAATTACCGCCGGTTACACGGCAGGCGACATGGCGGCCGGCACGGTAACGCCGGCATTCCAGCGCACGATCAACGTGTATGACAGCCAGGGCGGTGCGCAGCCCTTGCAGCTTTCTTATGTAAAGACCGGCGCGAACACCTGGTCTTATGAAGTCAGCTATGAAGGCACTGCATCGAACATCAGTCCGGCAACCAACCCGATCAAAACGGGCACGATGTCGTTCAATTCGGACGGCACGCTGAAAAATGCCGACAACACTGCCTCACCGGCGGTGGGTTCAATCAACGTCACCATTCCGTGGGCAGCCAGTTCCGGCCTCTCCTCGCAAACGGTATCGGTCAACATGGGCACCGTGGATTCCTCTGACGGCGTAACCCAGTATGAAAGCCCGTCGGCGCTTTCTTCCTCGTCTGTTGACGGTGCCTTGTTCGGCAGCCTTGCTGGCGTGCAGATCGACGGTAACGGCTATGTCACCGCGCAGTTCACCAATGGCCTGTCGCAAAAAGTGTTCAAGCTGCCGATCGCGACGTTCGCCAATCCCAACGGCTTGTCCGCCGTTTCGGGCAACGCCTATGCGGTATCAAAAGATTCGGGCACGCCAAGCCTGTCGGAAGCCAATACGGGCGGCGCCGGTTCGATTCAAAGTTCAGCTCTGGAAAGTTCCACAGTCGATCTGGCCGGTGAGTTCACCAATCTGATCACCACACAGCGCGCGTACTCGGCGTCTGCGCGCATTGTAACAACCGCATCACAGATGCTCGATCAGCTTCTGCAGATGCGTTAATGCGGACAGCGGCGCATTCGCAGTAACGAATGCGCCGTTATTCCCAAATTCGGACAGATAAATGTTGCTATTTACGACTTCATTTACCTTATGCCTTCGCCCTTTTTTAAAGGCCGCACGGTTACATTGCGCGTGGGTAATGCAGTCGGGAGTTCAATAAAGATGGTCGATGACCGCAGAGGACGCGTTAGCTATGTAATCGGGCCGGATGGTAGTCCGCTTACACTGGCCGATCTGCCGCCACCGAATACCAGGCGCTGGGTCATCCGGCGCAAGGCCGAGGTTGTGGCCGCCGTTCGTGGAGGCCTTCTGAGCCTCGACGAGGCGTGCAAACGTTACACACTGACCGTGGAAGAATTTCTGGCCTGGCAGCGCGCCATCGACCGTTTTGGTCTGGCCGGCCTTCGGGCAACCCGCGTTCAGCAATACCGGCACTAAAACGTTTCGGCTTCTTAAGTCTAATTTTACCGGAACCCGGCAATGTTTGCCTAGCATGAGGGCAAACAGCCGGGACAGGTCTATCTGTACCGCTGGCTGCCCTGAGCGGAGGGTAGGCTTTGCCGGAGTTTTTCAAAGGTGTAGGTGCCGCGCGTTTCGGCGTCATGGTTGGGGTTGCCGCCGCGCTCACCGGATTCTTTTTGTATGTGGCTGGCGTTATCGCCGAGCCGCCCAAAACCATTCTTTATGCCGGTCTGGCACCGCGCGATGCCGCTGCGGTAACCGCCAAGCTGGACGCGATGAACGTGTCTTACGAAGCCAAGGGCGACGGCGGCACGATTTTGGTACCATCCGACAAGGTAACCAAGCTGCGTATGGAGCTGGCCTCTGAAAACCTGCCGGCGGCGGGCGTTGGCTACGAAATTTTCGACAAATCGGATTCCTTTGGCACCACCGCCTTTGTGCAGAACATCAACCGGTTGCGTGCGCTGGAAGGCGAATTGTCACGTTCGGTGCAAACCATTGACGGCATCGAGGCCGCGCGCATTCACCTGGTTGTGCCAGAGCGGCAGATTTTCTCGCGCACCGCACAGAACCCCAGCGCCTCGGTCGTCATCAAAACCCGCGGCCGCATGGACCGGGGCCAGGTCGCCGCCATACAGCATCTTGTGGCCGCAGCCGTTGCCGGGCTGAAGCCTGAGCATGTTGCGATTATCGATGACCATGGCGACCTGTTGGCTGGCGGCGACGACAAAGACGGCACGAACGCAGGTGCCGCAGTACAGGAACAACACACCACCGATTATGAGAACCGCCTGCGTCAGCGTATTGAAAACATTGTGGCCAGCGTCGTCGGGCCCGGCCATGTGCGTGTGCAGATTTCCGCGGACATGGATTACAAGAACATCTCGCAGACCAGCGAAAAATACGACCCGGATTCCAAGGTTGTGCGTTCGACACAGACGGTTGAACAAAACGCCGCCGACAGCAACACGAACGCAACCAATGCCGTGTCCGTCGCCAGCGCCCTGCCCAGTTCCGGGCAAAACACAGGGAGCGGCGAAGGCTCAAAATCACAGAGCACACGCACCGAAGAAACAACCAATTACGAAATTTCCAAGACCACAACAACCAGCACAATCAATGGCGGTGATGTCAAAAAACTGTCCGTCGCCGTCGTCGTGGATGGCGACAACAAGACCGACGCCGCAGGCAAAACCACCTATACGGCCCGCACACCAAAAGAAATGCAGCAGATCGAGACGCTGGTAAAATCAGCCATCGGCTACAACAAAGCGCGCGGCGATGTGGTGGAAGTGGTCAACATGCCATTTGCGCACATGGATGTGGGCCCAGTTGAACCTGCGCCCATGCCATTGCTCGGCCTGGATTCCGGTTCATGGTTCAAGATTATCGAAGCTGGCATTCTTTCGCTTGTCGCGCTTTTGATGGGCCTGTTCGTGGTGCGCCCGCTGATCAAAAATATGTTCGCGCCGATGCAGGGCTCCGCGCAAAACGCCGCCATGATTGGGCAGCAACCACAGGCAGCGGGCCAACTGGCCGCCCCGCAAAACGGTGACCCCGCACAGGCACAAGGTCAGGCGCAGATTGCAGCTGGTGATGGCCAATCGGCCGGCGCCCTGCCCGCGCCAAAGGAAAACATGATCGACATTTCGCGCATCGACGGACAGGTGCGTGAATCTTCCATTCGCAAGGTCGGCGAAATCGTTCAACAGCACCCAGAAGAAGCGCTGGCGATTATCCGCACCTGGCTTCACGAACCGGTATAAGTCATGGCCAAAGCACAAACAAAAGAAGAATTGCGCCAGCTCACCGGACCAGAACGCTCCGCCGTGTTGATGCTCGCGCTTGGCGAAGAACATGGCATGCAGGTCTGGCAGATGCTGGACGAAGACGAGATCAAGGAAATCTCGCAAATGATGTCCACGCTGGGCACCATCACATCTGGTCTGGTGGAAAAATTGCTGGTCGATTTTGTCAGCCAGATGTCGGCGACCGGCTCGCTGATGGGCTCGTATGAATCCACCGAACGCCTTCTGACCCGCTTCATGGACCCCGACAAGGTCGGCACCATCATGGAGGAAATCCGCGGGCCGGCCGGGCGCACCATGTGGGACAAGCTGGCCAATGTGAACGAAACCGTTCTGGCCAACTATCTGAAAAACGAATATCCGCAGACCGTTTCGGTCGTGCTGTCCAAGATCAAGCCGGAACATGCAGCCCGTGTGCTGGGCGCATTGCCCGAAGAATTCGCTCTGGAAGTGGTGCAGCGCATGCTGCGCATGGAAAGCGTGCAAAAGGACATTCTGGACAAGGTTGAAAAAACGCTGCGCGTTGAGTTCATGTCCAATCTGGCGCGCACCGCCAAACGCGACGCACATGAACACATGGCGGAAATTTTCAACAATTTCGACCGCCAGACCGAGGGCCGCTTTATCACCTCGCTGGAAGAACGCAGCCGCGATTCCGCCGAACGGATCAAGGCGCTGATGTTCACCTTTGAAGATCTGGGCAAGCTTGATCCTGGTTCGATCCAGACGCTGCTGCGCCATGTCGAGAAAGACAAATTGGGTCTGGCCCTGAAAGGCGCGACCGACACGCTGCGCGATGTCTTTTTCTCCAACATGAGCGAACGCGCTGGAAAGATCCTGCGCGAAGACATGGAAAACATGGGACCTGTGCGGCTGAAGGATGTGGATGAAGCGCAAATGCGCATGGTCAACATCGCCAAAGACCTCGCTAACAAGGGTGAAATCATGATTGCCAATAAACAGGGCGAAGACGAGTTGGTGTATTGATGGAACCCGCGACGAACAGCACGAAATTTACATTCGATACGGTGTTCGCCGATGCACGCGACATTGTGTCGGATGCCGCGCGCGCACGTCAGAAAAAAACAATGACGGTTGCCGCCATCGAACAATTGCGCGCCGAGGCCGAACAGGCTGGCCGCAATGCTGGTGAAATTCTGGCACAGCAACAGATTGCCGCTGATGTACAGGCGCTGACGCAATCCATCCACGATGCGCTGGCCCAATCGGCAGAAGCGATTGAAGCGGTGCGCAGTGACGCTGCCACGCTCGCGCTGGCCGCGGCCCGCAAACTGGCACGCGCCGCGATTGCTGCGGCCCCGCAAGACGAAGTGGAATTGGCACTGCGCGAAGCCATGCATCAGGCCATAGGCGAACCGCGCATCATTTTGCGCGTCAATCCGGCACTGGCCGAAGCACTGGCCCGCAATGCCGAAGACATCGCCCATGACGAGGCGTTTGACGGCCGCGTGCAGATCAAACCCGAACCCCATCTGAACGGCGCCGATTGCCGCATCGAATGGCGCGGCGGCGGGGCCGAACATCTTCAGGCGGTCATTGATTCCGCGCTTTCAGAACTTATTGCGCGCCGGTTTTCCACGCCGCCGCAAACCGATTTGACCAAGGAGTAGTCCCATGGCGGGCAACGACGAAATCGATCTTCCAGATCTGTCTCCCGAAGAAACACCGGGTGATACGCAGGCATTGCTGCAATCCGGTGAAAACCCGGAAGCGGAAATCAAGCGCAGCGCCGGTGATCTGGAAGCAGTGTTCGATATTCCGGTGACGGTTTCTGCCGTGCTCGGCAAATCGGGCATGGAGGTCAGCCAGCTTTTGAAGCTGGGCAAAGGCACCATTGTTGAACTGGATCGCAAGGTTGGCGAAGCCATCGACATTTATGTGAACGACCGCCTGGTGGCGCGCGGCGAAGTTGTGCTCGTCGAAGATCGTCTTGGCGTGACCATGACGGAAATCATCAAGACGGGTCAGTCATAAACGGCTTCCCGGAATTCATAAGGACGTAAGATTATGCGGCTCCTCATTATCGGCTCTCTGCAAGGTCAGATCGGCGCGGCCACCAAAATCGCGATGGAACGCGGTGCCAAGGTCACCCATGCCATGACCATTGATCAGGGCATGGCGGAATTGCGCAGCGGGCGCGGCGCGGACCTCGTGCTTGCCGATGTCAACGAGGATATCGGCCGGCTGGTGCGCGCCCTTGCCACCGAACGCATTTGCACACCGGTTGTGGCGTGCGGCATCGGCACCGATGCGCGCAAGGCGGTGGATGCGATCCGCGCGGGCGCAAAAGAATACCTGCCCTTGCCGCCGGACGCCGAATTGATCGCTGCCGTGCTGGCCGCCGTGGCCGATGACAGCCACAACCTTGTCTATGAAGACGATGCGATGGGCGCGGTGTTGAAGCTCGCCGATCAGGTGGCAGGCTCCGAAGCCTCCATCCTCATCACCGGCGAAAGCGGCACCGGTAAAGAGGTGATGGCGCGTTACATTCATCGCAAATCGGCGCGCGCCGACAAGGCATTCATCTCGGTGAACTGCGCCGCCATTCCCGAAAACCTTCTGGAATCCGAATTGTTCGGCCATGAAAAGGGCGCGTTCACGGGCGCGGTTGCCCGCCGGGTCGGCAAATTTGAAGAGGCCAATGGCGGCACCCTTTTGCTGGACGAAATCAGCGAAATGGATGCGCGCCTGCAGGCCAAATTGCTGCGCGCCATTCAGGAACGCGAGATTGACCGCGTCGGCGGCACCAAGCCGGTGAAGGTGGACATCCGCATCATCGCCACATCCAACCGCGATCTGAACGAAGCGGTAAAACACGGCGTGTTCCGCGAAGATCTGCTCTATCGTTTGAATGTCGTGAATTTGCGCCTGCCCGCCTTGCGCGAACGACCCAAAGACATTCTGGCACTGGCCCGTCATTTTGCGCAAAAATATGCGCAGGCTAACGGCGTGCCCTTCCGTCCCATCGCGAGCGTGACCGAACGGCAGCTGATCTCGCATCCCTGGCGCGGCAATGTGCGCGAGCTGGAAAACACCATCCATCGCGCCGTGCTGTTGTCCAGCGGTGCCGAAATCCTGCCCGAAGCCATTCGCCTGCCCGATGGCACGCATGTCGGCAACGCCGCCCATGTGCAGGGCAATCTGCCCCCTTCCGTACAAACGGCGGTGGATTCGGCGGCCATTGCCACGCGCGGTCTTGTCGGGCGCACGGTGTCGGATGTCGAACGCGATCTGATCCTTGATACGCTCGATCATTGCCTGGGCAACCGCACACATGCCGCCAACATTCTGGGCATCTCGATCCGCACGCTTCGCAACAAGCTGCGCGAATATGGCCAGTCCGGTCTTGCCGTGCCCCAACCGGGCGAAGCGCGCAGCGCGGCCAGCTAATCACACAGGTCTGATTCAACATGGCCGACACAAACAATACCGCAGCGCTACCGGCCCCGGCCTCCGGCGTTAACCTTAATTTCGGGATGGTCCAGCGCTATATGAAGCGCACCGATCTGGCGCTTGCCATCGGTATCATGGCCATTCTGGTCGTGCTGATCCTGCCACTTCCCGCATGGCTGCTCGATATATCGCTGGCGTTTTCACTGTCCATTTCGATCCTGATCTTGATGACCTGCGTGTTCATCAAAAAGCCGTTGGAGTTTTCGTCCTTCCCGGCGGTGCTGCTTATCACCACGATGATGCGGCTGTCGCTAAACCTCGCCTCCACGCGCTTGATTTTGGGTCAGGGCGCGGGCGGAACCGCCGAAGCTGGTTATGTCATTCAGGCATTCGGCAAACTGATCATGCAGGGCAATTTCGTGATCGGCCTGATCGTGTTTGCGATTTTGGTGATTGTGAACTTTGTCGTCATCACAAAGGGTTCTGGCCGTATCGCCGAAGTGGCGGCGCGCTTTACCCTGGATGCGATGCCCGGCAAACAGATGGCGGTGGATGCTGATCTGTCCTCCGGCCTGATTACCGAAGATGAAGCGCGCAAACGGCGCAAGGAACTGGAATCCGAATCCAATTTCTTTGGCGCGATGGACGGCGCCTCCAAATTCGTACGCGGCGATGCGATTGCCGGTCTTCTGATCGTTGCGATCAATGTCATCGGCGGCATCATCATCGCGGTTGCACAGAAAGGCATGAGCTTTTCCGACGCCACACACACTTTCACGCTTTTGACGGTTGGTGACGGTCTGGTCAGCCAGATGCCCGCGCTGATCGTATCCACCGCGGCCGGTTTGATGGTGTCCAAAGCCGGTGTTGAAGGCTCCACCGACAAAGCGTTGATGGGCCAGCTTTCCTTCTATCCGCAGGCATTGGGCATGGCCGCCGCCGTGATGGCGGTGATTGGCCTGCTTCCCGGTATGCCGACGATTGTTTTCTTTGGGCTGGCCGGTGCTATCGGCACTCTGGCCTGGGTTTCCTACAAGCGCAAAGACGACGCCGCCGCAAAGGAACAGGCGCAAGTGGATGCCGCCAAAGCCGAAGCCGCACCAAAAGAAGAACCCATTGCCAATGCATTGGCGCTGGATCTTCTGCGTGTCGAACTGGGCTATGCGTTGCTGCCGCTGATCAATGATGTGCAGGGCCACCGCATCACCGACCAGATCAAGGCGCTGCGCCGTCAACTTGCGCAGGAGATGGGCTTTGTCATGCCGTCTGTGCGCATTCTCGACAACATGCAGCTTGGTGCCAACGAATATCGCATCTGTGTGAAAGAGGTCGCGTCGGGCAATGGCGAACTTTACCCCGGCAGCCTGTTGGTGATGGATCCGCAGGGCAAACCCATAGACCTGCCCGGCACGCACACGACCGAACCGGCCTTTGGCCTGCCCGCGACATGGATTGCGCAAAGCCTTCAGGACGAAGCGACTTTCCGCGGCCTCACGGCGGTCGATCCGGGCACGGTGCTGACCACCCATCTGACCGAAGTGTTGAAAGGCCATATGAGCGAGCTGCTCTCCTTCACCGAAACCAAAAAGCTGCTGGACGATCTGCCGGCCGAAACCAAGAAACTGGTGGACGAATTGATCCCGTCGCAAATCACGGTCAGCGGTGTGCAGCGCGTGTTGCAAACCCTGCTCGCCGAACGTGTCTCCATTCGCGATCTGCCCGCCATTCTGGAAGGCATCGCCGAAGCGGCTGGTCATACCAAGAACGCGCTTTACATCACCGAACATGTGCGCGCGCGCATTGCCCGTCAGCTTTGCAATCAAAACCTCGCGCCCGGCGGCTATCTGCCGCTCATCGCGCTGTCGCCCGCATGGGAACAGGCCTTTGCCGAAAGCATTGTCGGTCAGGGCGAGGAACGCCAGCTTGCCATGGCGCCCAGCCAGCTTCAGCAATTCATCCAGACCGTGCGCGAGCGCTTTGATGAGGCCGGTCAGAAGGGCGATGTGCCCGTGCTGTTGACCAGCCCGCAGATTCGCCCGTTTGTGCGCTCGATTGTGGAACGCTTCCGCGCGCAAACCGTGGTGATGAGCCAGAACGAAATTCACGCATCCGTGCGCCTGCGTACGCTGGGCCAGGTGTAAGCGGCGATGCAGCTCAAAACCTATCTCGCCAAGGACATGAAGACCGCGCTGGCCAATGTGCGCGCCGAGTTGGGGACCGATGCTGTCATCATCGCGACCGAGCGCGCCAAGGATGGCGGCGTGATGGTGCGCATCGCGACAGAACGCAAAACCGACGATGACGTGCCCGAAATTTTGCAAGCCGAAATGGGCGGCGCGGCATGGGGCGCAGGCCCAAATGCACCCGCACTGGATTTTTCTGCGCGTTATCATGACGGGCTTATCAAACGCTTGCGCGAACCCGCACCCACAACAACCCGCGAACAGCGCCGCTTTGATCGCGCGCAATTGCTGGGCCTTTTGGGCCGCCACCGCACGCCGGAAACCATCGCGCATGAATTGGCGCAGGCCGCCGAGAAAAGCGGCTTGTCGGATATGACGCTCGCGCTGGCCTCTGCGCTGGACAAGCGCATGGTGGCCAAACCGCTGGCGCTGGACGAAGCCGCAGCCTTGCTGTTGATCGGGCCAAACGGTGCGGGCAAATCCGCCAGTGCTGCCAAGCTCGCAGCCCATGCGCGGCTGGCCGGGCGCGAGGTCGTGCTGATTGCCGCCGATGCGTCGGGCGCAGGCGCCGTCGCGCGCATTGATACATTTGCCGAACATCTGGGTGCCAAGGCCATTGTTGCCGAACACAGCGATGGCATTGTCAAAGCGCTGGCCGATGCGCGCGCCGAAGATGCGCTGGCCATCATCGACACCGCCGGTTTCGATCCGCGCAATGCCAAAGCGCGCACCGCATTTTCCGCGCTCACCAAAATGAACAATGTCGAAACCATCGGCATTGTCTCGGCTTGCGGCGACGCCGAAGAGATCGGCGAGATTGCGCAGGCGCTTGGCGCGGGCGGGGCCAACCGGATCATCGTCACCGGGCTAGATTTGACGCACCGCTTGGGCGCATTGGCTGCGGCTGCGTGCTTCGGGCCGGGGCTGGCTTATGTCACGCGCTCACCCTTTATCGCTGGCGTGCTGGAAACGCTGACGCCGCTTTCGCTGGCGCGCACACTGATTGAAACCGGAACCGGCAATGCCGATCAGGACGGTGCACAATGAATAACCCAAAGCCGGCAAAACTGACCGCCATCGGGTCGGGCAAAGGGGGCACGGGCAAAACTTTTGTCGCGGTAACCTTGGCCCACGCGCTTGCGCATGCGGGCGAACGGGTTTTGCTGTGTGATGCCGATTTCGGTCTGTCCAACACCATTGTGCACCTGGGTCTGGAGAGCGGCGGCGACATGGCCGCAATCTTGAGCGGCATGCGCGGGCTGACCGATTGCGTTGCGCATATGGGCGGCGGCACCAAAACCCGTGGCGGGTTTGATGTTCTGGCTGCACCGTCAGGTTCCGGCGTCTTGGCGGGCGTGGGTGAAGCGGCGATTGAACGGTTGATCGCGGCGCTGAAAGACACGCGGGCTTATGATCGCATCATTGTCGATCTTGGCGCGGGCGTGGAAGCGGCCACTTTGCATCTGGCCGCAGCGGCCGATGAAACCATAGTGGTGATGACGCCAGATCCCGCTGCGCTGACCGACGCCTATGCCTTCACCAAACTTTTGCAACGCGCCGCACCACACATGACACCGCAAGTTTTGGTGAACATGACAATCGGTGAAAGCGAGGGGCGGCGCACAGCCGAAGCCCTGGCCACAACCGCGCGCGCCTTTTTGAAAATGGCGCCCGCTTTTCTGGGTCATGTTCCGCGCGACGCACGCGCTGTGGAATGTTTGCGCCGCCAGAGCCAATTGCTGAGTCAGTATCCACAATGCCCGTCTGCACGCGCCGTCGAAAAAATTGCGCACGCCCTTCACAGTGCCTTTGGTGTGTGTGCAGTGCAGCGTGAAATTTTGCCAGCACATTAACCAAACATTTCTTTGATTGTCGGCGAATCCGCGGATTCCTGGCGGCCGCTTGCCTGCGGCGTGCAAATCCTCGCGGCAAATAAGTATTTCGTGTATCATTTTGGGATTAGGAGCGCGTGGCATCAGGAGGAATCCTGCCTGTCACACATAAGCGCGACTGTGTGGATGAGAGTTCAAGGGGGTATGTATGTCTGCGCTTATGGATATCTGGAACACGATCATCGGTATCGTGAGTTCGGCCGATATGATCACGCTGGCCATTATGGCTGTGATTGTGCTGGCCGCGGGCTTTATGATGCAGGGCTTGGGCCACATCATAAACACCGCAATTCTGGCTTTGATCGTGCTGGTCATCGCTACCTTCGTTCGCGATGTGGCGTTTAACGGTGCCAACGCCGCGCAATTGGCCGAAGCCAATTGGCATGCGTTTATGGGCATGGCGATGCTGACCTTGCTGGCCTATGTGGTGGGATTTGCCATCGTGATCGGCATTGTGCATCTGATCCGTTCTTTGGTGATGCGCTAGCACATAGAATAACCAACAGTGCCGGGGTGGCCTGCCAAAGACCGCCCCGGCATTTGTACGCCTGCCGCTTTTGACGATGCGCGGGCACATAGACGCGGGCGCAAGTCCACGCTAGCCTGCCGCGCATGATGATCGGATATATTCTTCTCGCCATCCTTGTGGTTGCCGGGCTTTGGGCCGTGGCGACCTATAATGGTCTTGTGCGCCGCAAAAACATGGTGGCCGAGGGGTGGAGCGGAATCGAAACCCAGCTCAAGCGCCGCGCCAACCTGATCCCCAATCTTGTGGAAACGGTGAAGGGTTACGCCACCCACGAACGCCAGACCTTTGACGAGTTGACCCAATTGCGCAGCACCGGCCAAAGCCAGGCCGTGAACGGCACACCGGGCCAGGCTGATGTTGCCAAACGCGCCCAGACCGAACAGGCGATCACCGCGATGATCGGCAAAGTGATGGCGGTGGCCGAGGCCTATCCCGATCTCAAAGCCTCTGCCAATTTTCAATCGCTGCAAAATGATCTGGCCGAAACCGAGGACCAGATTCAGCTTTCGCGGCGCTATTACAATGGCGCGGTGCGCGATTTCAACGTGATGATCGAACAGTTCCCCTCCAACCTTGTGGCCAATATGGGCGGGTTCAAGCAGGCGGCATTCTTCGAGATTTCTGATCCGGCAGACCGCGCCGTGCCCAAGGTTTCGTTTTCCTGATGCGCTGGGCCGCATGTCTTGCGGTTTTTCTGTTCGCCGCGTTCGCCATACCCGCACAGGCGCAATCCGACCGCGAAGTCATCCGCAATTACGCCAGTGACATTACCGTCGCCACCGATGGCACGCTGTCCGTCACCGAAACCATTGCCGTGCATGTTACCGGCGAACGTATCCGTCACGGCATCTATCGCGATTTTCCCACCATCTACCGCGACAAGATGGGCAACAAGGTGCGTGTGCGTTTTGACGTTAGCCGTGTCACACTTGACGGCGCGAATGCACCTTATGCGACCGAAAGCCTGTCCAATGGTGTGCGGATCAAGATCGGCAGCGCGGACACCTATGTTCAGCCCGGCGATCATACCTACACATTGTCGTACACGACCAACCGGCAGATCGGCTTCTTCGACAAATATGACGAGCTGTACTGGAACGTCACTGGCAATGGCTGGATATTCCCTATCCTGCACGCCGAAGCAACGATCCACCTGCCGCAAGGCGCCAACATCATCCAACATGCCGCCTATACCGGCGCGCAAGGCGCAACCGGCACCGCAGCAAGCGCGCACCAGATGGCCAACAACGTCATCAGCTTCGAAACCGATGCGCCGCTGGGCCCTGAAGAGGGGCTGACCATCGCAGCCGGTTTTTCCAAGGGTGTCATCACACCGCCCAGCGCAACCGACAAAACACAAAACTTCCTGCGCGACAATGCCAGCACAGGCATCGCGATTTTTGGTGTTCTGTCGCTGATCGTGTTTTTTGTTTTGGTGTGGTGGCGCGTGGGCCGCGACCCGGCGCGCGGCACAGTCATTCCATTATTCGGCCCGCCGCAAAACTTCTCCGCGGCTGGTACACGTTTTGTGTGCCATATGGGCTATGACCGCAAAGGCTTTGCCGCCGCGCTGATCGCGATGGCGGTAAAGGGTTACATGATGATCGCCGAGGACGACGGCGAATATACACTGACCCGCACCAACAAGAACGCCATCGACGCAGGGCTTTCGCGCGGCGAAAAAGCCATTGGTGCCGCGCTGTTTGATGGGCCGGGCGATTCCATTGTCCTGCGCCAATCCAATCACAGCCGCGTCGCGCGTGCGATCAGCGCGTTGAAAAGCGCGCTGACCAATGAATATGAGCGCAAATATTTCGTCACCAATATCGGCTGGTTTGTCACCGGCGCGGCCATTCTGGTCGTCACCGTTATCTTGTGCGCGCTGTTGGCCGACGAACCAGAGGCGGCGTTTGGTGTCATGCTGTGGCTCAGCCTTTGGTCTGTGGGCACCGCGCTGTTGCTGCACCGCGCTTACATTGCCTGGCATGGTTTGCTGTATGGTCCCGGCTCACGGATCATGAATTTCTTCTCTGCGATTTTCACATCGCTGTTCGCGCTGTTCTTTACCGCCGTCTTGATCGGTGTGTTTGGCGTGTTTCTGCTGGAGGTTTGGGATGCGCCGCTGACGATGGTGCTTTTGTCGCTTGGCGGGTTTGCCACGTATCTTTTCTATATCTTGCTGAAGGCGCCGACGGCGCTGGGGGCAAAAATCCTCGACCAGATCGAGGGCTTTCGTCTTTATCTCGACACCGCGGAGAAAGACCGGCTGGAAGTTCTGCACCCGCCCGAGCTGACGCCAAAAGAATTTGAAAAATGCCTGCCCTTCGCCATCGCCCTGGATTGCGAAAACCGCTGGTCCAAACGCTTTGAGCGTGAAATGGCGGCAGCATCCGCCGACACCGGCCGCATGCCGTCCGTCTATAGCCCGCTGTGGTATTCCGGTAGCTCGTTCAGCCGTCTTGGCACCGCCGGGTTTGTGTCGGCCATCGGCACATCGGTCGCCAGCGCGGCGGCTTCGGCCTCTACTGCGCCGGGTTCCAGTTCGGGCTCAGGCGGCGGCGGCTTTTCCGGCGGCGGCGGCGGTGGCGGCGGCGGCGGCGGTTGGTAGTTCCAACCGCCACGATTTACCGCCGCTTCTTGCCGCGATTGTCGAGCGCGAACGGTCCCGGCCCCATCCCGACCAGAAACAACAGCCCGCCCGCAATCGCAATGTTGCGTGCGAACAGCGCGTAATCCGATGCGCGGTCGATATGATCGCGGATATTCCAGTAATCATGCATGAACATTGTGACGATGATGACAAAGGCAAACAGCATGATCGCGGCGTGGCGCGTCTGATAGCCCAGCAAAAACGAAACGCCGCCCAAAATCAGCACGATCAGCACCAGCACCAGCACCAGCGGCGGCACCGGCACACCGCTCATCGCCATCAAGGTGATGGTGCCGTCCCACATCTGCATGCGTTGCCACGCCTGACTGAGGAAAAACCATCCCAGAATCCAGCGGCCGACCAGCGGTGAAATTTGTTCGGAAAACGACATCGCTCCCCCCGAAGCATTTGGCGGTGCGACTGTAGCGAATTGAGATGGGTGTGGCGAGTAGTGCGTAGTGCGTGGTGAACGGGACGCTCTATTCCCCACTCACCACGCACGACTGACTTTTCTTACGCCTCGCGCAATGCGTGTTTGCGCAAATGGCGGACCAGCGCAATTTCATCCAGCCGGGACTGGCTGCGCCTTGCCTGGGTTTCTTCGGCGCGGCGGGCCTGTTGCTCGGCGACAATTTCCAGACTTTTCATTTCCTGAAACGCATCGGTCAGATCGCTCTGGCACATGGCGCGTTCCCGCTCGATCTCTTTCAATGTCGCGCGCAGATTTTCGCGCCGCACATCAATCGAGCGCAGAAATGACGGAAAGGCCAAACGGCCAATATCGGAATCATTCGCGCGCTGTTTTTCGCGCGCCACGCTGTCTTCCAGATCAGCAAGCTTGCGTTCCATGTCGGCTTTCATACCGTCCAGTGTCGCCATGCGGCGTTTCATTTCATCGACCCGAAAGCGCTTCAAACGCATCAGTGAATCGCGGCGTTTCATCGGCCCTACCCTTTCACCGTTTCCGCAGCGAGGATCTCATCCAGCGCGGCATACCCATCGTCTATGGACGTGTGTTCGTCCTTTTTTTGCGCCAGAAAGGTTTCCAACTGCGGATAAACCTTTACAGCCGCATCCACTTCATCATTCGTGCCAACTTTGTACGCGCCCAGCCGGATCAGCTCGGCCATATCCTCAAACACCGCCATCGGTGCCCGGGCGCGGGTAATAAGCTCTTGTTCTATCTCGGTATTACAGGCGGGCATGGTGCGCGATACCGATTTCAGAATGTTGATGGCGGGAAAGCGGCCACGCTCGGCAATGGCCCGTTCCAGCACAATATGCCCGTCCAGAATGCCGCGAACCGCATCGGCCACCGGTTCATTATGATCATCGCCCTCGACCAGCACGGTAAACAGCCCGGTGATGGAGCCGCGCTCGCCCTGCAATCCGGGGCCAGCGCGCTCAAGAAGCCGCGGAAGCTCGGAGAATACTGTGGGTGTGTAACCCTTGGTAGCGGGCGGCTCACCAGCCGACAGGCCGACCTCGCGCTGTGCCATTGCGAAACGGGTTACGCTATCCATCAACAGCAGCACATGCAGGCCCTGATCGCGCAATTGCTCGGCCACACTCATCGCGACATAGGCGGCCTGACGGCGCACCAGCGCGGGCTCATCCGATGTGGCGGCCACAACGACAGAACGCGCCAGACCGTCTTCGCCCAGATCATCCTCGATAAATTCTTTTAATTCGCGGCCGCGTTCGCCCACCAGACCAATGACAATGGCATCGGCATCGGTGTAGCGCGCCATCATCGACATCAAGGTGGATTTGCCGACGCCGGAGCCCGCGAAAATGCCCATGCGCTGGCCACGGCAGCAGGTCACAAACGTATTGAGCGCGCGCACGCCCAGATCCAGCTTGCCGCCAACCCGTGCGCGGCTGTGCGCCGATGGCGGCGCGGCCTTTAGCGGATAACCCACCGGCCCTTTGGGCAGCGGGCCTGCATTATCGGTGGGTTCGCCAAACGCATTGATGACCCGGCCCAGCCAGGCTTCGCTGGGATAGAGCATGGCCGGCTGATCGTCGAAATCGGCCCGCGCGCCCAAACCGATGCCCTGAAGCGTGCCCAGCGGCATAAGCTGCGCGCGGCCTTCGCGAAAGCCGACCACTTCGCACTGCACAATCTCGCCTGTGGGCCCGGTCAAATGGGCCTGACCGCCCAAGCTGACCGCCCCGGCCGCGCCAGTAACCTCAACCAGAAGCCCCTCGATCCGGGCGACCCGGCCGAAGCGCCGCAAAGGGCGAATATCATCAATTTCTTTGAGCAAAGCCTGCATTTTTGAGCCCTTTGGCCCCGGAAAAACCCGGAACTGACCCGGACATCATGCGGGCAAGAATTTAAATCGCAGTAAACTTAACAAAGTAATTCAAGGGGATGCGTCTGTTTTTGACAGATTCTGTTAAGCCGGCCTTGCATCCGATGAAGCAGGTTGTATGAGTACAAGCGGATGTTAACCATTATCGCTTACCTTCTGGTCATCCATTAACCACGCCCGGCGGCGCAGCCAGGCGGTAGAGGGGTTAGACGAGATGCGCGTGCTTTTGATCGAAGACGACAGCGCTGTGGCCCGTAGCATCGAGTTGATGCTGCGTTCCGAGGCGTTCAACGTCTATACCACGGACCTCGGCGAAGAGGGCGTCGATCTCGGCAAGCTCTACGACTACGACATCATAGTGCTCGACCTGCAATTGCCGGACATGAGCGGTTTTGAGGTCTTGAAGTCGCTCAGGCTCGCCAAGGTTCAGACGCCGGTGCTGATATTGTCCGGCAATGCCATTGTTGAAGCCAAAGTAAAGGCGCTGGGTTTCGGTGCCGACGACTACATGACCAAGCCGTTCCATAAGGACGAACTGGTCGCCCGGATTCAGGCGGTTGTCCGCCGCTCCAAAGGGCATTCACAATCCGTGATCACGACGGGCAAGCTGACCGTCAATCTTGATGCCAAAACGGTTGAGGTTGATACCCAGCGCGTGCATTTGACCGGCAAAGAATACCAGATGCTCGAACTGCTTTCCTTGCGCAAGGGCACGACCCTGACCAAGGAAATGTTCCTGAACCACCTTTATGGCGGCATGGACGAGCCAGAACTTAAAATCATTGACGTCTTCATCTGCAAGCTGCGCAAAAAACTGGCGGCGGCAACGGATGGTGACAATTACATCGAAACGGTGTGGGGCCGCGGCTATGTGCTGCGCGATCCCGAAGGCGAAAAAGAAGTCGCCTAATCTTTCGGCAAAATCACATACGATCAGGGCGCCTTTGCGGCGCCCTTTTTGTTTGAGGAATCCTTATGCCCATCAATATCCGCCCGCCCGCGCGCGATGATTACAATCGCTGGCTGCCCCTGTGGAACGGCTACAACGCATTTTACGGCCGCTCCGGTCCCACCGCGCTCGACCCCGCCATCACAGCGATGACATGGGCGCGCTTTTTCGATGCCTATGAGCCGGTGCATGCACTGGTCGCAGAACAGGACGGCGCGCTACTTGGTCTGGTGCATTATCTTTTTCATCGCAGCACCACCGCTATTGAGCCAAGCTGTTATTTGCAGGATCTGTTCACGGTCCAAACGGCGCGGGGCAACGGTGTTGGCCGCGCATTGATCGAAGCGGTGTATGCGCGCGCACGCGAAGCGGGCTGCACCAATGTCTATTGGCTCACCCATGAGACCAACAAAACAGCGATGCAATTATACGACGCAATCGCGGACAGGCCGGGCTTTGTGCTGTACGAAAAGCAACTTTAAGGCAGCGTGCAATCCAGAATTTTTGGATCAAACACCGAACCGATCAAAAGATGTTTGCCCGCCACCGCGCCCACACTGGCCGCGCCGATCTGCTCGCCCAGATTGGTGTAAACGGGCACCGCTTCCACCGGCAGCGATTTTTCCACGCGCACCCGCATCACTTGCGACGGTGAAGGGCTGGACGGATCGCGGGCATAGCCGAGAAAAGACAACAGCTTGGGATGATCGGCCACCCACAAATCACCATTGGGCGCGACATCGATATTGTCCAGCCCGGACGGAATCTCAAAATCGCCCTGCACTTTTAGCGCCCCGGAGAGAACATCACGCGCATAGGTTCTGACGGCCTGCCCGGTCGTTTGCGCGACATAGATATGCGACATATCCGGCGAGACATTGATACCGTTTGCGTAACGCAAATCATCCGCCGCCACTTTGAAGCTGTCACCATCATAATAAACGACATTGGCGCGCGGCAGCAGAAGCCAGGTTTCGGCCAACACGCCAAGTGTCGTGTGGCTGGTGTGATCATTGGTGGCGTAGAACCGGTCGCTGCCAACAGCCACAACATCATTGGGGCTGACCAGCAGCGGCCCCTTGACCGTTTCGCGGTGATGCAAGGCCGCGCTGACTTCGCCGCCAGCACCCAATGTTTCATACACGTCGAAAATCTCGACCGTTGGGGGGCCATCAGTCGGATGGTTCACCACCATCAAAACCAGCGCGCCATCACGCCCGCGATACAGGCTGATCCCGTGGGGATGAAAATCCGCCGGGGTGCCTGCCATTTTCACAACGCCCAATTCCGGATGGTCAATGTGCATGACATAAATTCCGTCCTGCGGATTGGGCTTGTCTTTTGGCGCACGCCGGTCTGTCGCCGAGATGAAAGCTAGATTGAACAGATGATCGACCTGAATATCTTCAGCGCCGATCACACCGGGAATGGTTTTGCACGTGCCGGCAAATTGCGGTTTCACATCATCAAAAACACCGGCCACGCTCAATGTGCGCAGCGCAATGGCGATAAGACCAACAACAATGATGGCGCCAATGATCGCGGCGATGCGCCACGGGCGGCGAAGAAGTCCTTGAACCAAATTTGCCATGACAATCTTGCCCCTCAGCCAGCCAGCGCAACGCTGCTGGAAAATTGCAGCTTGGCCAGCCGCGCATAGAGCCCGCCACGTGAAACCAGTTCGGCATGAGAACCTTCGCCGACAATGCGTCCCTGATCCATCACGATAATCCGCTTCAGGCGTTGAATGGTTGCCAGCCGATGCGCAATCACGATTGTTGTGCGTCCCGCCATCAGATTTTCGAGCCCGGTCTGCACCAGCCGCTCGTTTTCGGAATCCAGTGCGCTGGTCGCTTCATCCAGCAAGAGCAAGGGCGCATCGCGCAAGATCGCGCGCGCGATTGCCAAACGCTGGCGCTGGCCACCCGATAATGTGATGCCGCGTTCGCCCAATAATGTGTTGTAGCCATCATCCAGCCGCGTAATGAATTCGGCAGCCGCAGCCGCTTCGGCGGCGGCGCGCACATCATCATCGCTCGCGCCGGGACGGCCATAACGGATATTGTCGGCTATCGAGCCAGAGAAGATCGCCGGGTCTTGTGCCACCATCGCAATGTGTTTGCGCAATTCGGCGGGCGCGACTTCCGCGCTATCCACACCGTCAAACAGAATGGCGCCTGCTTGCGGCGCATAAAACCGCAACAGAAGCTGAAACACGGTGGATTTGCCTGCGCCTGACGGGCCGACCAAGGCCACCGCTTCACCCGGCGCAATGTCGAGCGAAAAATCATCCAGCGCCGCCACATTGGGACGCGACGGATAGCGGAATGTCACCGCGTCAAAACGGATGCTGCCGCGCGCAGGCGCTGGCAAGATTTGCGGATTGGCCGGCGCCTGCACATCCGGCTCGGTATCCAGAATTTCAGAGAGCCGTTCGGATGCGCCCGCCGCACGCTGCAGATCGCTCCATGTTTCGCTTAATGCGCCAAACCCGTTGGCAACAAACACTGCGTAAAGCACAAATTGCGTCAGCTCGCCGCCGCTCATCTTTCCGGCCAGAACATCCTGTGCGCCCACCCACAAAATGCCGACCACGCAGCCAAACGCAGCGAAGATCACCACCGCCGTCATCGCGGCGCGCGCGCCCGCGCGTTTGATCGCAACGCGAAATGCGGTTTCCACCGCGCCGCCAAAATCGCGCCGGTCAATGTTTTCGTGGGTGAAGGCCTGCACCGTTTGCACCGCGTTCAACGTTTCACCAGCGCGCGCAGAGGTATCGGCCACCGTGTCCTGACTCTTGCGGCTCAAGGTGCGAATCCAGCGGCCAAACAAAATCAGCGGCACCAGCACCAGCGGCACGACGCCCAGCACCAGCGCCGACAGTTTCAGGCTGGTGACGAACACCATGGTCAGCGCGCCGATCAGCATCACCGCATTGCGAAGCGCAATCGAGGCCGATGAGCCCACCACCGTTTGAATGAGCGTGGTATCGGCGGTCAGCCGCGACAACACCTCGCCCACGCGGGTCATCTCAAAGAAGGCCGGGGTCAGCGACAGCACATGGCTGAACACCGCTTTTCGGATATCGGCGATCACCCGCTCGCCCAGCCAGCTCACAAAATAAAAGCGGCAGGCGGTGGCCAGCCCCAAAACGGCGGCCACCCCGATCAGGGCCAGAAAATATTGGCCGATCAGGCCCGCATTGTTGGCATTGAAGCCATTGTCGATCATGCGGCGCACGGCGATGGGCACGACCAGGGTTGCCCCAGAGGAGCACAACAGCGCCAGCCCCGCCCCGGCGATATGCCAGCCATAGGGTTTTAGGAAGGGAAACAGGGCGCGCAAGGGCCGCAACGTGCGGCTGCGTTCCCGCGCCGCTGCCGCGCGCTTGATTTCGTTGGCAAATTCCTCGCCGGATTGGGCCACGCTCACCGCCGATCTTCTTGCAGCCATAGCCATAACCCAAAGGCGGGCTTTGCGAACCGGGACCCATCGCCGCGCGGCTTGCCAGACCCGGCCCCATCCCTTATAAGCCGCGGCCTTAATTCGACCGCCAGTACTTGCGTGAAAGGCCGTGCCATGAAAAAGGGCATCCACCCCGAATATCATTTCGTCACTGTCGTGCTGAACGACGGCACGAGCTACAAGACCCGCACGACCTGGGGCGAATCCGGCCAGACGCTGACCCTGGATATTGATCCGTCGACGCACCCGGCCTGGACCGGCGGTCAGCAGCACCTGATCGACCGTGGTGGCCGCCTGAGCCGCTTCAAAAAGCGCTTTGAAGGCTATGTGAAGGATTGAGGCCCCGCCTCAATCCCCCTGCCTGATGCCAGCCTAATTCTGGCTCTCGTCCCCGAATGCCTGAGTGAGCCGCGCCAGTTGCGCGCGCGCGCCCGCGTTCGGTTCAGCCGGGCCGGTGCGGAACAGCACATCTTCCAGCCGCGCGATGCGGCGATAAAGATTGGCACTACGGGTCAGAAGATCGCGCAAGGTTTCGGGAAGCAGATCAACACCTGCGCCATCTCCACCCAGACAGATTTCGCGTGAGCCCAGCCGGTAGCGTTCGCTGCTTGCGTCTTGCGGTTCCATATCGCCCTCATGCACCGCGCGCTGCACCAAAAGCCAGCTTGCCGCCTGCATCAGCCGCGTGGTGACACGCATGCTTTCCCCGGCATACAAAAGCGCAGCCTTGCGCGGCAGTTCGCGCGATTCATCGCGCCCGGGTCCATCAAGATAGCGCGCGGTTTCTTCAACCAGCGACATGCCCTCGGTAAAGGTGCGTTCAAACAGGGCCGAACCGGTAAAACTCTGCAACGAAAGATCGCGCAGCGTTTCATCGTCGGCATCTTGCTGTAATGTCGCCACCTGGCCGCCCCCTTTTTCGTGCCCGAAGGCTAGCAAGGAATGCGCGCCGTGCAAGCCCGCATTTGGCCGGGACACGCGCAAAACACACATAAACCATGCGCGCGGTGGCATTCGCGCAACGCCTGACGCAGCCGAACCTTGCATTCGTTCCGCGCGTTAATCATTGACGAAGCATATTCACAATTATTCGGTGAACTGCTCAGCCCTTCTTGAAGACATTGTCCGCGGCATTGCGTGATGCCTGCTTTGATGCAATCGCCTGACGATAGCGCACGATCTCCGCTTCCATTACGGCAATGCGCGCGGTCAGCTCATATTCCGACAATAGCGAAATATCCTGTCCAATCAGGATTTCATCAGGCTTCTTTCGCGGTTCGAAATCTTGCGGGTCCATAATGCCTGTCTTTCAGGATGCCAGTCTTTCAGAATGCTTGTCTTTCATGGCGGCTGTATCTTGCTATTGTGATCGCGTGAAACCCCATTACGCAAGATGCTGACAATATGGCCGCAATGATGAACGCCATCGCTGTTGAAAATCCGGGCGAAAATTACCGTCTGACGATCACGGACATTCCCAAGCCTGCGCCGAAAGCGGGGGAAATTCTGATTGCTGTGGCCGCCGCCGGTCTGAACCGCGCCGACATTGTGCAATCGATGGGCCGCTATCCGCCGCCGCCGGGCGCGCCGCAAACCTTGGGCATGGAAGTATCGGGCACCGTCGCCGAATTGGGCGAAGGTGTCACCGCCTTCAAAAAAGGCGATGCGGTGTGCGCTTTGCTGGGCGGTGGCGGCTATGCGCAATTTTGTACCGCTGCACAGGAATGTGTGTTGCCCGTGCCAAAGGGTGTCAGCCTTGCCGATGCCGCGGCCCTGCCCGAAGTGCATTTTACGGTGTGGACGAACCTTATCGATACCGCGCGCCTGAAGCCCGGCGACAGCGTGCTCATTCATGGTGGCTCCAGCGGTATTGGCACCGCCGCCATTCAGCTTTGCACCGCGCGCGGGCACAAGGTTTTCGCCACTGCGGGCAGCGCCGACAAATGCAAGGCGTGCGAAGAACTGGGCGCGGCGCGCGCCATCAATTATCGCGAGGAAGATTTTGTTGATGTCATCAAAAAAGAAACTGATGGCAAGGGCGTCGATGTGATCCTGGACATGGTCGGCGGCGATTACATCCAGCGCAACATGAGCGCCGCCGCGTTGTGGGGGCGCATCGTCAACATCGCCTATATGCAATCGATGCAGGCGCAGGTGAATTTCGCACCCATGCTGATGAAGCGGCTGTCGCTGCTGGCCACCACCTTGCGCGCCCGCAGCAACGCCGAAAAAGGCGCCATCCGCGACGCGCTGCTCAAAGAGGTCTGGCCGCTGATCGAGGCGGGCAAAATCAGGCCCGTGGTGGACAGCACCTATCCCCTGGCCGAGGCCCAGAAAGCCCATGACCGCATGGCCAAAAGCAGCCATATCGGCAAGATTTTGCTGACGATGTGAGGTTCCCCTTTCCTTCCAGCCCCGGGGCCGCTAAAAGGACCGCCTTCCTCGAAATTATTAGTCTTCGAGCGAGGGGCCGGGGCGAAGAGCCCTGCCCGGGAAAGGAAAGATTATGGCCAACGAAAAACCTCTTATGCCCAAAGCGACCGCTGTATGGCTGGTCGATAACACGTCACTGACCTTCGATCAGATCGCCGATTTCTGCGGCTTGCATCCGCTCGAAGTGAAGGGCATTGCCGACGAAGATGTCGCGCGCGGCATCAAGGGCCAGGACCCGGTAACCTCCGGCCAGTTGACCCGCGACCAGATTCTGGAGGCCGAGAAAGACCCGGCAGTGCGCCTGAAAATGGCGCCGCACAAACACACCATGCCGCCGGTCAAGCAAAAGCGCGCGCCGCGCTACACCCCGGTTTCCAAACGTCAGGACAAGCCCGACGCAGTCTATTGGATTTTGCGCAACCATCCCGAGTTTACCGATGCCGATATCGTCAAGCTGATCGGCACCACCAAGGCGACAATCCAGAAAATTCGCGACCGTTCGCATTGGAATGCGCAGAACATCAAGACCGTCGATCCGGTCACCTTGGGTCTTTGCACCCAGCTTGAACTGGATTTCGCGGTTCAGCGTGCCACCGACAAACACGAACGTGCGGTCAAACGCGCGGCGAAAAAGGGCCAGAGCCTGAAACCACTCGAAGATGCTGTGGCCGCACCGCCAAGCGACAGCGATGTGCCGCTTTCGCAAAGCCCGCCAATGACCTCCGCCTCGGTCGCAACGCCCACCGAGAACGACAAAAGCGGCGGCGACAACTAATAGAAGTCACGCCGGCTGCGGTTCTTCGTTCGGCTGATCCTGTACGGATGACTCATCGGCCGGCGCGTCTTCGCTTTCCGGTCCGCGCGGGTCCAGCTCCAGTGCCACTGGCGATGCCTGTGGCAGAACCACGGCAAAGGGTTCGCGCGTTTCCTCTGGCGGGGCGTCCATGGTGCGCAGACGTGCCAGCGTAAACGCCGCAAGTGCAAGATGAACCGCCGCGGTATAGACGAACAAATATGCCGTACCGGTGTGCGCGGTGATAAGCGCCGCGATGGTTGGCCCCAAAACGGATGCCACCGCATTGATCAGCAGCAATGTGGCCGATGCCTCGATAAACAATTCGCGCGGCAACCGGTCATTGGCATGGGCCACCGACAGGCCATAAAGCGGTAACGCCAAAGTGCCGTATAGCGCCACCAGCAAAAGCGCAGAGATGTTGCTGACCCCGCCAAAGGCCGCCAGCGCCAATCCGCCCGCCGCCGCCAGAAACGACAACGCAGCAATGACATAGCGCCGGTCCGTCATGTCCGACAAACGGCCGAGCGGCACTTGCACGATCACGCCGCCGAGCGTGAACATGACCATAAAGATGGCAAGCAGCCCGCGTGTAAGGCCGTGGTCGGCCGCATAAACCGGCGCAAGCGTCCACACCGCGCCATTGGCCAGCCCCACCGCCACACAGCCCGCAACACCCACCGGCGCCAGACGAAAAAGTTTCAGCGGTTGCGGTTTGTGAAACGTCACAAGCGAAGGCTGCGGCAATTGCGTCAGCCCCACCGGGATCAGGCACAACGCATACGCAATAGCCCCCAGCATGAACAGCGTGTCGACCGACGCCTTTGCCGTCATGAACAAAAGCTGGCCCGCTATCAGGCCCATAAAGTTCACAGTCAGATAGGCCGAGAAGATACGGCCGCGTGTTTCATTGGTGGCCCGTTCGTTCAGCCAGCTTTCAATCACCATATAAAGATTGGCGGCTGAAAATCCGAAAAGTCCGCGCACGATAAACCAGACCGGTTCATCCACCGCCAAGGCCTGCAAAAGCGGCGTCACCGCAGCCAGCCCCGCGGCCACCGCAAAGGTGCGAATAAAACCCACGCGCGCCAGAAGACGCGGCCCCGCAAGACAGCCCAGCACGAAACCCGCGAAATAGGCCGAACCAATCAACCCGATGGCGAGATCGGAAAACCCGTCCAAATTCGCGCGAACCGGCGTCACCGTGCCCATAAGCCCGTTGCCGATCAGAAAGATCGCTGTGGAAAGCAATATTGCGGCAATGGACAGAATTTGTTTCGTCATGGAGCACGATCATGTCGCAGGGGTCTGCGAATCTTGTTTACGTGACATAGCCAAGCTGCTGGAAATATCAAGAAAATCAAGGCCTTTCGTGCGATTTCGCCACACCTTGTAACTATATTACGGGGTGACATTTCCGGGGGCTGGGCATTATGGTGCGCGCCTAAACGCAAATTGCGGCAAGAGGACGATGCGCGGGGAAACCTGCGCCGGAATTTTTTGGCGCGCGCAAGCGCCGATGAAGGAAGTGTAGATTATGAAAAGCCACGATTACGAAGACGCAAATTCCGGCAAGGCCGATTTTGAATGGACCTATAACCGGCTCGATCCGCGTCTTTATTTTGAAGCGCTCGGCAAGCTTGATTATGCCATCCCCGAACGTGCAGGCCCGGTGTTTCGCCGCGTGTTTGATGCCTACGAAACGCTGCGCAAGCGCGATTCTCTCACCGTCATGGATATTGGCTGTTCTTACGGCATCAATGCGGCAGTTCTGAAATATGGCTGCAAGATGGACGAGCTACGTGCGCATTATGCCGGGTTCGATGAATCCGATGTGACGTCACGCGAAATGTTGCGCGCCGATCAGCGCGAATTTACCGAAGAAAAAGCCAAGCGGGATTTGCAGATCGTCGGCATTGATATCGCGCAATTCGCGACCGCCTATGCCTTTTGGGCTGGCCTGTTGCACGACACGATTCCTGAAAATCTTGAAATTCAGGATCCATCACGCCGCTCGGCACAAACACTCGCCCAATGTGACCTGATCATCTCGACCGGCGCGGTTGGCTATGTCACCGACGCAACCTTTGACCGCATCATGGCGTGCCAGCCCGAAGGGCATCACCCCTGGGTGGGCTGTTTTGTGATCCGCATGTTCGACTATGAGCCAATCGGCAAGGCGATGGAAAAATATGGCTACGCCACCGAGAAGCTCGAAGGCCGCTATTTCGAGCAGCGCCGCTTTGCCGGAAAAGAAGAGCACGAGCATGTTGTGCACTGGCTGCATGAAAAGGGGCTGGATACCGAAGGTCTGGAAGATGAAGGCCATTATCTGGCGGAGTTCTATCTCTCCCGTCCCAAGACTGACATCGAAAAGATGCCGCTTTCGCAAATCGTGCCCAGCAAGTAATCAGGGTAAAAGCGAAACGCATAACAAAGAGCCCGGTGCATCTGCGCCGGGTTTTTTTGTTGCCTCAACTTGCGAGATTTAAAATGCGTAGCGCGCTACCACAAAACCGCCGACAACCACGACAAGCAGGCCGATCATCACCAATTCCAGCCGCTTTTCGATGAACGCGCGCACCGGCTCGCCAAACCAGTAGATCAGGCCCGCCACCATCAAGAAGCGCAGGCCCCGCGTGATGACGGACAGCGCAATGAAGATCGGCAGGCTGTAACCGGCAAAACCAGAGGCAATCGTCACGATCTTGTAAGGGATCGGGGTCAGCCCCTTCAGCAGAATGATCCACGCGCCATATTGGGCATAGAGAACGCGGAACGCGTCCATGTCCTGGCCCATGCCATAGGCCGACACCAGCCATTTGCCGACAGAATCATAAAGCAGCGCGCCAATGGCATAGCCAAATATCCCGCCAAGCACCGACCACAGGGTGCACCAGCCGGCCAGCCACAGCGCACGGCGCCGGTTCGCCAGCGCCATCGGCACCAGCATGATGTCAGGCGGCAAGGGAAAGAACGAGCTTTCGGCAAACGAGACAGCGGCCAGATACCAATGTGCGTTGGGTCCATTGGAATGGCGCATCACCCACGCATACATCGCGCGCATGAGACCCTTGCGGCCCGTATTCTCTGTTACATCTGTCATTTCGGTCCGCCGAATTTGCCCCGCTTCCTAGCAATGTGAAGGGCGCGCGTCTATCACCAATGCCGCGCAATGCTGGCGCTTGCCGCCAACGCACGCTTTCATTAGCGTTCTGTCATAGTTTAAATGGGTAAACAGACAATCATGGCGCCGCGCAAAAAATCGAAATCCCGTCCCGCAACTGCAAAAGCGCGTCCAAAATCGCGAAAACCAGCGCGAAAGACAAAGCCAGCGCGCAAAAGCGCCGCCAAACCGGCCCGCAAGGTGACAAAGGCCAAAAACATGCGCGCGAAAAAGGCCCCGGCGCGCAAGCCAAAAGCCAAGGCCGCGGCAAAGCCCAAAACCAAGGCGAAAAGCAAAGCCAAAACAAAGGCCAAATCCAAAGCCCGCAGCACCGCGCGCAAAGCCGCCCGGCCCATTCCCGCCACGCAGCCGCGCAAGGCGCGCACCCATCGCACGGCAGCCGGTGCGCCGCGAAAGGCCGCACGCATCAAACCCGTGATCGGCCGCAATGCGTATGAGACGGATCTGCCGCGCAACCCGGCCAATTACCAGCCGTTGACACCGTTGACCTATCTGGCGCGGGCAGCGCGCGTTTTCCCCGATCACATTGCCATCGTGCATGGCGCACGACGCACGACTTACGCCGAATTTTATGCGCGCTCGCGAAAGCTCGCCTCCGCGCTACACAAGGCCGGGATCAAGCGCGGCGATACGGTGGCGGTGATGCTGGCCAACACCCCGCCCATGCTGGAGGCGCATTACGGTGTGCCGATGATCGGCGCGGTGCTGAACACACTCAACACACGGCTGGATGCTGCTGCCCTCGCCTTTATTCTCGATCATGGCGAAGCCAAGGTACTGATCACCGACCGCGAATTTTCTGCCGTTGTGAAAGAGGCGCTGAAGCGCGCCAAGGCAAAACCGCTGGTGATTGATTACGATGATCCGGTGTTCCCGCAAGACGGCGAAAATCTGGGTTCAAGCGAATATGAAGCGTTCATCGCGGGCGGCGATCCCGAATTTTCGTGGGTTATGCCCAATGATGAATGGGACGCGATTTCGCTGAACTACACATCCGGTACCACAGGCAATCCCAAAGGCGTGGTGTTCCACCATCGCGGTGCATCGCTGATGGGCTATGGCAACATCATCGCCGCGCGCATGGGCATGCACCCGGTTTATCTGTGGACCCTGCCCATGTTTCATTGCAATGGCTGGTGCTTTCCGTGGTCGCTGTCGGTGGTGGCGGGCACGCATGTATGCCTGCGCTGGGTGCGGGCGGGCGCGATTTATGAATCCATTGTCCAAAACAATGTCACCCATATGTGCGGCGCACCGATTGTGATGTCGTCCATTCTCAACGCGACGGATAGCGAAAAGCGCGACATTGGCCGCATTGTGGAATTCATCACCGCTGCCGCGCCGCCGCCCGAAGCGGTGCTGGCCGCGATGGCCGAGGCCGGTTTCAATGTCACCCATGTGTATGGGCTGACCGAAACCTATGGCCCCGCCGTCGTCAATGAATGGAAAGACGCATGGAGCGCGCTGGACAAACCCGCGCAAGCCACAAAAAAAGCGCGCCAGGGTGTGCGCTATCACGCGCTGGATGCGCTTTCGGTGATGGACCCCGAGACGATGGAACCCACACCGGCGGATGGTGAAACGCTGGGCGAAGTGATGTTCCGCGGCAATATCGTGATGAAGGGCTATCTGAAAAACCCCAAGGCAACGAAGGACGCGTTCGCGGGCGGCTGGTTTCATTCCGGCGATCTGGGCGTGATGCACGCCGATGGCTACATCCAGATCAAGGACCGCTCCAAAGACATCATCATTTCCGGCGGCGAAAACATTTCTTCCATCGAAGTGGAAGACACGCTGTTAAAACATCCGGCTGTGATGCACGCCGCCGTGGTGGCGCGGCCCGATGAGAGATGGGGCGAAACACCTTTTGCATTCGTTGAAAAGCGAAGCGGCCATGACAGCGTTAGCGAGGCTGACATCATCGCCTATTGCCGCGAAAAACTGGCGCATTACAAATGCCCGCGCCATGTGCATTTCATCGAGATTCCCAAAACCCCGACAGGCAAAATCCAGAAATTCAAACTGCGTGATCTGGTGAAAACGCTGGGCTGATGCGCGGCGTTATGCGGTGCGCGCGGCGGTTTCGTGCTGATCGGAATGGGCAACGAAATAATCCAGATCGCGCAGCAATTTCTGCCACGTGGTTTCAAACGTATCCGTCCATTGCGGCCCAAGCTGTTCGCGGATCGTATCGGCAACGATGGTGAAGAAGATGCCAAACACGTGCTGCGGCACATCGTAACCGGCATGGGTGACCACTTCGCATTGGATCATCTGCGCGGCGGACCGGTTCTCGCCGACAAAATCGAGAATGATTTCGAACACTTGCGCCAGCATCTCGCCCTTCACCGAACTATCGGTATCGCGCACGAATAATGGCTTCATGTCCGGGTATTCGCGAAACAACCGCGCATAGACAAACGGTGTGAGATCGCCGCAGCGTTCAGCCGCCAGATTCAGGCTCTCTTCGATCGGGTGCATTGGCAATATCTCACCGCTCATCGTTTCTCTGCGCACACACTATCATGAAAGGGAAATTGCGCGCATAGCGAAAAAATTTCTGCCCGAATTGCGCAGCTTATCGCGGCCATCGTGCGGGATAAGAAGCGAGCAATTTTTTGCGCCCTTGAACGCACACATACCGATGCCGACATCGATGCGATGACACGCAAAAACGCCGCCGGGCCGAAAACGGATACCCCGCCCCATCTGCCGCCGCCAAACCGCACCGTGGATGAACTCAACACCCAGCTTGCGCTGATGACCGATGCCATACGCATCTGTTTGAGCCGCGCCGTGACCGATGAAGATGCCGACGATGCCAGCTCGCGCGATGCCGAGTTGGACAACGCCGTGAAGCTGGCCGAAGTCAGCGCGCATCTGACGCAAGCGGCCGCGCGGCTGAAGGGCGAATTCCAGCACCGCTACAAAATCATTCGGGTCAATGGCCGCGAAGCGGCACAGATGGCGCGCAACGATGCCTGGCCGCAAGGCTTGAGCGAGGACGAAGCCGCCAATCTGAGCGACGAAGAAATCCTGCAGCGCATGCTGGCGGGGTGCCCCCCAAAAGGGTGAGGTTCAAATGGGCAAACGTACTGGTGGCAAACGTACTGGCGGCAAACGCGGCGCCCCCTTTGGCAATCGCAACCGGCTTTGTCATGGCCGCTATGCGCGCAGCACAATTGCCCGCCGCCGCGAAATCCGGGCACTGATAGCACGCGCACGGAACGTGATGACGCGCGCGGCGATGGTTGCGCGGGCCCGTCATGCGCTTTTGCGCCGCCGTGCCAACCGTTCCGCCCGTGCCAGCCTTAACCCAAACCCGCCCACACCACCGCGTGATAATCGTGTGACACGGGCAAATTTTTCCAAGACGCCACCGCGCCCGCCGCATAATCTGCCGCCTCAGCAAAGGGGCCGCCCACCGTGAGTGAACCACACACCACCGCACAGACCAGCCGGCTGGCGCTTGTCTTCATCTTCATCACGATGTTCGTCGATACGGTGGGGCTGGGCATCATTATTCCGGTTACGCCCAAACTGATCGAAGATCTGATCGGCGGCGGCATGAGTGATGCGGCGCGTTATGGCGGCTGGCTGTTCTTTGTGTTTGCGGGGATGCAGTTTTTGTTTGCGCCGCTGATCGGCAATCTGTCCGACCGGTTCGGCCGCCGTCCGGTGCTGATTGCATCGCTGCTGGCGCTGGGTGTGGATTACATCATCACCGGATTGGCGCCGACCATTATCTGGCTGTTCATCGGCCGCTTTTTGTCGGGCATTGCGGGCGCCAGTTACACCACGGTCAACGCCTATATCGCCGATGTCAGCCCGCCGGAAAAGCGCGCGGCGAATTTCGGCTTGACGGGCGCGGCGTTCGGATTGGGCTTTATCATCGGCCCTGCGATTGGCGGGTTGCTGGGCGCGTATGGTCCGCGCTTTCCGTTTTTTGTTTCGGCCGGTCTGGCGCTGGCCAATGCGGCGTTCGGTTTGTTTGTGCTGAAAGAATCCCTGCCGCCGGAGCGGCGACGCAAATTCGATTTGTGGCGGGCCAATCCGTTTGGCGCGCTAAAGGCGCTGCGCCGCTTTCCGCTGGTCTTCGGTTTGCTGCTGGTCGTGATTTTGATGCGGTTGGCACATGATTCCAACCCGGCAGTGTTCACCTATTACACCATGCTGAAATTCAACTGGTCGCCGGAAATGGTGGGCTATTCCATGATGGTGGTCGGCGCACTGATCATGCTGGTTTATGGCGTGTTGACGCGCATCATCATTCCACGCATTGGCGAAATGCGCGCGGTCTATACAGGCCTGTTCTTCGGGTCGATCGGCTTTGCCGGGTACGCGTTCGCGACACAAGGCTGGATGATGTTCGCCTTCATGGTGCCGTTTGCGATGATGGGCCTGACACAGCCCGCGCTGACCGCGATCATGTCGAAGATTGTCGGGCCAAGCGAACAGGGCGAGTTGCAGGGCGCGCTTGCCAGTGTCGGCAGCCTGACATCCATCATCGCGCCGCCCGCGCTGACCAATCTGTTTGCGTATTTCACATCGCCAGCAGCCCCGGTTTATTTTCCAGGTGCAGCATTTCTCGCGGCCAGTCTGTGTCTGGTCGCAGCGGCGTTTGCATTTGCGCGCGTTTACCGCCTGGCGGGGCTAAGCCCCGAACCCCAGGCGGCAGCCGAATAGGCGTGACATTTATGAACGCACAATTCGAACGCGCGGTCTCAGTGAACGCTCAACCTGAGCCGTTCCAGTTCGTCTTTGATTCGAAGTTTTTCTTTTTTAAGCGCGGCGACCCGGACTTCGTTCCAGTCAGGATGGGTCATTTCCGCATTGATGATTTCTTCCAGTTTTCTGTGCTTGTCAGAGAGCTCGTTGATATGCCCTTGCAAAGCCATCGCTCACCTCATCATCACTTCAGGGGAGATAATTAAATCACCAAGATGCCTCGCTGTCACGACCTCTTCCAACTATGGCTTACGCATTGTAAAGCTGTTCCATGAGCGGGAAAAAACCTGAAAAACAGCCATCTTCGCGCCTGGTGGTGGGTATCACCGGGGCCTCTGGCGTCATCTATGGAATAAGATTGCTCGATGCGCTGACCGATCTAGGCGTTGAGTCGCATCTGGCCATCTCCAAACCCGGCGAAATGACGATTGGCTATGAAACCGCACTCAGCCCCCGCGATGTCGCGGCCAAGGCGGCGCATGTTTATGCCATTGGCGATATTGCGGCGCCCATCGCCTCTGGCTCGTTTCGCACAGGCGGCATGGTTGTGGCGCCCTGTTCGGTGCGCACCATGAGCGAGATTGCAACCGGCGTGACCACCAATGTTCTGACGCGCGCCGCCGATGTCACCTTGAAGGAACGCAGGCCGCTGGTTTTGCTGGTGCGCGAAACGCCGCTGCATGTTGGTCATCTGCGCACCATGACGCAATTGGCCGAAATGGGCGCGATCATCATGCCGCCGCTGCCCGCCTTTTATGCGATGCCGAAAACCATGTCGGACATGGTCGATCAAATGGTGGGCCGCGTGCTGGATGTTTTGGGGTATGATTGGCCCGTCGTAAAACGCTGGGGCGAAGACTTGGCAAAGGGGCGGCGCAAAGCAAAGCCCCGGCCTGCGAAGCGATAAGATGATGGGGCATTAGGAACCGGGGATGGACGAAGCCGAAGAACAGGCCTTGCGCGTGCGACTTGCCGAACTTTCCCAGGAGCACCGCGATCTTGATGCCGCGATTGCGGCAATGATTGCCGCGGGACCGGGCGACCAGTTGCAGCTGACGCGGTTGAAAAAGCGCAAATTGCAATTGAAAGATCAGATTAATGCGATAGAGGATTCACTGCTGCCGGATTTGATCGCATGAAATTATGTCAGGCGCGGCGTGCGTTTGTGCGCGTACATGGCTTCATCGGCACGGGCAATCGCACTGTCGGCGTCCTGGCCCGGAACCAGCTCAAAGGCGCCGTAGGAAAAGTTCACAGCAATGTCCTGGCCGTTCCATTTGGCCGGGCTGGTTTTCAACGCCGCCGCCAAAGACGCAGCCTTGCTGTGCGCCAGATTCTGATCGGCATGCGCCAGAATGATGCCGAATTCATCGCCGCCAAGCCGGCCCACCACATCACTCTCACGCACATGGTTCAAAAGATTTTTGGCAAAGTGATTCAACACCGCATCGCCCGCCGCATGACCATTGCTGTCGTTCACCGCCTTGAAGCCATCCAGATCAAAATAGATCAGGCTCGACGGTGTTCCATAGCGTTCGGTAAAGGCGATGTAGCGCGTCAGCTCGCGCACAAAGGCGCGGCGGTTCAACAGGGGCAGAAGTTGATCACGGTCGGCCGCCTCCTCGACTTCATCAAGACGGGTGCGCGTTTTGTCCAGCTCACGGCGCAAACTATCCACCTCACCCATCAAGGTCATGATGGCGTCGCGCACGCGCGGGGTGAATTCGTCTTCGGGAATGCCAAGCACGCTGGCCGTCGCGGCAATGGGCTCTATCGCGGGGGCCGCAGTGACCGCTTCGCCACGGCGTGTATAGCCGGTGGCGGTGGTGCCGCGAATGGATGCGGCGCGGCCGGGACGGTCGATCTTCATCGCCTGAGCCCCCTCAAGGCATTCGGTCACATCGCGTTGTCAGGTTTAAGAATTGTTTAATATGGTGACCAAATCGTTAACGCCGGTCTTTTGGCCGCTATATCAGGCCTTTCCTTGAGCGCCGCCACCCATATAATGCGCCGCTTCTTTGCCGGGCAGCCGCCCGGCCGCCAAAGGCAGGAAGCATGACCGCTCGCAAACCCCTCGTCGGCCTTATCATGGGCAGCCAGTCGGACTGGCCAACTCTCTCGGCCGCCGCGGATATACTCAAAACATTCAAGATCCCGCACGAAGCCCGGATTGTTTCGGCGCACCGCACACCAGATCGTCTTTATGCCTATGCCTCCGGTGCCGCCGAACGGGGTCTGAAGCTGATTATCGCGGGTGCAGGCGGCGCTGCTCATCTGCCTGGAATGGCCGCCGCCATGACCACCCTGCCGGTGCTTGGCGTGCCGATTGAATCGCGCGCGTTAAAGGGCATGGATTCGCTTCTTTCCATTGTGCAGATGCCCGGCGGCGTGCCCGTTGCCACCTTCGCGATTGGTGAGGCTGGCGCCAAAAACGCAGCCCTTCATGCTGCCGCCATTCTGGCACTGAACGATGATGTGCTGGCGGCCCGGCTGAGCGCATGGCGCAAAGCACTGACCGCATCCGTCGCTGAAAAGCCGCGCACGAAATGAGCGCCGCGCCACAAACATTCCCGCCCGTTGCACCGGGCGGCACAATAGGGATTCTGGGCGGCGGCCAATTGGGCCGCATGCTGGCAATGGCCGCCGCCCGCTTGGGTTTGAAGGTACATATCTATTGCGACACGGCCAATGCGCCAGCCTTTGCCGTAAGCGCCGCACAAACCCATGCCGCTTACGATGACGAGACGGCGCTTGCCGCCTTTGCCAAGACCTGCGACGCCATCACGTATGAGTTTGAGAATGTGCCCGCGGCAACCGCGGCCTTCCTCGCCAATCTGAGGCCGACGCATCCGAACGCGCGCGCGTTGGCCGCTGCGCAAGACCGGCTGGCGGAAAAGACATTCCTGCGCAGCCTAGGCTTGCACACCGCGCCATTTGCCGCCGTGACATCGGAAGATGAAGCACGCGCCGCCTTCGCACAGATCGGAACGCCCGCAATCCTCAAAACCAGCCGCCTTGGCTATGACGGCAAGGGACAGCGCGATATTGCAAGCGCCGATGAATGTGTGGATGCGTTCAAGAATTTCAAGGGTGCAGCTTGCGTGCTGGAAGGTTTTGTCGCCTTTGATTTTGAAGCTTCCGTTATTGCGGCGCGCGGGGCAGGCGGGGCTTTTGCCGCGTACGACCCGCCCGAAAACCACCACGAGAACCATATCCTGCGCCGCTCAACGGTGCCGGGGCGGCTCACCACCAAACAGGGCGATGCCGCCAAGACTATTGCACGGCGTATTGCCGATGCGCTGGATTACATCGGCGTTCTGGCCGTCGAGCTGTTTGTATGTGGTGACGAAATCCTGCTGGTCAATGAGATCGCGCCGCGCGTACACAATTCCGGCCATTGGACGTTGGAAGCGTGTGCTGTCAGCCAGTTCGAGCAGCATATTCGCGCCGTCGCGGGCTGGCCGCTGGGTAACCCGCAACGGCACAGCGATGCGGTGATGCAAAACATTCTGGGTGAAGAAGCCGCCGATTGGCAGGGCCTGGCAAAGCGCGATGGTGCACTGCATCTTTATGGCAAAAACGACATCCGGCCCGGCCGCAAGATGGGCCATTTCACAAAAGTCAGCCCCAAAACATAATCAGCGCGCAGGCGGCGAGAAGCGCTGCAAGATTTCGCTGAAGCTTGGAAAACCTTTGCTGCGGTCTTTCACTTGCGCTTTCAGCTTTTCAAACTGCATCACATTCTCGATGCGACGGGCGAGAAATTCATTCGTCGCCTGTTCATCCTCGCTGTCATCGGTAAACCAGCGCATCACAGTCGTTGAATAAACCCCGGCCAGAATTGCGCGCTTGGTGTAAAAATTGAAATCAGTGGAGGTATCGCCCGCGGCCCGCCACATCGCATCCACCGTGCGATAGAGCAGTTTGGTGCCAAGCGGCGCATGCGGCGGCAATGTCAAAAACGCTGCGGCGCGGCGCGCGGCTTCCTTACGCGGACGCAAAATCTCCAGCCGTGTTTGCACCGCCAAAGTAATGCGTGTCCGAATTTTCTTTTCGTCCAGCTTTGCCTTGGCGAGGCGGGCGGTCATTTCCCCATCCGCCCAGTCTGAAAACGCTTCGACCAGCGAAAGCGGACCATCGGGGAAAAGCCGCGCCAAACTTTGCGCATCAGCGCCTGCTTCTGCACCCGCCGCCTCCAGAACATGCGCGGTAAACCCATCAAACGGCACCTGCTTCAGCGCGGCGTCAAGAATGGCGGCTTTCATCGCGCTGTCATCGCCCGGCTTGGCTTTGGTTTTGGCCTTCGTCTTTGCTCTGGGTTTCGCTTTGGTTTTGGCTTTTGGCTCGGTCATTGCGGCTGCTCCGCCTGCAACCAATGGCGCACTTCGGATTCAAAAATCAATTTGCTGAGATCACCCATCCGCTGAGGATAGAGAATACCGTCAAGGTGATCGACCTCATGCTGCACTACGCGGGCATGAAACCCCTTGGCGACGCGCTCGATCTTGTTGCCTTCATGATCGACGCCGCTGTACCGCAAATGCGATGCGCGTTCGACAAAGCCGCGCATGCCGGGCACCGAAAGACAGCCTTCCCAGCCGCCTTCTTTTTCGTCGCCCAGAATTTCGATTTGCGGGTTTATCAGCACCGTCAGGGGCGCGGTGTGATCGAACCGCTCCTCATCGCTAAGATCATCTTCGGCGCGTTCCGGCGGGGCCTGAAACACCACCACACGCAGGGGCACATGCACCTGCGGGGCGGCAAGGCCCGCGCCATTGGCATCGATCATCGTCGCCACCATATCGCCGACCAACTGGCAAATCTCCGGCGCGGTGGGATCGGGGACGGGTTCGGCCCGGCGTGCCAGAACCGGGTGGCCCATGCGGGCAATCTTCAATATAGCCATGGGCGGAATATGGGGGCGAGGCGGCGCCCCGTCAAAGCGGCGGCTAGGCGCGGAGGCAACGCAATATCATTACAAATCCTCGCGCCTAAGCGGCAATTCCTGTCAAAAATGCCCGATTTACCTGCCCTGCCCAATTGAACCTCATGCTTTTGGGGGGGGGGGGCACCCCTACCCGCCCCCGGGAGGGGGCGCAGCCCCAAAATTGGCCTGCCTTCCTCATATCGGGTCGATGCTGGCGGATAACAAGACCCAGTGGATCGGCCCAGTGGACGGGCCCAGTAGACAGGCAAGAAACCGTCTGTTATCTACCGCGCCCTTACAGAACTGGCTTTTTTAGGGAGCAGAACTTGCAGATCATCGTTCGCGACAACAATATTGACCAGGCGCTGAAGGCGCTGAAAAAGAAGATGCAGCGTGAAGGCATCTTCCGCGAGATGAAGCTGCGCGGCCATTACGAAAAGCCGAGCGAAAAGCGCGCCCGCGAGCGGGCCGAGGCCGTGCGCCGCTACCGCAAGCTGCAGCGCAAGCGCATGCAGCGCGAGGGCCTGTTGCCGAAATAAGCGGCACCGCCGCCGTTAAACCGAATTTGAAAAGGCCGCTCTTCGTGAGCGGCTTTTTTGTTTGCGTTATTTGCCGCGCGCACCCGCCGCTTTGCGCCCAACCAGATTGCGCAAAAACACGCTGATCTTTGGCGGGCGCTCGCTGGTCAGAACATTGTTGGCAAAGATGCGTCCGGTTTGAAACACCAACAGCCCCGCCGTCGTCACCATCAAGGCCAGCCCGCCGATCACCTCCCATGTTGCGGGGTGCCAGGGCAGCCGGAACATCATGAAGAACGGCGTGTAAACCGGCACCCAGGTCAGAACACTGGCGACGATGCCGTTGGGATCTCTTATCAGCGCTGGCATGATCAAAAGCGGCGCCATCACGATGATCATCGTGGGGCCAAGCAGTGCCTGTGCATCCTGCACCGAATTGGCCATGCTGCCGATGGCCAAAAAGATCGAGGCATATATCAACAGCCCGCAGATGAAACACACGATGAGCATGGGCAACATGGGCCCGGACACCAGCGACCATGCCACCATGCCCACCAGCGCCGCGCCGCCCGGTATGAAATAAGATACGCCGATCACCGCGACACCCAGCCAGATGCCAAGCGTGAGGAACGCCGCGCCAGCCGCGCCCAGCAATTTGCCGGTCATGAATTCGCGCGGGGATACACAGGACAGCAAAACCTCGACGATACGGTTGGATTTTTCTTCGATCACCGCAGACATCAACGACGCCGCATTCATGAATATCGTCAGCACCAACAGGAACGCCAGCACCGATGGCGCGTAACGTTGGGCCATATCCTGAAACGACAGGGCGTGGGATGCGCCGCGGCCGGTGGGATCAAAGCTGTTCAGTTTTGCGCTGACATTCAGCACATTTAGCGAAACACCCGGCGCGACTTTGTGCAGAATCCGCGCGCGCAAGGCTTGCGTCAGAGCGTCTTCAACAAAGCGTTTCAAATCGGGCTTGGGCGCGCCCGCCGTCCAGAACGCAGCCAAGGCATTGTCCGTCATGCCAAAGCCGGGCGGGATCACGACGATGGCGTCCAGCGCGAGAGGCCCCGACATCGCCGCCGCCGCACGCGGCGCAAAGGCGGCATTTGTCACGCGCGATAGCGAAGGCGGTGCGGGCACATATTCAAAACGCGGCGGCTGTATAGCGGGCGGCGGCGCAGCGGGTTTTGCAAAGCGCGAAAGAGTTTTGATCGCGGCATCGCTGCCGCCCAGCCGGCGGAAATCCACAATTGCTTGTGCATCATCATCGCGCGCGGCAAAAACCTCGGCCCATTGCGGCGCGCCGCTGCGCAATGCTGCCATATCAACATGGTCCCGCGCATAATCGGAAAATTGCGACAGCGCATCTTGCGCCGCGTGCTTTTGCACCGCCGCCACCACGCTTTGCGTATAGCCACCCGCATGATCCACGATGGTAAAACTGCGCGGCGGCGTTGATTTTTCAATCCATTGCGGAACGGTTGCGGCCAATGCAATCCACACCGGGGTCAGAAACACGCCGATGATAAAGCCGCGCCGTGTCACATATTTGATGAATTCGTGCCGCGCCACCAGAAATATGCGCCTCATGCTGCGGCCTCTTCATTTGCATCCAGCCCGGCCAGCACGACAAACACATCCTGCAAACTGGCATCAGCCACATCGAAATGGGTAAGCGCGATGCGCCGTTCAAAACAGGCGGCCAGCAGCGCGCTGCTGTTCGCGCCTTTGGCAAGTTCAATGGTCCACAGCGTTTGGTCCGCCAGCGGCGGCGACACCGATGCAACACCGGCCACATCGCGCAAGAACGACAAATCGCCTTCGCCCGCAATATGGGCACGGCGCGGCAGACGGCTGCGCGCCTGTTCCAACGTGCCGTCAAACACTTTTGCGCCATGCGCCATGATGACAAGATGATCGCAAAGCCGCTCAGCCTGGGCCATCGTGTGGGTGGAAAACAAAATGGTTTTGCCCGCGCGCGCAAGGCTGCGGATGCTGTCTTCAAACGATTGCTGGTTGATCGGGTCGAGCCCGGAAAACGGTTCGTCCAGAATCAACAGCTCGGGGTCATGCGCCAGCGCCGTCAGCAAGGCGACCTTTTGTGCCATACCTTTGGAAAGACTTTCGATGCGCGATTTTGCGTTTGCGCCCAGACCATATTCCTCCAGCAAAGCCGTGGCGCGAGCGTGCGCGGCGCCCATCTCCATGCCCTTTAACGCCGCGATATAGGCAATCGCCGCATCGGCGCGCATGCGTTTGTAGAGGCCGCGTTCTTCGGGCAGATAGCCGACACGCGCGCGCACATTTGCGCCCGGTGCTTCGCCCAGCACGCGTATCGTTCCATGCTCTGGTGTGAGCAGGCCCAGCAACATGCGCAAGGTGGTGGTTTTGCCCGCGCCATTGGGGCCCAGAAAACCCAGAATGGAACCGCGCGGATGTGTGAAGGACAGATTGCGAACAGCGGTAAAGTCGCCAAAGCGTTTGGTGACACCGGATAGGGCAAGAGCTGCTTCGGACATGGGGCAAACTTGCGCCTTGCGGCGCTGTGGTCAAGACGGGCGGTCAAGGCGCAGCTTTTTTATCTCCTGCACACGATAGGCGCAGCGCGAGGCCCCGGCGACGATATGGCTGATGCGTTCGACGCTGACGCCATCGCCCAGCACGCGGCGAAACAGCGCCAGCTCTTCGCGGCATAGCCCCTGACAGAGCGCCGCCGCCGCACAGATCGGGCAATGATTTTCGACAAACAGGTAATCGCCGGTTTCAGGATCACGCCGCACCTCGGCCATATAGCCTTCGGCGCTGCGGATTTTCACCAGCGCATCAAGGCGCGCTTTCAGGCTGCGTTTGGAATCGGTCTTGGCACGATAGGTGATCTCCTGTGCCGCTGTGCGCTTTGCTAGTAATGTGTCGAGCCCGTCTTCGCCAAACGCGTCGCGCATCTGGCCAATCAGATCCAGCGCCAGCGCGGCATGGCTATCGGGAAAATACGAATCAGCCGCCGCTGTGGCGCGCCACAATTTGAGCGGGCGGCCTCTTCCCTTTGACGGGTCTTTGGGACCGGTTTCATGGGTGACCAGCCCGTCTTCTTCGAGGCTGTATAATTGCTGGCGCACAGCCATCGCAGTGACGCCCAGCTTTTCCCCCAGCGCGTCGGCGGCGACGGGGCCGAAACGTTTGAGCAAATCCAGCACGCGTGCGCGGGGGGTATCGGTCATGCTTATTTTCTAAAGTTGTGGCTTGCAAAATACAAGAGCCGGATTTATTTTCAAAAGTGCAGGCTTTCAAAATGAGGCGCCCATGTTCACCGCCACCGGATTGCAGCAAAGCGATATCGCAAAGGGTGCGCGCAAGCTGGTGCGAAAAACTGGCAAGCAGATTTTGGTGCTGGGGGCGGAGGGACGTGTTTTTGCGATTGCCAATCGCTGCCCGCATGAGGGCTATCCGTTGAGCGAGGGCACGCAAGGCCCCGGCTGCGTCCTGACCTGTAACTGGCACAATTGGAAATTCGATCTGACAGACGGGGCGGCACTGATTGGCCGCGATCCGGTGCGCACCTATCCGGTGGAGATTCGGGATGGCGAAATTTTTCTCGACCTCACCGACCCGCCCGCCGAAACGCAAAAGATGCGCGCGCTAAACGGGCTAAGCGCCGCGATTGCAGATGTGGATGCACCGCGCATCGCCCGCGAAGCCGCCAGGCTGGAACGTGCTGGCTTTGACGCATCGCTGGCCTTTGCCCACGCGATCATTGTGCGCAACGAGCGGCTGGAAGATGGCATGACCCATGCCTATGGCGCGGGCGCAGACTGGCTGGCACTGGCGGCGCGCGC